>CAIPJS010000023.1 GCA_903865435.1 uncultured Bacteroidota bacterium | reverse complement strand
TGTTAAAGTAGGCGATACCGTTTTATACGGCAAGTATGCTGGAACAGAAATTCAAATTGAAGGTCAAGATTTATTGATCATGCGTGAAAGCGATATTTTGGCAATTGTATAATTGTTAAGATCAGATTTATTAATTAACGAAATAAAATAAGTTTATATGTCTAAAATGATTTTTTTCGACTTAGAAGCGAGAAATAAAATGAAAAAAGGGGTTGACACTTTAGCCAACGCCGTAAAAGTTACTTTAGGACCAAAAGGTCGTAACGTAGTTATCGAAAAGAAATTTGGATCACCTTCTATTACTAAAGATGGTGTTTCTGTTGCCAAAGAAATTGACTTGGAAGATCCTATCGAAAACATAGGAGCTCAAATGGTTAAGGAAGTAGCAAGCAAAACTGCTGATCAAGCGGGTGATGGTACAACTACTGCCACTGTATTAGCACAAGCTATTATTGGCGAAGGTTTAAGAAACGTTACTGCTGGTGCCAATCCAATGGATTTGAAACGCGGTATTGACAAAGCTGTTGAAAAAGTAGTAGCAAGTTTAAAAGCACAATCTCAAACGGTTGGTAACGATGCAAAAAAGATTGAGCAAGTGGCTTCTATTTCTGCCAACAACGATAATGAAATTGGAAAATTGATTGCCCTTGCCATGAGCAAAGTGGGTAAAGAAGGTGTGATTACAGTGGAAGAAGCAAAAGGAACTGATACTACAGTTGATGTAGTTGAAGGGATGCAATTTGATCGTGGATATGTTTCTCCTTACTTCGTTACCAATAGCGAAAAGATGGAAGCGGAAATGCAAAATCCATACATCTTAATTTATGATAAGAAAATTTCAGCAATGAAAGACATCTTGCATATTTTAGAGAAAGTAGCACAAACAAGTCGTCCATTGGTCATCATCGCTGAAGATTTAGAAGGTGAAGCAATGGCAACATTGGTAGTGAATAAATTACGTGGTACCATTAAAGTGGCTGCAGTAAAAGCGCCAGGTTTTGGTGACCGCAGAAAAGAAATGTTGAATGACATTGCTATCTTAACTGCAGGAACAGTTATCAGCGAAGAACAAGGTTTCAAATTAGAGAATGCCGACTTAACTTACTTAGGTCAAGCAAGTTCTATTACAATAGATAAAGACAATACCGTTATCGTTGGTGGTAAAGGTAAAAAAGCAGATATCACTGCGCGTGTGAATCAAATTAAAGCGCAAATTGAAAATACAACTTCAGACTACGATCGTGAGAAATTACAAGAGCGTTTGGCTAAGTTAAGTGGTGGGGTTGCCGTATTGTATGTTGGTGCAGCTACTGAAACTGAAATGAAAGAAAAGAAAGATCGCGTGGACGATGCTTTACACGCAACACGTGCAGCTGTTGAAGAAGGCATTGTACCAGGTGGTGGGGTTGCTTACATTCGTGCTGTAGCAAGTTTAGAAAAATTAAAAGGTGCTAACGAAGACGAAAATACAGGTATTCAAATTGTACGTCGTGCGATTGAAGAACCGCTTCGTCAAATTGTAAAGAATAGCGGTATCGAAGGTTCTATTGTTGTTCAAAGAATCAAAGAAGGCAAAGACGACTTTGGATTCAATGCAAGAACAGAAGTTTTCGAAAACTTATTCAAAGCAGGTGTGATCGATCCTACTAAAGTAACAAGAGTTGCTTTAGAGAATGCAGCTTCTATCGCTTCTATGTTGTTAACAACAGAATGTGTGATTGCTGACAAACCAGCTCCAGCTGCAGCGCCACAAGGTGGCGGACATGCGCCTGATATGGGTGGTATGGGTTACTAATATTGAAAGCGACCAAGTCGCATCAAGTAATAAAAAAACCTCCTTCCCGAGCACTCGGGAGGGAGGTTTTTTTTTGTGCTTTATCTTTACGTTGATATTTATAGAAATATCACTTATTTATTATTAGGTGCAAGCAATACACTATCCTATTTGTTTAGATGCTGTTGTAAAATACAATTGGAATCCTTTGATTAAGAAAAACTGCGCCAATCCATAAGTTAGCATAATCAACAAACCAATATTAGATATGGGTGAATGAATGGCCCAGTCAAATTTATTAAACGCTAAAATACTGTCTGTTGTTAAAAAAAATAACATGCCTGGAATCCAAAAACTATTCGCAATTATTGTAGTGGCTTTATTATTAGAAATATGAATGGCCATTAAAGCTGCAGTACTTATCAATGCCATATATACTAAGACAGGATAAATTAATTTACCCATCCCCTCCTTTAAATGAAAATAAATAAATACGCAAAAGCATGCCAATAAAAATGTAGCGATATAAAATTTAGTTGAACGTGGTTGTGAAGGCCTGTATATTTTACTAAAAAATAAAATGTTACAAATATGCGTCATCATAAAAGCAATCATGCCTGGAATAAACATTGTTTTTGAAATCAAAAACACATCTCCTAAAAAGGAACCAAACAAGCCAAGCATGACTAAATTTTTTCCAGGTTTATTATAAACATTGGGTTGAACATATAAATACATCATCAGAATAGGTAATAACATAGCTTTGCTAATATGTTCCAACATTAAATATTGCGCACCTAAGAACTGTGCCACAAAATGCACAGCAAGTATGAAGATTCCCATAGCTATCCCCCATTTCTGAATTAAGGTTTTCATAAGCTTTATGTCGTTTTTTGATTAAGTTGATTCTAAATTAAAAGTAAGCAATGCATGTCTAACTTTAACAACCATTGCTTAAATTTGTAAGATGATAGATGCAGACGAAGAAAAATTTTACCAGCAATGGGAAAAAGATCGAATGCTTCCCAATTTTAAACGCAAACCCTTTTTGAAGGGTCTTAGCCTTAGTTTACTATTTGGGGTACTTATATTGGTAATTTCCGAAATTGGCTGGTATGAAAGAGCCAGCATGATTGCCAATATGAGTAGCAACGGAATCTGGATGATTATTGCAATTGTAATTTTCTCCTTTGGTTTTGCTTGGATCTATCAACAATTTACCTTTGAAATGAATGAACAAAGGTTTCAAGAAATCAAACATTTAAAAAACAAAAAATGACCCATTTTACCTCAAAAATCACCAAAAACACCTCATTTTTAGCAATAATTGGCCTTTTTTTGGTCGTTTTTGCTATTTTTTCAAATAGCGCTTGTAGCAAATCTTCGGCTTGTACTTTAACTGCTAATTATCCTAAAGATGTCAATGCCACACAAAAAGCTGCAATGATTGCTTTTTGTACCACAAACAATATCAATTATACCGTAGACTCAAGTGGTATCTTATATCAAATTATTACACCTGGCTCAAGTACTAAAGTGAACCTATGTGAGTCATTATCAATTACTTATACTGGAAAATTATTAAATGGTACCCAATTTGACGCTGGAACATTTAGTTCTGCTCTAAGTGGTTTAATACCAGGATGGCAAATTGTTGTTCCCTATATTGGCAAAGGGGGGCATATGAAAGTATTACTACCTTCTTCATTAGCCTATGGAGCACAAGCAAATGGCTCAATACCAGCCAATTCTCCTCTATATTTTGATATCGTTTTGAACTAGTAAAATAATGCCTTTTTAGCCTTAATTTTGGCCTCTTTCCATTATATTTGCCGACTAAAAATCAGTTAACCACACTATTATGCAACTCAAAGGATTAGTGCGCTTTTTTACATTTGCGCTTATTTTAATTTGTCTTTATCAATTGTCATTTACATTGTTTGTAAGAAATCATGAAAAGGCAATGCAAGCCAAGGCAGATACATGGGTAAAAAAGTTTCCAAAAGCAGATCAAGTTTACCCTGCTAACAAAGATGAACAATTGTTATACAACGATAGCTTAAGTGATATCCAAAAAGTATATTTCAAGCGTCTATTAGACAGTACCAAAGACACCAAATTGGCCTTTGGTATGACTACCTATGGTTCTGCTAAAGAGAAAGAATTAATGTTAGGCCTTGATTTACAAGGAGGTATGAGTGTTACCATGGAAGTTGGCCTAGATGGTTTAATCAAATCATTGGCGAATTACTCTAAAGACCCCACTTTTAATACAGCATTAACCAATGCCGTAAACAAAAAAGCCAACAGCAGAGCCGACCTTATTACTTTATTTAGAAACGAATACAGTTCGCTTAACCCCAGTGGTAAATTGGCGCCTATTTTTGCTACAAGAAGTAATGGAAAATTAAAATTTGATGCATCGGATGATGTAGTGGCCAATTATTTAAAAGATCAAGCAACTCAAGCATTTAACAATACCTATAGAATTTTAAGAACGCGTATTGACCGTTTTGGATTGGCTTCACCTAATATTAATCCAGATGCCAACAAAGGAATTATCAATATCGAATTGGCTGGTGTAACCGATAAAGAGCGTGTACGTTCTTATTTACAATCAACTGCTAATTTGCAATTTTTTGAAGTATATACTTTTGAAAATAAAGACTTTCAAAATGGTATCGTTGCTGCAGACAAAGCAATTGAAGCCAGTTTAAATGGCATTAAAGACAGCAATGCAACTGTTAAGAATGATACTTCTAAACTAAATCTCAACAAAAATCCATTATTAAAAACTTTACAGTTTACACAACCTTATCAAGGTAAAAATGGACAAAACATATTCCCTGCTGAAATTGGCTATATCTTGAAAAAAGATACTGCTAAATTAAACAGCTATTTAGCTTTAGCAGAAGTGAAATCAAAATTCCCATCGAATTTAGTTTTCATGTATGGTAAAGTAGAATCTGAAGATGCAAAAACAAAGGATGTGCTTCCTGTATATGCGATTAAAACTTTGGAAAATGGTTTAGCAGAATTAGAGGGCGACCACGTTGCCAACGCTGCACAAGATTTTGACGAAAGAGGTCGCGTTGCCATTAAAATGAATATGGATAAAGTGGGTACAGGCATTTGGGCTAAGATGACTTCAAAAAATATTGGCAAACCGATTGCCATCGTATTGGACAATATTGTTTATTCTGCCCCAAATGTGAATGATGCTATCACTACTGGTAATTCACAAATTTCTGGTAGCTATTCTTTAAAAACAGCTCAGGATTTAGCTGAAATTTTAGAGAGTGGTAAATTACCTGCTCCTGCTAAAATTGTTCAAGAACAACAAGTAGGTCCAACACTAGGTAAAGCTTCTATTCAAGGTGGTGCTATGGCATTTGGTATTGCATTCTTAGTGATCTTCTCATTAATGTTGTTATATTTTAATACAGGTGGCTGGGTTGCCAACATCGCATTAATTTTAAACTTACTTTTCACCATCGGTATTTTAAGTGCGCTTGGATTTACTTTAACCGCTCCAGGTATTGCCGGTTTGGTATTGACTATTGGTATGGCGGTAGATACCAACGTAATTATATTTGAAAGAATTAAAGAGGAATTGACCAAAGGAAAAAGTTATCAATTGGCCGTGACAGATGGTTACAAACGTTCTATGTCTCCAGTATTGGATGCACACGTTACTACCCTTTTAACTGCTTGTATCTTAGCTTACTTTGGTTTAGGTCCAGTACTTGGATTCGCTACTACACAAATCATTGGTATCTTATTGTCATTGTTCTGTGGAATTTTAGTTTCTCGTTTAATTACAGATATCTATACCAGCAAGAACAGACACTTTGAATATTTCACAAAAATTTCAAGAGGCATTTTCCAACACGCTGCATACAAATTCATTGAATTTAGAAAGTACGCTTACATGTTGTCTGCCGTTGTTTTGATAATGGGTATTGCTAGTTTCTTTAACGGATTTGACCAAGGAGTTGAATTTGCTGGAGGTAGAAGTTATACGGTGAAATTTAAAAACGCAGTAAACATTGAATCGGTGAGAGAAGATTTGAAAAAAGTATTTGGTGAATCTCCTATCATTAAAACTGTTGATTCTAAAAATCAAATCAATATCACTACTTCTTATAAGATTAAAGAACAAGGAAACAATATAGATGCGGAAGTGGAAGGATTGTTGTTCAAAGGTTTAGAGAAACAAATACCAGCAGGTACCACCTATAAAGAATTTGAAACTCAATACAAACAAGGTTCTCAAACTGTATTGCCAACCATTTCTGAAGACTTAAAAGCAGGTGCAACCAAAGCAACCATCTTTGCTTTAATTGCTATTTGTTTGTACATCTTTATTCGTTTCCGCGATTGGAGATATTCTTTAGGAACCATTTTCTCTTTATTACATGATGTATTTGTAACCTTGATCGTATTTAGCTTCTTAAGAAAAGTAGTGCCATTCCCATTAGAAATTGATCAGCACTTTATTGCTGCTGTATTAACAGTAATTGGTTTCTCTATGAACGATACCGTAATTGTTTACGATCGTATTCGTGAGGACAGTCAAATAATGAAAGGTGCAGACAATGCTTCTATTATTAACAAAGCGATTAATCAAACATTGAGTCGTACCATCATGACTTCATTAACCGTATTCTTAACCATCTTAATCTTATTCATCTTTGGTGGAGAAGTAACAAGAGGTTTTGCATTCGCTATGTTGATTGGGGTAATTACTGGTACTTACTCATCAATCTTTGTTGCTGCTCCAGTATTGGTTGATTTTTCAAAAAGCAAACCATTAGGACGCGCCGAAAAGAAAAGATAATTCTATTATGAATTGATATAAAAAAAGCCCTCCGAGTACTCGGGGGCTTTTTTGTTGGTTCAATAATTATTTCAAAAGCATTATAAATAGCCTATCACGCTCAGATTCGAATGACGCTAAAAAATCTTACCTACTTCTAAAATTTTGAACTCGCATCGCTCAGACATCCACAATTTTTTAACGATGTATTTAAGATTTTTCTTAACGCTATTCTCATATGTTCGTGAGTAGGCTTTGATAATGCGCTAGATGAAAATAATATTCATTCGAGCTAAACCGTAATATGATATTTATTTAAAATTTTATTGAAAACAATACTCATTCGAGCGAACATTTGAGCACAGCGATTGAGAGCGAGAAGGATGTATTTTTTCAAAAAATTTTAAACCGCAAATGAAGTACCACATCCACAAGTACTAGATGCATTCGGATTGTTAAAAGTAAATCCACGACTATTAAGTCCACCCTGCCAATCTATCTGCATACCATATAAATATATTTGATGTGCAGCTTCCATGCAACATGGTATGCCTTCAAATGTAAAAAGTTCATCCTCAACTTTAGGTATCTCAAACCCTAAAATATAAGTCATCCCACTACATCCACCTCCTTTAACTCCAACTTTAAGCCTTTGTTGTTGATCAAAATCGGGCTCGGCCATTAAACGATGAATTTCAGCAATGGCTCCCTCTGTAAATGATACGGGTGTAACAAGTGATGTAGTTGAAGCTATAGTTGTTGACATAGGTTAAATTTAATAGTACAAAAGTACAAATTATAGCTGATCTTAGGCAGGAAGCATCTTTCGAAAATAGAAATAATTGAAGCCCTTCTCTTTAAATTTTTCGTAAATTTATGGATGCAAAAAGGGAACAAAAAGACGGACAGTGGCATCGACATTAAAAAGGTGTATACCAATAAAGATTTACCACAAAATCTGAATGGTGGACTGTTACCAGGCACTTTCCCTTATACCCGAGGCGTGCAAGCCGATATGTATCGTGGAAAATTATGGACGATGCGTCAGTATGCAGGTTTTTCTACTGCCGAAGAGAGCAATAAAAGATATCATTTTTTACTAGGCCAAGGGGTGATGGGTTTAAGCGTTGCATTTGATTTACCAACGCAAATTGGCTATGATGCAGATGATGATTTGGCAGAAGGTGAAGTAGGAAAAGTGGGTGTATCTATTTGTTCTTTAGAAGATATGGAAATTTTATTCAAAGACATTCCTTTGGATAAAATAAGTACTTCTATGACCATAAATTCAACTGGTTTTATTTTATTGGCATTGTATGTTGCGATGGCGAAGAAAAGAGGCATTGCATTAGATCAATTAACGGGTACCATTCAAAATGATATTTTAAAAGAATATGCAGCTAGGGGTACTTATATCTATCCGCCTAAACAATCCATGCGCATCATTACAGATATTTTTGAATATTGTGGATTGCATTTACCTAAATGGAATAGTATTTCCATATCGGGCTATCATATTAGAGAAGCTGGGAGTACCGCGGTACAAGAAATTGCCTTTACTTTAAGTAATGGTAAAGCCTATGTGCAAGCTGCCAAAGAAAAAGGCTTAGACATCAATGTATTTGGGAAAAGACTATCCTTTTTCTTTAACGCACACAATAATTTATTTGAAGAAGTTGCCAAATTTAGAGCTGCTAGAAAAATGTGGGCACAAATAATGAAGGATTTAGGTGCTACCGATGAAAAAGCATTGATGCTTCGTTTTCATACGCAAACTGGCGGCGCTACGCTTACTGCACAACAACCACTTAATAATATTAGTAGAGTAACCATTCAAACCATTGCAGCTGTATTGGGTGGGACGCAAAGCTTGCATACCAATGGTTATGATGAAGCTTTGGGCTTACCCACCGAAAATGCAGCCAGCATTGCACTTAGAACACAACAGGTAGTGGCTTTTGAAAGTGGCATTGCAGACAGTGCAGATCCCTTGGCAGGAAGTTACTTTGTTGAAAATTTAACCAATGAAATGGAAGAGAAGGCTTTGGCTTTAATTCAACAAATTGATGAGATGGGCGGTAGTGTCAGTGCCATAGAAAATGGATTTATGCAAAATAAAATTGCTGAAAGCGCTTATACTTATCAAAAAAATATTGAGTCTAAAGAAAAAATAATTGTAGGTGTAAATGAATTTCAATCTGACAATGCGGAGAAAATTCCCATCATGAGAATTAATGAGGAGATTAGAAAAGCGCAGATTGAAAAATTAAAATTACTTAAATCCAAAAGAGATCAAAATAAAGTAAATGCATGTTTGAGTCAGATTAAAGCAAATGCTCAATCTAATACCAATTTAATGCCTTCGGTGATTGAAGCCGTAGAACAATATTGTACTTTAGGTGAAATTGCAAGTGTATTGAGAACTGTGTTTGGAGAATACCAATCTTAAATAAATTCATTTATCTATTTTCATAAAGCCAATATGAATCAAAATTTCAACAGCCATTATTTCATCTAATAATTATCAACACATAAATAAAACACAAATGAGAAAAATTAGTTTAATCGCATTAAGTTTAGTGCTACTTTTTATTAGTAGTTCAGCTCAAGACATGCCAAAAAATTATGCAGCATTATTAAAAGAAGTAGAACCTCAACTTATCTCATGGAGAAGACATTTTCATGAATTCCCTGAATTGTCTAATAGAGAATTCAACACAGGTAAATACATTGTTGACTTTTTAAAAACATTACCAAATGTAGAAGTAAAATATCCTTTTGCAAAAACAGGCGTTGTGGCTATATTAAAAGGTGGTAAACCCGGTGCAGTCATCGCTTTAAGAGCAGATATAGATGCCTTGCCAGTTTATGAAAGATCGGCGCTACCCTTTGCTTCTAAAGTTACAACCGAATTCAATGGCCAAAAAGTAAATGTAATGCATGCTTGTGGACATGATTCACATACAGCCATGTTAATGGCTACTGCCAAAATGTTAAGTAACATGCAAAAAGAGGTACCGGGTACCATTGTGTTTTTATTTCAACCAGCTGAAGAAGGTGCTCCTGAAAATGAAGAAGCAGGTGCCCCCTTGATGATTAAAGAAGGTGCTTTAGACAATCCTAAAGTAGAAGCAGTTTTTGGTATTCATATTTCTTCTCAAACTCCAGTAGGTACCATCAAATACAAATCAGGCTCATTTATGGCTTCTTCTGATTGGTTTACAATAAAAGTAAATGGCAAGGGAAGCCATGGTTCACAACCTTGGGGTGGCGTAGATCCCATTGCAGCAAGTGCTCAAATTATAGAAGGTCTTCAACATATTGTGAGCAGACAAATGGACTTAACCAAAGCCCCATTGGTGATTACAGTAGGAACCATTAAAAGTGGGGTGCGTTCTAATATTATTCCCGAAACAGCCGAAATGACTGGTACCATTAGAACCTTAGATACCAAAATGCAAGAAGAAGTGCACGAAAGAATTAGGAATACAGTAAAAACAATTGCAGCTAGCTCTGGTGCTACAGCAGAGGTAGTCATTGATACCAAAACTTTAGTGACTTACAATGACCCTGCTTTAGTTAAAAAAACCATTCCTTCTTTGATGAAGGCAGCGGGTGAAGAAAATGTTTCAGAATCCACTTGGACAACTGGCGCAGAAGATTTTTCATTTTATGCTGCCAAAGCGCCTAGCTTTTTCTTTAATGTTGGAGGTATGCCAAAAGGTACCGATCCTAAAAAAGCGGGCCCACACCACACCCCTGATTTTTATTTAGATGAATCAGGATTTATAGTAGGCGTGAAAGCTTTCTGTCAATTGGTATTTGATTATGGAAAAACAAAGTAAAATTATTACTTAAATAAAAAAAGCTGTCTCATTTAATGGGGCAGCTTTTTTTATTTTAATTTTTTAAAGATTATAAAACTAAATTTCTTGCCCCAAAAAGTAAGCTGCCAATTCTAACCATCGTACTCCCCTCTTTTATGGCCAATGCATAATCGCTACTCATACCCATACTTAAAGTATCAAAATGAACGTTATTTAATTTATTTTTTACTTGGTTAAAAGTAGTAGCCAAAGCCTCGAACTCATTTTTAAGAATTACTTGATCTTCGGTAAAACTTGCCATACCCATTAAGCCTTTTACAACTACATTGGAATAGTTGGCTAATTGACCACTATCCACTAAATCAATTAATTCTGTGGCATCAAATCCAAACTTAGTTTCCTCCTTGGCAATATGTACCTGTAATAAACAACTTATCACTCTATTGCATTTGATGGCTTGCTTATTGATTTCTTTTAATAATTTTTCTCCGTCTACCCCATGAATCAAATGCACAAAGGGCGCTATGTATTTTACTTTGTTTGATTGCAAGTGACCAATAAAATGCCACTGAATGTCTTTTGGTAAGGAAGCTTCTTTATCCACCAATTCTTGTACATAATTTTCTCCAAATAAACGTTGCCCCAATGCATACAATGCAAGTATGTCTTCGTTGGGTTTGGTTTTACTTACGGCTACTAAATCAACTTTAGCTGCATCCAATTCTCTTTTTATTTTATGATATGCTTCTTTCTGAATTAACATGAATGCAAATTTTATCAAAACAAAAATACCATTTATTCAATGGAACTACTTTGTAATATTTCGGCCAATCACCATTTTTTGAATTTCACTGGTACCCTCGTAGATCTGTGTAATTTTTGCATCACGCATCAATCTTTCTACATGGTATTCTTTTACAAAACCATAACCACCGTGAACTTGCACTGCTTCTGTAGCTACCCACATGGCCGTATCACTTGCATGCAATTTAGCCATGGCTGCTGATGTGGTATAATCCAAACCTTGATCTTTTTCCCAGGCAGCATGATAACATAACAATCGAGCAGATTGAATTCTAGTAGCCATTTCAGCTAATTTAAATTGTATAGCCTGGTGCTCATGAATGGGTTTACCAAATGATTGTCTTTGTTTGCTATAGGCCAAAGCCAATTCATATGCACCACTTGCAATACCTAAGGCTTGTGCTGCTATACCAATGCGACCTCCATTTAATGTTTTCATAGCAAAACTAAATCCAAATCCATCTGCCCCTATTCGATTTTCTTTAGGCACTTTTACATCTGCAAACGAAACGGCATGGGTATCACTACCTCTAATGCCCAATTTATTTTCTTTAGCGCCTACGGTGATGCCAGGTGTATTTTTTTCAACAATAAAAGCATTGATTCCTTTTGGCCCTTTAGAAGCATCGGTTTGTGCCATCACTAAATAGATGGATGCAGAAGAACCATTGGTAATCCAATTCTTTACTCCATTGATTAAATAATGATCTCCATTATCAATAGCAGAAGTATGTTGATGTGTAGCGTCACTTCCCGCTTCTGGTTCACTCAATAAAAATGCACCAATGTGCATCAGCCCCTCTTTTTTACCTTGAGCTAAAGGGGTTAAATATTTTTTCTTTTGCGCTTCTGTTCCAAAATGTTCTAAACCCCAACATACTAAACTATTGTTCACACTCATGATGACAGATACACTTGCATCTACCTTACTAATCTCCTCCATCGCAATAACATAACTTATAGTGTCCATTCCGGCACCGCCGTATTCAGGCGAAGCCATCATGCCTAAAAAACCCAAGTCGGCTAATTGTTCTACTTGTTCTTTGGGAAATTTTTGATGCTCATCACGTTCTATGACACCTGGTAAACATTGTTGTTGTGCAAAGGCACGCGCAGCTTTTTGAATCATCAACTGCTCTTCTGTTAACTTAAAATCCATGGCTTAATTATTTCTACAAAATTACGCTAACAATTGTTAGTGTAATAATTTATTTTGAATTAATTGTGCCAAAACCGATCTATCCGATTCATTAATAATACTGGTACTGTCTTGTCTAAAATGACGCTTAAAAGCAAGGATAGCAGCATTGGTATCCTTAATATCATAACCCACCATCGATAAAGCAAGTGGAATGGAAAGACCCGCTGGCAAAGTATCTATTAAATTGGGTTGAAACCATACCCCAAATCCATTTTTTGCCAAATCAATCCATGGAAATTGAATGTTGGGATCGTTCTTTCTTACAGGTGCAATATCTCCATGCCCTATAAAATTGTTCGCAGGTATTTTATACGTCTCTTTTAATTTAGATAATAATAAAAGCAAACTTTTAATTTGTGCACTATCAAATGGTTCGAAACCATTGTTGTCTAATTCAATTCCAATTGAACTAGAATTGATGTCTGTGTTATTCCCCCACTTAGCAACCCCTCCATGCCAAGCTCTTAAATAATCATTGAGCATATGATGAATGGTGCCGTCTTTACAAATGACATAATGGGCACTTACCTTAGTTCTTTCCAATGTAAATGTTCTTAAAGTTTGTTCACAAGAATTTTGTGCAGTATGATGAATGATGACAAAATTCGGTTTGCGCAAATCAAAATTGGTAGTTCCTACCCATTCAGCTGCTTTGGGCAATTGATCAATGGTTTGTATACTAGGATCCTCTTTCACTAATTTTATTAATTCTTTATTGTGCTTTCGGTATACTTGATTGGTTTTTGCATAGGGAAAATAATTACATGCAACCAAAGTTGATAGCACGAAAAATACAATTGCAAACGAAGTTCTTTTTGAAAATAACATGAGGTTTGAATTATTGATGGAGATCTAAATTATAAAGATGAGTTCTTGATTACTATAGAAGGCTCTTGTTGACTTAAGCAATGAAAACTACCCAAGCCCCAAATGATATCGGTTGAATCAATACCCACAACTTCTCGAGTAGTAAAACAGGATTGTATGATTTGCATGGCTTGGTCGTCTTGCGCACATTTAAATGTTGGCACTATAATATGTCCATTGCTGATATAAAAATTAGCATAAGAAGCAGGCAGGCTTTGACCTTCATAAATTACTTCCGCAGGCATAGGTAATTCTACAATATTCAATTGTTTGCCATTTAATAAACGCATCTGCTTTAATTCTTTTAAATTCTGTTCTAATATTTCATGATTCGCTGAAAGTACATTCGGCTCTAGCACAGTAATCACGGTGTCTTCATTGACAAAGCGAACAGTATCATCAATGTGACCATCGGTATCATCTCCCACAATGCCATCACTTACCCACAATACTTGATCTATTCCATAATAGTCGCTCAAATACTTTTCAATTTGAGCTTGATTCAAATGTGGATTTCTATTGGGATTTAACAAACAAGATTTTGATGTCATCACCGTTCCTGCACCATTAAAATCTACAGAGCCGCCTTCCATAATGATATCAGGATAAAATACAGGCAACCCTAAAGATTCGGCAATATGCGTAGGTATCACATCATCTAAATCGTAAGGAGGATATTTTCCACCCCATGCATTGATATTCCAATCTACTATGGCTTTAGGCGCATCTGCATTATCTCTAATTAAAAAAGAAGGCCCATGATCACGACACCAAGCATCGTTGGTTGGATGAAAGAAAAATTGAACACGATCTAAATTTACGCCAGCCAATTGCAACATTTTATTTGCCGAGTTACGCATTTTTTCATCTACAACATTGATACAAACTTTTTCTGTTAGGGAAACAATTTTTACAAACTCGGTATAGGATGGATAAATACTTGCAATTTTACCAGGCCAACTTTCTTCTTTATGTGGCCAACTTAACCAAATGGCATCATGTGCTGCAAATTCAGCTGGGAAATAATAGCCTAAAGATTTTGGAGTCGCGTTGGTCATATTGTATTAGTATGTCTGCTTAATCTTATTTGTATGTTTTCTTAAAGTTATATCTTATTTATACTGGAAAGAAATATTTAGTTAGTTTAATTACTCAGCCTCTTCGTCTAAATATCTTTTCGAAATAGGCCCATAAGAATCAATACGGCGATCGCGTAGGAAAGGCCAATGTGTTCTATAACTATCCGATTTTTCTGTATCAATATCAACTATGGCTACTTCTTCCTTATCATGTGAAGCTTCGTACAATAAAGTTCCAAATGGGTTGCTTACAAAAGATCCACCCCAAAACTTCATCAATCCATCTTGTTCCAATCCTACTCTATTTACACTAATTACTGGAACACCATTGGCTACTGCATGACTTCGCTGTATGGTTTGCCATGCATTGTATTGTTCTTTATTCGTAAACTCGTCTTGTGCAGTGGCCCAACCTATAGCGGTGGGATAAAACAACATTTCGGCGCCCATCAATGTAGTAATTCTTGCAGCTTCTGGATACCATTGATCCCAACATATTAAAACCCCAATGGTGGCAAATTTTGTCTTGAAAACTTTGTATCCTAAATCACCTGGAGTAAAATAAAACTTCTCGTAATAAGCAGGGTCATCTGGGATATGCATTTTACGGTACTTACCTAAATAAGTTCCATCGGCATCTAAAACCGCTGTGGTATTATGATACAAGCCTTCGGCTCTTTTTTCGAATAATGACGCAATAATTACCACGCCTAATTCTTTCGCTAAGGCAGCAAGTTTATTGCTGGTTTCGCCAGGAATGGGTTCAGCTAATTTAAAATTTTCATAGGCTTCCACATCGCAAAAATAAAGAGAGGTAAATAATTCCTGTAAGCAAATAATATTAGCACCCTTTTTAGCTGCCTCTCTTACTTTTTCAATAGCTTTTACAATGTTGGCAGTTTTAGATGCCGCACAGGTCATTTGCACTAATCCTACTTTAACAATGGCCATAATTTTAAATTATAAAGGGTTAAAATATTTTGCTAGGTTGTCTTTTGAATGATTGCTTCAAAACTACGAATACCTAATAACTTTTGCGTAATAAAACCTTCTGCATAATCTACGCCTATTTGATGTCCCAATTCCTTGGCTCTTCCTTTCACAAAATCCAAGAACGCATTGCCTGAAATAAAAGTAGCTGGCTCGGTAGAATTGGGGTCGTAAAACTGAGAACTGTGTGCAAGTATCGCTTCCATTTTTTTATCCATGAAGGCACTAATATCTACTACAAAATTGGGTGTTAAATTTCTCGATTGTATATAATGAAAAACTTGACTAGGTCTCCAAGGTGCTTGTACTACTCCATTGTGTGTGGTTTGTATTTTAACAAGACCAGATAAAAATGCGGCGTCTACTACTAAGCTAGCCGCGCGTCCATGATCGGGATGACGGTCCTCGGGTGCATTACAAAAAATAATAGAAGGTTTATATTTTCTAATGGTTTCAATAATCGCGAATTGATTTTCTTTATTGTTCTCAAAAAAGCCATCGGCCATTCCTAGATTTTCTCTCACCCCAATGCCCATCACTTCGGAAGCCAATTGTGCTTCTTTTAATCTTTGCGAAGTAGTTCCTCTGGTTCCCAATTCTCCTTTAGTTAAATCTACAATACCCACTTTTTTGCCTTCCGACACCGCTACCAACAATGCGCCAGCACAACCCAACTCCACATCGTCAGGATGGGCTCCGAAAGCAAGTATATCTAGTGTTTGCATAATTTATATTTTACAGTACAAAGGTAAGTACTCAAAAGTCTTTTTTGACAAAAAACCCTCTCTTACTTGCGTAAGAAAGGGTTTAATAAAGTATAAAAAGAAATGTTTTTTAATTGTCTCTCTTTTATTTTTTCTTGGCGTAACGCTTGTTGAATTTATCAATACGACCAGCGGTGTCAACCAACATGTTTTTACCAGTGTAAAAAGGATGTGAAGTGTTAGAAATCTCCAATTTAATTACTGGATACTCTTTACCGTCTTCAAACATTACCGTTTCTTTGGTTTGGGCAGTTGATTTGCCTAAGAATTGAATACCGTTTGACATGTCCTTGAACACTACAAAACGATAAGCTTCTGGATGGATACCTTCTCTCATAATTATGATTTTTAAGGATGTACGGATTTTGCCGTACAATTTATTTAATAGGACGCAAATTTAGCCTAAACCTAGGTTGTAGCCAAATTTATAAGCTTAAAAGGAGCCAAAAACCCTTATTTCATATTGATATACTGCAAAGGAAGGCCTAGATTTCCCGCCCTGCAAGCCGCTATAACATCCTGTAAATCATCAATTTTCTTGCCTGTAACACGGACAATATCGTCCATTATGGCGGCCTGTACCTTTAATCCGCTCTCTTTAATGAGTTTGACTACCTTTTTGGCGTCTTCCTGTTTTAGGCCGTTTTTTACAGAAATGTCTTTTTTGAAGATTTTTCCACTTGGGAAAGCATCTTTTGAGAAATCAAAGGACGAAGCCTCAATCCCCTGTTTCATAGATCTACTAATTAAAACGTCCACAATTTGCTGAATTTTCATTTCAGAATCGGACTCTAATTTTAATACATAATCTTTTTTATTTAAATCAATCACTACATGATTGCCTTTAAAATCGAAACGATTGGTGATTTCTTTTTTTACAATGTTCACTGCATTATCCAATGTTTGAATGTCTACAGAACTAGCAATATCAAAGGATGGCATAATTTTTAATTTAAGATTTTACAATATTTTTAGGAAACCATTTTTTAGACATTGCTAAAAATACAATACCTAACACAATTAAAATAGTTGAAATTAATTCGGCTTGTGTGGGTTGAAAAGGCAAAGAAAGAATTTTATTATTTACCCTAATCTTTTCAATAAAGAAACGCTCCCCACCTGCAAATAATAAATAGACACCCGTGAGTATCCCTGGTTGTGTAATTTTTTTGCGCATCATCCACATGATGCCAAAGAGCAAAAACATGATGATGATTTCATAAAAAGTAGTTGGGTAAACTGTCACTGGAAGTTGATTGCAGTAATTGCCCACACAATTGGGAATATGTAACCCTTCGTTCACTACATTGTGCGGATAAGTATACCCCCACATCCAATTAGGCAACCATGAAAATGGCTTAGGCGATAAACTTGGAACACCCCAATCACCATCTCCGCTAACATGACATCCAATTCTTCCTGCTGCATATGCAAAGATCATGGTGGGTGCCATCGCATCTGCAAAATGAATCACCCTAATCTTATATTTTTTGATGTATACAATAATTGCAATGGTAGCTAAAATAAGTCCTCCATAAAAAGTAAGTCCACTAAAAGAAATTAAAGCCCCTAAAGGATCTTTAGCAAAATCATCTAAATTTTCAAGATTGTGAAAAATTTTAGCACCAATAAAACCCCATAAAGCTGCTTGTAAAACGATGTCACCCACTCTATCATGGGTCCATACAATCACAGTCCTGGCTTCAGGTACAGCCAATTTCACTTTATCCTTTTCTTTCCATTTTAAATACAAAAGCAAAAAACCCATTATCAAACCTGCAATAAAATTTCCTTGTAATGAAAATATATATGCCTGTGTATTATTTAAAGCATTTTCTATTGTAAACGCTCCAACAAGCTTATAACCAAAGAAAAAGCCAAACAAAAAATTAGTGACTAAATCCATTATTGAAGCAGGCGCACCAACAATGATCTTTTCTTCAATAAATCCAAATTGGCCTAAAGCTTCCTTTCTTTTTATTTCAGAATACAGTACATAGCCCGATGCAATAAAAGCTAGGGCTACAAAAAAGCCAAATGAATTAACCAACTTTAAAGCACTTAGTTTGATGCCAAACAAATCTTCAACTAGATAGTATAAATTAGGGTACATTTATTTTATTATGTACTGCAATGTACGAAAAAAAAAGGCCACACTAGAAAGTGCGGCCGTGTTTACTAACCCATCTAAAAACAAAAACTGTTTAGCTATATTTTTAACTAATTACAATGTTCTTGAAAAACTGTAATTAAGTGTTGAGCAATCAATTGAGCGGGTCTACCTTCAATTTGGTGTCTTTCTACCATATTGACCAATTGACCATCTTTAAATAGTAAAATTGCTGGTGAAGAAGGTGGATAAGGTAATTGTAATTCTCTTACTTTATTTATTGCTTCAATATCAAATCCCGCAAAACTGGTAGTGATGTAATCTGGTTTGATAGGTGCATTTGCTATGGCCATTAAAACTCCTGGTCTACAAGCGCCTGCGGCACAACCACAAACTGAATTAATCACTAACAATGTTGTACCTTGTTTTTTTACTGCATTTTCTACTTCTAATGCTGTTGTTAAATCTTCAAACCCATTGTCAACTAACTCAGCCTTCATTGGTAAAACAAACTCTTCAGGGTACATAACTTCTACTATTTGAATCAAAATTAGGGATTTTAAAAATGCCCTACAAATTTGTTTTAAAGTCATTTAGTCAGTTAATAATAAGATAATATGCCATTTTGTCTTATTAATAGACGAAAATCTAAATAAAAAAATAGTTTAAACTTACTTACGTATGAATAGTATGAAAATGTCAAAAACTAATTAACCTAAAAAGGCCTCCCCAAAAATGGAAGGAGGCCTTTAATTATTTGAATACAGGTTTCATCATCTTAAGTAGCCCAATATCTTTAACATAGATTGAGCAGTTTGCTCTTTAGCATATACCCAGTCAACTAACTTACCAGTTTTCGCATCTTTTTCTACAATGACATGTTTAGGGGAAGGAATCAAACAATGTTTAATCCCACCATAACCGCTAATTTGGTCCTGATAAGCGCCTGTATGGAAAAACCCAACATACAAGGATTCATTGTTCTCTTCGGCCTTATCTTCCAATAAGTCATTTTTTAATTTAGGTAAGAACACTTCATTGATGTGCTCTTCTGAATCATAATAATCGTGGCTATCACAGGTAAGTCCTCCCAATACCACACGTTGGTAATCATTCTCCCATTTGTTCACAGGAAGCATGAGGAATTTCTCGCCAATACCCCAAGTATCTGGCAATGTAGTAATGAATGAAGAATCAATCATGTACCAACACTCTCTATCGTTTTGTTTCTTTTCGGCTAATACTTTATAAATATGTGCCATACTCTCTCCCACTGTGAAGCTTCCAAATTCTGTATAGATATTAGGCATGGGCACTCTAGCCTTCTTACATGCTTTTTTAATATTGGATACAATTTCATTGATCATGAATTGATAATCGTATTCAAAGCCTAATGAATGTTTAATAGGAAAACCACCTCCAATATTGATGGAATCTAATTCGGGACATATTTTTTTAAGCTGACAATACAAGTTAATGATCTTGTTTAACTCAGACCAATAATAGATATCGTCTTTAATACCTTTATTTAAAAAGATATGCAACATTTTTAATTGAAACTTATCTTCATAGCCCTCAATTTCATCAACGTAAAATTCTAAAATATCCTTGGCCCTTATTCCTAAGCGAGAGGTATAGAATGGAAAACTAGGTTCTTCTTCGGATGCTACTCTAATGCCTAATTTAAAAGGCTCTTTGGTATTGCGTTTGTAAAATTGTAATTCTTCTTTGTTATCTAATACAGGAATTACATTTTTGAATCCTGTATTGATTAGTTTTGAAATTCGACTCATGTACAATTTTTGCTTGTACCCATTGCAAATAATGAAAATTTCTTTATTTATTTTTCTGCGCTTGTACAATTGATTGATGATGTCGATATCATAAGCAAAAGAGGTTTCTAAATGAACATTATGCCCCAATGCCTCTTCTACAATAAATGAAAAGTGAGAACTCTTGGTGCAATAACAATAAAAATATTCCCCCTCGTATTTGTGTTTCTTAAAAGCCGCCGCAAACATTTGCTTCGCTTTTTTAATTTGCATTCCTATTTTTGGTAAGTAGGTTAACTTTAATGGCGTACCATGTTTTTCAATAATGGCCTTTAAATCCAATCCATTAAATTGTAAATAACCATTGTCATCCACTTCAAAACCTTCTTGAGGAAAATGAAAGGTTTGATTCACCAACGATGTGTAGGTATTGTTCATTTTTAAACAGGGTTAGCTTGTTATTTTTAGAGCACAAAAATAGTTCTTTGAACGGATATTGGGGACGGAAATTTTGCGCGGGTGTTAGGGCAGAAACAAAAAATCCCGCCTCGACATTGTCGGAGCAGGATTTTTAAAATTTTGAGAATGGATCTACTTCACCGATTGAACCAAGGCTTTGAAGCTTGCTGGCTCGTTCATTGCTAAGTCTGCTAAAACCTTACGGTTTAAATCAGATCCTTTTTTTGCTAAAAGGTTGATGAATTGGCTGTAGGTAAGTCCTTCTTCACGCACTGCTGCATTGATACGTGCAATCCATAAAGTACGGTACTCACGCTTTTTTAACTTACGACCTACATAACTGTAAGTCAAACCTTTCTCTAATACGTTTTTGGCAACGGTATAAACGTTTTTACGTTTACCATAAAATCCTTTCGCTTGTTCGAATATCTTTTTTCTTCTTGCTCTAGATGCAACGGCATTTTTTGAACGTGGCATAATTAATATTTTTTTGAATCCTGTTTTATCAAGTTGATGATCGGATCCGGTGAATTAAATTTTGTTTAAATAAACCTTACTTGGTTAAGTGTTTGACTATCCTTTCAATCTTAATAAACGAAGAACGAAGTCTTTGTTAGTTGACCCAACAAGTCCTTTTTTTCTCATCGCTCTTTTGCGCTTAGTTGATTTCTTGGTAAGAATGTGTCTTTTGAAGGCTTTTTGGAAGGTGATTTCACCGGTTCCAGTAACTTTAAAACGCTTTTTTGCGCTCGAGTTAGTTTTTACTTTTGGCATTATTATAATCTTTACGATTACTCCCTGCTGGCGGTTCTGCACGGGCGGAACACTTTTTGGGCCATGTGGGAAATGGACGGCGAAGGTACGTTGGAATAATGATATAGCAAAAAAAAAGTGCTTCTATTGAAAGAAGCACTCAGGTATAATGATGCTGATAATCAGTTACTTAGTTAAGAAGCTGCTTTCTTTTTACCACCGGCTTTAGGTTGAAAAATGGCAAACATCCTTTTTCCTTCCAATTTAGGCATGCTTTCTAAAGTCCCCGCTTCGGCCAAACGTTCTGCAAATTTCAATAAAAGCAACTGTCCACGGTCTTGGAACATAATGGCACGACCCTTGAACTGAACATAGGCCTTAACCTTATTTCCGTCTTGTAAAAATTTTTCAGCATGTTTTGCTTTAAAATCGAAATCGTGGTCATCGGTACCTGGGGTAAAACGAATCTCTTTGATCTCTGATTGCTTTGAGTTCGCTTTCATTTCCTTTTCCTTACGCTTTTTCTCGTAAAGGAACTTCTTATAATCTATGACTTTACAAACTGGGGGATCGGCTGTTGGAGAAATCTCTACTAAGTCCAAACCTTGGTCTGCAGCTATTTTCAGCGCTTCTTGTGTATTGTAAACACCCACTGTAATGTTGTCTCCAACCAATCTAATTTGTGGAACTCGAATGCGATCATTAATGCGATGCTCTGGTTCTTGTTGTCTTTGAAACCTTGGGTTAAATCTGGGTCCTCTGTTCGGTAATGCCATTAAGTAATTAAACGTTTATTTAAGTTTTGTAAAGATAGTCAATGTTATGATATGGTGCTTCATTATTCCGCAGGAGCCCTTCTTTCCTCAATTTCGGCCACTACCTGCGTCAAAAACGATGATTTGTCTAGCATCCCCATGTCCCCCTTGCCTTGCCTGCGAACAGACAATTTATTTTCGGCTACTTCTTTCTCTCCAATCACCAACATATAGGGCACTTTCATGATTTCAGTATCTCTAATCTTTTTACCAATTTTTTCATTTCTATCATCAATGGCTACGCGCACACCTGCTTTCTTAAATTCAGCCATCACCGTTTCTGCATAAGGCATAAACTTATCGCTTATAGGTAAAATTTTAACTTGCATCGGCGCCAACCAAACCGGAAACTTACCAGCATAATGCTCTAATAAAAAGCCAATAAAGCGCTCATGAGTGCCTAAAGGTGCGCGATGAATAATTAATGGAGTTTCTGGCTCATTGTCTTTATTGGTGAAACTTAAATTAAATCTTTTGCCTTGTGCAAAATCTACTTGATTGGTCGCTAATGTAAATTCTCGTCCTATGATGCTCCATATTTGCACATCAATCTTAGGTCCGTAAAATGCCCCTTCGTCTTGCACTTCTACAAACGGCGTTCCGGTTTCAATTAATACAGCACGCACCATGGCTTCTGTTTCTAACCAAAGTTCAGGTTCGTTAATGTATTTCTGTCCTAATTTTTTGGGATCATGTAAACTTAAACGCATCACGTATTTATCAATTCCAAAAATTTTAAAATACTTTAAATACATCTCATTCACCGCTCTAAACTCTTGTGCAAATTGTTCTTTGGTACAATAAATATGCGCATCGTTCATGTGTAAACAACGCACACGCATGAGTCCAAACAATTCTCCGCTTTGCTCATATCTATAACAAGTGCCATATTCTGCTAAACGAAGTGGCATGTCTTTATAACTCTTTGGTTCCGCTTCAAAAATCTTATGATGATGCGGACAGTTCATTGCTTTTAAATAATACTTCGTGCCATCCAATTCCATAGGAGGGAACATGCTGTCTTGATAATAAGGCAAGTGACCACTCTTAATGTACATGCTTTCTTTTGCAATATGTGGCGTCACTACGCGCTTGTAGCCTGCATCCTCTTCGGTTTGTTTGGCTAAATTTTCTAACTCCTCAATGATAATGGTTCCGTTGGGCATCCATAAAGGAAGACCAGGCCCTACATCATCATCCATGGTATAAATGCCTAATTCTTTTCCTAATTTTCTGTGGTCTCTTTTTTTAGCTTCTTCTAATAACAATAAATATTCATCCAATTCTTTTTGATTGGGAAATGTAATACCATATACCCTCGTCAACATTTTATTTTTCTCATCGCCTTTCCAAAACGCACCAGCAATATTGGTGATTTTTATAGCTTTAATAAAACCAGTATTCGGAATATGCGGGCCACGACACAAATCGGTAAATGCCCCTTGTGTATAAAAAGTAATAGATCCATCTTCTAAACCTGACAATAAATCTAATTTGTATTCATCTTCTTTCTCTGTGAAATAAGCAATGGCTTCGGCCTTTGACATTTCTTTGCGGATATAAGCGTTGGCTTGTTTAGCCAATTCATTCATCTTTTTTTCAAGAGACAATACATCTTCCTCTTTAATGGTTTTATCTCCTAAATCGATATCATAATAAAAGCCTTTTTCTAAAGCGGGTCCTACCCAAAATTTAGCACCAGGAAATTGCATTTCCACTGCCTCTGCTAATAAATGTGCAGAAGAATGCCAGAAGGTATTTTTACCATCGGCATCGTCCCAGGTTAATAATTTTAAGGCTGCGTCCTCATTAATGGCACGCGTGGCATCATACACTTCTCCGTTTACAGAAGCTGCCAATACTTTTTTTGCCAAACCTTCACTAATTGATTTTGCAATGCCTAAAGCAGTAATCCCTTTTTCATAAGAACGTACTGCACCGTCTGGAAATTGAATTTGAACCATATTTTTTGTCTATAATATATGTCTGCAAAGGTAATAAAAGCGGTTCATATTTTATACATAGCTTTGCAATATGCGCCGCATCATTTTGCTTCTGCTCCCCATTTGGTTACCCACCCTGCTTATTGGCCAAGACCTAAGCGGAAAGTGGAAAGGTATTTTTACTCCTAATAACGATCCAGATGGTAAAGTGTACAATTACGAGTTGGACATTAAAGAATTGCCCAACCATAGTTTATCTGTTATTACTTACACCCATTATTCAAATAATTTTTCTGCCAAGGCCATCGCCACTGGCATGCATTCGCCACAAACAGAATTGGTAAGTGTGCTAGAAACAAAATTTGAAAACATGAAACTGGTTGGCAATTTTGAAGCCTGTTTAATGACCAATTACCTCACCTTTAATACGATTAGAGGTGTTGAAACTTTAGAAGGTACTTATATTTCAAATAATTCCAAATTAGGCAAAGACTGCGGAAGCGGAACTGTTTATTTAGAAAAAGTAATTCCTATTGTAAAGCTTTTAACAAAAAAATTACCTACACAAAATAAATCAATGGTAGCTGATAAATCAGTTGCACAAGAAAAAAAATTGAATCAAGTTAAAATAATTCCCAATGCAGCTAATTTACTTTCTGCCACTTCTACCAATTCAGCAGCAAAAGCAACAGCAAATTCAATTACGAATACACCTTCAATAAACCAAGCTGTGGCTGCATCCAACTCTATTACGGAACCTCCAAGTACAAGTTTAGCAGAAACCAACAAAGTAGTCGGCAAAGCAGACAATTCAAAAACAATCAATCGAAATCAAATTTTACCTTATGTTTTGGTTGGAAGAGAAAACAAATTGGTGAATAAGATTACGGTCAACAATCCACATATTAGTTTTGAAATGTTTGACAATGGCACCATCGACAATGACAGCATCATGGTGTATGACAATAAAGTTCAGATTCTAAAAAATCAAAGATTAAGTTACAAATCCATTCATTTCGAATTAGACTTTAGCAAAGAGGTAACCGAACATGAAATAATTATTGTTGCAGAAAATTTAGGCACCCTCCCTCCCAATACCGCATTGATGATTTTAAAAGATGGCAATACACGAAAAGAAATCTACATCACTTCTAATTTACAAACCAATGCCATGCTGATCCTTAATTACATAGCCCCCAACTAAGGCTCTTGTAAAATTGATGGGGCTTCCACCAACTCTTTTTGTTCTGGATGATAAGGATCTCTCGCAGTCTTATTGATTCCAAACCAGTAAAAACCATCTTCCTGTTGTTCAAATGAAGTATGGAAAATATAGATATTATTTTTTCCATAGCCTGCCTCCCCTAATAAATGAATCATTTGAATGGATATCATATTGGCAGCTTTGTACATTTCAAACCAAGAAGTCTCGGCCATTAAACCTTGAATTTCGGATTGGATATTGGTTAGACCATGTTTGATATGATCGTTTAAGGCACTGTCTTTTGAAGAAGTGAATACTGGAAAGGAATCCATCAAAGTGCTTAAATTTTTAGCAGCATTAAATAAAAAGGCGGTATCCTTGGCCTGTACTCCTTTTAAAATTTCTTGATAGTTTATTAATAATGGTTGACAAGCATTGTCAAAGGCTATTTGATTGTTTTTGGCGTGAAATTCCCAAAGCATACTGTTGGTGCTTGGCGGATTGGAATTGTTGCAACCTAGTAAAATAAAGGCCATAAAAGCAATGAATACCCTATTCATAAAATATTTTTACAAATTTATGCATAATTAGATACTTCAACTAGCTAACTTTGCGGACTATATTTAAATAATTATGCTAATAGGATTACAAAATGTGACATTCGAGTTTGGGGCTAGAGTTATTGTGAGTGAGGCCAATTGGTCCATTCAACCAGGAGAACGTATTGGTCTTATTGGCTATAATGGTACAGGGAAATCTACCTTATTGAAAATATTGGTGGGACAATTGAATCCAAGCAAGGGAACTGTCGAAAAAGGAAGAGATACCACCATTGGCTATTTACACCAAGATTTATTGAGTTTTGATACAAATGAATCCATTACCGAAGTGGCTTTAGGTGCTTTTGAAAGAGTGCGTGAATTAGAAAAAGAAGTAGAACAATTGGGTAAAGAATTAGAAGCCAATTCGGAGGACAATGATTTATTAATTAAGTATACCGACGCTTTACACGAAATAGATTTATTAGATGGTTACAATATCAATCACAAAGCAGAAGAAGTTTTACATGGTCTTGGATTTGCTATCAAAGATTTAACCCGCCCCTACAAAGAATTTAGTGGAGGTTGGAGAATGCGTGTTCTACTTGCTAAAATGATTTTACAACAACCCGATGTCTTGTTATTGGATGAGCCTACCAACCACTTAGACTTACCCAGTATCGAATGGTTAGAGAAGTATTTATTGCATTATAAAGGAAGCGTGGTGATTGTAAGTCACGATAAATACTTCTTAAATAAAATGGTCAATAAGATTGTGGAGGTATACCAACAACAACTTCATTTTTATACAGGCGATTATGAGCATTATGAAATTGAAAAAGAACAAAGAGTAGAAATACAACAACGCGCTTTTGAGAATCAACAAGATTATATAAAGCAACAAGAAAAGTTCATTGAAAGGTTTAAAGCAAAAGCTTCTAAAGCAGCGCAGGCACAGTCTATTCAAAAGCGCTTAGATAAATTAGATGTGATTGAAGACGTTAAAATTGAAAGACCCAATATTAGAATCAACTTTGCGGTAGATAAAACACCAGGTAAAGTATTGGTAGACTTAAAAGGGGTAGGCAAAGCTTTCCCGAATGTTCAAATCTTAGACAATGCATTTGCTGAAATTGAAAGAGGGGATAAAATTGCCCTCATTGGTGCGAATGGAAAAGGAAAGTCTACCCTACTTAGAATTGTAGCAGGCATGGAAAAATTTGAAGGAGAAAGAGTTTGGGGACACAATGTAGAAGAAAGTTTTTACGCACAACACCAACTAGAATCTTTAAACTTAAACAATACCATATTAAAAGAAGTACAAGAATGCGGCACCAAGAATACTGAATTAGAATTGCGCGCACTATTAGGTTGCTTTTTATTTGGTGGTGACGAGATAGATAAAAAAATTAAAGTATTAAGTGGTGGTGAAAAAGCAAGAGTCGCCCTAACAAAAACTATTATTAGCAAAGCGAATTTCTTAATGCTAGATGAGCCTACCAACCACTTGGATATGGTTACTGTAGAACTTTTAGCAGATGCCTTAACCAAATACGATGGTACGATTATCTTGGTAAGTCACGATCGTTATTTTATTTCTAAAACTGCAAATAAAATTTGGGAGATTGAAGAGGAGAAAATTATAGAATTTAAAGGCGATTATAAAGAATGGTTGGAATGGAAAGATAGAATGGCCAAGCAAAAATTGCAAGCAACAGAATCCAACAAAGTAGCGCCTTCTAAAGACAATCGCAAACAATCCAAGCAAGAAACTGCTGCACCCATTGATGCTAAACCTCAAGCCATAGACAAAGATTTGCAAAAACAAATCCAAAAATTACAAAAAGCAATTGCTCAAATCGAACACAATATTGAAACTTTACATAAAGAAAAAGCCGAGATTGAGTTACATATGGCCGATCCTACTGTATATTCAGATGCTGCCAAATTTCATATTATAGAAAAAAGCTATCAAGACAAAAATGCCTTGATTCGATCCATGAACAAAGAATATGAAATTGCCTTTAACGATTTATTGATTTTAGAAAGCAAATAGGCCTCCTTATTGCTACAATAGGATCTTGCAAAATTCTAAATGAGCATTCCTAAGCCACTATTCTATGAGCAGTTATGGCAGGATTAAGTATTAACGCCTGTTAGTATTCCCAAACTGTTTACAAAATTGAATGGTAAATTGAGCTCAATTGATTAAATTTGTAGCTCGGTTAATTTTATAATGAATTGATTGGCTCTTGTAAATCAATCATTTAATGCACAATTGAATATATTATGTCTGCTAAAAAAGTAACAAAAATCGCTGTTTTGACTTCTGGTGGAGATGCTCCCGGTATGAATGCTGCGATTAGAGCTGTTGTTAGAACCAGTGTTCACTATGGCATTGAGGTTTTTGGTGTAGCTAGAGGATACAATGGAATGATTGATGACGATATTTTTCCAATGGAATCAAAATCGGTAGGCAATATCATTCAACGCGGGGGTACGATATTAAAGACTGCAAGAAGTGCAGCGTTTTTAGAACCCGCTGGAAGAAAAATTGCTTATCAAAACTTAAAAAAAAGAGGCATTAACGGGATCGTTGTCATAGGTGGAGATGGAAGTTTCAAAGGTGCGCAAATATTTAGCCATGAATTTGACATTCCTTGTATTGGTATCCCAGGCACTATTGATAAAGACATTGCAGGCAGCGATTTTACAATTGGATTTGATACTGCTGTCAATACGGCTGTAGAAGCCATCGATAAAATTAGAGATACCGCAGACGCGCATGATAGATTGTTTGTTGTGGAAGTGATGGGGCGTGATGCTGGTTATATTGCTTTACACAGTGGTATTGCCACAGGTGCAGAAAACATCTTGATTCCAGAATCAAAAACAGATATGGATGGCATGATTGCTTCCTTGACTGAAAAAGAAAAAAGAAAAAAATTAGTCAACTTAATTGTGGTAGCCGAAGGTGATGAGTTTGGTGGGGCTACTCAGGTAGGCAATTTCTTAAAAGAAAAATTACCCAATGCAGATATTCGTGTTTGTATCTTAGGTCATATTCAAAGAGGTGGATCACCAAGTTGTTTAGACCGTTTGATTGCAAGTCGCATGGGCTTTCATGCTGTAGAATGTTTAATCAATGGCACACACAATGTTATGGTGGGAATTGTAGATAATAAAATGAAGTATACCCCACTAGACAAAGCGGTTAAAGCAAAACAAAAAATTTCAGACGAATGGTTAAAGATTGTAAAAATCTTAGCTAGTTAAATAAAACAACCCTTACAAAAAAAATGAGCGCAAATCCAGAATTCAAACTAAAACACCACAAAACTAAAATTGTTGCAACCGTAGGCCCAGCTTGCGAAACCTACGATCAATTAAAAAACTTAGTTATTGCAGGCGTCAATGTTTTTCGTTTAAATTTTTCACACGGTACACATGAAGATAAAAAAGCCATTATAGAAAATATAAGGGGTATCAACAAAGAACTAGGTTGTAATGTTGCAATACTTGGAGATTTGCAAGGTCCTAAATTAAGAGTAGGTGAAATAGAAAATAACCGATTGGAAGTAAAAGAAGGCGATGTTTTAACTTTCACCAATACCAAATGCATGGGTACCCTTGAAAAAATTTATGTCTCCTACCCTAATTTGGCTGGGGATGTTGTGGTTGGAAATTTAATCATGATTGACGACGGAAAAATTGAAGTTAAAGTAAGCAGTGTTGAAAAAAATGGAGATGTAAAAGTAACTGTAACTTTAGGTGGTATCATCTCTTCTAAAAAAGGCGTGAATTTACCAGATACAAAAATATCCCTACCTGCATTAACTGAAAAAGATTTAGAAGACGCTAAATTTATTATCCAAGAAGAATTGGACTGGGTGGCTTTGAGTTTTGTTAAAAGAGTAGCCGATATTGAAATGCTAAGAGACCTTTTAAATAAGAGTAAGAGCAAATCAAAAATTATTGCTAAAATTGAAATGCCTGAAGCATTGGTCAATATCAGAGATATTATTATCGCAAGCGATGGCATCATGATTGCCCGAGGAGATTTAGGGGTTGAATTACCTGTTGAAAAAATTCCTTTAATTCAAAAAGAATTAATTAGAAAGTGTTTGCATAGAGCAAAGCCCGTCATTGTTGCTACGCAAATGATGGAATCCATGATTGATCGCGTAAAACCAAATCGTAGTGAAATTACCGACGTAGCCAATGCGGTAATTGAAGGTGCTGATGCCGTTATGTTAAGTGGTGAAACAGCAACTGGTCAATTCCCAGTTTTGGTTATTGAAACCATGCGTAAAATTATTTCTGAAGTAGAAGAACATGGTTATAAATACAATCGTTCCGAAGATTTAAAACCACAACCGCATTCTCCTTCATTTTTAAGTGATGCATTGTGTTACAATGGATGTAAATTATCCGAAGATACCAATGCGCAAGCATTAGTAGGCATGACACAAAGTGGTTACACTGCTTTTATGTTAAGCAGTTTCCGCCCAAAATCTCCGCTATTCATCTTCACAAAAGAAAAAAGTTTAGTGAATCAATTAAGTTTAAGCTGGGGTGTTAGGGCGATTTACTATAATAAAGAAGAAAGTTTGGATGGCATTATCACAGATCAAATTCAAATATTAAAGAAGAATGGTTTTGTACAAACTGGAGACGTGGTGGTCAATACTGGAAGCACCCCTATTCAATTGCACTTGCCAACCAATATGATTAAAATTACCAAGGTGGACTAAAAAATAAATTGGCTCTAATTCATTTAGAGCTTTTTTATTATATTTAAAATACAATAGATTACCATTTTATGCTAGAATCATTTGAAAAAATTTCTCTTGTTATTTATAAAAATGCAACAGAAGGATCTAATGCAGTAGCAGCTCAAATTGCTGCACTTATTAAAGAGAAGCAAGCAAAAAAATTACCTTGTGTATTGGGCATGGCTACGGGCACTACCCCTATTTTATTGTATAAAGAATTGGTGCGTTTGCACAAAGAAGAAGGTTTGAGTTTTAAAAATGTGGTCACTATTAATTTAGATGAATATTATCCAATTGAAAAATCGGCTTACCAAAGTTATTGGAGCTTTATGCATCGTCATTTATTTAATTTAGTAGATATTGATCCAAAAAATATTTATTTACCTAACGGTGAATGGACAAAAGACAATTTAAAAGAAAGCTGTTTAATTTACGAGCAAACTATTGAAAAATTTGGGGGTATTGACTTGCAAATTTTAGGCATTGGTAAAAATGGACATATTGGATTTAATGAACCAGGCTCTAGTTTTCATTCAAAAACAAGAGTCATTCATTTAGATCAACAAACAAGACTTGCCAATACCTATGAGTTTCATGATTTAAATAAAGTGCCCAAACTGGCCATTACAGTGGGTATTAGTAGCATCATGAAAGCAAAAAAAATTGTATTACTTGCTTGGGGCGATAAAGCCTCTATTGTTGCAAAAGCCATTGAAGGCGATGTGACCGAACAATTACCAGCAAGTGTATTACAAAATCATGATGATTGTACTTTTGTAATTGATGAAATAGCTTCTTTAGATTTAACTAGAAACAAAGCGCCCTGGTTAACAGGCGCCAATGACTGGACACCTATCATGATTAAAAAAGCAGTCATTGCTTTGGCTTTAAAATTAGACAAAACTGTTTTAAGCTTAACTGCAGATGATTACAAAGAAAACAGCTTATCTGATTTATTGGTAATAAAAGAATCTGTTTACGACATTAATTTACAAGTATTCTATATGCTTAGGGATACCATTACTGGATGGCCTGGAGGTAAACCCAATGCCATTATACCTGCACATCCAGAACGCAGTGCCCCGCATCCAAAAAAAGTATTGTTGTTCTCACCGCATCCCGATGATGACATTATTAGTATGGGTGGTACATTTATGCGTTTGCAAGAACAAGGGCACGATGTACATGTAGCCTATCAAACCAGTGGTAATATTGCGGTGACAGATGAATTTGTAACACGTTTCTTAGATTTTGCTGTAGGCTTTGAAGAACTTTTTGGCATAGACAATAAAAAAAGTGAAGAAATCTTAAGCACTGCTAGAACCTTTTTAGCTGGAAAAAAATCGGATCATTTAGATACAGCTGAAATTAGAGCCATTAAAGGATTGATTAGAAGATGCGAAGCCAAAGCAACTTGTAGATATGTAGGCATCAAAGAAGACAATTACCATTTCATGGACTTGCCTTTTTATGAAACAGGGGCCATCGAAAAGAAACCTATGAGTGAATTAGACATTCGCATTACAATGGATTTGTTGAAACAAATACAACCGCATCAAGTATTTTGCGCTGGCGACTTAGCCGATCCACATGGTACGCATAAAGTTTGTTTGGATATTATTTTTGAAAGTTTACGCCGTTTAAAAGCCGAAGGTGAAGTTTGGGTTAAAGATTGTTGGGTTTGGTTATACAAAGGCGCTTGGCAGGAATGGGACATTTCTGAAATTGAAATGGCTGTACCTATGAGCCCTGATCAAGTAATGAAAAAGCGATTTGGTATTTTTATCCATCAATCACAAAAGGACAGTGTACCCTTTCAAGGTACCGATGCTAGAGAATTTTGGCAAAGAGCTGAAATTAGAAATGCCCATACTGCAGACTTGTATGCACGTCTTGGTTTGACCAAATACGCTGCTATAGAGGCATTTGTGCGCTGGCATTATTAGTATTCGTAGCAATATTTAAGGTTTTTACTTGGGTAAAATAGGATTTTAAGTTATATTTGCTCCCCCTATAAATAGGGAAATGGCTGCGTAGCTCAACTGAATAGAGTACCTCACTACGGATGAGGGGGTTTTAGGTTTGAATCCTAACGCGGTCACCACATAAAAAAGCCTCCTTTACTTAGGGAGGCTTTTTTATGCGAATAGAGGGAAGTATCCTTCTTAAAACTTAATGGATTCCAACCAATCAATTAATTGGGTTAATGCGCTCTTATTAATGGATGCACTGATATTGTATTCTTTATTCCAAAATGTAAGTACTTTATTGTTCATGTAAATATTGTCTTTCACTATAATGTAATAGCCCCTATTATAACTAGCTGTTTTTTGATCATCTTCAATAATCGCCAATCCCTCTTTTAAATCTTTAATCAAAAGGTTTGTTTTTACAGGGTCTGTTAAAGTGATGGTGTCCGACTCTTGTTGGTAGATGTACTTTTGATTTTTAAAAATAATCTGAACCAAATGATTGTTGTCATTGGATTTAAAATAACTACAAATCAAGCCTCCAATTTTAGATTGGCTGATGGTTTGTTGTCCATAAGATTGAGCGGAAATCAATAGCACTAAAAAAAACATACTACGGGGGTATAGTAACTTCATGTTAGGGGGGTTAAGTTGAGCACGAAAATAGGTGAATTATTAAATAATCATACACTTTGTCTTAGGAAAAGAATTGATTTATACCACTGATATTCAACATATTATAAATAATATTTATAGAATTTTTTACTAATTCATTTGCGTAAACAATGCCCCTTAATTTATATGCAGTATTTTTGAAGAAACCACCACTTTTGAAAATAGCTTTTCTTTCAGTTGGCAAAACCAATGAACCTTATATTAAAGAAGGTATTGATAATTTTACTGGTAGAATTGGACATTACTACCCCATAGCTTGGCAATTGATTGTTCCAGCTAAAGCCACCGATCCGGAGCAAATTAAAAAAGCTGAGGCCTTGTCAATTCTCAAAGCAATTCATCCTAACGATGTATTAATATTACTTGATGAACAAGGCAAAATGTTGAGTTCTCCTGGTTTGGCAAAATTGATTCAACAAAAAGCCAATCAAAGTGCCCAACGCATTGTTTTTTTAATTGGAGGTGCCTATGGCGTATCCAATGACATCAAACAACGTGCTCAATTTACTTGGTCTTTGTCTGAATTGGTTTTTCCGCATATGCTGGTTCGATTAATTTTAGCAGAGCAAGTATACCGCGCATGCAGTATCTTGGCCAATGAAAAATATCATCACGATTAATTATTAATTAAAGCATTATGAGCATTACTTTATATATTACTATCATTACAGTAGGCATTTCTGTGGCAGCTATGTACAACGAGGTCTTAATGGATAAATTAATTTTTCATCCTTATACAGTGCATCAGCACAACCAATGGTATCGTTTTTTTAGTTCTGGCTTTATTCATGCCGATTTTATGCACTTGGCATTCAATATGTTTTCGTTTTACATGTTTGGGGATTATGTAGAACAATATTTTACCATGATTTTTGGATCAGCAGGATCTAGCTTCTTTATCCTACTCTATATATCTTCTTTATTAATATGCTTGATTCCAACCTATCTCCATCATTTTAAACAATACAATTACCGCAGCTTAGGTGCTTCAGGTGCTGTATCTGCCATTGTATTTGTGGGTATTTTTCTTCAACCTACAATGCAAATTGGATTTTTTATCATTCCGCCAATCATTCCTGGTTTTATATTTGGCCCTATCTATCTGGGACTTACTGCTTATTTATCCAAACAAGGACAAGGGGGTATCAATCACAGTGCCCATTTATGGGGTTCTATTTATGGGGTAATATTCTTAATTGTAACTGCCCATTTTATTGGACATGTAGAAGTAGTGAGCTTATTTATAGATCAGATTAGGACTTATCTTGGTAGGTAATTTTTAAAACCTTAGTTGTTTGCGGCGTAATTTTAAATCGATCATCTAATCGGTGGGCCACTACCCAACATATTTTATCCCCAACTGAAACAATACCTACCTGCTCTTTAATGGCAGGACTTAATTTTAAACTGCCCAAAAAATGATTGAGTTTCTTTTTCTTTCTTAATCCTAATGGATAAAAATAATCTGTGGATTGCCAGGTTCTAAATACAATGGGCCAATCTAATTTAGCTGCATCTATATAGGCAATGGTATTGCTTGGATCCATTTTTGAAATTTGCTTTGCCTCCAATAGTTCTAAATGCAAACTTCCATTTTTAGTTTGCAATACCCCTTCGCCCACATAAATCACCAAATGTTCTTTGGGTGTATCATTGGATACAATTTGAATGACCTCATTGTATTTAATAAAGCGGTGTGTGGGTGTTGCAATATAAGCACCATTAGATGCCTCTAATAATTTATGTACTTCGGTAATTTGAGCAGGCTTAAACCCATAAGATTGAATCAAACCCCAGGTATACGTAGCATTGTCTTTAACCTTGTTAAAATAACTAATTGGCAAAGTAGGAATGCCTTTTTTTATTTTAAACCCTTTTTTCCAAAACAATGCTACCGTAGCTTCTACAATGGCTTCTGCTTCTTTTAATTTTTCTGCGGTGGAAAAAATGTTTTCATTTACATTGGCATACACTTCTTGTATTTGAGGAATGATTTTATTGCGAATTAAATTACGGGTATAATCATCTTTATTATTAGAACTATCTTCTACAAATGTCAACTCATTATTGATGGCATATTGCTTTATATGTTCTTTGGTAAAAGGCAACAAGGGCCTTGCTAAATTTAAAACATCAATTCGTCTGGCTGGTATGCCTGTGAGTCCATGCAAACCAGTACCTCTAAACAATTGCATTAATACGGTTTCTGTTTGATCATCTGCATGATGCGCAGTAAGCAATACAGCTCCTTTTTCTAATAAAGATTCAAACCAAGCATATCTTATTTCACGAGCCGCTTCTTGCAAACCCATTTTGTAAGTGGCTGCATATTTATGGGTATCCAAACTATGTACTTTAATAGGGACATTTAATTGTTCCGCAAAAGAGCGTACAAAATTTTCATCACGTATACTTTCCTCTCCTCTTAATTGAAAATTGACATGGGCTAAGGTAATCTTGGCTTTACAAAGATGCATTAAATGTGCTAGCACAATACTGTCCACACCGCCACTAATAGCAATTAAAAAATGCGTGTGTTTTAAGTTTAGCGCTGGAAACTTTTTCTCCCAATGTTTAGTAAAGTTTTCGAGCGTTAACATGCCAATTAATTTGAGGTAATTATTTTTTTTGCTCTTTGGCCCAAGCGTCCTTTAAAGTTACTGTGCGATTAAAAACCAATGCCCCTTTGGTGCTTGTCGTATCCTGATAAAAATAGCCCTTTCTTAAAAATTGAAAATGCGCTTCTTTATTGTCTTCTAACAATGCTGGTTCACCCCAGGCAGTAGTCACTCTGGTTAATGAATTGGGATTGATATAATCTTTAAAATCACCTTCGGCGCCTGCCACATCTTCTACCTTAAACAATCTATCATATTCATTTAAAACCACAGGTACTGCATGTTTTGCACTCACCCAATGTAAGGTTCCTTTTACATGCAAACCAGAACTATCTGATCCACTTTTACTGTCAGCAAAATAACTGGCATACACCGTTTTGATATTGCCTTGTTCATCTTTTTCAAAACTGTCACATTTAATGATGTAGGCACTTTTCAAACGTACCATTAAATCGGGTCCAAGTCTAAAATACTTTTTAGTAGGGGTTTCCATAAAATCATCTCTTTCTATCCACAATTCTTTACTAAATGGAACCACTCTCACACCACCATTTGGATCTTCGGGATTGTTTTCGGAATGTAAAATTTCATCTCCCAATTCAAAATTGGAAATAATTAATTTAATCGGATCAGTCACCACCATTCTTCTTTGCGCAATCTTATTTAAATGCTCTCTTACACAAAATTCTAACAAACTGAAATCAATGATATTTTCTCTTTTTGCAATGCCTATTCTTTCACAAAAATCACGAATGCTTTCTGGAGTATAGCCTCTACGGCGCATGCCACTAATGGTGGGCATACGCGGATCATCCCAGCTTTCTACATGATTTTCTTGCACCAATTGCAACAACTTACGTTTACTCATAATGGTATACGTCATGTTCAATCGTGCAAACTCATATTGTTTAGACGGGAATATGCCTAATTGCTCAATGCCCCAATCATACAAAGCACGATGAGGTATAAATTCAAGTGTACAAATAGAATGAGTGATATTTTCAATCGAATCACTTTGACCATGGGCAAAATCGTACATGGGATAAATACACCATTTATCTCCGGTACGGTGATGATGCGCTTTCTTAATGCGATAAAGAAGCGGATCACGCAAATGCATGTTGGAATTGCTTAAGTCAATTTTAGCACGCAACACTTTAGCGCCATCTTCAAAAGCACCCGCTTTCATCGCTTCAAACAATGTTTTGTTTTCTTCGATAGATCTATTGCGATAGGCATTACCAGTTCCTGCAACAATTGGTGTCCCTTTTTGTAAGGCTATTTCTTCAGGACTACTATCATCTACATAGGCCAATCCTTTTTCAATTAATTGAATTGCAAAACCGTATAAAGTATCAAAATAATCTGATGCATAACATTCCTTTACCCAATCAAAACCCAACCATTTAACATCGGCTTTGATACTTTGAACATATTCAGTTTCCTCGGTGGTTGGATTGGTATCGTCAAATCTTAAATTGGTGCCGCCGCCAAAATGTTTTGCTAAGCCAAAATTCAAACAAATACTTTTTGCATGCCCAATATGCAAATAGCCATTGGGCTCGGGCGGAAACCTGGTTAAAATAGATTTATGTTTCCCAGTTGCTAAATCTTGGGAAATAATTTCTTCAATAAAATTCAAACTTTTTTCTTCGCTCATTGTGGATGGAACTATTCGGGTAAAGATACTAAAATAGGGCTCAAAAACCTACCCTTTGTACCCGTATAATTTTTGCAATTCTATGACTATCTTTTCAATCTCTTTGTCATCTCCTTTGGCATCGTATTGTTGCTTTAAACTACTTCCAAATACAAAAGCAACTGTTTGCCAGAAACCAGCATTAAAGCCACCTTTAAACTCTTTGATAATTTCGTAACAATTGTTTCCGGTTTCTCGATTGATTAATTTCATCAAGACTTTTCCTTGATACACCGATAAATTTGTTACTTTATCTGCAAAATCTCTTTTCAACTCTTTCTCTCTCGATTTTATAATTAGTTTTCTTTGACGCTCATCGGGTACATTGGCCAATTGCATATTCACTTCGGAAATAATTTTTCCTGCTGTTTTTGCATAAGGATAGGTTACATAGACTGCATTTCTAAGTCGGGTCCAATCCTTCCAATATTTTTTCCAATGTGCAGTTTGAATAGAAGTGACCTGAGCAGGTGGCAACCAAGATTGCGGGATGGTATCTCCTTCGGGGGTAATGTATGCTTCTACTCTGAGGGTATCATAGACCCCAGTTTGCGCATTAAGTTTGGATGCACTAAGCAATGCCAAACAAAACACCAAGCTATATTTTACCTTATTGTTCATATTATTTGATACGCTAAATTAAAAAAAGTAACCTTTTTAACCCTTTATTTGGCCTTAAATTTCTTAACGCGGTTAAAAGTGGCCAAGCCGAAACCAAATACCATCACAATGATCCCAGTCCATAAAATATTGATATAGGGAAATTCGTATACTTTTAAAGTAATTAAATTCGTCAAAGACGCCGATTCTTTGATCCCTATTTCTAATATTCCTTTTTTCTGATCTACCACTTTATTAAAACTCAATACCAAATTCTGTGCTTTTACGGTATCTAAATTGGCCTGCAAATTCATGCCTTGCAAAGTAATACTAGGTGTGGATGGATACTTTAACCCTTCTTTAGAGGTGACAGACAATTGCAAAAACAATTCATTAGTTCCTGCGGGTCTATTGGCATTGGGATTCACCAAAACTTTATCTAATTTAATATAGCCATTGCTATAAAAAATAGAATCCCCTATCGAAATTTGATGCGGTATAAAACTACTGGTATCTTCTTTAGAATGATCTTGAAAAGAAGTAACGTAAACAAAAATATCTTTTTGCAAATAATGTTTTGAAGATGGATTGGCCGAAAAGCCTTCCATGCCTTTATTATTTTTTAAAACATCTGGATACAAGAAAAATTCCTCTTTGGTTTTTTTCTCTTTGAATTTTAATTCAAAAAATCTTTTGTCTAAAATATCAAACGTGTCTCTTACATAAGTGACCATGTACTTACCCATGTCTGTGGCAATGCCTTCGAATAAAGTAATATTTTCTTTTGGATTGCCGGCCGGATTCTTTTTTGATTCCATACGCAATGGACTGATGCCCGTCGTATTCCAACTTAATACAGTCTTATTGGAAGAAGAAATTAATATACCTACTAAGACCATTCCAAAACCAATATGTCCGATGGATGCTCCTGCAGATTTTAATTTTCCTTTTTGAACAGAAATAAAATAAAATAAATTGGCAACCACTGTAAAGATGGAAGCAAATAATGCTACGTAGAGGGCCCCTGTAAAACCAATGCCCTTTTCTGTAAAATTAACACCCACATAAATAAATACCAATGCACTTAGTGCTGCTGAAATGATTAAAGGTATTTTTATTTTTTCTTTAAAATAATCTCCAGTGGTTCCTTTGAATTTTAAATACTGCCCAACTGCCGTGAGCAGTCCAATGATGATGGCCACAAATACCTGCACTTGATTGTGTGCAAAAGCCGCATCTTCAGGGGGCGCAATTTTGGTTCCAAACAATTTATTGAAAACAGGAATAGAAGTAATGGCTATGATGACTACGGCAGATAAAAATAAAATTAAAGACCCTACCAACATCCAAAATTCTCTGCTTTTAATTTCATCCTCTTTTTGTGGCGCTTTCATGTCCTTCATCCTAAATGAAAATAACGCAAAGTAAGGAAGCACAAAAATTAATAGGAAGCTTAATAATTGTGTATTCATTCCTAAATCAGTAAAAGCATGTACCGAAGTATCTCCCAATATGCCACTTCTTGTTAAAAAAGTAGAATACAAAACAAGTAAAAAACTTAAGCCAAAAAATAGATAAGTAGTTTTTAAACTGCTTCCAGTTTTTCTATAAATAATACAAGCATGTATGGCCGATACCAAGGTAAGCCATGGCACTAATGATGCATTTTCTACCGGATCCCAGGCCCAATAACCCCCAAAGGTTAAACTCTCATAAGCCCAAGCTGCACCCATCATAATGCCCAATCCTAATATACCTGCCGAAAAACTTGCCCATGGCATACAAAGGTCCATCCAATCATGTTCTTTTTTAATTAAGCCCACCACTGCAAATGCAAATGGAATCGTCGTAGAGGCAAAACCTAAAAATAATATAGGTGGATGAATCACCATCCAATAATTCTGTAATAATGTATTTAAACCTGTACCATCTTTAATTAAGTGTAAATAATCGGGACGAGAAAGTATGGGCCAATTCATTTCTTCTCTTAACAACAAAAAAGGACTACTGCCTAATTTAGCATCAAAAATAAATAACCCCACTACCATGGTGGCAAGTACAAACTGAACAAAATTCAATACCATCATTATCCCATTGATATTGTTGTTCCATCTTTTTAATCTTGTCAATACAAACATTCCTAATACACAATGCCAAAAACTCCAAAGTAAAAAACTGCCTTCCTGCCCTTCCCAAAAACAACTTAATAAATATTGAAAGGGTAAATTCTTATCACTATGCAAGTAGGCATATTTGTATTCAAACAAATGATTGGAAATAATATAGAAAAGAACAATAAAACAAGAAAAGACCGAAACCGCTTCGATATAAAAAGCAATTTTAGCCAGTTTATTCCATTGACTCTGTACCGAAAGTTCTTTTGAAAAAAAAGCTTTTGCAAATGCAAATGTGGCCATTAATGATGCCACTAAACTAAGTATCGTTAAAAAATAACCTATTTGTCCAGGCAGCAATTGCTCACCAATAAATTTTGTTGTATTCATTTACCTAATTAAATTATTAATTGCTAATGGTTACGGGTTGATCTTTCAACGCATTGGGATTGTCCTTGTATTTAGAAGGGCATTTCATCACAATCGCAGAACATTCAAAATGATCTCCTTGTACTTTACCTTTCAATACCAATCTTTCCGATTTTTCCATATCAGTTGGCATGGTATTGTGATAAACCACCGCAATTTTACCACCTAAACTGTCTTGCACATTAAATTCCAACAAATTGGGGTCTTTGGCAGGGTCATATTGCACCGCTTTAGACTTATCCATTTTCACAATCAAGTTCACAAATTTGCCTTCTTTTTGCTTCGCAGAGCCAATGGTTTCATAACTACTTAAATCGCCCGTATAGCTAACCAAAACAACAATTGCAGCTGCAATCAATACTAATAAAATAAGATGTGTTTTCTTCATAGTGCAAAGTTAACCAAATGGGCTTAAATTGCACCAAATATTACTCCACTAGAAACTAAATTTATATGCGTGTTTTTGATTATATCATTGTTTGCAAAAGTCCCGATTTTAAAAACGTAGACCGAATTAGCCAATTTATGCTTTTGATATCTGTTCTAGCCTTTTCATATTCCATTTATTTGGGCCTTTTCCCTAAGCCAGCATTGATTTTCGCCATCATGACTTCTTTTATAAGCTGGTGGATTTTTTGCTTATTTCAAAGAAAAAGAGGCGGCTTGCCCTATTATCGGTTGGGTTTATTATTGGCTTCCTGGGGCTGGTTTTTACAACCCAATGGATTGTTGATTGCAGGCATCTTTTTGATTGGGGCCTTATTTGAAAGACAAGTAAAATTCCCCTATGAACTCGCTTTTGACCCTGCAGGCCTTGTCATCAACACTTTTCCTAAAAAATATTATTCCTGGAATTTGGTTCAAAATGCACTTATCAAAGACGATTTGATCACGATCGATTTTAAAAACAATAAATTGATACAAAAACAAATCAATGAACCTGTAACTGCAGCCATTACCCAAGAATTTAATGCCTTTTGTGCGCAACAAATTTCCAATTCCAATTTAATTAAATCCTAATTGATACCTTTACCCAATGTCGTTACAAAGCTCCCCTTATATTTTATATTCTGATGGCAAAGGCCAAATATTTGAAGACACCAGTTTGTATGTTACAGGCCGGGCGGGTTGGGATGCATATCCCATTCCATTAGAAGATTGGATGGAATTACCCAATGGTGGAAGTTTATATGAATTGCCTGAGCGAAGAGGCATTGGCATTGATGTGGAAACTGGCGAAATGCGTGTTTGTGAAAAAGGCTGGGCCGTTGCTGCATTCATTCCACCTGCGCATACTGGTTTGTATGTCGCCGCTTACGAAACCTTACCCAATGCCCCTACACTTCCTTTATTTTGCTATACTGCTGTGGGCTGGCAGGATGGAAAAAATTATGTACCTGCTGTTCGAATTGAAAAAGACATTCGACAGGATTGCGAAGGGTATGACCAAAAAATAATTGAAACAGGAACAAGTAAATTACTGGAGACCTATAGTCAAAATAGATTGGTGAAACATTTAATGGAAAATTGTTGCATGACCTATCATTGTCCTGCTGCCAGAAATTTTGCCATGGGCAGATGGGAATGTCCTATTCCAATATCTCCTGCTTGTAATGCCAATTGTATTGGATGTATTTCTTTTCAACCTATTGAAGAAGAAATTATTTCTAACCAAGAACGTTTGGTATTCAGACCTACCGCTGCTGAAGTAGTGGAATACACCGTGCCCCATTTGATGACCGCTCCTTTCCCTATTGTAAGTTTTGGTCAAGGGTGCGAAGGAGAACCTTTATTAATGTGGGAAACCATCAAAGAAGCCATTATTGAAATTCGAAAACATACAGGTAAAGGAAGTATCAATATTAATTCCAATGGTTCTAATCCAGTAGCCGTTAAAATTTTAGCAGAAGCAGGATTGGATAGTTTAAGAGTTAGTACCAATTCGGTACGTGAAAATATTTACAATGCTTATTACCGCCCCAACAATTATACTTTTGCAGATATTAAAGAAAGCGTACGTGTAATGTCTGCTGCAGGTAAATGGACTAGCATTAATTATTTTGTTTTTCCTGGCATGACCGATAGTGTAGAAGAATATGAAGCTTTAAGAAAATTCATCAGAGATACCAATTTAAAAATGATTCAATGGCGCAATTTTAATATTGATCCCGATTGGTATTTAGGAAAAATTGGGGTGACTGATATGGGAGAAATTATGGGTATCAAACAAATGATGGATTTAATTCATGAAGAATTTCCTAATTTGAAATTTGGTTATTACAACCCACCTATTGAAAGAATTAAAGGCGATTTTACTCAAAACTTTGCACACCATTGAGAAGACAAAATCAAATAGGCGCAGCACTTGCCATTACTTCTAGTGTGATCTGGTCGGGTAATTTTATTGTATCCCGTTATGCCATTCATTTATCAGGCCCATTAAGTTTGGCTTTTTTTAGATGGACAGTAGCTACTATTTGCATGTTTCCTTTTGCGTATAAAAATTTAAAAAATGAAATGCCAATTTTCAAAGCCAATAAAGCTTATTTCTTTTGGATGGGTTTCATTGGCTTTTCGGTTTACAATACTTTAATATATACAGCAGGCCATTATACCACCGCCATCAATATGGCACTTTTTGGATCTACAGTGCATCCTATTGTAGCAGCACTCTTGGCTGCCTATTTTGTAAATGAAAAATTACATTGGAAAAACATCACAGGCATCTTTCTAGGTTTATTGGGTACGCTTTATTTATTAACCAAAGGGCAGTTATCCAATATCGTCCATTTTGAAATTGGCGCTGGAGATTTATGGATGATTTTAGCAGGTTTTTGTTTTGGAATTTACAATGTTTTTGTGCGTAAAAAACCTCAAGGCATTTCTAACAATAGTTTCTTATTGGTCTTATTTGCTATTGGCGCTATTTTATTATTACCAGCTGCCATTTACGAAATGAATTTTATTCAACCTGTGGTTTTCAATAAGCACCTTCTTTGGATTGTCTTATATATTGGTATTGGCAACTCTACCATCTCCTATTTAATTTGGAACAATGCCATTCAAAAAATTGGTGCTGGGAAAGCCGCTTTATTTGGGACTTTAATTCCTTTTCTTAGTTCTATTGAAGCCGTTTTATTTTTAGATGAAAAATTTTCCAATGCACAAATTATCAGTGGGCTTATTATTATTACAGGCATTGTGATCAATACTTGGCCAAGCCCCAGTAAACCCATCGTACACCAATCCTAATTTCTGCAATGAGTTCAACAGTGATTATTTTATGTTGCATTGCATTTGTTGCTGGATTTGTGGATGCCATTGTTGGAGGGGGTGGACTCATACAAACCCCTGCAGGAATTATCTTGTTCCCACACGAACCCATTTCTAGAGTCATTGGTTCTCTGAAAATTCCATCTTTTACTGGAACTTTTTTTGCAGCCAGACAGTATTTAAAAAAAGTAAAAATTCCATTGCCAAGGTTATTGCTTTTTACAAGCATTGCTTTTGTAGCAGCTTTTACTGGATCCTACTGTTTGACCATAGTAACTAATGCTTTTATGAAGCCGGTAATTTTTATCATATTGGTCTTCATTGCAAGTTATACTTATACCAATAAAAATTTAGGTCTTGAAATTCAAAGCACTCATTTTAAATTCAAATGGTACAAAGGTGCTTTGATTTGTTTGGTGATTGGTTTTTATGACGGATTTATTGGACCGGGTGCCGGCAGCTTATTGGTGCTGGCTTTTATTAGTGTGCTCGGATTTGATTTTCTTCAATCCAACGCACATGCTAAAGTGGTCAATCTAGCCACCAATATGGGTTCAATACTTTTATTTGTTTTAAAGGGCTCGATTATGTGGTCACTGGCCCTACCTATGGCTATTTGCAATGCATTAGGTGGTTTTTTAGGTTCTAAAATGGCTATTGCCAAAGGCAATAAGTTTATAAGAAGCTTTTTCCTAATTGTAATGATTGCTACCCTTTGCAGATTGGGTTATGATGTTTTTTTGCATTAATTTTATAACATGCAATTAAGTTTCGAACAAGAAAAAAATATTAAAGCTGGTGTGTACACTATTTTAATATGCATTGTCTTGTCTTTATTGTTTGTAGTAATGCATTGGCAGCAAGCGGCTCCTAGTATTGTGCCGCCAGAAGCCTCTTATATGGAAGTGAATTTAGGCAACAGTAGCACTGGCCTTGGCGATATAGCTCCAAAAAGCAAAGAAGCCCCAGCACCTGAAGTAGGATCGAGTAAAAAAGTAAAAGCAACGGCCATTAATAAGGCAGTAAAAATAAATTCCCATTCCAACGATCCTAATGACGAAGCCATTCGTTCCGAAAAAGCGAAAACCAATATTAAAAATTTACCCCTACCACCTGCAACCAAACCAAAAGCCTTAATGGGAAAATATGCAGGCGGCGATGGTAAAGGTGGAAACAATCAAGACAGTTACAATAACGTCAAAGACCAGGGCATTGCAGGCGGCAAAGGAGATCAAGGCGCAGCCAATGGAAGTATTGATGGAAAAAATTATACGGGAACTGGGGGCCCTTTTGTAACTAAAGGAGATAGACATGTTACCAAAGCTTATTCTTTTAATGGTGATGTGGAAGCTGCAACCATTTATGCAGAAATTGAAGTGAATCCATCGGGTCAAGGAAAATTTATACAAATTGTGAAAGGCTCCTCTTCCAACGATCCTAAATATAAAAATGCCATCGTCGAATACTTAACTAAAATTAATTTCAATAGCACCGATCATAGTTCCTTGATCACTGTTAAGTTTAAATTCGAAGTTCAATAATACAATATGTCTTATCAAGCATCCATCGACTATTTATACAGTCGCCTTCCATTATTTAGTAGAATTGGTGCAGCAGCCATTAAAAATGATTTGTACAATACGCTTGAGATTTGTAAATTTTTAGACAACCCTCAAGATAAAATCAAAACCATTCATGTTGCTGGCACCAATGGAAAAGGTTCTACCAGCCATATGTTGGCAGCCATTTTTCAAGCAGCAGGCTATAAGACTGGATTGTACACCTCCCCCCATTTATATGATTTTAGAGAACGAATTAAAGTGAATGGTGAAATGTGTACCCAAGAATTTGTGATTGATTTCACCAATAAAATAAAACCAGTCATAGAAAAAATTGAGCCTTCTTTTTTTGAAATTACTGTAGGCATGGCTTTTGATTATTTTGCACAAGAAAAATGTGCTATTGCCATTATAGAAACTGGCTTAGGTGGAAGATTAGACAGCACCAATGTCATTACTCCCCTTTTAAGCATCATTACCAATATTGGCTGGGACCACATGAATTTACTGGGCAATACTTTAGAACAAATAGCTGCCGAAAAAGCAGGCATCATCAAACAAAATGTGCCCGTGGTCATTAGCGAACGCATTGAGGCTACTACAAAAGTTTTTGAAAATAAAGCTCAAGCAGTCCATGCACCGATTTATTTTAGCGAAAACTTTTTAACGGCAACTCATTTTGAAAACAATTGGGATAGCGCTCACTTTTCATTCAATCAACCTTTGTTTCATTTATTAAAGGCCCCCCTATTTCCAGAAAGTTTCACCATCGCTTGCGATCTGCCAGGAAAATATCAAGCAAAAAATTTAAAAGGAGTAATAGTAGCTGCGCAATTATTAGCAGACATGGGTTGGAATATCAATGCTGAAAATATGCGTAGCGCTTTAACGCAGGTAAAAAAAACAACAGGATTGATGGGCCGTTGGGAATGTTTACAATCTTCCCCCCATCTTGTTTTGGATGTTGCCCATAACGAACATGGTATTACAGCCATGTTGGATCAGTTGGCAACGATGCATTATGATCATTTGCACATCGTCACCGGAATGGTAAAAGACAAAGATGTGGAAGCTGTATTAAAATTATTGCCTACAAAAGCTAATTATTATTATACACAATCCAATATCCCTAGAGCCCTTGCTTCAACTGAACTTGCAGAAAAAGGAAATGCGCTTGGATTGAAAGGTAAATGCTATGTAGATGTCAATAATGCCATCCAAGTTGCCAAACAAAATGCCTTCCCTACCGATTTGATTTTAGTTATTGGTAGCGTTTACTTAGTTGCAGAAGTAGATAGAAAACTATTTAACTAATTACCAGCCTTTTTGCTCACATAAATTTTTAATATGTGCGATATGGTGTTTGCCATGCCATGAATAAATAGAAAGCATATCCCATAAACTTACTTCGGCATTGCGTACTGGATGAAATAATTTTCTTTGCCATTGTTCATCCGTCATTGATTCCAATAGATTCGCCCAACGCTCATGCAATGCATGCAAAATGGTAGAAGAATAATTGATGGGCGTTAACAATGCATCTGCTGTATTGACCCAGGCTTTTTCGTCATATGTTTTAATGGGTGGCACTTCCTCGGTCAAAGCCAATTTAAAACGTATAAATGCATTCATGTGACTGTCTGCCAAATGATGAACCACTTGTTGAACAGTCCAACCCCCTTCTCTGTAAGGTGTATCCAATTGGGCTTTATCCAAATGTTGCAAAGTCAATTCTAAATTGGTGGGTGCAATTCTTATTTCATGTATCCAAGCTTTTTTTGTAGCTTCTGTAAAAGGCATGGCTTCGAATTTACCAATGGGATAACGTGGATCTTGTGTCATTTTATTCAATTTATTTTTTATAATTTATTTTTATGTACTTATTTTTTTAGTCTTCTCTCCAAGCCTTTCCTGTTTTTTGAATAAACACGTCTTCCAAATTGGCTTTTTTTACTTCTTTTACTTTTTCAAAACCAGAAGCCACTAATTGATCAATCAATTCATTGGGGGTATTGATGACAATAATTTCACCACTGTCTATGATGGCCACTCTATCGCATAGCACTTCGGCTTCATCCATATAATGTGTCGTAATAATTACTGTAGTGCCGTTGTCTCTAATTTCTTTAATCAAATCCCATAAATTTCTGCGTGCTTGAGGATCCAAGCCCGTAGTAGGTTCATCTAAGAATATAATTTTGGGCTGATTGATTAAAGTGGTAGCAATAGAAAAACGTTGTTTCTGTCCCCCGCTTAATTCCTTGAATTTTGATTTTGCCTTATCCTCTAAATTTACTTTCTTCAACAATGCCATTGGCTCCACATTGGTTTGATACAAACCAATAAACAATTGCATCAATTCGGTTAAATTTAAATTGGGATAAAATCCCGCTGTTTGCAATTGTACGCCAATGATTTTTTTTATGTCTTCAGGCGATTCATCTATATTAAATCCATCTACCCAAACTTCCCCACTGGTTTTGGCTCTCAAAGTTTCTATAATTTCCAAAGTAGTTGACTTACCTGCACCATTGGGACCCAATAAGCCAAAAATCTCCCCTTCAAATACCTCAAAATTGATTCCTTTGACAGCATGGAATGCACCATAGCTTTTTACCAAATTCTTTACAGTGATGATGGGCAATAATGACATTTTACTTATTTACACAACAAATTTAACTGCTTTTAAGCGCTATGCAAAATGAAAACTTGCGCCATACCCTTATCTTTGTTAAAAGTATCAAAATAATGAAAGTAGGTATACTCGGCGGTGGCCAATTGGGGAGAATGTTATTGCAAGCTGCAGCAAATTTTGATGTGACCACCTATGTATTAGAAAACGATGCCCATTGTCCTGCAGCACATTTATGCCATCATTTTACTTTAGGCAATATTCAGGATTATGATGCCGTTTATAATTTTGGGATAGGTTTAGATGCCATTACCATTGAAATTGAAGCGGTGAATGTGGATGCATTAGAACAATTAGAAAAACAAGGCGTTAAAGTATACCCAACACCCGCTGCCATTAGAACCATCAAAAACAAACTGCGTCAAAAGCAATTTTATAAAGACAACGAAATTCCAACTGCACCATTTTTTATTACGCAAAATGCTTCGGAAGTTTTAGCTCATATCAATTTCCTACCTGCTGTGCATAAAATGGGTGAAGGAGGTTATGATGGCAAAGGTGTACAAATTATTCAAACCGAGAAAGAAGTAGAATGGGCTTTTAATGTACCCGCTGTATTAGAAAAAAAAGTAAAGATTGCCAGTGAAATTGCATTAATTGTAGGAATGAATGCAAAAGGAGAAACCATCATTTATCCGCCGGCCGAAATGGTTTTTGATTCAGTGTACAATTTATTAGATTATCAAATAAGTCCAGCCAAGCTAGAAGAAAAACAATTATGGAAAGCGCAAGCCATTGCGCGTAAAGTGGTGAAAGGATTGAATAGCCCAGGCTTATTTGCCATTGAATTATTTATTGATACTGCAGGTGAAATATGGGTGAATGAAACTGCGCCTCGTGTGCACAATAGTGGACACCATACCATCGAAGCCAATTACTGCAGCCAATATGATATGTTGCTTAGAATATTATTAGATTATCCTTTAGGCAATACGGATGCCATCTTACCTTCGGCAATTGTAAATATTGTTGGAAGCCAAGGCCATACAGGCGCTGTGCATTACGAAGGTTTAGAAGAAGTGCTTAAGATGGACAATGTATTTGTTCATATATATGGAAAAAAACAGACCAAGCCAGGAAGAAAAATGGGACATGTAACCATTATCAGCAAAGACTATCAAGACTTAACGCATAAGGCAAACAAGATAAAGCATACCTTAAAAGCAATTGCTAAATAATACATTAACCTGCTATTAGGACTTTGGCACCAACACTAGTTTTTTTACTTGTAAGTTTTTATAGTACCCCACACCTATGATGCTTTTTAATTGCAATCCGGGTGAATTTTTATTGGGGCCAAAATTTTTAATTTTATCGTCATAAATTAAATCCAAACTATAGTTGGCCGAAAAGTTTTTATTGATCTTAAATGTAAACATATTGGTCATGTACAAATTGATATTCTCTGGCTTTTCATAATAGTTAGAGAAAAAATCGGCACGACCTTTATACATGATGTTTGGGGCAATTTCGTTATTATAATTTACTGTTACAAATAAACCTGTTTCCTTATATACTTTGTCTCCTTTGGGTACACCATAGCTACCTAAATTAGATAGTTTAGTATTTAATAATAAAGTAGTTCTGGAAGTAAGGGGTGAAAAGAAAACTGAAAAAGTTTTATTGGGCTTGTAATCCAAACCCGCAGATAAGATAATATAGGCAGGTGCAAAAAACGAAGAAGTAAAAGTTGAATTGGTACCACTAAAACTATATCCATCAAAAATTTGAGAACGAAAATTAAAAAGTCCAGACAAATACCATACTCCAGTGGTATCAATTCTATAACCATATTTACTAAGTAAATCTAGTCGATCATCATTCTTCCTGCCTCCTAATGTTGTAGATTGAACAAAACCAAGATTGGCATCAAAATTATTGTCCCAGCTTTGCCTAGGTTTTTGGTAATAAGCAAAATAATTAAAGAAAGTATTGATAGACATATTGAAATTGTCTCCCCCTGCCGCCCAGTTGCTTAAAGAGCTTTGAGCAAGATTAAAATTATACATGCCCCCTCGCTTCCAATTAAAATAGGCCGTATCTATTGCTTTGTTGATATTACGTGAGGTTTCGTTTCTTAATTTAGTCACGCCAATGTTTTGGGCCATTGACCATTGTGCGCATATCAAAAAGCAGAAAACGACAATGCCTTTATACATTTCTATTATTTTACTCAAATATAGCAAGGGAATACTAAACCATTGATTGCTAATTATATATAATTATTTATAAGGTATCCCAGCATTTGTGCAATAATGGTTTCATTATCAAATAATTAGAAGTTTTGGCTGACAAGTTGACACATTCTGTTTTTTTAACTAAATTTGCGTTTCAAAACCAGATTGAATGGAATTATTTACAACGGCCACCAAGGAACATGATGAATTGAGACAGGGGGAAGCCTATGTATCTACACAAGATAAGACACCCTTTACCAAATTTTTTCTGATCGAAAGTTATGGTTGTGCGATGAATTTTGCCGACAGCGAAGTAGTGGCATCTATTTTGGAAAAAAATGGATATGGCAGTACCCGCAATGTAGAGATGGCTGATTTGATATTAATTAATACTTGTTCCATTAGAGAAAAAGCTGAACTCACGGTTCGTAAAAGATTAACGGAGTTTAGAAAATACAAAGTACAAAAGCCAGGGATGTTGCTAGGTGTTTTAGGATGCATGGCCGAAAGATTAAAATCAAAATTATTAGAAGAAGAGAAATTGGTGGACTTAGTGGTAGGTCCTGATGCTTACCGGACCCTACCCGATTTAATTATAGAAGCTGGTACTGGACAAAAAGCAGTGAATGTTTTATTAAGCCGAGACGAAACTTATGCCGACATTTCTCCTGTTCGATTAGACAGCAATGGCATTAGTGGATTTGTTTCTATTATGCGTGGCTGTAATAATATGTGTAGCTTCTGCGTAGTTCCATTTACGAGGGGAAGAGAAAGAAGTAGGGATGCTTTTTCGATTGTAGCAGAATGTAAAGATTTGTTTGATAAAGGCTATAAAGAAGTGACTTTGTTAGGACAAAACGTGGACAGTTATTATTGGACCAATCCCGAAACGAATACGCAGGTTACATTTGCGCAACTATTAGAAAGTGTTGCTTTAATTAATCCTCAATTGAGAGTACGTTTTAGCACTTCACATCCTAAAGACATTACAGATGAAGTTTTGTTTATCATGATGAAGTACCATAATATTTGCAAATACATTCACTTGCCTGTTCAAAGTGGAAGCACAAGAATTTTGCAATTAATGAACCGCACTTATACGCGTGAATGGTATTTGTCTAAAGTGGCACGCATTAAAGAATTGATGCCCGAATGTAGTATTTCCGCAGACATCATTGCCGGCTTTTGTACCGAAACCGAAGCAGATCATCAAGACACCATGAGCATTATGCAATTGGCACAGTATGATTATTGCTATATGTACTTTTATTCGGAGCGTCCTGGTACCCTTGCCGAAAAAAGATACAAAGATGATGTACCCTTAGATGTTAAAAAAAGAAGATTACAAGAAATAGTAGATGTTCAATGGCATTTGTCTAACGATAGTAATAAAAAAGAAATGGGAAAATCTTATGAAGTTTTGATAGAAGGCAATAGCAAAAAAAGCGACAACGAATGGATGGGCCGAACCAGTCAAAATAAAGTGGTGGTATTTCCTAAAATAAATATTGGAAATCATACCCCTCTAAAAAAAGGAGATTATGTGAACATACTTATAAAAGATTATACGAAAGGCACTTTAATTGGAGCTATAAACAATATTTAACATGGATTTACAAGCATTAAAAAATAGATTTAGTATTATTGGCAACACGCCTGCCATCAATCATGCATTGAATACCGCCGAGCAAGTTGCTAGTACCGATTTAACGGTGCTTATTGTTGGAGAAAGCGGTGTGGGTAAAGAAGTTTTTTCTCAAATCATTCATAGTTTATCTGCAAGAAAACACAATCCATTTATTGCAGTCAATTGTGGCGCTATTCCCGAAGGGACCATTGACTCTGAATTATTTGGACATGAAAAAGGTTCTTTTACTGGTGCAGTGGATAGTAGAAAAGGTTATTTCGAAACCGTAAGTGGTGGTACTATTTTCTTAGATGAAATTGGAGAATTGCCTTTGGGCACACAAGCCCGTTTATTGCGCGTTTTAGAAACAGGCGAATTTATACGCGTAGGTTCTTCTAAGGTTCAAAAATCAGATGTGCGCGTAGTAGCTGCTACCAATAGAGAATTATTAGAGTTTACACAAAAAGGAAAGTTTAGAGAAGATTTATATTATCGTTTAAATACAGTACCAATTAGAGTGCCTTCTTTAAGAGACCGCAAAGAAGACATTCCTTTGTTGTTTAGAAAGTTCGTGGTGGATTTTGCTGAAAAATACAAAACCAAACCTATTTTCTTAGACGAAGAAGCGCGCAAATTATTAATAGAATACCCTTGGCCTGGCAATGTAAGAGAATTGAAAAATATTGCCGAACAAATTTCTGTATTGAGTAAAGTGGAACACATCAATGCCGAAGTATTGGCAGGCTTCTTGCCTGTTCAAAATGTGAACAATGTGCCCATGCTCACAGGCAATACCCCAGTGGGTGAATTTGCTAATGAAAGAGAAATCTTGTACAAACTTTTCTTTGACATGAAAAAAGACGTGAACGAATTAAAAAAAATGTTTTTAGAAATATTACAAAACCCAAGCATTTCAGGTGCCAACAATGCTAATTTTAATAAAGAGTCTTTAATCAATGAATTAAAAGAGGATTTAATGCCAGTAAACAATACAATCCATCATAACAATCATGCAAGCCCTATCAGTCCAACAGTTCATCTTAACACGCACCAACCCATTATTCTTGACAACGAGTTGAATGGTCATTATGAAGTGGAAGAATCCTTAAACATTATGGATAAAGAAAAAGAACTAATTTTAAAGGCATTGAAGAAACATCGTGGACGCCGTAAAGACGCATCCACCGATTTGGGAATTAGTGAAAGAACTTTATACAGAAAAATTAAAGAATACGATATTGAAGAATAATTTTATATCCACCACCATGAAAATGACAAAAGTGCATATCATTAGATCTTTACTATTCACATTATTAGTTGGTACTTTATTTACTAGCTGTGGCATTTATAGTTTTAGAGATGCGGTCATTCCAGATAATATCAAAACGGTTAAGATTGCTTTTGTCGAAAACAAAGCAAGGTATGTGAACCCGCAGTTGGCCCCTATGCTAACAGATAAGTTACTTCAAAAAATTATCAGTGGGACCAAACTTACAAGAACAAATAGTGACGATGCCCATTATCAAATATTTGCAACCATCACCAATTACGACCCTTCTCAAACGGTGGGGGTAAGTGCACAACAAGCAAGTACCAATCGATTGACTGTTACTGTGCATGTGCTATTAAAAAAGACTTTAGAAAATAAAGAACAAGAATTTGATGTATCTAGAAATTTTGATTTCTCAGCCAATCTAACTTTACAGGCAGCGGAGAGTCAATTAATGGATGACATTCTTAGAAATATTACAGATGATATCTTTAATCAAATTTTTTCAAACTGGTAAGTCATGGGCGCAACCATCATTAATACAATTTTAAATCAATGGACAGGTCATCCTTCATTGGAAACCATCGAAACTGTCGAATTGGAAAAATGGGCACATCAACATCCCTATAGCCCAAGTCTCCAATTTTTATTGGCTAAAAAATATGAGTTAGACGCCTCCCCTTTACTAGAAGCTCAATTACAAAAAACAAGTGCTTATTTCCCCAATAATTTGCAATTGCATCATTTGATACATTTAGAAGAGGAAGCTGTTGTATCTACTCCACATGACAATAAATTATCAAGTGTTATCTCAGAACAATTGGCACAATTTAAAGAACCGGTGCAGGAAGCTGCATTGGCCTTTGAAGAAGAAATTACCCCACTTCAAAGAGATTATTTTGCGGCACAAGGCATTGAAATAGACCTTTCCAAAGTACCCCAAGACAAGTTCACCAAGCAATTAAGAAGCTTTACAGCCTGGCTTAAAGTGCTCAAAAACAAAGATGGAAGCCCACAGGTCGCTGAAATAGGCGAAGAACAGGAAAAGGCGATCGCTGCCATAGCCGAGAAAGCCAATACCACTGCAGATGTTATCACAGAAGCCATGGCCGAGGTTTGGCTCAAACAGGGCAATAAACGCAAGGCAATCGACGTCTATTCTAAATTAAGTTTTATTTTTCCTGAAAAATCCGTTTATTTTGCGTCAATAATAGAACAACTAAAACAAAGAAAATGATAACACTTTATTTAATATTAATTATTGCTGCCTCAATTGGCCTAGGATTTATGGTTTTAATCCAAAACCCAAAAGGCGGTGGTTTAAATGCCAATGTAGGTGGTTTAACCAACAATTTCATGGGTGTTAAGCAAACAACCGATGTATTGGAAAAAGGCACTTGGATATTTGCTGCTGCCATTGCCCTTTTGGCTATGACTTCTACCTTATTCTTAAAATCTGGCGGTGGAGATTCCGATAAAGGATTATTGAATAAAGTAAATACTTCTGTTACTGCACCAGCGGCACCAGCACCTGTTGCTCCAGCTGCTGCTCCTGCAAATACACCTGCAGCGCCTGTCAAAAAATAGTACTGCATTGTTAAATTAGTCGGATCATCAATCCCTACTCTATAAAATAAGATCCCTCCCCAGCAATCGGGAGGGATTTTTTTGTATTATTGAATGCCCTTTTTAAAGTAAGTTTGAAGTACCAAGTAATGAAAAAAATATTTTATTTACTCTTATTGATGGTTGCGGTGTATACCTGTTACAATGTACTGGTTAAAACAACACATTTTTATGGAGAAAAATCAAGTTTCGTTTACAATAAAACGGGCCTATCCGATTTGGCAGATACTTTATTGGCTAAAAAAATAATTTTAGACAAACCTAGCTTTTTAATTTTGGCAAAGCTTTTAAGCGTTGAGGAAAAATTAAAAACGGGTAAATTTTTTGTATCAAAAAAAACAAGTTTACTTTCCCTTTTGCGCATGTTAAGAAACAACCAGCAAGCAAAAGTAAAATTTATTTTAAATAGAGTCAGAACCAGAGGCGAGTTGGCTAAATTAATTGCTACCACTTTTGAAACAGATAGTGCCACTTGTGCCACTTATTTAAACAGCAATGACTCCTTAGTTAAATTCCAAACTGATACCACTCAATTGTTGACTTTATTTATTCCCAATACCTATGAATTTTATTGGTCAACCACTATGGCTAAATTTTTACAAAAAATGAAATCCACGGCAGATCAATTTTGGAGCAACAACAATCGTATTCAAAAAGCCAAGGCTTTAGGACTTACCAAAAATGAAGTGTATACTTTGGCTTCTATAGTAGATGAAGAAACCAATTTCGATTCAGATAAAAAGATAATTGCCAGTGTTTATCAAAACAGACTTAAGAAAAGTATGCCCCTTCAAGCTTGCCCTACCATTAAATATGCCATGCAAGATTTTACACTCACTAGAATCTATGACAAATATTTAAGCAACCCTTCGCCTTACAATACCTATCGACATAAAGGTTTGCCGCCAGGCCCTATTGGAACGCCTTCTTCTAAAACCATTGACTTGGTCTTAGAAGCACCTAGCACAGATTATATCTACTTTGTTGCCAAAGCCGATTTTAGCGGTTACCATCATTTTAGTTCTAATTATGAAGAACATATGAAATTTGCAAAAGAATACCAGCATAAATTAGACGAATATCAAGAAAAGAAGAAGCAAAAAGCACAATAAAATAAATTGTAAATTTACACATCAAACTGAGTATACTTGAACTTGTTCAAACAAATAAGAACCATTTTTTTTCAAATAGCCAGGCCTCCGTTTTTATTTTTAAAACGAAAAGCCAAAGGCATTTATATTCCAGGCTTTCAGCATGTCAACTTATACCAAGTCATAAAATTTTTATTCAAACAATTAAATACTTTAGGTTTATACGATCGCGCCTCGGCCATCTCATTTAATTTGATCATGGCATTGCCTGCAGGTTTTTTATTCTTGTTTTCCATCATCCCCTATTTTCCATCTACTTTTAAAGTAAAAAAGCAAATCCTTTCTGTATTTAAAGACATTGCACCTAATTCAAGTACGTATAAATTTATATTAGACATCATCAACGACCTACTCAGCCAACACGTTGGGGTATTTTCTTTTGGATTTTTATTGCTTTTATTTTATGCTTCCAATGCCATGACGGGTATTATTAGAAGTTTTGACAAATCTATTATGCAAAACAAACCCTTCTTTTTACATCAAAGAATGCGGGCCATACGTTTAACCATTATTTTAATCTTATTGGTATTTGCAAGTATTTTGGTATTGATTGGACAAGACCAGCTCACAACCTTATTAAGAGAAGTATTCGATATCAAAAGAAAAACTATTATACCCTATTGGAATAGCGTAAGATGGGCTGTAATTATATTGTTGTTGTTTTTTGGAAACGCTTTTATTTACAAATACGCACCCCTTATTAAAGAGAAATGGTCATTGATGTCCCCAGGCGCTTTGTTGTCTACTTTACTTATGTTGATTACCACTTTGGGGTTTTCCTATTGGGTAAACCATTTTAGTAGCTACAATAAAATTTACGGATCTATTGGCACTGTATTGGTGGTCATGACATTGGTATACATCAATGCATTGATCCTACTTATTGGATTTGAGTTAAATGTAAGTATTGAAGTGCTTAAGAAAGAACAAAACCAATTAGACTTACTTTAATGTTGAATGGCCATTACTTATTGGCCATATCTGGAATCTCATCTGTTTTATACGCCCCTGCATCTAATTTTGCCTTAGTCTCACTAAATGCTTTGAGTGTTAAATCAATTTCTTCTTGAGTATGCTCGGCTGTTGGAATCAATCTGTAAATGATATGTCCTTTTGGAATCACTGGATACACGACAATTGAGCAGAATATTTTATAATTTTCTCTAATGTCCATTACCATCGCAGTAGCTTCTTCTACACCTCCCTTCATATAAACAGGAGTTACCACAGAATCGGTTTTGCCAATATCAAACCCTTTTTCTTTTAAACCATTTTGCAAAGACAATGCATTTTTCCACAAATTGGCTTTAAGTTCTGGTTTAGATCTGAGCAATTCCAATCTTTTCAAATTGCCCACCACATAAGGCATGGGTAAACTTTTTGCAAAAATTTGAGAACGAATATTGTAACGAATGTAATCAATAATGGTTCTTGGACCCGCCATAAATGCGCCTATCGAAGCCATACTTTTTGCAAAAGTAGAAAAGTATAAATCAATTTCGTCTTGACAGCCTTGCTCCTCACCTGCACCTGCACCTGTTTTACCTAAAGTACCAAAGCCATGGGCATCATCCACCAACAAACGAAAAGCTACTTTCTTTTTTAAAGCAGCTATTTCTTTTAATTTTCCCTGATCACCTGCCATACCAAATACCCCTTCGGTAATCACCAATACCCCACCAGACAATTGCTTATCAATTAAGGCTTGCGCTCTTAACAATTGCTTTTCACAATCTTCTAGATCATTGTGTTTGTATACAAATCGATGGCCTGGGATCATTCTTAAGGCATCAATAATACATGCATGACATTCTGCATCATAAACCACTACATCGTGTCGACCACACAAAGCATCTATAGCACTCATGATGCCTTGATATCCATAATTCATTAGGATTGAATCTTCTTTAAAAACAAAAGCTGCTAATTCTTTTTCCAATTGCTCATGTAAATCACTGTTCCCACTCATCATTCTAGCGCCCATAGGTAATGCCAACCCATATTGTGCACTTGCCGCTGCGTCTGCCTTGCGTACTTCGGGATGATTGGCCAGCCCTAAATAATTATTCAAACTCCAAACAATCATCTCTTGTCCTCTAAACTTCATTTTAGAACCTATTTCCCCCTCTAATTTTGGGAATGCAAAATAACCATGTGCTCTTTCACGATATTGACCAATAGGACCATAATTCTTGATCAATCTCTCAAATATATCTGCCATATTATCATTTTATATTAGGCAAATTTAATGATTTTTTCACTTTAATAGCTTAATAAATAATCGTAAATTGCAAAGGCGTAGTTTTGTTATAAGCTTGCCATTAAAATACTATAAAATAACCCCAATGAGATATTTAGTCCTCGTATGTTTTTGCCTATTTGTTGTTCAATCCTATGCAATAGATCCAATTTCAAAAACAATTGCCCCCATTACCAAAACTGCCCATCAACCCAAATTAGTCATTGGTATTGTCGTAGATCAAATGCGATGGGATTATGTTAATCGATTCAAGCCTTTTTTTTCAAGCAATAAAGGATTTCTTCGTTTTTTAAATGAAGGCGCTTCTTGCAACAATACCATGATTCCTTATGTTCCTACGGTTACCGCTTGCGGACATACATGTGTTTATACAGGGAGTGTCCCTTCCATTCATGGCATCACAGGGAACAACTGGTTTGACAATGTTAAACAAAGAACAGTTTATTGTGTCGAAGACAATAGTGTACAAACGGTAGGAAGCACAAACAATAGTGCTGGTCAAATGAGTCCAGTAAATGTTTGGACAAGTACGATTGGGGATGAATTAAAATTAGCTTCTAATTTTAAAAGTAAAGTATATGGTATTTCTATAAAAGATCGTGGTGCCATTATTCCAGCAGGACATGCTGCTGATGGTGCTTTTTGGTATGATTCCAAAACTGGAAATTTTATAAGTTCTACTTATTATGGTAAAACCTTGCCAGCATGGGTAAATAATTACAATGCATTACACCGTCCAGATAGTTTGTACAATAAAAACTGGAATTTAAGTTTGCCCAATGCTGTTTACGAAGCCAATTGCGATACTGATGAAAACGCGTATGAGTCTACCCCATTTGGTAAAGACGCAAAACATTTCCCATACAGTTTGAAAGAATTTATTGGAAAAGATTATGGTAAGATTGCCAATACGCCTTATGGCAATGATTTAGTGGTTGAAATGGCCAAGCAAGCTTTGATCAATGAGCATTTAGGTGCAGATTCAATAACCGATATGTTGGCCATTAGTTTTTCTTCGCCCGATTATATTGGTCATGCTTTTGGCCCTGATTCTTGGGAGACATTAGATGGATATGTTAAATTAGATGAAACCATGGCAGGCTTATTTACTTTCTTAGACCAAAAAGTAGGTAAGGACAATTACACTGTATTTTTAACGGCAGATCATGCTGTTGCCAATATTCCAGCTTTTGCAAAAAAACACAATATTCCTGGAGATAATTATGATGATGGCGCATTAAAAACAGATGTCATTGCTTGTTTAAATAGCAATAACCTAAGTCCAAAACTAATTAGTGCTGTTAGCGAATACAATATTTATTACAACCATGCCATCATGGATAGTTTAAATGTTTCTTATGAAAAACTAACCAATGTCATTACCAATTATTTAGAAAAGAAAAGCTTGGTATTGCAAGTAGTTGAAAATAGAAAAGCTGCCATAGCGCCTATTCCACAAAGCATGAGAGAAAAAATTGTGAATGGCTACACGCCGCAACGCAGTGGCGATTTAATGTTGGTGACCAAATCGGGTGTGGTGGATGGTTATCCTACAGGAACCAGTCATGGGGTATTGTATAATTATGATGCACATATTCCACTATTATGGTATGGGGCAGGTATTAAAAAAGGTACTGTAAATGGAGTTACTTATATGACCGATATTGCTCCTACAGTAAGTACTTTATTAGGTATACAAATGCCAAGTGGTTCTATAGGAAATCCTATTTTAGAAGTACTTAAATAGTAAATAATGACCTTAAATATTATTTCCAAATCTTTAACAAAAAAACAACGCAGTTAAAAAATTTGGAGCTATGTAAGTTCGTAAATTATTAGCGTTGGAAATATTAATACTAAAAATTATACTATGAAAAAATTATTATTCGCTGGATTGTTTCTAATGGCCGCTAATTTTTCTTTTGCCGCTGACAAATGTACAGCCGATTGTCATAAAGCAGAGCATAAATGCACAAAAGCTTGTCATAAAGACGGAGCAGGTCATATAGCTAATCATGGAGAGAAAGGACATATGTGTACTACAAAGGATTGTAAGCATGATTGTACTGCTGCATGCATGAAGAAGTAAATCTACACTCAGTCATTAAATAAAAACCCGATAGTTAAACGCTATCGGGTTTTTTATATTTCTAAATAGAAAATTTAAAATCAAACAGAGTTGCAAAAAGGGCTTGCTATATTTATTTAGCAAGCTTTTTTTGCAAATTCGAATCAAGTGCATCCAAGAACTCTTCTGTGTATACATAATGATCACCATGTTTTACTTTATTGCCATGCACACAAACTGCTAAATCTTTGGTCATAATGCCCGATTCAACTGTCTCTACACAAACTTCTTCTAATGCTTTAGAGAAATGAATCAACTCTTTATTATTGTCCAATTGACCTCTGAATTCCAAACCTCTTGTCCATGCAAAAATGGAGGCAATTGGATTGGTTGAAGTTCTGTTTCCTTTTTGGTGTTCACGGAAATGTCGTGTAACAGTACCATGCGCTGCTTCCGCCTCCATTACTTTACCATCAGGTGTAATTAAAGTAGAAGTCATTAAGCCTAAAGAACCAAAACCTTGTGCCACTGTATCGGACTGTACATCCCCATCATAATTCTTACAAGCCCATACAAAATTACCATTCCATTTTAAAGCAGAGGCTACCATGTCATCAATTAAACGGTGCTCATAAGTAATCCCAGCATCTGCATACTTCGCTTTGAATTCATTTTGATATACTTCTTCAAAGATATCTTTGAATCTGCCATCATATTTTTTCAAAATGGTATTTTTAGTAGACAAGTACAAAGGCCATTTCTTAGCCAATGCTTGATTGAAACAAGCACGTGCAAATCCATAAATACTTTCATCTGTATTGTACATCGCCATGGCTACACCATCTCCTTTAAAGTTAAAAACTTCAAACTCTTGCTTGCTGCCATCTTCTCCTTCAAACTTAATAGTTAATTTTCCTTTTCCTTTGGTTACAAAATCGGTAGCGCGGTATTGATCTCCAAATGCATGACGACCAATACAAATAGGTGCTGTCCAATTGGGTACCAAGCGAGGTACATTGCTACACACAATCGGTTCACGGAAAACAGTACCATCTAAAATATTACGAATGGTGCCATTGGGGCTCTTCCACATTTGCTTTAACTTAAACTCTTCTACTCTTTGCTCGTCGGGGGTAATGGTAGCACATTTTATGCCCACCCCATATTGCTTAATGGCATTGGCTGCATCAATGGTTACTTGATCATTGGTTTCGTCGCGGTATTCCATGCCCAAGTCATAATACTTTATATCAATCTCTAAATAAGGAAGAATTAATTTGTCCTTAATAAATTTCCAAATAATTCTTGTCATTTCATCGCCATCCAATTCTACTACTGGATTGGCCACTTTGATTTTTTGTCCCATAGATTTAAAATTTTGTATGCAAATGTACAAAAACTAGCTATAAAAACCACTGATTAATGGTTCACAATGAGCACTGGTATTTTAACCTGGTGCCTTACCGACTCGATGGTTTCTCCAAACAATGCATCCTTCCAGCCACGATGCTTGTGTGCACCCATGACCAACATTTCAGCTTCTTTTAAATGAACCAACCTTACAATTTCTTTGACTCTATTCTTATAGCCCAATGCAGTACTTGCTTGATACCCTTTATTCCTTAAAGCAGCTGCATACTCATCCAACCGTTCTTGATCTTTTCTCGATTCTTCATCATCACTGGCTTCCAATAAGTAGTTGGCCGTAACACTTTCTACCACATGTATAAAAATAAATTCAGTTGTATTAGTTGTGTTCGGGTTTAGTTGAGTATTCGAATGCGCAATAGCGGTTTTAATTAGTTTTTTATCAGTAGATGAAAAATCAACTGCAATGGCTATTTTATATACGGGTGCAGGATTTGTCCAATCCAGCTCTATAGTCGCACCATGCAAATCTGGACTATTGCTTAATTTTTTTCTTAAAATGTAAGGGAAAAACGAAATATAGAGAAGCAGTAGGATGAAAAATAAAACAGCTATCACTAAAATGCATTTTAAAATAAATGGCGCATTTGAATGTAAATAAGCATCTGAAAATTGATACACCAACCTGCTATTTAAGAAAACTAAAATAAACGCCACCAGCCATGCCAGTATTTTAATTTTGTTGTCAATGGCAAATTCACCCATTTTAGCTTTGTCACTTACAAAATGTATTAAAGGGATAACTGCAAACCCAAGTTGTAAACTTAAAATTACTTGACTAAAAATTAATAAAGCATCTACCCGTTGCTCTCCCATGATGCCAATCACCAATACAGCAGGTACTATAGCAATCAATCGAGTAAGTAATCTTCTTATCCATGGATTTAATCTTATTTGCAAATAACCCTCCATTACTATTTGCCCAGATAAAGTTCCAGTAACTGTAGAACTTTGCCCAGCTGCAATCAATGCTATGGCAAATAAAATGGGTGCCAATTTAGAACCCAAGATGGGTGCCAATAAAGCATGCGCGTCTTCAATTCTTGCAACAGTTTGATGTCCTGATGAAAAAAATACGGTGGCTGCTAATATTAAAATAGCTGCATTGATAAAAAATGCAATATTTAAAGCAACTGCACTGTCTATAAAATTAAAAAATATAGCTCTTTTGATGCCTTTACTTGATCGATCAATTTTTCTGGTTTGCACCAATGCCGAATGCAAGTATAAATTATGGGGCATGACTGTAGCGCCTATAATACCAATGGCAATATACAATGCTGCTGGATTTAATTTACTTGGCACCAAACCAATCATTGCAGTACTTAAATCGGGTTTCGCAATAAACAATTGTATTAAAAAACTAAATCCAATAGTCGCCACCAGTAAAAAAATAAAAGCTTCCATCTTTCTAACTCCATAACGTTGTAATAATAAAAACAAGAAAGTGTCCAATACGGTTATTAAAGTGCCATACATCAAAGGCACACCCGTTAGTAATTTAATGCCAATGGCCATCCCCAAGACTTCAGCTAAATCTGTTGCAGCAATGGCCAATTCGGCAAGAATGTACAAAGAAAAATTAACCACAGGAGGATAGGTTTCTCGATTTACTTGTGCTAAATCTAATCTTCTTACGATACCCAATCTTGCACTTAAACTTTGCAATAAGATAGCCATAAAATTGCTCAGCAGTAAAATCCAAAGCAATTGATAACCAAATAAGGCGCCACCTTGCAAATCGGTGGCCCAATTACCCGGATCCATATACCCTACACTTACCAAATAAGCTGGGCCAAAAAAAGCAAATAGCTTACGCCAACCTCGCTTATTTTGAACAGGCACCGACTCATTTAATGTATCTAAGGATTTATCTTGCATAACTGTATGTAAATTTAATCATAAAAGCTTTGTGGAACTCGGTTTGATAGTCTATTTTAGCAAAAAACTTGTACATGCGAAGGTGTTGTCTTATAAGCTTGGTCTGTTTAATGATGGCTTGTTCTGATGAAAAGCCAGACTTTACTGGAAATACGCCAATTAAAATCAACGACTTTAATAAAATTTTTAAGCTGGCTACTTTACCCATTGCCTTATCTGACACCAATTTTAAACACTTTACAGACACTTTGGTCATTGGACGCAAAGCTTTGGTTCAATTTATCCCAGATTCCATTGTAGAAAATATTGTTAGTAAAAAAGATAAGAAATCCATTTTACATCCGTTATGTAGAATAGAAAAAGAACAAGAATATTATTTGTTATTGCGTTTGCAACATGCAAATAGTTTCGAAATTTGTGTCCTTGTTTTTAGTAAGAAAAATAAATACCTAGACTTCAAAGTGCTTACCGATTTTCAAGATGAAAATAAAGGATCAAGACATTATGGAAAAGTTTTAAGCATCAACAAAGAACCTTCTTTTTTAGTGGAAGAAAATAAAATGAATGAAGACAATTCATTAATCTATGAAAAAAAGGGTTGGGCTTATACCGATAGTTCGTTTAGATTGATCTATTTTGACAGCAACAAAAAACCTGAAAATGCAAAAGTGATCAACCCCTTAGATACCCTTCCGATGAACAATATTTTTAGCGGAGACTATGGTCGTGATCCGAAAAATTTTATATCCATTCGAGATTATACAGTTCCTAATAAATATCAATTTTTCATGCATTTTGAAAGAGAGAATGGGAATTGTTTGGGGGAATTAAAAGGGCTTATGAGTTTTACAAAAAACACAGCCATCTATTCAGAAAAAGGCGATGCCTGTATCATACATTTTAAGATAGAAGGCAATGAAATAAGCATCAAAGAAGATGGAAATTGTGGCAACCATCGCAATATGACTTGTTTATTTAATAATTCTTACGAGAAGAAAAGGAAGGCCAAGAAGAAAAAATAATCCACAATATAGCGCAGCATAAAGTTCTTATCCACAGTTTAATGTGTATTAATTAAATTTTCTTTAAATACCATTATATTGCAACCAAATTACCAAACAAGTTTATATGAGTTTTAGAAATTATCAAGTGCCTTATACAATCAATGATCAATTCAAAAAAAAGGCAGCTTATTTTTCTATGGAATTCGCCATTCATCAACCCCTAAAAATATACAGTGGTGGACTAGGATTTTTAGCTGGCTCCCATTTAAGAAGTGCTTTTGAATTAAACCAAAATTTAATTGGTGTAGGTATATTATGGAAGTATGGCTACTATGACCAAGCGCGCAACCAAGACCAAACTTTGCAAGTAACTTTCATGGAAAAAATTTACAGTTTTTTAGAAGATACGGGCATCAAATACCAGGTTTTAATTCACGATCATCCTGTTTGGGTAAAAGCTTTTTATTTAGCACCTAATACTTTTTGTAGCGCTCCCCTATTTTTATTAAGCACCGATTTACCTGAGAACGATTATGTTTCTCAAACCATCACACACCGTTTGTATGATGCCAATGTAGCCACCAAAGTGGCTCAATTTATTTTATTGGGTGTGGCAGGCGCCAAATTAATTGATGAATTAAATTTTAATCCGGAAGTATATCATTTAAATGAGGCCCATGGATTCTCTGCGGCCTTTTATTTATTGAATAAATACAAATCATTAGCAGAAGTTAAAAAACGTTTGGTATTCACTACCCATACGCCAGAGGAAGCTGGTAATGAAAAACATGATATTTATTTATGTCATAAAATGGGTTATTTCTGTGGCTTAAGTATAGATGAAGTAAGAAAACTAACTGGCATTGAAGATGATCAGTTCAATCACTCTTTGGCTGCCCTTCGTTTTGCACGCAAGGCTAATGGAGTTTCTGAATTACATGGTCATGTAAGTAGAGAACTTTGGGGCAAGTATGAAGGCATCTGTCCAATTATACATGTTACCAATGCACAAAACTGGCGCTATTGGGCCGACAAGCAATTGTATCGTTTTGCAGAAAGTAATGACGATGCTGGCTTTGATGATCGTAAAATGTATTTGAAAAAACGTGCTTTTGAAATTGTTGCCGATCAAACAGGAAAAGTTTTTGACCCCAATGTACTGACCATTGTTTGGGCAAGAAGATTTGCAGGTTACAAAAGAGCCGATTTTTTATCTTGGGACTTACAACGTTTTGAAAAATTGCTTTCTAATGCCAAATATCCAGTACAAATTATTTTTGCAGGAAAACCCTATCCAGTAGACCATCCAGCCATTTCTCAATTTAACAATTTGGTGCATTTGAGTAAAAAATATAATAACGTTGCTGTATTGATTGGTTACGAATTGGCTTTGAGCAAGAGAATGAAACAGGCTTCAGATGTATGGTTAAACAATCCACGTGTACCTCGTGAAGCCTCTGGTACCAGCGGTATGACTGCTGCAATGAATGGGGCCGTTAACTTTTCTACCGATGATGGATGGATACCAGAATTTATCAATCATGGAAATAATGGCTTTGTAATTCCAAAGGCCGATTATGAAAACATGAGCACACAACAACAAGACGACTACGATTTAGATGAATTATATAAAATTTTAGAGCAACAAATAGTTCCTATGTATTATGACAACAAAGATACTTGGCGTCAGATTACACAAAACGGAATGAAGGATGTTCGTTTCCAATTTGACAGCAATAGAATGGCCGAAGAGTATTATGAGAAAATGTATAAGGTCGATTAGTACATAAAACTAATACTTAAATACCTTCCCGTTTGCCATTACCTCCTGTGTTTTTTCATCGAAGCTTACTTTTGCCCCTGTGCGACAAGCCGCATTGGTCATAATATTAGCAATAGAATGCTGATAACCCGCTTCTACTGGTGCATTAGGTTGTTTTCTTGATCTTATACATTCCATCCAATTACGCACATGTGCAGAAGTGAGTACATCTCCACCCGTATTAGCTGAGGCTGCCACCTTGGTTGCATTGTCCGATAAATTATACTTCTCTAATAAATTAGGCTGCATTTTCATAGCAGCAGCTGAACCTGCTTGCAAACCACCAATAGATGAAACCATATTAGTTACTAAATTTAATTCGCCTCCATTGGAATAATAAATTTCAGAAGGGTTTTCATCGCCATTATGCATACGAGACATAAATACAACTTGAAAACCTTTAGACATATCATCTAAAGGGCCGTAGTCAAATACAGCTGTAGTGGTATCCCAGTTTTTTCTTCCATCTTTCCAAGCATATACCCCACCATTAGCAGTTACACTTCTTGGATGTGGTAACTGACTGAACCAATTCACTGTATCTATTTGATGACTCATCCATTGTCCAGGCATGCCAGATGAATAAGGCCAGAACAATCTATACTCTAAATATTTTCTGGGATCAAAATTTTCATGCGGACGATTTAATAAAAAACGGTTCCAATCTAAATCCTCTTCTTTACATTTTGCGACTAAGTCTGGTCTTCTCCAACGGCCAGGTTGGTTTACATTCCAAGTTAATTCCACCATGGTAATGGGTCCAAACTTTCCAGCTTGAATAAATTCGGCAGCAGCCTGATAATTAGGGCCACTTCTTCTCTGTGAACCAATTTGTACAATTCTATCAGAAGCTTTAATAGTTTTTAAGGCCATTCTATTGTCTTCCATGGTTTCTGCAAAAGGCTTTTCACAGTAAACATCCATACCTGCATTGACAGCTTCTGTGGCATGAATGGCATGTTGAAAATCGGCTGTACTAATAAAAACGCCATCAATATCTTTTCCTGCATATAGTTCTTCATTGTTGCGCGCAGCTCTTATAGAATGTCCAAAAGTTTTTTCTAAAAAATCTTTACCTTCTTCTCTTCTTATTTTCCATATATCTGAAACGGCTACAATTTCAAAATTCAATTCCTTATAATGATTCAAAAAACAAGGTAGATGCGTTTGTCTAAACCTATCTGAATAACCTACCACACCTAGTCTTACTCTATCATTAGCACCCATGATATTGGCATAACTTTTAGCAGAAAATCCTAAGGTGGCAGCATAAGTAGCTGCTGTAGCCTTGGTGGTTGTTTTAATAAAATTTCTTCTTGAATTTTTCATAAACTTGTTTTTAATGACTTACTATAATAAGTTGAAAATGTTGCTTTTTATAATTTTGATTTCTATAGTTCTTTTATTTTAATACTTCTAAAGGCTACATGGTAGCCATGTTCTTGCAATAAGATATGCCCTTTTTCAGCCATTCCAAAATTTGGCCATACCACATATTTACTTTTAGCTACCAATGCATAAAAATATTGAGTACCTCTTTGGTACTCTACTACTTTCCATCCATTTATCCAATGTTCAATTTTTCCATCAGGAAAAACAATAATGCGACCTCTGTTCCAAGCGCCAATAGGTATTTTTTCTCTTCTACCAGCACCAATTCTTAAAGCAGGAATCATATCATATAAAGAAGCGTTGGTTCTATTACCAATAGACCCAAGTAATGCATCGGGATGTTTATCATCATCTAATATTTGATATTCTAATCCAATCGCAGAACCAGTATTGTTTTCTTTTTCAGTCACAAAATATTTTACACCACTATTCGCAGTATCGGACATTTGAAATTCAAATTGTAAATCAAAAGCATGAAACTCATCCACGGTTACTATATCTCCTCCATTAGCAGCTTCTTTCCCATTAGATCCTTTCACATTTAAAGTACCGTCCTTTACATACCATACATTTTCAGGAAAATAATTTTTATACGCCCCTCTCCAACCTTTGCTGCTTAGCCCATCCCATAAAAGCCTTACACCATTTCTTTGCTCGTCTTCTGAAATGGTATTAGGAATTAAATTCACCACAAATAAAGAAGAGGGCGCTGCCGGTTTCAAATTGGTAGTTTGAATTTTAATATTTTTCCAACGCACTTCCTGACCTGCGTCCTTAGGATTTCCTATTTCATGCACTTGTAAAGAAATAAAACCTTTTAAAGTCATGTTATCAATAATATGAGCGCATTCTACACCATTCACCCAAGTTCTTATACTATTACCTATGGCTTCAATTTTATAATGATTCCAAACATTATTTTTAAAAGCCGATTTAGCTGACGTATTATACTCTAAGGGATATAACCACTCTCTTCTAGCTTCGTCGTAAATACCACCACTCCAGGCTCTAGGGGAAGGATCGACCTCCATTTGATAACCATGTACTCTATTGGGGGTATGTTTATCTGTTACAGTGCATTTATCATTGGCATCGTTTATTTCACTTCTAAACTGAATACCCGAATTCATATGCTCATCTACTTTAAGGTCTAATTCTAAAATAAAATCGCCGTATAATTTTTCAGTAGATAAAAAACTATTGGGCTCATTCGGCACTGTTCTTCCTACAATTTCTCCATTTTCAACCGTATACTTTGCTTTACCATTGTATTGCACCCAGCCTTTTAAATCCTTGCTATTAAATAAGTTTTCCACTTTAGATTGTGCCAATAAGCTAGCACTCAAAAAAATGAATACCCCAAGCAATCCTAATTTAACTTCTTTCATGAAAACTTTATTTAAATAACATTTATAATTTTTTCTTTTGGCACCAACCATTTCATAATACGCCAAGCTATTAAATAAGCTACTGCACAAAATGTAAACATATACCCATAGGCCAAGGTCATTGAATCATGAATATATAATTTTTGCATTTGACTAAATTTTTCAAAATTGATCGGGTCAATGGTTTGCAATTTCTCAATAGCACTAGCTGGCAAATTGCTCCATTCTTTATTTACAAGATAAATGAATTCTCCCTTAGCATCTAAAATGGAAAGGCTTTTTATTTTAGCATAATAAGTATCTAAACCGTTTGCATTAGCATATTCTATGCTTTGCTGAATACCTTTTAATTTATACGCATCAAATAACCAACCTCCTATTTTAGAAACCACTACCCCTCCCAAACCTCCTGCCATTCCTCCCATGCCAATAACGGTGGCAATGGAACGCTTAGGAAACATATCTGAAACAGTGGTATAAATATTGGCAGACCATGCCTGATGCGCTGAAGCACCTAGGCCAATAAATATTACTGGTACCCAAAAACTTAAATATCCAAAAGGTTGCACAGCTAGTACCACTAAAGGAATAAATGCAATGCGTAACATAGCCTTCATACGACCTTCATAAGGCAGGAAGCCTTTATTAATAAAATAGGTAGGCAACCAACCCCCTCCAATACTACCCACCATGGTCATACTATATAAAACCGATAAAGGCAGTATGATAGCAGTGCCTTGCATATTATATTGATCCTTCAAATAACCAGGTAACCAAAATAAAAAGAACCACCATACCCCATCGGTTAAAAACTTACCTATAGCAAAGGCCCATGTTTGTTTATACTTTAGTAAAGTAAGCCATGAAATTTTATTGGTTTGAATACCATTTTCAAATTTAGCTTCTGTTTCATTATCGCTATTAATGTATGCTCTTTCTTCAGTACTTAGTCTTATTTGCTTTTGAGGTGTGTCATAAAAAATAAACCAAGCTATTAACCAAAGAAAACCAATGGCTCCAATAATAATAAATGCGGCCTCCCATCCCCAATGGCTTGCTATCCAAGGAACGGATAAAGGAGCTAAAATAGCTCCCACATTAGTTCCTGAATTAAATATACCAGTAGCAAAGGCTCTTTCTTTTTTAGGAAAATATTCTGCAGTGGCTTTAATGGCTGCAGGGAAATTACCTGCTTCTCCAAATCCTAATAAAGCTCTTGAAAACATAAAGCCTGCAATAGATACAGGTACTGCGGCAATACCCATCCAACCTAAAATACTAATAATACTTGTTCCAACAGGTACAGCGAAAGCATGAATGATGGCCGCCAATGACCAAATAATAATGGCCAAAGCATAACCCCATTTCGTGCCTAATTTATCTACAATACGCCCTGCAAATAACATACTAATAGCATAGACAAACTGAAACACAGATGCAATATTTGCATAATCGGAATTCGTCCAATCAAATTCCTTTTCAAGGGTGGGTTTTAATAAACTTAATACTTGCCTGTCTAAATAATTAACAGTGGTCGCAAAAAATAATAGTGCGCAGATAGTCCAACGATATTTACCAATGGCTGCGACTTTCATTTAAATTAATTGATGGCATTAATAATTGCCAATGCCTTAGCAGTCTCTGAGGCTATAGCGGTATAATTCTTAGCAGCTAATAATTCATTACTAATTAATTTACTACCCATACCCACACCTACTACACCGGTTTTAAACCAAGCAGTTAAATTTTCTTTACTTAGTTCCACCCCTCCTGTTACTAAAAAACTAAGTGTTGGGAATAAAGGCTTAATAGCATTTACAAAACCAGGCCCAAGTACATTACCTGGAAATAATTTAATTAAATCACAGCCCGCCGTTTCAGCTACATGAATTTCCGTTGATGTCATACAACCTGGTATCCAAAGCTTCTTATGTAAATAAGCTGCATCTGCAATGGACTGATCAAAAAATGGGCTAATTAAAAAATCGGCCCCCGCTTCTATAAAGGCTTGGGCTTCTTTCTGATTTTGAATAGTGCCAATAGCTAACAATAAGTCAGGGTAATTTTCATTTCTATGCGCTAATAATAATTTAAAATTCTCCAAAGCCAGCGGCCCTCTGTTGGTAAATTCAATACATCTTATATCCGCAGTATATAATGCTTTGATAATTTCTTTACAAACTATAATATCATCATGATAAAATAAAGGTAATAATTTTACCTTTTTTACATAAGCCTTCATTTGTTCTTCTGTCATCATAGCATTCTATTTTTAATTTGTTCAGGGCTCTGCTCTGTTGCATCGCCTAATTCATATAATTTCCCAACCGCAGCAGCTGCAGCAAAATTGATTAATTCCTCTGGTGTATTTTCATGATACATTCCATATATAAGACCCGCCATAAAGCAATCTCCAGTACCCACTATGTTTTTTACATCTATAATTTTATAAGTTGGAGACGTATAAAAATTATTTTTATTAAACATGACTCCAAAATAAGTTTCAGTTAGCCTAAATGTATAGGCAATCGTATTTAACAAAGGGTACTGCTCTTTTAATTTCAACATACTATTATTTGCAGCTATTGACAATTGTTCATTAGAACATCCGATACTTGTTTTTATACTAGATGCAATACCCAACATATCTTCTACCGCCCAAAGATTACCCATTAATACAGTACAGTACTTAACCAACTGAGACATTACTTCAATGGGCGTTTTTCCATACTGCCATAATTTGGCTCTATAATTTAAATCAACAGATATAGGAATACCAAGTTCTATTGCCGCTATTAAAGCCTCCATGCAAACATCTGTTGCATTTTGTGTTAAAGAGGCAGATATAGCGCTAAAATGAAACCAATTCACATCTTTCAAAACTTCTTTCCAATGAATACTTCCCTTCTTAATTTCTGCAAAAGAAGAATGGGCTCTATCATAGACTACCCCTGCACTTTTCATATCCAAGCCTGTAGCTAAATAAAAGCAACCTATACGATTACCAGAAAACTGAATGGCCGAAGTATCAATATTTTTTTTCGATAAATAACTTATAATAGTATCGGTTAAAAAATGAGACGGCATGGCTGTTCCATATTTTACAGGCATATCCCATTTGGCTAATGCAGTGGCCACATTTAATTCAGCACCCCCTAAATAAAAAGGCATTTGCTGCTGCTCCATAAAATTACTATTCACCGGTGGTGCATAATGCAGTAATATTTCACCAAAACAAAATACTTTGTTTATACTCATAGCTTAAAATATTCTTTGGCATTAAAATAACTAATATTTTTTACTATCTCTCCTACCCATTTTTCATCATTGGGTAAAAGCCCGGCTAGCATATCCTTTGCAAATAAATTACAAATAACCCTTCTAAAATATTCATGTCTGGAATAGGATAATATACTTCTACTATCGGTGGTCATACCTATAAATGTAGAAACAAGTCCCATGTTTGAGATGGCGTTAATTTGTTTTTCAATACCGTCTTTCTGATCTAAAAACCACCAGCCCGAACCAAATTGTACTTTAGCTTTTACGCCCCCTTCATTAAAATTGCCACAAAGCGTAGCAAATACTTCATTGTCTGCTGGATTAGAATTATATAATATTGTTTTACATAGCTCTCCCTTGTTGTCTAATGTATTTAAGAAATGAGATAAGGTTTTTGCTTGAGCATAATCGCCAATAGAATCGGCCCCTGCATCAAAACCTAGTTTCTCATGTAACCTCGTATTATTATTTCTAATAGGCCCTAAATGAAATTGTTGCACCCATCCTTTTTTATAATACATTTTTGAAAGCGCCAATAAAACAACCCCTACAAAATTATCGGCCATAGAAAAATGTAAGGCTTTTTTATTTTGTATAAACTGAGTAAAGGCTATATCTAATTCTTTAGTGAAACTAAGCGTGGCAGGCATATTGGGAAAACTATGGTCTGCAATGCGGCAGCCATTATCATGAAAATAATTTACTCTTTGCTCTAATGCCCCTAATAAATCGGAAATGGTTTTGATTTTGCAATTGGCTGCCTTTTCTAATGCATGCAGGTATTGCATAAAAGCATCCTTGTTTTGAATTTGAAAAATTTTATCGGGGCGGAAAGTAGGAAGCACTTTCAATGCTTCTTTTTGTAATAGTTTATGGTATTGCAAATTATCAGAAGGGTCGTCGGTGGTGCCCACTAGTTCCACTTTATAACTTGAAAGTATGCCTCTTGTACTTAAAGCTTTTTTCTGTAATTGCTTATTGGCATTTTTATAAATAGCCAAGGCATTGTTTTTATTTAAATACTCATTAATCCCAAATGAATTTTTTAATTCCATATGTGACCAATGAAAAAGAGGATTTCTTAAAGTTTGTGGCAAGCATTCAGCCCAGGCTAAGAACTTTTGCTCCTTGGTGGCAGATCCTGAAATAAATTTTTCAGGCACACCCCAAGCGCGCATGGCTCTGTATTTATAATGATCCCCTGTTAACCAAATATCTGTTAAGGTATCGTAGGATGAATTTTTGGCAATAGCCTTAGGCGATAAATGATTATGGTAATCAATGATAGGAAGGCCTGCTGCATAACTATGATATAATGTATTGGCTAATTTAGTTCCCAATAAAAATGTATCATTAAATATGGTTGCAGTTGTTCCTTTTTTCATTGTATACTCGTTTATCTATTTACACTTTAAACAATTATTAATTCATTTACTATACTATACTATACTTTACTTTATTTTACTAGAAGCTTCATTAAACTATTAAGCTTCTAGCAACACCCAACTCCACCCCTCTTAATTCAGCCAAACCACGCAAACGCCCAATAGCTGAATAACCAGGATTTGTATTTTTATTTAAATCATCCAACATCTGATGCCCATGATCGGGACGCATAGGTAGCTTTTTTTTTCTTTGCTGCATTAATAAAACAATTTCCTTAATCACTGCCACCATATCTACATCTCCTTCTAAATGATTGTCTTCAAAAAAATCTCCTTTTTCATTTCTTCTTGTATTTCTTAAATGAAGAAAATGTATTCTACTACCAAATGCTTGAATCATGGCAGGTAAATTATTATCGGGCCTAACACCAAAAGAACCCGTACAAAAACAAAGTCCATTATTCAATGAAGGTACTGCCTCTATTAAAGCTTGAATGTCTGCAGCAGTACTTACTACCCTGGGCAGTCCCAATATAGAATAAGGTGGGTCATCGGGGTGTATAGCTAATTGAACACCGCATTCATCTGCCACTGGCACTATTTGTTCCAAAAAATAAATTAAATGTTTTCTTAATTCCTTTTCTCCAATACCCTCATATGTTTTTAAAGCTTCAGCAAATTGTTCTAAAGAAAAACTTTCTTCACTCCCTGGAAGTCCTTTAATAATATTGGCTTGTAATTGATTTTTCTCAGCCGTAGACATTTCAGTAAATCGAATTTGAGCAGCAGCCATTTCTTCCTTTGTATAATTAGCTTCAGCACCGGCTCTTTTTAATATAAATACATCAAAAGCTATCAGTGCTAATTTTTCAAATCGCAAAGCCAAAGAACCATCTGGCATTTGAAAGGCTAAATTTGTTCTAGTCCAATCTACAACAGGCATAAAATTATAGGTCACTACTTTAATACCAGCAGTGCTTAAATTTCGAAGGCTTGTTTTATAGTTTTCTATATATTTTTTAAAATCTCCCTTCTGTGTTTTAATAAATTCATGTACAGGCACACTCTCCACCACCGACCAATTTAATCCGCTGGCTTCAATTAATTTTTTTCTAGTATTAATTTCATCTACTGTCCAAATTGCTCCATTGGGAATATGATGCAGGGCTGTAACCACTCCTGTGCAACCTGCTTGCCTAATATTGGCTAATGAAACAGGGTCAGATGGACCAAACCAACGCATGGTATGTTCCATGCTGTATTCAATATTCGCATAAGAAGGAAATTGATTCATGAGCATTTAGGGCAACCCTTTTTATAATTTAATTAGACACCAGTGTTAATGGTAAAACCTCCATCAACACCAATATCCATACCTGTTACAAATTTCGAAGCGTCGCTTAATAACCATATTAAAGCTCCCGTTAATTCATCTGGACTTCCAAATCTTTTAAAAGGAGTGTTTTTAATAATTAAATTTCCTCTATCCGTTAAGCTTCCATCTTCTTTAGTTAATAAACTTTTATTCTGTTTAGTAAGAAAAAAACCAGGCATGATGGAATTAATTCTTACAGTATCGCCATATCTATTGGCCATTTCAACTGCAAACCATTTTGTATATAAATCAATAGCTGCTTTTCCCATGCTATAACCTAGTCCACGGGTAACAGTTCTTTTAGCATTCACAGAAGAAATATTGACAATACTTCCTGCACCCGATTTTGCAATGGCAGGACCAAAAACTTGCACCGGTAATAAAGTTCCCCAAACATTTAAGTCCATTGTTTTTTTCATCCCCTCCATATTCATTGTAAAAACATCTTGGTCTGGTGACAATACCCCTTCAGGTAAATTACCTCCTGCACCATTTACGAGCCCATGTAGGAAACCATATTTTTCAACTGCTTTATTCTTGGCGGCTTCTAGTTCCGCTTCCACTAATACATTGGCTTTTAAAAATAGGGCTTCTCCTCCTTGGCTTCTAATAAATGCAGCACGCTGTTCACCTACTACCTCGTTTTGACCAATTAAAATAACTGTGGCCCCATGCTTAGAGATAGCCTCTACAAAACTGCCTCCTAATACCCCGGTGGCACCAGTCACTACAATAACTTTATTTTTCAGTGTAAATAAATCCTGCTCTTGACTTCGCATATTGGCCTTCATTTTCGTTGCTGTAAATTAATTATAAATATCCATCTTAAGCAAGATTTAGACCCTAAATACATAGGCAGTTTATAATTCAACAATTAGTGCCTATTTTTGTTAATAGTATATGAATAAAATTGTAGTAGCTATTACAGGCGCCAGTGGCGCTATTTACGCAAAATGCTTATTGGATAGTTTAAGTCAAATGCAGGACCAAATTGAGTCGGTAGGCATTGTTATGAGTGATAATGCAAAAATAGTATGGGAGACAGAATTAGGCAATCAAGACTATACTAAATACCCCTTTCATTTTTACCAAAAAAACGATTTTAACGCCCCCTTCGCTTCAGGCTCGGCTCAATATAATACTATGATTATTGTTCCTTGCAGTATGGGTACTTTGGGCCGTATTGCAAGTGGTATGAGTGATGATTTAGTCACTAGGGCTGCCGATGTAATTTTAAAAGAAAGAAGAAAGCTCATACTAGTGGCGCGTGAAACACCTTATAACTTAATTCATATTAAAAACATGGAAACAATCACTTTAGCAGGTGGTATAGTTTGTCCGGCCACTCCAAGTTTTTATAGCAAGCCTCAAACCATTGAAGAACTAGCTTATACTATAGTGCACCGCATACTTGATTTAGCAGGATTAAAAGCAAATAGTTATCGTTGGGGTAATAACAAATAACTAATATTAAAAATAATTAAGACGAGTACTAAAGCCTAGAGGCTAGCATACTATTAGATCTTACATTATCTCCTAAAAAAAAGCCCCCTAGTCTAGGAGGCTTTTTTAATTATATTTCAAGACTTAGTCTTCTTTAGGTTCTTTAGGGGCCTTGGGTGCTTTTTCTTTTTCCTTTTTTTGTAAAGTAAAAACCAACTTCCCATTTTCTTTATCTAAATCCCCCATTAAAGTATCACCTTCTTTAACACTATGGTTTAATATTTCTTCTGCTAAAGGATCTTCGATATATTTTTGAATGGCTCTATGTAAAGGTCTAGCTCCAAATTGAACATCATAGCCTTTATCGGCAATAAAACCTTTGGCTTCCTCCGATAAAACTAAATTCAATCCTAAATTCACCAAACGACTCAAAACATTTTTCATGATGATGTCAATGATCAAGAAAATATTTTCCTTGGTCAATGAATTAAATACCACCACATCGTCTACTCTATTTAAAAACTCAGGAGAGAAAGTTCTTTTTAATGCTTTTTCAATCACCGATCTGTTGTTCTCGTCGGTTTGTTGCACTCTAGTAGCCGTAGCAAATCCTACCCCATCCCCAAACTCTTTCAATTGGCGCGCGCCAATATTAGAAGTCATGATGATTAAAGTATTTTTAAAATCTACTTTTCTACCCAAGCCATCTGTTAAAATACCATCATCCAATACTTGTAATAAAATATTGTAAATATCTGGATGTGCTTTTTCAATTTCGTCTAAGAGTATGACACAGTATGGCTTACGGCGCACTTTTTCTGTTAATTGCCCGCCTTCTTCATAGCCCACATAACCAGGAGGCGCTCCAATTAAACGGCTTACCGAAAACTTTTCCATGTACTCACTCATGTCAATTCTAATTAAAGAATCTTCTGAGTCAAATAAATTTCTAGCCAAGGCTCTGGCTAACTCCGTTTTACCTACTCCAGTGGGACCTAAGAAAATAAAAGTACCAATAGGTTTTTTGGGATCTTTTAAGCCCACTCTATTTCTTTGAATGGCTTTCACCACTTTGCCTAAAGCTTCGTCTTGTCCAATTACCTCGGTCTTCATTTCCTCGGTCATTTTTTTCAACTTAGTCGTTTCTGCTTCCACCATTCTTTTTACAGGAATACCGGTCATCATACTCACTACTTCGGCAATATTTTCTTCATTAATTGGGAAACGTTTGTTCTTGCTTTCTTCCTCCCAATTGGTTTTTGCCTTTTCTAAAGCCTCTCCTAATTTCTTTTCTGTATCTCTTAAGCTAGCCGCTTCTTCAAAACGTTGGCTTTTTACGACTCTGTTTTTTTCGTTCTTAACTTCTTCGATTTGTTTTTCTAAATCAACAATATCCAAAGGCACATTGATGTTTTTCAAATGTACTCTTGCACCCACTTCATCTAATACATCAATGGCTTTGTCTGGAAGTAAACGATCCGTCATATAACGATCGCTTAATTTAACACAAGCTTCGATCGCTTCTTGATCATATACTACGCTATGGTAATCCTCATATTTAGACTTGATATTGTTTAAGATGATTATGGTATCTGCAACACTTGGTGGTTCAATGATTACTTTTTGGAAACGTCTATCCAATGCACCATCTTTTTCAATATGCATTCTGTATTCATCTAATGTAGAAGCACCAATACATTGTAATTCACCACGCGCTAAGGCAGGCTTAAATATATTAGATGCATCTAATGAACCGCTTGCACCACCAGCTCCAACTATAGTATGTATTTCATCAATAAATAAAATAACGTCTCTGTTTTTTTCTAATTCGGTCATGATGGCTTTCATACGCTCTTCAAACTGACCTCTGTATTTTGTACCTGCTACTAAAGCAGCCAAATCCAATGATATGACACGCTTATCAAATAATACTCTTGATACTTTTCTTTGTACAATACGAAGTGCCAAACCTTCTACAATGGCGGTCTTACCCACCCCAGGTTCCCCAATTAAAATAGGATTGTTCTTTTTTCGTCTACTTAAAATTTGACTCACTCTTTCTATTTCTGCCTCACGCCCTACAATTGGATCTAAGGCATCCATTTCGGCAAGCTTTGTAATATCACGACCAAAATTATCTAGTACAGGTGTCTTAGATTTATTAGGCGTGGCTGGTTTTGCTTTTGCCGCTGCACCATAGGCACCCGATCCACCTCTTTTTTCTTCTTCGAATTCATCCTCTCCTTCTTCAGGAAATTCTGCACTTGGCGGATTGATGGGTTCAGCACTCGTACCAATAATGCCTAACTCAGTTCTAAATAAATCATAGTCAATATCAAATTGATTTAGGATTTGAGTGGCTATGTTTTCTTTGTTTTTTAAGATGCTTAATAGCAAATGCTCGGTTTCGACCATGGGGCTTTTTAAAGCCTTGGCCTCAAGTACGGTAACTCGGATTACTTTCTCTGCCTGTTTGGTTAAAGGCAAACTATTAATATTGGCTACATTTTTACCCGACTTATCCTTAACCGCCATTTCAATTTCTTTTCTTAGTTCGGCAAGATTCACATTCAATTGCTTTAATACCTTAATGGCCGTATTTTCTTGATCTCTAATAAGTCCAAGCATTAAATGCTCGGCCCCTATAAAGTCATTACCTAATCTCAAAGCCTCTTCACGACTATAAGAGATGATTTCCTTAACTTGTGTTGAAAAATTATTATCCATAGAATTAATTAGAGCTGTTACAAGAATAACGAATATTTTTGACCTAAAGTATGTTCAGTATTACTTGTTATTAACCTTTTTATTATAACCCCAATGCAATACAAAACCGAACAAAAGGAGAAGTTTACAGTCATTACCCTTCTTGAGAATAGTCTTAGTTCAAATCTCGTGCCAGAATTGGCCGAATTAACTACTAAAATTGGTGCTGAAGCCCCTAAAAATCTGGTACTTAACTTTTCTAAGGTGACCCAATGGGAGCTACCCGTCATTGAACAATTGGCCAATGCCCAACAAGCTTTTTATGATAATAATACCTCATTTGTCATTTGCTGCTTGTCAGATAGCCTTCAAGATGTGCTAGATTTGACAGATTATGCCGAAGTGATGAATATGACCCCTACCGAATCCGAGGCCTGGGACATTGTACAGATGGAAGAAATTGAGCGCGAGCTGCTGGACAGCGATGATATGGAGTTTTCGACCCAAGAATAGGCCTAGAATCGGTCAATATTAGTTATTTTCGCCGTCATGATTACCTCTCAAACCATACAACAAATCACCAGCCGAATTGACATCATTGATGTAGTGGGTGAATTTGTGAAATTGAAAAAGAGAGGCACCAATTATATTGGCAATTGTCCTTTTCACAACGAAAAATCTCCTTCTTTTACCGTTTCCCCTGCAAAAGAAATTTACAAATGTTTTGGCTGTGGCAAAAGTGGCAATACCATTACTTTTTTAATGGAGCATGAAAAGTACAGTTATGTAGAGTCTTTAAGATGGTTGGCAGCAAGATATAATATTGAAATTGAAGAAACAGAAAGCAGCCCTGCTCAAAAAATAGCACAACAAGTAGCCGATAGTTTATATGCGATTAATAAGTTCGCAATGGATTTTTTCGCAAAACAATACTGGGATACTGAAGCGGGCGAAAGCATTGCGCAAAGCTATATGCAACATAGAGGTTTTTTAAAACCCATTGTAGAAAAATTTAAAATTGGGTACAACCCTTCCGATAGAGATAGTTTGGCCAAGGCTTTAATTCAAAACCAATTCAATCCTGAACTTTTTGCCAAAACAGGTTTAGTAGTTGAACGTAATGGCGAATGGCAAGATAATTACAGAGACCGTATTATTTTCCCCATTCACAATACCACCGGAAAAATTATTGGCTTTGGGGCAAGACAGATTGCCAAAAACGACAAGTCACCTAAATACATCAATTCGCCCGAGAATGAAATTTATGTAAAGAGTAAAATTTTATATGGTTCTTATTTTGCAAGAACATCTATAGATAAATTAAATGAATGTTTATTGGTTGAAGGTTATACCGATGTAGTGAGTTTGCATCAAGCAGGTATTGAAAATGTAGTGGCTAGTGGAGGAACATCCTTAACCATTGATCAGTTAAGGCTTATCAAAAAATATACGCAGAACCTTACCATTATTTATGATGGAGATGCAGCGGGTGTGAAGGCTGCCTTGCGTGGACTAGACATGGCCTTAGAAGAAGGTTTGAATGTGCAATTGGTTTTAATTCCAGATAAAGAAGATCCAGATAGTTATGTAAACAAAGTGGGTCCAGACGCTTTCAGCGCATTTGTACAATCGGCTAAAAAAGATTTTGTACTCTTTCAATTAGAAGTGCAGTTAAAAGAAGTGGGCGGAGACTTGAATAAGAAAAATGCCTTGGTGAATCAAATTGCAGAAACTTTGAGTAAAATAAATAAACCCGAAGACTTTACCAAGCTGCAAGAATATGTTAGAAAATGCGCTTCCCTACTCCGTATTGACGAAACAGGCTTAACACAACTGGTGAATAAGTTTAAGCGTGATAAGATAGTAAAAGAAGAAAAGAAAATGTCTTATGACGAGGCGGCCATATTAATGCCAAGTTTCCCTAAAGAAACCGATACAGACAATGACAACGATTTATTCGTAGACAGAGATTTGACCCATGAAAAAAACTTAGTGCGTTTGGTGGTGGAATATGGCAATGAGCCGGGAGCTAATGATAAGAAAATAGCAGATTGGGTTTTTGAAGAAATCGAATCCTTCCCATTAGAAAATGCAGATATGATTTATTTAATGGACGCCTATAAAAAATGGACTAGGGAAGGTAAAATAGCCAATAGCAAAACCTTGCAATACCACGAGGACGAACGCGTTCAAAAATGGGTAGTGAATTTATTTGAGCCAGAACATGAACTGAGTCAAAGATGGAATGAAAAATTAGGCAAACCAGAACGTACTGAAGAAAAAAATTATATTCTTGAAATTGAAATTGGCTTGATGTATTTTAAACTTAGGAAAGTTAAAAAGATGATTGTTCAAAATCAATTGGATTTAGAAACAGCTCCTGATAAAGAACAAATTCAATTGTTGCAAATACACAAACATTTAAAGGAGGTGGAGCGAGCATTGACCCAAGGCATTGGAACAGTGATCTTAAAATAATTAGCGGGAAAAATTACTTCTCGGATGGGTTGTTCTTCCCTGCCAATAATTTTTCCAAAGTAGCTTCCAAACGCTTTTGTTTGGTTTCCACTTTCTTCGCACCTTGAATCCAACTTAAATATTCTTTTTGATTCAAAATAGACAAAGAAGTAAAAAATTCTCTAGCTTCTTCGTGTGCTGCAAATAATTTATCCAATTCAATGGGAAGGGCAATCAATCTTTTTTCAAAATCGTCCACTTTGATATCCGCCGATTTAAACTCTACAAAAGTTCTATTTCTATTGGGTATTTGATCTAATTTCTTAAAACGCATGGCTGTCCAAACATGGTCTAAAGTAACCTGTCTTACTGCTTCGTATTCGTTCTTAGGTAAAATCTCCCAGCTGGCATCTCTATTTAAATCAGAAACAATTTTAGAAGTTGTTTTTGGGTAAGCAATCCATAATTTACTTTCTGGGTGCAAAGCGGAAAAAACTTCTTTTAAAATATTGTTCAATTGCAATTGATTGATCGCAAAAATGAGTGCAAAATCAATTTTGCGGGCCTTTAACAAGGGGGTTAAGTTCTTGTTGTAAGATAATTTAGCAAATTGCTTTTCGACAGAAGATGGTAACCCTTGAACCAGTAAATTTTTCTCATCTTTCAACTGCAATTTCTCCAAAATGTTCTGATTACCTGACATAATTGTTAATTTTAAAAGGACGACGAAGTTACGAAATTCTACTGGAAAAGAAGGGTTAATTGCGTTTTAACCTGTTTTTGAAGCTAGGCACTTTGTTCTCTGTGCCATTGAGCAATCTGCCGATGTTTTTCTGATGGGTGATGACCACCATCAAAGCCACTATAATAGCGAAAAGGCGATATACGGTTTCCCTTTCATTAAAGATGAACAAAATAAGCACCATGAAAGCAACGCCTGCCAACATAGAACTTAAGGATACAAAACGGGTAGAGAATAAAGTAATTAAAAATACCCCTAAACAAATTAAAGCCACCATAGGTTGAATGGCCAAAGCCATGCCTAATAATGTTGCCACCCCTTTTCCACCTCTAAAATTTGCCCAGATAGGGAAAATATGGCCCAGAATAGCCACCATACCAAGTGCAATCATAAAATTGGTTCTTGCTAGTTCGTTGGTCAAATAGAAAGGAATAAAAATGTATAAAGAAGTAGCAATAATGCCCTTGGTCACATCTACCAGCATCACGATACTACCCCATTTGGAGCCTAAAATTCTAAATGTATTGGTAGCCCCTGAATTTCCACTACCATATTCTCTAATGTCAATCCCAAAAACGGACTTACTAATCCAAACCGCTGTGGGTATAGAACCAATTAAATAAGCTAAAATAATAAGAATGATTTCGGTCATAACTGTTTCTTAGTTTTTCCTTAGGGTGCAAATATAAGCCAAAAAAAATTAATGTTTTGTTAACAATGGCTAGTGAACATTAAACTAACCCAGCCATTTAAGGGCTGTGCTTTAATAAAATTCCAGTTGAATTTTGTACCCAAAATGATCATATCAGATTGATCTTCAATGAGTAATCCACTTAACACTAAATTAGAGCTTGGCTTAGCACATTGGGAAAGGGCTTCAAAATTAGCCTCAATGATATGCCTATTGACATTGGCTAAAATCACGTCAAAAAGCTGGTTTTGACCTGCAGCATCCACTTTTTCGACTCGGATATTTGCAGCTTGATTGTTTTCTATATTTTCGATAGCATTTTCAATACACCAATCGTCATTGTCTACTGCCAGGACCGATGCTGCCCCTAATTTGTGGGCAAGGATGGCCAAAATTCCGGTACCAGTTCCAAAGTCATAGACCGACTTTCCTTTAAAATCTATGCCCTCCATTAATTCAATCACAGAAAATGTCGTGGCATGGTGCCCCGTACCAAAGCTCATCTTAGGTGTAATAGCAAGTTCGTATTGCACTTTAGGTTCGAAACTTGGATGAAAATGAGCCCGAATACCCACAAAATCACCCACCCTTACAGGTTCAAAATTAGATTCCCAAACAGCATTCCAATTTTGTTCTTTAATAATTGATTTAGAGTAAGTTAAACTATGTTGTTTAAATATATTGTCTAAATTATTTTGTACTAAATTAGCTTCGAAATCAGTTGCCAATATAAAAGTTTTGCAATGCCCTGCGCCTTCCCCAAGCATATTAGACATTTTCACTCCATCATTGATGCCATGACCCAGCTCTTCTTCATTAAAGCCCTCAAATCCAAGGGCAGACAATTGAGCCACGATTATTTCAAATTGGTCCTGCCGCTCAAAATTGAAGGCTATTTGTATGTATTCTTTAGACATAGGTTTTATTTTAAGTTGAGTGAAGTAATTGGAATAAATACTTACTCCAATTTCACTTGAACATAAGAACACTTTGCAAAGTTAGCAACAAAAAATGCCCCGCGTTAGTAGCAGGGCATTTATATTGTATCTATCTAAATTCTATTGTTGAGGACCTCTGTCTTCACGAGGCGCTTGCTCTGGACGAGGCAATAAAGCTTTATGACTTAATTTGAACTTGCCTGTTTTAGGATCCAAACCAACCAATTTCACTTTTACTACATCACCTTCGTTAAAGATTCCATCCATGGTTTCCAAACGCTTCCAGCTTATTTCACTAATGTGTAATAAACCTTGTTTGCCTGGCATGAATTCTACAAAGGCACCAAATTCTTTCACCCCTTTCACTACCCCTTCGTATTCATCTCCAATTTCTGGAACGGCAACAATACCATTGATCCATTTTACAGCAGCATCTAAACTGTCTTTGTTTGCAGAGAAGATACTTACTTCACCATGGTTGCCCACTTCCTCAATATTAATCGTTGCACCAGTAGTTCTTTGCATCTCTTGGATGATTTTACCACCTGGCCCGATTACGGCGCCGATATATTCTTTATCAATAATCAACTTCACCATTCTAGGTGCATGTGGTTTCACATCTGCACGGGCAGCTGGCATACAAGCATACATGGCATCTAATATATGTAAGCGTCCTTTTTTAGCTTGAGACAATGCTTCACGCATAATGTCCATACTTAAACCGTCTACTTTAATATCCATTTGCACGCCGCAAATACCATCGCGTGTACCTGTTACTTTAAAATCCATATCTCCTAAATGATCTTCATCGCCTAAGATGTCCGTTAAAATGGCATACTTACCATCTTCTCTTGAAATCAATCCCATGGCCACACCACTCACGTGCTTCGGCACAGGCACACCCGCATCCATAAGCGCCAATGAACCAGCACAAACTGTTGCCATTGAAGAAGAACCATTAGATTCTAATACATCAGAAACAACTCTTAAAGTATAAGGGAACACCGTACTATCTGGTAACATTTGTTTTAAAGAACGCATGGCTAAATTACCATGACCCACTTCACGACGACCTACACCACGCATCATCTTCACTTCACCTGTAGAGAAAGGAGGAAAATTATAGTGTAAGAAAAATTTAGTGTATTCTGCACTTGCTGCAGTTTCTTGCATCAACTCATCCAACTTTGTACCTAAAGTAACTGTTGTTAAAGATTGCGTTTCTCCCCTAGTAAATAAAGAAGAACCATGCGGTGTTGGCAATGGATCTACTTCCATGGCTAATGGGCGCACTTGGTCTAATTGACGACCATCCAAACGAATGCGTTTGTCTACCATCATATCTCTTACTACCTCCCATTTCAAATCTTCATAATACTTTCCTGCTAATTTCTTTTGCAAGTCGGTTATTTCAGTTCCTAAATGTTCGATAATTTCTTTTTTCAAAGCAGTGAATGCATCGCTTCTTTCATGCTTAGCAGAACCCATTTCAGCAATCGCATTTACTTTTGTTTTTGCAAAAGCGTACACTTTTTCTTTAATGGCTTCGTCTTGTTCTGGTTTTTTATACTCACGCACTTCAGTGATACCTACTACTTTTCTTAATTCTGCTTGCGCTTTAATTTGTTTGCGAATGGCTTCGTGAGCAATTTCTAAACATTGAACCAATTCTTCTTCAGAACATTCTTTTGCTTCTCCTTCCACCATCATCAAATTCTTTTCAGTAGCAGCAATTAAAAATTCAAAATCAGAAATAGCCAATTGTGCTTTAGAAGGATTAATAATAAATTCTCCTTTGATGCGACCAATACGTACTTCAGAAATAATTTCTTTAATAGGAATATTAGAAACGGCTAATGCTGCAGAAGCTGCAAGACATGCTAATGAATCGGGCATTACATTTACATCACTTGATATCAAAGAAATTAATACTTGTACATCACATAAATAATCTTCAGGGAACAAAGGACGCAATGCACGGTCAATTAAACGACTGGTTAATATTTCATAATCGTTTAAGCGCGCCTCTCTTTTAAAGAAAGAACCTGGAATACGACCTGCAGATGCAAATTTTTCTTGGTAGTCTACACTTAATGGGAAAAAATCTTGCCCCTCTTTTGGATCTTTATTCGCAACAACGGTGGCGAGTAAAATACAATTGCCTTGTCTAACAGTAACAGCACCGTCAGCTTGACGGGCTAATTTTCCGGTTTCAATAAATACCTCCTGACCAGGATTTATTTCGAATTTTACCGATTTGGGTTGTACTAACATTTTAATTTTTTTTATACAATTTTTCGCAAGGAAAAACTGAAAGTATATAAACAACTAATCCCAACCGTGTTGTGCAGTTGGGACAGCTTATTAATAAGTTCTTCTTGAATTATTTTCTTAAACCTAATTTCTCAATTAGAGCGCGGTAACCAGTTAGGTTATGTTTTTGTAAATAAACCAATAAACGCTTACGCTGACCCACTAATTGCATTAAACCTCTTTGAGTTGAATGGTCTTTGTGGTTTGCTTTCAGATGTCCTGAGATGTGCGCAATACGCTCGGTTAATAAAGCTACTTGTCCTTCGATAGAACCAGTATTGTTTGCTTTACCGCCAAATTCGGCAAATATGCCTGCTTTTTTTTCTTTTGTTAATGTAGCCATTGTAAAAACTTCTTTTTTTGTAGTTAACTGTTAACTACGGTTTTATTTTTTTATTTCGGCTGCGAAGATACGTGGAAAAGGCGTAAATCAATCAAAAATTTCGACGTTTTTTGGGTATTTGGCTCGATCAAATAGGAATATTTTATCAACCAATACGGCGGAGTAGTTGATAGACACTACTTTAACAAAAGTGCTATTATTGCTTTTGTCCAATATGTTGGCGGTAGAAAGTGCCGATTTTAGCTTGTCAATGACCAAGGTAACTTTTTGAAAACTCTTGCGCTTGTCAATAGGAATAAGCTCAATGGTAGCCTGGTTATTATTTTGACTTAATATGCTGTAACTGAAGTCTTTATCGTAGTTACCTGATAATAATTTTTGAGGACTTAGGGTTTGATCTGACTCAGAAACATTCGATTTTGATATGGTGTTTACGCCATCAAAATTATAAATAATGCTGCCATCACAAAGGATCTCTGTCGCACCTTGTTTTAAAAGGTATTTATCGCCTTTCATCTTTAAATTAATAGATTTGGTACCCAATGCCTTCCCGCTGCTGTTTTTGGATACCAGCTCAATACTTACTAAAATACCTTTCGCTGCCTTTACTTTAGCGCCAATTTGATCTAAAATAGCCTTGGCTTGACTGTCTTTTTGAGCAGAGGCAGTGAAAACAGATAAAAAAGCAAAGAATAGGTATAATAATCTCATTAGGTATATTTTAAGCAAGTCTACGTAGGACAAAAATAACGAATTAAGGTCTAATGAAGTGGAGGATCAATTTTTTAATAAAATAATAACTTTCTATAGGTTCTTTTGTAAAAAAACATTCAGTTCTGCTTCTGTCTTGTATAAAACCTCTCTTGGCTTACTTCCCTGACTTGGTCCTACTAAACCAGCCGATTCCAATTGATCCATCAACCTACCCGCTCTATTGTATCCCAATTTCATTCTTCTTTGTATTAAGGAAGTAGATCCCATTTGTGCATGCACAATCAATTTTGCAGCTTCCTCAAATAAGACATCTCTTGCGCCTGCATCAAAATTGCCTGCATCCATTTCTTTTTCATCTATATATTCTGGCAATAAAAAGGCTTGTGGGTAGCCTTTTTGATCGGCAATAAAAGAACAAACTCGATCCACTTCAGGGGTATCTACGAAAGCACACTGCAAACGGGTGATTTCTCCATTATAACTCACCAACATATCTCCTTTACCAATCAATTGTTCGGCACCACCCGCATCTAAAATAGTTCTACTATCTATTTTACTAGAAACTTTAAAGGCAATACGCGCAGGAAAATTGGCTTTGATGGTTCCAGTAATGATATTCACACTTGGTCTTTGTGTAGCAATGATTAAGTGAATGCCAACGGCTCTAGCCAACTGCGCCAAACGTGCTATCGGCATTTCTACTTCTTTGCCTGCAGTCATTATTAAATCGGCAAACTCATCCACTACCAAAACAATGAATGGTAAAAATTGATGCCCTTTTTCAGGATTCAATTTACGCGAAGTAAATTTTTCATTGTACTCTTTAATATTTCTACACCCTGCTTCTTTTAATAAATCATACCTATTGTCCATTTCAATACACAATGCATTTAATGTATTGATTACTTTTTTAGTATCTGTAATAATGGCATCTTCTTCGCCAGGTAATTTTGCTAAAAAATGTTTCTCAATGACACGGTACAAACTCAACTCTACTTTTTTAGGATCTACTAAAACAAATTTCAATTGTGAAGGATGCTTCTTATATAATAAAGAAACTAAAATTGCATTCAAACCCACCGACTTTCCTTGACCGGTAGCGCCTGCCATTAACAAGTGCGGCATGCTGGCCAAATCAACGATGAAATTTTCATTGTCAATTTTTTTACCAATGGCAATAGGTAAAGAAAATTTACTGGTTTGGAATTTCTCACTGGCCAATAATGTTTTCATACTCACCACCGACTTGCGAATATTGGGCACTTCAATACCAATCGTACCTTTTCCAGGAATGGGTGCTATGATACGAATACCTAATGCTGCTAAGCTTAAGGCAATATCATCTTCCAAATTTTTAATACGACTAATGCGTACCCCTGGTGCAGGAACAATTTCATACAAAGTAACCGTAGGCCCCACCGTAGCGGCTATTCTTTGAATGGCAATATCATAATTTTTAAGGGTAGCAATAATTTGATTCTTGTGCGTTTCTAATTCTTCAGGATCTTGCACAATTTTTTCGGAGCCATGTGTTTCTAATAAATTTAAATGGGGATACTTGTAATTTTTTAAATCCAAAGTAGCATCATACTGTGTACCTATACTACCCAGTGGAACAATCACCTCTTTTGCTAAATCTTTAATTTCTAAATCTAAATCTTCTAATAGCTCTCCATTTAAATCTTCAATATTAGTTTTTGGTTGTAGAATTTCAACAGGCTCTTCTTTTAAAGTGGGTGCCAATTCGATATGTGGAATATTATTAGACTCTTCTACTAAATCAATTTCATCAAAGGATGTTTCATTGGTTAATGGCTCTACCACTGAATCATTTTTTAAAGTATTGGCACTAAAAGTATCTATTTTATTTTCAGGCGCATTCAAATCCCATTCTTGTTTCACTGCTTCTTCAGTATCCTCTGAAACAAATGCTTCTTCTTTTAATTTAGGTTTTAGAAAATTAAAACTTGGCACATTAAAACTTGGATTAAATCTCCAAATCACATAACTAAATCCTGCGACCAATAATAAAGCTCCCGTCCCAAAACTACCAATCCATTTAATTAACCAGCTACTACTATATTCCCCCAGTGCCCCACCCCAAGAAAATAAAGCGCCTTGTGTTGCAAATGCAAAAGAAGTACTCAATACCAATAAACCTATGATTACATAACGCAGGTTTCTCCACAAACTAAATATGGGTTTGGTAAAAAATAAATTCACTCCTAATACAAAAAAGAAGGAGCATAGTATATAAGCGGGAATACCAAATCCATTGAAAATAATTTGATAGGCAACAAAAGCACCAAAATAACCCATTAAATTATTGGCCTTTAAATCGTTCACTGTAAACAAATGGGTGCGCCAAAGTTGCACCATGTCTTGGTCTTCTTGCCAAGTAAATAAATAGGAAGTAAAGGCAACAAATAAAAATAAAGTAATGAGTAAACTTATTGCTCCAAATATCTTAGAAGTACGTTCATCCTTCACTACTTCCGTAACGGACACATCTGATTCTTTGTCTGGGTTAAGTGCATCCACGGAAACCTTGGGTTCTTTTTTGCTTCTAAGCGTATTTGCCATGATAACAAATATAAGTTATCTGCATAGGACCAAAAAGGAATTTGAGTAAATGTGTAAAATTGAAAAAGGACTAGGCTACTTATCCACTTTATCTTTAAAAACAACCCTAAACCAACTTATCCAACCCAGCATAAAAAACAATCCACCCAAAGGTGTTATGGGTCCTACAAAATTGGACCAAGTCCCGTTTAAAATGGTTGCTAAAACCAATAAATATAAGGATCCGCTAAAAAAAATGATACCTGAAATAAAAAAAATAAAAGCCCATTCTATACCTTTTTGCTCGCCTAATTTTGCATGATTTTGACTTCCATAAATGGACAAAGCAATCAAAGCCATTCCATGCATAAACTGATACCTTACCCCTGTTTCAAATAGGACTAAGCGATCGGGCAATACCATTGATTTTAAAGCATGCGCCCCAAAAGCACCCAGCAAAACTGCTAAAAAACAAAAACACAAACCCCCCATTAATATTTTACGATGCATGTTTTGAGATTAGTTTTTTTAAACCCGCTTCGGTGATTTGATCTGAGCTTAAACGATAATTGGCTTGTTGATAAAAAGCATGTCTTTCGACTAACTTTTGCTGAATGAAATTGGTTATCGCTTCATCAGATAAATTCGCAATTAAAGGACGATGTGCTTTCTCGGCCAACAATCTTTGTACCAGAATTTCAACAGATTCATCCAGCCAAATTACAATGCCTTCCTTTTTCATCCAAGCCATATTCTCCATAAAACAAGGCGTGCCGCCACCGGTAGCCAATACAAATTTTTTTTTCTCTTTAAACCACCTTAAAATTTTAGCTTCTGATTTTCTAAAATATTCTTCCCCATCTTCTTCAAAAATTTCTGCGATGGTTTTTTCTTCGGTCATTTCAATCAAATCATCTAAATCATAGCCAGCCGATTTAATCCACTTGGCTATTTTTTTTGTCCAGAAAGTTTTTCCAGAACCCATCATCCCAATTAAAAATATTTTTTCAGCTGCCATCTTTTTAAATCCTATTTAAACGCATTAAAACCAGTAATGTCCATGCCCGTAATTAATAAATGAATGTCATGTGTCCCTTCGTAGGTAATTACACTTTCTAAATTCATCATATGTCTCATGATGGAATACTCTCCTGTAATGCCCATCCCACCTAATATTTGTCGAGCGTCTCTTGCAATTTGTGCAGCTATTTCACAACTATTTCTTTTGGCCATACTAATTTGTTGTGGTGTGGCTCGGCCCTCATTCATCAACACGCCCAACCTCCAAACCATCAATTGGGCTTTGGTAATTTCAGTCACCATTTCGGCTAATTTTTTTTGTTGCAATTGAAAAGCCCCAATTGGTTTTCCAAATTGGATTCGCTCTTTACTATAACGCAAAGCAGTATCGTAACAATCCATAGCCGCACCCAATGCACCCCAAGCAATCCCATATCTTGCTTTACTTAAACAACCCAAAGGACCTTTCAATCCTTTAACATTAGGCAATATATTTTCTTTGGGCACTTTCACATTGTCAAATACCAATTCACCCGTTGCACTGGCTCTCAAACTCCATTTGCCATGTGTAGTAGGAGTAGAAAAACCTTCCATTTCTCTTTCCACAATGATCCCAATAATTTCTCCTGCTTCATTTTTTGCCCAAACCACAGCCACTTGAGCAAAAGGCGCATTGCTGATCCACATTTTAGCACCATTTAAAAGAACATGGTCGCCTGCGTCTTTAATATTGGTCAACATGCTGGATGGATCTGAACCATGATCAGGTTCGGTCAAACCAAAACAACCCAACCATTCGCCCGATGCCAATTTGGGTAAATATTTTTTCTTTTGTGCTTCATTTCCATATGCATAAATTGGAAACATCACCAAAGAACCTTGCACACTTGCTGTACTTCTAACACCACTGTCCCCTCTTTCTAATTCTTGCATCATGATGCCATAACTAATATAATCCAAGCCACCACCACCATATTCTACTGGCACTGTTGGACCAAAACATCCTAGGTCACCTAATTGTTTTACAATTTGTATCGGGAAGATTGCTTTTTGCGCATGGTCTTCGATGATGGGAGAAATTTCTTTCTTTACATAATCTCTTATTGCAGAACGAACCATTCGTTGCTCTTCAGAAAGCAATTCATCCAATTGATAATAATCGGGCGATTCAAACAAGTCGGTTCTAACTGCCATAATGGATAATTTTAGGTAATAAACAATCTAGTACAAAGGTAGCAGAAACGACAGTAAAAAAGTATATTTGAATAACAATAATTCATATGAGAAAAGTAATCACCCACTTAAGTTTCTACGTTTTACTTGCCATTATTGCAGGCATTATCTTGGGCATCTATTACCCAGCCACAGCCGTACAATTGGAGCCCCTTGCTAAAAACTTTATTAGCCTGATTAAAATTTTTACTTACCCGATTATTTTTCTTACCGTTTCTTTAGGAATTGCCAGCATGGGCGATTTAAAAAAAGTAGGACGCATTGGCATCAAATCATTGGTCTATTTTGAAATTGTAAGCACCCTTTCTTTGGCCATTGGTGTTGTTATGGCTTTATGGATTCAGCCAGGAAATATTAATAAAGATGGATTACAAATGCAAGATCCTTCTAAATATACCAAGGCCACTGCATTTAATTTATGGTCCATTGTTCAACAAAATACCAATTTGCAAATTTTATTACTGGCTATTATTTTAGGATTTACTTTGAACTTTTTAAAGCAACGTGAAAAATACATTCATCAATTGGGCAGATTAACCCATTTTGTATTTGTAGCACTTAAATATGTAATGTACTTAGCACCAATGGGTGCATTGGGTGGTATGTCATTTGCCATTGGCAAATACGGACTAAAAACATTAATTCCATTAGGTAAATTAATGGGTACCATGTATTTGACGATGATTTTATTTATTATAATTGTACTTGGACTTATTTTAAAATATTATCAACTTTCTATTTTTAAACTAATCAAAAATATAAAAGAAGAATTACTTATTGTATTTGGAACTTCTTCATCTGAGCCAGCCATGCCATCGCTAATGAATAAATTGGAAAAGATGGGCTGCTCAAAATCGGTAGTGGGTTTAGTTGTTCCCACTGGCTATTCTTTTAATTTAGATGGTACTTCTATTTATTTATCCATGGCGGTTATTTTTATTGCACAGTTATACAATGTGCAATTGAGTGTTGCAGAAATTGTAACCATGCTTTTAATTTTAATGCTTACATCAAAAGGCGCTGCAGGCGTTACAGGAAGTGGATTTATTGTACTGGCCTCTACCCTTGCTACACTTCAAAAAATTCCTATTGAAGGGCTTGCGTTTTTATTAGGTGTAGATAAATTTATGAGTGAAGCACGTGCAATCACAAATATTATAGGAAACAGTGCAGCCACTTTAGTCATAGCAAAATCGGAAGGAGAAACGATCCAGTTAGATTAATAAGGATTTCATTTCCACTGCATATTCCTTAGCAACCATGGCTGCCTTTTCGGCAAAGTCATTTTCATTGCTTGCAAAAATAATGGCCCTGCTTGCGTTAATCAATAAACCAACTTCTTTGTTCTTACCATATTTAGTTACTTCTTCTAAGCTACCTCCTTGCGCACCCACCCCTGGTACCAATATGAAATGTGCAGGTATGATTTTACGAATGCTTTCAAATTCTTTTGCTTTGGTAGCGCCTACCACAAACATAATTTGATCGGCCGTACCCCAAGTTGCCACTTGTTCTAAAACAGATTCATATAAAAATTGACCACTTTGTAATTTTTGTTGTTCAAAATTTTGGCTACCCATATTGGAAGTGAGTCCAAGTACAATGGTGCATTTATTGGTATACGCTAAAAAAGGTTCAATGCTATCCTTGCCCATATAGGGTGCAACGGTAATCGCATCAAAAGGCATTACTTCAAAAAATGTTTTGGCATAATGTGCCGATGTATTGCCAATGTCTCCTCTTTTTGCATCCGCAATGGTAAAATGCGTGCTAGGAATATGCGCTAAAGTTTCCTCCATGGCTTGCCAACCTTTAATGCCTTGTGATTCGTAAAAAGCAGTATTGATTTTGTAACTTACACAATAAGGAGCAGTGGAATCTATGATGGCTTTGTTAAAATCAATTACACCCTGAGTGGTTTTGGGCAAACCAGCGGGAAGTTTTTCAATATCCGTATCTAATCCCACGCATAAATAAGATTGTTTTGCTGTAATTGCTTGAACCAATTTTTCCTTTGTCATGCTTGGGCTTTTGTCATTGAAACAAAATTAATATAAAGCATCCAAGATGCCAATTCTACAAATAGGCTTAACTTTGCACATGATCGGAAATCTAAATTTAAAAGCCGTATTCTTATTTGGCCTAATCACCTTATTCTTTGCTTGTGGGGATTCCAATATAGAAAAGGCCGACAATGCCCTTGATGGTGGTCGGTATTTTCTAGAGCACTGCAACCAAGGCGATTTTAATAAAGCCAAAAATTACCTATTGGACAATCCCGATAATCAAAACTATTTTAAAGCCATTTCCACCAAGTATTTTGCATTGGATAAAGAAGGAAGGCAAGAATTAAGACAAGCATCCCTTCAAATTAATGAATTGCAGGCTTTAGACAGCAACCAAACTGTCATCAATTACCAAAGCTCTTTGGACAAAATTCCCCACCAAATTAAAGTAATCAATACCCCAACTGGCTGGAAAGTAGACTTAAAATATACCTATAGCATTCAATAAATAAAGCAAAAAAATGTATATTTGCACTCTATTAAAACATCTTTAAACAACCATACCAATGTCAACAATGGAAGCACAAAAAAATACAAAAAAATACTGGGCAATTTGTTTTATATGGACTGTAATTTTAGTGGCCTTAATTATTTATAAAAGAGAATTCTTTTGGTTAGCACTTCCTGGCACTTTTACCTATTTTGCAAAAGCAATGGACCTTTTCTAGCTCATTAAATTAGTCCTTTCAATATATTTCAAAAAAAGACCCGCTCTAGATTTTAGAACGGGTCTTTTTTTTATAAGCAGCATTTATTTTTTTCAACTCTATTTCTCTTCTATTTTTTCCTTCTACTTTTAAAAATGAATTCTTTATTTTAACACCGAAAGTGCCGCCGCCGCATAAGTGAAAACTTCTGGCTGATGATGGTGAATAGGTTTAGTCACTTTAGATTCTCCTAATCGAACTACCACTGCATTTTTATCACGAATAATATACACATACTGCCCAAACAATCCGTTTTGTGCAACAATATCATGCCCTTGTTCTTTAAACATCCAATATTGATACCCATAAAAATCAACCGGGTTTTCATTTTCATAAGCATCTTTTAAATAAGTTGCTGGTGTAGTAGCCGTTTGTACATAATTGCTTGATACAATTTGTTTTTCACCCCATTTGCCATTTTGTAAAACCAATTGGCCAAACCTAGCATAGTCGCGGGCTACTCCATTGAAACAGCAAAATGCTTTTTCATGTTTTTTAGCACCGTCTAAAAGCCAAACTGCATCTGCTTCTGCGCCCATAGGCTGCATAAATCTTTCAGAAACTAGCGTTGAAATATTTTGACCAAATACTTTTTCAACAATAAGCCCTAATACTTGTGTATCTCCGCTGCGGTATTCCCAATGCACACCTGATGGTTCTTTGTATTCCATTTTATTTACCATAAATTCTTCATCATCTCCATAATAGCCATATGCATTCAAACTAAAATAACCCTTATCTGATTCTTTATAGTTGGTGCCCGAACTCATGGTTAATAAATCTTTGATACGCACTTTCTCTAATCCACTGGTTTTAAAATGAGGTACATAATTGCCTACGGGTTCTTCTAATGATTTAATCTTGCCTTCATCAACAGCAATTCCTATTAATAAGGATATTATACTTTTTGCGGCAGAAAAAGAACCACTTAAAGTTTTAGCATTATACCCATCCCAATATCTTTCATACACTAATTTTCCATCTTGAATGACTAAAAAAGCATGGGTATCATTAGAGTCCATAATGGCTAAAAGAGAATCTGCTATTACGCCTTTATTGTAATTACTATCCAAAGGCCAAAATTGTGGTTTATTCCCACTGGCCACCAAACGCGTTGGATGTGTTTTATAATCATGAATGGTATGTTTGCCCCATAGTGCGAAATTTTTTAAGTGCGCCAATTGCGGGGTATAGCTAAGCCCTATCAAAACAAGCATGATAAAAGCAAAGCCGAGTAGTATTTTTTTTAGCATATGAAGAAAAGTTTTGGTTTATTTGCAAGTTGTTTCTAGAGAAACCACCCTATAAAATTAAATAAATTAACTGTAATAAAATGTATTCAAGCGAATTTCAAGCAATAATTGACCGTCGTAGATCGAATCGCAAATTTGACCCCTTGGTAGAAGTGCCAGAAGAGGTAATTAAAAGAAGTTTAGAAAGAGCCATTCTAGCGCCCAATAGCAGCAATATGCAGCTTTGGGAATTCTATTGGATTCGATCAGAAGAGGAAAAAAAGAAATATGAAGCACTTTGTTTAGGACAGAACGCTGCTAAAACTGCTAAGGAAATTGTGGTCTTTGTTACTCGAAAAGACTTATGGAAAAAACATGCCAAATGGAATTATGATAGATTGAAAGCTGGTATCAATGGCGAACCCAATAAACTTGAAAAAAGAGGCTTAGATTATTATGGAAAATTAATGCCACTCGCCTATCGTTCTGATATTTTTGGAATAATGGCTTTTGTAAGAAGATGCCTTAGTTTTTTTATGGGGCTTAGCAAACCATTTATGCGTTTTGGTGGCAAGGCAGACCAAAGAGTGACCGTACATAAATCATGTGCATTAGCAGCACAAACATTTATGTTGTCTATTGCAGCAGAAGGTTTTGAATCTTGTCCTATGGAAGGCTTTGATGAAGTAAGAGTAAAAAAAGCATTGCAACTCCCAGCAGGTGCTGAAATTAATATGATTGTTGCGGTGGGCAAAGGCACCGAACAGGGTATTTGGGGACCAAGATTTAGATTGCCTTATGAGGAAGTAGTTTTTGAACGCTAATAAAAAAGCCCCAAATTTTGGAAGCTTTTATGAATGTATATTTTTAAATGATCCCTTTTTTGTGAATCACTTTCTAGCAGGTGTTACAATGATGTTTCTGTATTCTATTGGCCCGTGATCACCTTGCATCATAATCGGACCTGGCTCTGATTCATTGGCATCTAAAGCACCTCCTGTAACACCAGGGATGGGTTGCTGCTCAATTACTTTTTTACCATTTACTACCACAGTAACCAATCGACCTATTAAAGTAATGTCATAGGATTGCCATTCACCTGCTTCTTTTGCCATCATCCATAGTGGATCTATAAAACCATATACGCCCCCTAAATAAATATTAATGGGTTCTTTGCCTTTACTGTCTTCTACTTGCACTTCATACCTGCCTCTTAAATAAACACCACTGTTACTTTCTTTTGGATAACGGAACTCAATGTGCAATTTAAAATCATCAAAAGTTTTAGTAGTTCTAATGTTCACACCAGATTGCGGGCTTTTTAAAATTCCATTTTCAACTACCCATTGATTGTTTTTACCTAGTGGCATCCAACCCTCTAAATTTTTTCCATTAAATAAATGAATGGGTGATCCCCATACAGGCGCTTTTTCTCTTATTAACTTTGGTGCACGCACCCCTGTGAAAGTATAGGTTTTACCCAATGTATTGATAATCGTTCCTTCCAATTTATCATCTTTGTAATTGCCTTCAAAAATCATTTCTCTATCTGTTTTTTCCCATTGTGCTGGGATATGAAAACTCACTTTACCCTCTTTAAATGAAACGGAAGAAATGGGTCTAGCACTTCCTCCATCCCCTACAAAACGACCAGTTAAACCATTCACTCCAGAATGTCTTACTTCCAACCAAGAAGCAGCTATGCGGCCGCCACCCATATTTACTGTTAAATCCCATCTACCTTCTACAGGTGCAGAAAATTCAGGATCATTAGAAGCCATTGCGATGGTATAGCATAAAACAGCAAATAGCAGCATTCCAAATTGGATATATTTTTTCATAACTATTTTTTTAAGTAAGGTAAATTACAATTTTTTAAATTAAAATGAAGTTGAAAAAGCTAAAATTATATGATTGGTATGCTGCTATATTGAAAATAAATCATTGGACATGGAGTTGGGAAAAAATCTTTTTAGCACATTGGTATTTTTTTGATACTAGTTAAATTTTTAGTGAAGCAAATCAGGTAAGAAAAATATAGGATAAAAAAAGCGCCCGAGCATTTTATGCAAGGGCGCCTAATCAATTGAGCTACTTGTGGAGTCGAGGGGAGTCGAACCCCTGTCCAAACAATGTTACCATTGGTCTTCTACATGCTTATTGTTTTATTACTTGTCGGCGCATAGCAGGAAAAACACAAACCAATTATTCGCTTAGCTGAATGGTACTTAAATAAATGGCACAGCCTACATTTATCGCATCCTGTTTTGTTTTTAATTAGGCTGAGGAGCGGGCAACAGGCCTGCCTTCTCTCTCGACCAAAATGGAAGTTAATTCACTGAATTAAGCAGCCATGGCAAAATTTGCTTCGCCTTTTGATTGTTTGGTATTCAGATTAAAGTGCTAATTACCCAACGCACTGCATGCTTACCCCAACTGCTACGACTGCTGTCAAAACCATACGACCCCAATTGTATCAGAAGAACTAAACTTATTTCGAACCTACAAAATTACAACTAATTCTTGGATTACTTAAACAAACGCCAAAAGTCTAAACCTAAAGCGTAAAACATTAAGCCGAACAATAGGAACATTCCAACCAATTGAGCATATTCCATAAACTTATCACTTGGCTTTCTTCCTGTTATCATTTCTACCAAAATAAACAAGGCATGTCCCCCGTCCAAAGCAGGAATAGGAAGTACATTCATAAATGCCAATATGATAGAAAAAATAGCGGTTAAAGTCCAGAATTTTTCCCAATCCCAATTTGAAGGAAAGGTATTACCAATACTAATTAAACTTCCTAAAGAATCACTTGCTTTTACTTTACCTGTAAATATTTGTTTGATGCCTGTAATGTAATTGTCTAATGTAGTGTAACATCTGTTTATACCTTCAGGGATAGATGCCATAAAAGAAAAATTCTTATGCACGGTTGCAAACAAAGCATAAGGGAGTTTAACAAAAATGCCCAATTGACCTGTACTGTTAATTAGGGTTTTAAAATAAACCGTATCATTCCCTCTTTTAGCAGTTACCATCACAATAGAATCTGCGAATTTATTTTTTACTTCTAAAAATTGATACTGATATTGAATACTCGTATTGTTGATTTTTAATAAAGTATCGTCTTTATTAATAGCGCCTTGTAAAACAACTGCCGATTTTCCAACAGAATCAACAATCACGGGCACACGCGGTGTAACAAATGGCGCTGTTTTTTTAAACTTAGCAATGGCACTAGATAAAGAAGCGGGTATATTTAAAGACACCAAACTATCCCCTCTTTTAACTTCTAAGGTTTTAGGACTGGTTAAGATTAATTTACTTTCCAATGCATCAAAATTTTCCAATTCTTTTTTATCTAAGGAAACAATAATATCGCCTTCTTGGATGCCCATATTGCTCGCCAATTCACTAGGGTGTACTCCATAAATAACATTTTTTGCTGGCAAAGTATCTTCGCCCCAATAAAATGAAAGCCCAATAAATATAACAATGGCTAATAAAATATTTACAATCACCCCACCCAACATTACAATCAATCTTTGATAAGCAGGCTTTGATCTTAGCTCCCAATTTTCTGGAGGCAATTGCATTTGTTCTTTGTCCATGCTCTCATCAATCATCCCAGCAATTTTTACATAGCCTCCAAAAGGTATCCATCCAATACCGTATTCAGTTTCTCCAATTTTCTTTTTCCAAAGACTAAAGCCTGGATTAAAAAATAAATAAAATTTTTCTACTCTGGTTTTGAATAAACGTGCAGGAATAAAATGTCCCAACTCATGCAAGACCACCAATATAGAAAATGATAAAATAAATTGAGCTGCCTTTACACCCACTGATGCAAAATTGATTGCTAAAATGTACATATAATTTATAATTGTATTAAAGAGGCTGCAAAATTACGCGCCTCGCCGTCGGTTTCAAAATAATCATCCAAACTTGGATCTGCTATGTATTCAATTTTTTCTAAAGTTTTTTCGATCAGTTCTGTCATGTCTAAAAATCCAATTCTGTTTCTTAAAAAAGCATACACTGCAATTTCATTGGCAGCATTTAAAACACAAGGTGTATTGCCTCCTTTGCGTAAAGCTTCTGTGGCTAAATATAAATTTCTAAAAGTTCTTAAATCAGGTTCGTCGAAATTTAATTGATTGGGCTTGTCAAATAAATATCTAGGAAAATTATTTTTTAGTCTTTGTGGAAATGCCATTGCGTATTGAATAGGCAATTTCATATCTGGCAAGCCCATCTGCGCTTTAATACTGCCATCTTCAAATTGCACCATACTATGAATGATGCTTTGCGAATGAACCACAACTTTAATTTGATGCGGTGCTAAATTAAATAACCACTTTGCTTCAATCATCTCTAAACCCTTATTCATTAAAGTAGCGGAATCGATAGAAATTTTTGCCCCCATGGACCAATTGGGATGTTGCAATGCATGGTCTCTTTTAACATTTACCAAGAAATTGGGTTTCTTTCCTAAGAAAGGACCCCCACTTGCCGTTAGAATAATTTTTTCAATAGGATTGCTGTCTTCACCTACCAAGCATTGAAATATGGCAGAGTGTTCACTATCCACTGGTATAATGGCAGCTTTGAATTCTTTTGCTTTACGCATTACAATATCACCTGCCACAACTAAAGTTTCTTTATTAGCAAGCCCTATGGCTTTCCCATTTTCAACAGCATTTAAAGTAGGTTTTAAACCTGCAAAGCCAACAATGCCTGCCATCATAAAATCATAACAATCCATAGCAGCTACCTGCTCCAATGCTTCTACACCTGCAAAAACTTTAATTGGCTTACCCTCTAAAGCTTTTTTTACATTGGCATATTTAGTAAGATCTCCGATGACCACTATATTGGGCAAAAACTGTAAAGCTTGTTCAATTAAAAGGGAGTCGTTGGATTGCGCTGTTAAAATTTCAGCAACAAATAATTCCGGGTGCGCAGCTATTACCTCGAGTGTTTGTTTCCCAATAGAGCCTGTAGATCCAAAAATGGCAATTCTTTTCTGCTTCATCCAAATGTTTTCTTAAAAATTAAAAATACGTTATTATTTATTTAATTCGAAATATATTGAACCAATGCATTGACTATGTTTCGATCGTTGCTAAGGCGGGGTACTTTATTTTGCCCTCCCAGCTTTCCTTCATCTCTCATATAATTGATAAATGCATTTTTTTGAAGTGCTTGTACACGCAATGGTTCTAAAATATTCCCTTGAATTAAATCTTGGTAGTATACATTTTTTGCACACAAATATTGATCTAGTTTTTTACAAAACAAAGCCATATCGGCGGGTGCTTTTTCAAATTCGATAAACCATTCATGGTAACTTTTTCCCTCCCCTTGCTGAATTAATGGTGCGACGGTAAATTCCACCACCATCACCTTCATTTCGCTAGTCACTTGCAATAAAGCTTGTTCTACTTCTTCTCCAATAACATGTTCTCCAAAGGCCGAAATAAAATGTTTGATTCTTCCAGTTACAATAATTCGGTAAGGATCGATGCTCACAAATTTAACCGTATCTCCAATACTGTATCCCCATAAACCTGCATTGCTATTGATGATTAAAGCATATTGTTCGCCCAATTGTACCTCAGCCAAACTTAATCGAGTTGGATTTTCTTGATGCACTTGAGCTAATGGAACAAACTCATAAAAAATGCCGCTATTGGTATTTAATAGTAAACCTTGTTGGTCCAGGCTGTCTTGATAGGCAAAAAAACCTTCGCTTGCAGGGAACAATTCAATGGTGTCGATGCTTTTGCCAATGGTCTCAAATAATTTTGATTGATAGGGTTCAAAATTGACACCGCCCTGCACCATCACTTGTAAATTAGGGAATAGCTCTTTAATGGGTTTGCCCGTTTTTTCAATCAATCTATCCAAATACATTTGAATCCATGGCGGTATGCCCCCAATTAAAGTCAAGTCTTTATTATAGGTCTCTTCTACCATCTTATCCAATTTCTCTTCCCACTCTTCTATGCAATTGGTTTCATAGCTAGGCAATTGATTTCCTCTTAAATATTTGGGAATATGGTGGTTCACAATTCCACTTAAACGACCGGTTGGGATACCACCCACTCTTTCCAATTCGGGAGAGCCGCTTAAAAATATCATTTTACCCCCTGCAAATTGGGTAGACCCAGTTAAGGACATGTACACCAATAAGGCATCTCTTGCCCCATTTATATGATTACTGATGGAATCTTTGGTGATTGGAATGTATTTTACCCCGCTCGTCGTACCACTGGTTTTAGCAAAATACAAGGGTCGACCCTTCCAAAGCACATTTTGGGTACCTTTTTTGATTTGCTCAATGTATTCCTTAAACTGTTCATAATCTCTTAAAGGCACTGCTTGTTGAAACCCAGCATAGTCTTTAATCATATCAAAATGGTGTTCTTTTCCAAAAACGGTGGTTTTACCCACCTTAATCAATTGATTTAGAATAGATTGTTGGTCAGCCAGGGCTGTTTTACGCTCCCTTTGGATTTGACGATGGATCACTCCTGCAAAAGGTTTGGCCAGTAAAGATTTGACATTAATCATATCAGGAGCGATTGAAGCGTTTAAAGCTGGACAAAATTAGGTACTTATTTATGGATCATCAAACTACTTTAGGCCTTAAAAGTCAATTAAATGTGAAGAATAGGACTAATTGTAGCCTACTTGATTATTTTTTGAGAATTACTTGCAAATTGGGATAATAATAATTACCTTTGCCGTCCTAATTTTGGACAATATGCTAGCAGTAGTAAAAATCGCAGGACAACAATTTAAAGTACAAGCAGGAGATAGCTTGTATGTACCTCACCTGCAAGGTAAAACTGGAGATAAAGTTGAATTCAACGATGTATTATTCGTTGATAATAATGGAAGCATTTCTTTTACTTCTAAGGTAAAAGTGAAGGCTGAGATTACAAACGACTTAGTTCAAGGTGACAAAGTGATCGCTTTTAAAATGAAGAGAAGAAAGGGTTTCCGCAAGAAACACGGTCACAGAACTCATTATACACAGATCAAAATCGAAAATATCGCTTAGTCAAAGGGCTAATTGATTGTTTTCAAGTTAATAATAAGCTAGAAAAAAGAATATACTATGGCACACAAAAAAGGAGAAGGTTCCGTAAAAAACGGCCGTGATTCACAAAGCAAACGCTTAGGTGTTAAAATTTATGGTGGTCAACCAGCCTTATCTGGCAACATCATTATACGCCAAAGAGGTACTGTTTACCATCCTGGTAAAAACGTTGGAGTTGGCTCTGACTTTACCTTATTCGCACTTACCAATGGTATTGTTGAATTTAAAAAAGGCAGAAACAACCGTTCTACAGTATCCATTTTACCCGTAGAAACAGTCGCTTAAAAAAATAATTTTGCAGATATAATAAAAGTTTTTTATTTTTAATTCATATTTACTAACCATTAAATCTAAAAAACATGGCAACTGCAAAAAAAGCCGCTAAAAAAGCTGCTCCAAAAAAAGCTGCAAAAAAAGCTGCTCCTAAGAAAAAAGCTGCAAAGAAAGCCGCTAAAAAAGCTGCTCCTAAGAAAGCTGCTAAAAAAGCTGCTCCTAAGAAGAAAGCTGCAAAAAAGAAGGCTGCTAAAAAGAAATAATTATCGCAAGATAATTAAATCGTCTTTTTTGCTTTTAGCAAAAATAGATTTGAAGTCCTCCCCGTTTACGGGGGGGATTTTTTTTTGAATAATTTTTTATACTTTACATATCCAATGCATAATTACGAAATCGCAGAATATTTTTCTTTGCTGAGTAAACTCATGGACATTCATGGTGAGAATGAATTCAAAATTAAGTCTTATGCAAATGCTGCATTTACATTAGATAAACTTACAGATCCTGTAATGGATATGTCTCCAAGTGAATTGTTTGCACAACGTGGCATTGGAGAAGCGATTGGTCAAAAGATATTACAACTCATTGAAAATAAGCAGTTTACGTTATTAGAAACTTATCTAGAAAAAACACCTTCTGGTATCATTGAATTGATAAAAATAAAAGGATTGGGTCCTAAAAAAATTAGAACCATTTGGAAAGAATTAGAAATTGAAAGCATTGGTGAACTACTTTATGCATGCGAAGAAAATAGATTAATCAACTACAAAGGTTTTGGTGCGAAGACACAAAAAAATATACAAGAGAGTTTAGCGTATTATTTACAACATCAAGGAAGTTATTTGTACCAGCAAGTAGAAAGTTTAGTAATTGCTTTAAAAGAATCTTTAGAAAATAAATTTCCCAATGCAATGCATGAGGTAGTGGGCGCATTCAAAAGACAAATGGAAAGTTTGGAGTTTTTAGAAATTGTAAGTACTTGTAGTGAAAAAGAATTAATCAATTGGTTGATAGAAAAAGAATTTACTGTTATAAAAAGTGATGCCTATTTAAGTTCAAAAGGGAGCGATAATTTTGAAATTAGATGGTATTTGACCACCCAAGAACTGTTCCATTGGACCGATTTTAGTTTGTCCTGTTCGCCCGAATTTTTGAAAAAATGGGTCGAAAATCCTCTTTTTCAGAAAAATTTTAAATTTATTTTTCCACAGGCCATCTTTGAACAATTGGGGATTGCTTACATCCCCCCAGCCCAAAGAGAGGATCCAGCAATTATTGAACAAGTTTTAAAACAACCGCTCAAAGAAACCATTCAAATAAAAGACATCAAAGGAATCATTCATTCGCATAGTACTTGGAGCGATGGGGTACATACTATAGAACAAATGGCCCTTGCTGCCATAGAAAAAGGATATGAATATTTAGTGATTAGCGACCATTCCAAATCGGCCTTCTATGCAAATGGTTTGCAATTGGATCGCATACAGGCACAACATAAAGAAATTGATGCCCTCAATAAAAAATTAGCCCCCTTTGTTATTTTTAAAAGTATTGAATCGGATGTATTAAATGATGGCAGCTTGGACTACCCCGATGAAGTGCTGGCCAGTTTTGATATCGTGATTGCTTCCATTCACTCTAATTTAAAAATGACCGAGGAGAAAGCCATGATGCGTTTGTTAAATGCCGTCAACAATCCCTATACAAGCATCTTAGGCCATCTTACCAGCCGTTTGTTATTAAGTAGAAAAGGATACCCTGTAAATCACGAAGCCATTATAGAAGCCTGTGCAAATAATGATGTGGTAATTGAACTGAATGCCCATCCCAGAAGATTAGATATGGACTGGCGTTTTATTCCTGCTGCTTTAAAGAAAGACGTTCTTATTTCCATTAATCCAGATGCCCATGCGGTGGAAGGATATGATGATTGTAAATATGGTGTTTTGGTGGCGCAAAAAGCAGGATTGACTGCTGCTCAAAATTTAAGCAGCTTTAGCTTAGAAGAAATGATTGAGTTTGTAGAATTTCAACAATCCAAGAGAGCCTAAATTTTGACATATACAAAATAGTCGCCCGGCATCAATTCGAAGGTAAGTTCTTGATTGAAATGAAAGCTTAGGCCAGAGAAAATATTTTTAAACTCCCCTACCAGCAAATCATGCGCAAAGCTTATTTTTTGCGGTTGGTCTCCTAAATTAAGTGCCACCAAAATAATTTCTTTTGAATCATCAATGGCATCATACCTTAAATAAGCCATGGTTTTTTCTGCTTGGGTGGGCAAATTAAAAGTAGCGCCATTACATAGCCAGGTAAAAGACTTTCTTAAGGTAGTAAGTATTTTATAAAAATCATGCAGTTGAGGTGCAGGGGTCCAATCAATAAAATCTTTATCAAAAAAGGCCAGCCGTTTATAATTGGGCAATTCCTGACCACTGTATATTAAAGGCATGCCAGTCCAAGTAAAACAAAATACAGCCCATGGTTTGGCCGCAGGTCCAAATTTTTCATACTCTGTTCCATTCCAAGAATTCTCATCGTGATTGGAAGTAAAGAATAATTTTAAAGCCCCTACTGGATATTGATTGTAATGATGCAATACATTGTATACATCATTTATATTGGCATCACCTTTGGTTAATTTTTCGCTCACGTGCATCCAATCCCATGCATAGCTTGCATCAAAAACTTCATGGTAGGCGGCCACTTCACATTCTGCCAACCAAAACAAAGGCTGAATGGTTTCACAAGCGGTTCTTGCGGCTTTCCAAAAATCCAAAGGCACCAAATGTGCCATATCACATCTAAATCCATCAATCTTAAAAGATTGCACCCAATACTGCATGGCACCAATTAATGCAGCACGCATTTCCTTGTTGTGATAATTTAAATCTACCACATCGTCCCAACCATTGCGTTCAGTAAAATTACCATCTTCATCTCTTGTAAACCATGCTGGATGATTTTGCATCCATTCGTGTTGCCTGCCGGTATGATTGGCTACCCAATCTATCATTACTTTCATACCCAGTTGATGGGCCAAGTTTATCAAATCAATCAAGTCTTGTTCATTGCCAAATTCAGGATTTATTTTGGTGTAACTGTTACAAGCATAATAGCTGCCCAAATTCCCTTTACGACCTTCTCTACTAATGGTGGTGATGGGCATCAACCATAAAACATTCACACCCATCTCTTGTAAGCGGGGAAGATGATTTTGAAATGCTTTAAAAGTTCCTTCGGGCGTGTATTGCCTGATATTAACTTCATATATAGAAATAGTATTGGCCCATGGTACAGTTTTAAAATTCACATCCATTGTATACTTTTTTTATTATCTTGTCTACCTACTTTATGAGCCAAACACCAAATTTAGAACGCAAATTAAGTCTTTTACATGCAACCGCCATTAACATGATTGATATGGTGGGCATCGGTCCATTTGTGGTGTTGAGTGTGGTGGCGCAGATTATGGGAGGGCCTTATTTTTTATACGCTTGGATTGCTGGTGCGCTTTTATCTTATTTAGACGCGATGGTTTGGAGTCAATTGGGTTCGGCTTTACCTAGAGCAGGTGGAAGTTTCCATTTTTTAAAAGAAGGTTACGGAGAAAAAGCAGGATCCTTGATGAGCTTTTTATTTGTATGGCAAACTATGATACAAGCCCCCTTAGTAATTGCATCTGCTGCCATTGGGTTTTCCCAATACGCTAACTATTTTTTCCACTTGTCTTTTTTTGAAGAAAAAGCTTTGAGTGGACTAGTAGTTATTTTAGTGATTATTTTATTGTACCGAAAAATTGAATCTATTGGCAAGATATCAGTTTTTTTATGGGTAGGTGTGTTAGGTACCATGGCATGGATTATTATTGGAGGGGTGATGCATGGACATTTTATGGAACCCATCCGACACATTAATGATGGATTTAGTTTAGAACATGGATTTGTAGCTGCCTTAGGTTTTGCCAGTGTCAAAACCATTTATAGTTATTTAGGTTATTACAATGTGTGTCATTTGGGTGGCGAAATAAAAAATCCAAGTAAAAATATTCCAAGGAGTATGTTTATTTCTATTACAGGAATTGCTATTTTATATTTAGCCATGAATGTGAGTGTGGCCAGTGTGCTCCCCTTTCAAACCATTATAACGAGTAAATTTGTTGTAAGCGATTATATCAAAGCTTTATATGGCCCCACTGCAGGTGCTTTTGCAACAGTATTGATTTTATTGGTGGCTTTCTCCTCTTTATTTTCGGCAACTTTAGGTTATAGTAGAATTCCATTTGCTGCCGCACAAAACAAGTCCTTCTTTTCTTTCTTTGGTGCCGTGCATCCAAAATTGCATTTCCCACATAGGTCATTATTGGTCTTAGGAGGTATTGCCTTTGTGTTTAGTTTGTTGTTTAGATTGAAAGAAGTGATTGATGCTATTTTGGCCATGCGTATTTTAATTCAATTCATTGGACAGGCAATAGGTCTATTATTTTTATACAAAAGAAAGGGAAAAGATTTTTTCCCATGGAAAATGCCAATGTATCCAATACCTCTTTTCTTAGCCATCATCATTTGGGGCGGCATCTTTTTTTCAACAGGTACTAAAATGATGTTGAGTGGATTGGTTGTAATTAGTTTGGGACTGATCGCTTATTTTATTGCCAGAAAAATGAAATGGATTGGTGCAGAAGTGGTAAACCCCATAGCAAACCAAGATGCAGCTCCTTTATTTACTTCTAGTCCCGATGCCGCTAATCAATAGGCCAAATACAAGACCAATAATTAATCCAATTTTTACATTCTTGATCATCCATCCTAGGGCTAAACCAATTACCAATAAAGTAAAAATGCTCACATTGCGTCTCATGGTTAATGCTTAGGTAAGGAAATTAGATTAGATAATAATTTATAGGCCCCTGCATTTCCAGCAGGAAGTTGTCTAAATAAAACCAAACTCAAATACACCATATTGCCTTTGCCATAGGGCGCAATGATTAAACTACCATTTGAAATGGGTTCCCCTTTGTCGCTCATGGCCAAAGGCGCTTCAAAATGCGCATCTGTATTTTCTGCTTGGTAGGTACTTCTTTCTTGTACCCATCCATCAAAATCCTGCAACGTAATTTTATTAGGAAAATTCAGTACCGAATGGTTGGGTAAAACAAATTGCACAGGCACTTCTTCTTGCGTTACTCTTCGGCCACTATTCACTGTAAAAGCATAAGGCCCCACTTTTACTTTCTTTAAACCTACTTGATTGCTTTTTAAATATTGAACGATTAGGTTGCCTCCTTGTTCCATGTAGGCGTTCATGATATCGTTTTTATCCGTTAAAAAATCGAACATATTATAAGCACGAATACCTACCACAATCGCATCAAATTGCTTTAATTTTTCCAAACTAATGTCTGATTCTTTAAGCAGGCTTACTTGATAACCTAATTCGGTTAAGGCTTCAGGTAATTTATCTCCAGCACCATCTATATAACCCACTTTGGCAGGTTTTGAAATGACATTGGCTTCCACAATTTTTGTGGAAGCTGTAGGGAAATAAGTTAATGTAGGAATATGGTCATACTGAATGGTCTTAGTATAAACATCTTTATCTGATGTTGGTAAACTTGCAGTGGTTGATTGTATTTCCGTTTTAAATTGCTTTGCTATACCTTGAGTAAAATCCTGATATCCAATTGTAATGTTTTGACCTACTGGTTTTAAATATACTTCTTTATCGTATTTAATTTCATGACTAGGTATTACGGCAATGGGTTGGTAAACATCCCCTTTGGTGGGATCGGTGAATTTATATTGGATAGGAATGGTATAATTAAATGACTGACCATATAGTTGCAGATCCAATTGCATGGTAAAAGCAGGTGCATTTTCGGCGTCTCCAATTAATGTTTGATTGGTCACTTGAAACATCCCTTCTGTTTTTGGCTGAACCAACCAATATGGTTGTGAAATGGGAAAATTAATGGGTACTTTGAATGCATTATCATACTGAACATTCTCATTGTAAGTAAGTGTTTTATTCATAGCAGAATCTGCACCCAATGGGAAATGAAGCATTGCTAATTTTGAATCAATGATAGATCTTTGATTTAGAAAAAATTGAAACTTGATATTTTCACCTGGCACTACTTGTTGTTGTTGGGTGGTTGCTTCAAAAAATAATCCTGCACATTCTTTGATGATTGATTTTAGTTCATTTAGCTTATAGGCACGCCATTTGGAATCAGGAATAGATTGAATGTGTTTGTAAAGATTAACCAGTGCCGCAACAGATGCGGCTGGATTTTCTGTACTGAAAGCTTTAGCAATATTGATAATTTCAACTTCAATAGCAGCGCCCTCTTTATCATTGGCGGCAATTCTATTCCAACTAAGATTAACGCCTTCCATGATGTCCTCTTTTGCAGCTTCTCCACCAGTCAATTCAAAAAATTCATACATAGCGCCTCTGCGACGTGGTCTGCCTTCACCTTGGCTTTTATGCATGGTTCTTGCTTCTGCACCTATCTCGCCATAACTTTTCCCTAATAAGGCATTGTATCCACCTACTTCTAGTTTTAATTGATTCTCATTGGTCGTATTGATGGTGCCAAAATTAAATGTATTCCAAAGTATCCTTTTTGCTTTCCAAGCTTTATATCCTAACTTAATTTGTTCAGGAAATTTGGTTGGATCTGCTGCAGCCAAATAAGCTTCGTTGGCAATAATGGCTGAAGCAGAATGATGGCCATGTCCCGCACGCGCATCTCTTGGAAAACGCGTAATGATAATGTCTGGTTGAAATTTTCGAATTACCAGCACAGCATCACTTAATACTTTCTCATGATCCCAAATGCGCAAAGCTTCGTCTGATGATTTACTAAAACCAAATTCATAAGCAGTTGAAAAATATTGCTCAGCTCCATCAATTCTTCGAGCGGCCAAAAGTTCTTGGGTGCGAATCATCCCCAATTCAATTCCTTGTTCTTTACCAATTAAATTTTGTCCGCCATCTCCCCTTGTCAAACTTAAATAGGCAGTTCGTAACATTCTTTGTTTGGTCAAATAAGGCAAAAAACTATTGTTCTCATCATCGGGATGCGCTGCAATGTATAAAACGCTCCCTACTACTTTTAACTTATTAATTTGTGCCAAAATTTCGGCACTCGATTTTTGAGCACTTACATTTTGCTGAATCAATAAAAGAACCAAAAAGTAAACTATATTTTTTTTCATACTGCGCATTCAAATTATTTGAACTTATTTACCATTAAAAAAGATCGCATTGGCCAATACCAACTTTCCATTTTCCCAAAAATTTCTAAAAATAGGATCGTCGGCCATATATACTAATTTACCAGTGCCAATTTCTTTGACACCAATCACCACGCCTTCTTGCAAAGCTGCTTTGGCTTTAATGCCTGCAAAGCCATTCATGTAACTGTCTTTTTTAATGACCCCTACATTCCAAGCATCATTATTCGGTTCAAATGAAACCATGTCTTGTTTTAAATCAAAGAAAATTCCATTGGTACCAAACCCAATTGGATGTGTGGCATCTAAATATACTTTATAAATAGCCCCGGGAATAGAACTTTCTAAGTCATCCACCACTTTGTCGCCATACTTACTGGTTTTATTGATATCCGCTTTTTCATTCTTCACAATTTCTTTCATTTTAAAACCCCAATCTACATTGCCCGCCAATTGTTGTGCAGCCGTTTCAAATGCAATCAACACTCCCCCTTTTCTAACAAAAGCTTGTAATTTTTCTGCAATTGGTTTGCTATTTAAGTCCTTGTAAGCACCTTCGGGTGCAATAATGACATCATACTTATTAATATCCATTCTACTAATAAATGAATAGTTTAATTGAGTGATCGGATAATTTAATTCCTGATCAAAATAACTCCACACTTCTCCTGCAGCAAGTGCAGAAACATTTTCACCTGTAAACAAGCCCACTTTTGGTGCATGGTTAATTATTTTATCATAAGGTGAACCAAAATCAGCACCCGATTCTACCCAACCTGAAATTACTGGCATTGCATCTAATTGTAATTGATCACAAACCAATTTTGTATCTCTGGCCCAATTGTCTTGATTGCTGGTTTTTAAAACTATTAAAGTACCTGCCTCCATTTTTTTACCGTTTACTACAAAGGCTTTTTCGGCATACCTCACTTTAATGTTTTTTTGCAATAAATGTGCTAATGCCTTGGACGATTTAAATGAATTGTAAGGAATCACATAACCATATTCACTCGCAGCAATATCTACTTTAGGAGCGGTAAATCCAGCAGTTATAGCTAATTTTTCTTTACTTGCATAACCATGCACTCCATAAGCATAGGGCAAAGACCAAGTGGTAATGTCATAGGTATTTGAATCATTTACTTGTGTAATGGGTTCTAATAAAACGCGCGCCAATACACCATGCGCTTGGGCAGCATTCACTGCCAAGGTATAGCCTTCGTTCACAAAATCACTTTCTTTTTTTGTGTAATAATCAAAGCCTTTAAAACCAGCACCTGCCGCTAAAACACCATATTGAATATTATTTTTTTGCAGCAAACCAGCCAAAGCTTCTAAAGCATTGGCATTGGGCGCCGTCATTACAAAGGTCTTATAAGAAGAGATGCTACCTGTTCTACTATTATCGTAATACTTTTTAAAAGCTGATAATAAACTTTCTCTATTCTGTGAACTAATTTCAATGGTTGAAAGACCTGTTGTAAAATGATGCGTTGCTCTTGCCACTAATGTTATGGTATCTAATTGGTTATCGATTACCCCAAGACCGGCACTAATCCCTCCTTGTTCAAAAGTCATCCCAATAGCTCCATTGTACATGGGGTAAGAATCCCCATAGGACGGATACAACATATCAAATCTTTCTTTGGTAAAAAATAACCAATGATTTTGATCAAAATATTTAGCATTGTTCTTCCCAATCTTAACTTGAAATTCTTTTTGAAAACTAGTTATTACATCATGAATGGGTTCAGAAGTAGGTGTAAAGAAATAAGGCTGGTTATAACTTTGCTCATGAAAATCGACCACTACTTGAGGATACCATTGTTGAAACAATGCTACTCTTTGTCTGCTTTCAATTTGAGTTTGCCAAGCCCAGTCGCGATTCAAATCAAAATTATAATGATTGGTTCTGCCTGCAGGCCAAGGTTCCATGTGTTCTCTCGCAAATGGGTCTACATTATTATTCACCCCAACCGCATTATTGTACCAATTCACATATCTATCTCTTCCATCCGGATTGATACAAGGATCAATCATCACAATGGTATTTTTTAACCACTCTTTTGTTTTGGAGTTGGTAGGATCTACCAAAGCAAATAATGTTAACATAGAAGCTTCCGAAGAAGCTGGTTCATTGCCATGCACATTGTAATTTAACCAAACAATACCTGGTTGATTTAAATCTTCAATAGAACCATCTACCAAACCATTATTGTGTTTTCTAATTTTTTCAAGTTGTGCAATATTTTCTGGAAGTCCGATAGCTGCCACTAATAAATCACGGCCTTCATTGGTCTTGCCATAATTGATTAATTTAACCATTGCAGGATTGGCTTGCGCTACTGCATTAAAGTAGGCCACAATTTGATGGTGCCTAGTAAATTTAGTCCCAATAGTATAGCCTAAAAAACTAGAAGGGCTTTGCAAGGCAGATTGAGACATGCCACAAAATGGCAAAATAGCAAGAAGAATAACACTTAAATTAAGTTTAAAACGGCTCATATTTTATTTATTTAATACACGTAAAATGTACAGTTTTTATGTTTATAAAAATAAGAAAGTTTGCGTTCAAATAAGTTCAATTGGCAACTAGTTTTGCACAATGTCTTGGGCTAATTTGTTGAATAATAAATATTTAAGTAAATTGGTTGTTCAAATTAACTTTCTATGAACAAAAGCATTCCTTCGTCTTCATTATTTCTAAGCCTAGCTTTAATTTTTGTTTGCTTATTTAGCAATACAGTATTTGGTCAACCTTTTTTTAAGGCGCATCCCCAAATCAATCCTTACCATTATGAAGTCACCAAAGAAAAGAGCTTTGATCATGCAGCAGTTTCCTCTGCAAATGCCTTGGCAAGCATGGTGGGTGCAGCAATGATGCAAGAAGGCGGCAATGCTTTTGATGCAGCCATTGCAGTTCAATTAAGTTTAGCCGTGGTATTTCCAGAAGCAGGAAATATTGGAGGCGGTGGATTTATGTTGGCTAGAAAAGCAAATGGCGAATTAATAGGCATTGATTATAGAGAAGCAGCACCATCCAAAGCATCACGTGATATGTATTTGGATGAAAAAGGAAATCCTTATCCAGAAAAATCAACTAGGGGTGCCGCTGCTTCTGGCATTCCAGGCAGTATTGCAGGAATGTTTGGTACACATGCTTATGCAAAACTTCCCTTTGCTAAATTAATTGAACCGGCTATTGAACTAGCCGAATTTGGTTTTGTACTTTCAGAAAGTGAAGCAAAAGGATTAAATACCAATAGAAATAATTTTACAAAATTTAGTTCTGCTGCAAGTGCATTGACTAAAAAAGAAAATTGGAAAGCAGGTGATACTTTATTTCAACCCGAATTGGCACAAACCTTAAAAAGAATTCAAGAAAAAGGCGCTGCTGGATTTTATGAAGGGCCTACTGCAAATTATATTGTAAAAGAAATGGCAAATAGTGGTGGCATCATATCATTAGAAGATTTAAAAAATTACAAACCTAAATTTAGAAAGCCCCTTGAATTTGATTACAAAGGGCATCATATCATAGGTTTTGCACCCCCTTCTAGTGGAGGAATTTTATTGGCTCAAATGATGAAGATGATTGCACCGTATGATATTAGTAAATTAGGCAACAATACAGCTGCTGAAGTAAGTTTGATGGTAGAAGCGCAACGTAGAGCTTATGCAGATCGGGCAGAACATATGGGCGATCCAGATTATTGGAAAGTACCTACCAAAACTCTAATCAGCGATGCGTATGCAAAACAAAGAATGAGTGATTATCAAGAAGGTGTAAAAGGAAGTAGTAAAATAACCAATGCAGGTCAGATTCACGAAAGCGAACAAACTACCCATTTTAGTGTAATAGACAATGAAGGCAATATGGTAGCCATTACCACCACCTTGAATGATTCTTATGGCAATAAAACTATTGTAGCTGGAGCAGGATTCATTTTAAACAATGAAATGGATGACTTTAGTATTAAGCCAGGTGTTCCTAATATGTATGGCGCAGTGGGTGGCGAAGCCAATTCCATTCAAGCTGGAAAAAGAATGTTAAGTTCTATGACCCCCACTTTAGTAACTTTAAATAACAAACCTTATTTAAGTATTGGAACTCCAGGAGGCACAACCATACCTAATCAAGTTTATGAAGGATTGGTAGACATGATAGATCTTAAAATGTCATTGAAACAGTCCATTGATGGTCCTAGATTTCATCATCAATGGATTCCTGACACCATCATGCTAGAATCAGATTTTCCTGAAGCAACTGAACTAGCATTAAAAGCAATGGGTTATACCACCATGAGAAGAGGTCATTTTGGTAGAATGGATGGTGTTCAAATTTCAGCCGATGGCAAAAGAATTGCTGCAGGTGATAAACGCGGGGACGATAGCGTAGCAGGCTACTAAACCTAATTATTGGCATACTTTAACAACCATTTTATACCTATAATTCGATAGCATTTTTGTATTTTTACAAAAACCCAATTCTTGTTAAAAAATAAGCTGTCTTTACTAAGAATTATTGTCTCTGCCTTAGTTGGGTTATTCCTACTTGCTTATTTATTATTACTTGTACCTGCCATTCAAAATAAAATTGCTACCACCCTAGCCAATCGTTTTTCAAAAGCCATTGGTACCGAAGTCAAATTGGGTCAAGTACGCTTTTCTTTGTTTGACAAACTTGATATTCAAGACTTGCTCATAAGAGATCAGCAAAAAGATACTTTACTGTTTACTTCCTCTTTAAAATTACGCATCAGCGATCTTATCTTTTCAAGCGCTTCGCCCAGTATTAAATATTTGGGCCTAACCAATACCAGAATTCATTTAAGTCGAAACAATAGCCAATGGAATTATGCATTTATCCAAGACTATATAAATTCCACTTCCAAAGAAAATAAAAAAGGGAAAAATTTTGATCTTCAAAAATTAGATTTTTCAAACTTACATTTTACTCAAGAAGATCATTGGGAAGGACAAAACATGGATTTTTTTGCAAAAAATATATTGGCAAATTTGAAATCATTTTCAAAAGACAGCATCCTAATTGATCAAATCATTTTAAACAAACCCGACTATTTAATACAATCTTATAAAGGGAAGGCTCCACCGACCAAAGAAATTGTAAAACAACGTAAAAAAGGAGAACTCTATTTTAATCCAACTAGTATTTATCTATGGGCCAACGAAGTTCAAGTTGTTAAAGGGAAATTTTGGATAGAAAATGGCTACAATAAACCAACTAGTTATTTTGATGGAGATCATATTCGTATGCACGATATCAATTCCAGTTTAAAAGATGTTTCATTTATTAAAGACACCATTCAAGCAAAAGTAAGTTTAGGTGTGAAAGAGCAATCTGGTTTTGAAATAAAAAAACTATTGACCAATTTTAAATTAACTCCAGAAATTATGGAGTTTAGTGCCCTGCATTTGAAAACCAATAATAGCAATATAGAGAACTATTATGCTATGGAATACAAAAACTTTAGTGCCGATTTTAAAAACTACATCGAAAGGGTTACAATGAAAGCGCATCTAACCAATGCCTTTGTTGCAACAGATGATATTGCCTATTTCACACCCACCATGTCTTCCTTTCACAAACAACTTACCACCAGCTTCCATTTTAATGGAACCGTAGCTAATTTTGAAACCAAGGATTTTTATGCCAAATACAATAACTCTATAGTAAATTGTAGCTTTACGATGCAAGGCATCCCTGCCATGAGAAATGCGCAAATCAATTTTAATAATGTAGTAGCTAAAACCAATTATGCCGACCTAAGCAGCTGGTTGCCAGAATTAAAAATAACGCAGGATATTAATGTGGACAATATTAACAACTTAAATTTCAAAGGCGATTTTAAAGGAACTTTTTTCGACTTTGTTACTAAAGGACAAGTTGAATTCCCATTGGGATCTTTGGCAACAGAAATTAGATTAAAATTTCCAGAAAATGCAGAGCCCAGTTACGAAGGCTCCCTCACCACCCATCATTTGAACATTGGTAAATTATTAAACGTAAACAGTTTAGGATTTTTGAACTTTAAAGGAACTATAGCAGGAAGCTCTTTTAACTTGGATAAATTAAAAACCAATATTCAAGGGAATGTAGATTCTATACAATTTAACCATTATACTTATTCCAATATTAGCACCAATGGGGTTTTTCAAAAAAGAAGTTTTATTGGCATGCTTAATATAAAAGATCCTAATATTAGTTTTATTAGCAATGTAGAATTAATTTTTAACCAGGGCAAGCCTAAGATCAATGCAGTAGGTGATTTGTTGTATGCCAATTTAGAAAAATTAAATATTGCCAATAACAATACCCAACTCACAGGCTTGTTAGACATCAATTTTGAAGGAGATAATATTGACAACTTTATAGGTTATGCAAAGTTTTACAATGGAAAATTAAAGTCTCCCACTACATCTGTTAATTTTGACTCATTAAACATACAATCTAGTAGCGTAAAAGGCATTAAAAAAATAACCATCGCAAGTGATGCCATTCAAGCAAGCATTGAAGGAAAATTTAATATTGTAAGCTTACCAGCCAGTGTTCAGTACTTTATGCAGCGTTATTTGCCTACCTATATTCCTGCCCCAAAAAATACACCAAGCAATCAAGTATTTAATATTCAAGTTAAAACCAATTATTTCGAGCCTTATATTCGACTTTTTGATAAATCCTTTTCTGGATTTAACAATAGCACACTTAGTGGATACATCAATACCGAAAATCAAAGCATTCAATTAAAAGGCAAGTTTCCTTATGCCAGTTGGAATACTTATGCCATAAGGGGTGGCGACTTAAACAGTATTGGAACTCAGGATTCCTTGCATTTACTTTTGACTGCAGATGCCTTTAATTTTTCTGATAGCAATGTATATACCAGGGCGAATTTATCTATCCACAGCAGTAAAGATATTTCCAATGTGCACTTGTCTGCGTTTAGTAAAAATGCCTTAAATCAAGTTGATTTAAATAGTATTGTACATACTTATGCAGATGGCATCTCCGTGCAATGGAAACCTTCTTACTTTGTATTAAATCAAAAAAAGTGGGCCATCAATGAAAATGGTGTATTGGTTTTAAGAAAAAGCAATACCAGTGCCACCAATTTCAAGTTTACACAAGGCTTACAAGAATTTGTTTTTTCTAATTCTACCAATCAGGAAAACGGTATTCAATTAGAATTGAAAAATATTATTTTAGGTGACTTTACAAAATTATTTTTCGATTACCCAAAATTGGAAGGCCTAACCAACGGTAAAATACAATTTAAAAATATTGTACAAGATTTTGAAATGAATGCCGATTTAAAAATAAATCAATTTAGATTCAACAACGACTCCATTGGCATTACGCTATTGAATACCGGCTATCAAAATTCAAAAGGCATAGTCCCCTTCTCCTTTACTTGTCCTAATTCCACTTACAATTTAAGTGCGAATGGTAAATACAATATCAAGGATAGTGTAAATCCATTAGATGCTACTTTGTATTTAAACGATTCAAAATTTAGCTTGGTACAACAATTTATTGATGGCGTCTTAACCAACTTAGACGGAAAAGCAAGTGGACAAATACATTTTGGAGGTAGAATTGAACATCCGTATTTACTAGGAGCAGCGACAATTCAAAAAAGTTCATTTGTAGTAGATTATACCAAGGTTAAATATTTTATAGATTCCAGTAGCATCAGATTTACCGAGGAAGGATTAGATTTTGGAACTGTTGCCTTAAGAGATGCCCAACATAGACCTGCTATTTTTAAAGGTAAAATTTTGAACCAAGGTTTCAAGCATTTGATTTATGATATGGAAATGAGTAGCCCAAAAATTGAAGTATTAAATACAGACCCAATAGACAACTCGAATTTTTATGGGCATGCTGTAGGGAAAGCGGCTATGACCATTAAGGGGCCCGAAGAAAACATAAAAATGGTTATTAATGCTGATATCAATGATAGTTCCCATATTTATTTACCCAATTCCACCAGCAAAGAAAGTGGCAAATCGGACTATATCCTATTTAAAAAATTTGGTAAAACTGCCATACAAAGTGCCGATGTACCCACGTTCAATTTAGTGGTAGATTTAGAAGTAAGCGCTAATAATAAAACACAAATAGATGTTATTCTGGATGAGCTTACAGGAGATGTTATTAAAGCAGTGGGCAATGGTCGAATTAAAATAAGGGCTGGAAATATTGAGCCTTTGACCATTCGAGGCAAGTATAATATCGAAGCTGGGAAATACGATTTTAATTTTCAATCCTTTATAAAGAAACCATTTGAATTGATTCCAGAAGCTGGAAATTATATAGAATGGACAGGCAATCCCAATCAAGCAGACATTCATATTGATGCAAGATATACTGCCGAAAGAGTAAGTTTAAATGAATTGGTGGGCTCCTCCAACTTTAGCAATGCAGTTAAAACATATAGAGGCAATGTATATGTGATTGCAGCACTCCGAAATAAATTAATGCAACCCGATATAAAATTTTCATTGGCCTTCCCTCAGGGCAACCCCATTAGTTCCGATAATGAATTTTCACAATTTATTTCCCGACTAGAACGTGACGACAATGAAATTTTAAAACAAGTATCTTTTTTAATCGTATTCAATTCATTCGCTCCAGTAGGATTTAGCAATGCCAACGGGAACAATAGCAATGCCTATACAGTTACTTCTATTGGCATCAATACCATCTCTCATTTATTGACTAAAGAAATAAATAAATCCATCACCAATATTTTAAACAAAGTTACAGGCGATAAAAGTTTAAGATTTGACGTAGGTTCTTCGGTATACAATAGTGCCAACCTACTCGATCCCTCTGGAGCAGGCATCCCTATCAATGCCAATAAAATTGATCGTCAAAGAGTAAACTTGAAATTAGGCCGTAGCTTTTTAAACGATAAAATAATTGTGAATGTAGGCGGTGATTTAGATTTTAATGTACAAAACAGCACCAATATTCAAAATGGAAATTTTCAATGGTTGCCCGATTTAAATATTGAATTTATCCTTTCTGATGACCGAAAATTAAGAGCCATTATATTTAATCGAAATAGCTTAGACATTAGTGGAAGTAGTTTGGGTAGAAGAAACCGACAGGGAGTTAGTATCTCTTATCGAAAAGATTTTGATGAATTTAGTTGGTAAATCTTCCCAAGATGAATGAATGAATCAATAGTATTTTTGCAATTGTTTTAAAATAAAACAGCAAGCTTTTATTTTAAAAAAGACTTGTTAAGAATAGCAGCTGGGATTAATTTACAACCCTTTAAACGATACACGTAAAAATTTCTCAACAATATTCCTTTACTGATAATCGGTATTGTATCGGGTGCTTGAATACTGGTAAAATAGGCACCATACAATTCTTTAGGATTAGCGGGTAAATTAGATGGCACAATACAATAAGCATCCTCCCCTATTTTTAATGGCGCTTGGACTTCGTTTAACCAAGCAAATTTATGAACGTCCTCTAGGGCACCAATGGCGATTGTCCTGACATGCACCAAAGGTGCTGTATAAAACAATAAATGCCCAGCTGGGAACCATTTATGCACCACAATAGGCGCATTATTGGACATCCTACCTGCAGCCTTATCTTTCTCAACAATTTTATAAAATTCATTGCTAAAATAAGTCCAACCTGTAACATCATTAATAGGATTGTATTCGCCTAAATTTTCCAATTTATTAGAACCCAATTGTTTTGGAAATACTTTTACAAGTAGCAGAAATCCAATAATTGCCATCCCCATAAATCCAACGGCCCATTTTAAAAGTACAGGAATGGCTTTGCGGGAATAACTGGACCAATACACTCCTGCAATTAAAAATAAGGAAATAAACGCAGGGCCTGTCCAATGTGGCAATGTAGAATTAAATAACGAGAGGCTCCAAAAAATAAGTATCAAGGGAATGCTCAACCATAGTAGTAAATTAATGGCCAATGCATTTTTTGATTGAAATTTTACTTTTTTAATGCGCAATAAGGAAATTAAAATAGCAATATACACTATGGGATTTTGGTAGAAAAACTCACCTCCTATTTGTTGAATAAAATTTGAAAAAGTAAAACCAGTATGGGCAACTCTTTTATAATGAAACTTATAGGTAATAAAATCGTTTTGAAAATTCCAATACACAATAGGAACAATACAAATAAGGGTAACCAATACTGCCAAATAAAATCCTTTTTGTTGAAGGGTTTTTATTTGATTGAATAAAATAAATAAGCCAAAGCCCACCCATAGGTAAAGCCCATGCACTTTGCTCATGGTGGCCAAGCCTATAAATAAGCCTAATAAAATCCAATCGAATAAATTAAAAAAATGAGGTTTTATTACCCAACTCAACATTAAATAAATACTCAAAGAAAAAAACAACAATTGAGGACTATCGGGTAGTACAAATAAACCAGCAATGATAGAAGTATAAATGGAAAGATTATAAAGCAATGCAGCAATCCAACCTGCCTTTTCATTTTTTAATAAAGTACCTGATTCAAATATGACAATGGTTGCAATGGCTGCACTTATTAAACTGCCTAAGCGCATGCTCAATGCAGACAACCAATATAAATTAAAAGTAAAAACGCGAATCATCCATCCCACCATGGGCGGATGATCAAAATGATTCCAATCGGGTTGAAGCGCATAGGTATAATAATATACTTCATCATTACCTAGTTCAAAAAAATAAGAAAGTACAATTTTAATGACCATCGAAATACCGATAAGCCACCAAAGCTTTTTCTGATATACCACAGGGGTAATGGCCATAATCGCAATCTATTGTAAAATATAAAGCGCTGCAAAAAAAACAGCCAACGATATACTTGTTAAAAGTTAAAAAATACTCCTACTAAAGTAAGGAAATATAATGGAATAGATTAGCTATTGGCTATAAACCATTCAGTAGCAAGCGCATAGCCCTTTAAACCAAGGCCTACGATAGAACCCACCGACTTAGCAGAAACATGAGATATTTTTCTAAAATCCTCTCTAGCATGTACATTACTAATATGAACTTCTATCACCGGTGTTTTAATAGCCGCTACTGCATCACCAATGGCAACAGAGGTATGGGTATAGGCTGCTGGATTTAAAATAATACCTGCTTTATTAAAACCATGTGATTGAATGGCTTGTACTATCTCCCCTTCGATATTGCTTTGGAAATAAGTAAAATTGACAGAAGGAAAATCTTTTTTCAATTGTACTAGAAACTCTTCGAAACTAGCATGGCCATACACATCAGGTTCTCTTTTTCCTAATAGATTTAAGTTTGGTCCGTTGATGATGGCTATTTCTAACATGCTATAAATATATTAATTCGATTTCATTAAAGACACGAAATCATCAAATAAGTACCTGCTATCGTGCGGACCGGGTGTTGCTTCAGGATGGTATTGTACACTAAAAGCAGGACGGTCTTTTAGTTTAATGCCTTCAATAGAATCATCATTTAAATTCACATGAGATACAATTACATTGGGATGTTTGCGCACTGCATCAGGATCTACACCAAAGCCATGGTTCTGTGTAGTAATTTCACATAAACCAGTAATTACATTTTTAACCGGATGGTTTAATCCACGATGTCCATGGTGCATTTTGAAAGTAGGAATGTCATTTGCTAAAGCAAGTAATTGATGCCCTAAACAAATACCAAATAAAGGTTTCTTTTCTTTTAAAACTTCTTTGATGGTTTTAATGGCGTAGTCCATAGGCGCTGGATCTCCAGGACCATTGGATAAAAAATAACCTGTTGGATTAAATGCTTTTAAAGTGGCAAAATCGGTTTTAGCGGGATGCACTCTTACATGCACTCCTCTATCCACCAAACATTGTAGTATATGTTCTTTCACGCCAAAATCTAAAACAGAAACTTTAATTTTTGAACTGGTATCCCCTAGTTCATAAATTTCTTTGGTGCTTACCGTACTTGCTAATTCTAATCCATCCATGCTAGGTACTTTCGCTAGTTGCGCTTTTAAAGCATCTACATCTAAGTTGTCTGAAGAAATAATACAGTTCATAGCACCTGAATTGCGCACATGAATTACTAAGGCTCTAGTATCTAAACCTTCTATAGAAACAATATTATTCTCAATTAAGTATTCATTCAAATTACCATCGGCAAGTAAACGGCTGTATTTTTCTTCTAAGTTTCTACCAATCAACCCATGAATTTTAACCGACTTACTTTCAACATCGGTTTTTCTAACGCCATAATTGCCCACGTGCACATTGTTCATGATGATGACTTGTCCAGTATAACTAGGATCGGTAAATACTTCTTGATACCCTGTCATTCCGGTATTAAAACATATTTCTCCAGTGGTGGTACCAATTTTACCAAAGGCTTGACCGTGAAATACATGACCATCGGCTAGAACTAAAATTGCTGGTTGTGCGCTCATTTGGGTTGTCGTGTTTTGTTATGCAAAAAAAGATACATTTTTTTACTTTTCCATAATAACTTTTAAACATTGTGCCAGAATCAAAAGAAATGACGAAAAAGCGCAAAAAAAAGGCAAGACGGTTAGTCTTGCCTTGTATGTTAATTCATTAAAATCATTATTCAGCAGCAGTTTCAGGTGAATCTGTTGCAGTTTCAGTAGCCTCCTCAGCTGCTGGCGCTTCCGCCTTTGCTTTAGGTGCTTTTTTAGTAGCTGTAGCAGTTGATTTGCTACGACGTGTTTTCTTAGCAGGTTCGCCAGCCGTAGCTATTGAATTACCGTACACTTCGTTGAAATCGACTAACTCAATCATTGCTTTTTCAGCATTGTCCCCTGGACGAATGCCTAATTTGATGATACGAGTGTATCCACCTGGACGAGCAGCAATTTTAGGTGCTACCACTGTAAATAATTCTTTTACAGCAGCTTTGTCGTTCAAATAGCTAAAAACCACTCTGTGGTTATGGCTAATTTCTTCTTTAGTAGCTGTTTTCTTTGTTTTGGTAATTAATGGCTCTACATAAGTTCTTAAAGCTTTTGCTTTAGCTAATGTAGTAACAATGCGCTTGTGCGTAATTACTTGACAAGCTAAATTCATTAATAAAGCATCTCTATGTGCTTTCTTTCTACCTAGGTTGTTTTGTTTGTCTCCGTGACGCATGACTTTTAAGTTTTATCCTTACACCGTGTCAGGAATTGTAAGGTTTGAGCTTTCGCTCGTTATAAATAGTGATTTACTTAAATCGTTGTCAACTATTGTAAATCTAATTTGTCTAATCCTAATTTACCCAAATCCATACCAAAGCTTAATCCTCTTTCAATTAAAACTTGCTCAATTTCAGATAAAGATTTTTGACCAAAGTTTCTAAACTTCATCAAATCTTCTTGCTCATATTGAACTAATTCGCTTAAGCTATTGATTTTAGCAGCTTTCAAACAATTGAATGCACGAACAGAAAGGTCTAAATCTTCCAAAGGCGTTTTTAAAACTTTTCTTAATTGCAATACTTGCTCATCTACTACATCTTCTTTCTTATCTTCTTTATTATCAAAAGTGATGTTCTCATCGGTGATGATCATCAAATGTTGAATCAAAATTCTAGAAGCTTGCTTTACCGCATCTTCAGGATGGATCGTACCATCTGTAGCAACGTCTAAAATTAATTTTTCGTAATCGGTTCTTTGTTCAACACGGTAGTTCTCAATAGCGTATTTAACGTTTTTGATAGGTGTGTGAATAGAATCAATTGCGATATAACCAAATGGCATTTCTTTTAATTTATTCTCTTCAGCAGGAATGTATCCACGACCTTTGCTAATCGTTAATTCTATTTCTAATTTAGAAGTTGAATCCATAGTACAAATAACCAATTCAGGGTTCATTACTTGGAATTGTTGAGAAGCATCACCAATATGACCAGCGTTAAATTCGCTGCTACCTTTAATTGATAATGTAATTTTTTCAGAACTCACTTCTTGATCGGCCTTACGCTTAAAACGAACTTGCTTTAAGTTTAAGATTAATTCAGTAACGTCTTCTGTGATACCTTTTAAAGTGGCAAACTCGTGGTCTACCCCTTCAATTTTAATACCTACAATAGCAAACCCTTCTAAAGAGCTTAATAAAACTCTTCTTAAAGCGTTGCCTAATGTTAAACCAAAACCTGGCTCTAATGGACGGAATTCGAATTGTCCTTCAAAGTCATTTGCTTTTTGTAAAACAATTTTATCGGGTTTTTGAAAACTTAATATAGCCATGTCAATTTATTTTTTATTTGAATCTTCTGCAAGGAAGAAATTTTGTTAATTGCTATTATATACTACTACTTAGAATACAATTCGACGATTAGTTGCTCCTTAATGTTTTCAGGAACCGCTTCACGCTCTGGCATAGTAATGAAAGTACCAGTATTGGTCGTTTCATTCCAATCTACCCAGCTAAACTTAGTATTTCTACCACGTTGCTTAGCAACAATAGAAGTATTGTGAGCACTTTTAGGACGGTAAGCAATTACATCACCTGGACGACATGTGTAAGAAGGCACATTGGTAACATCACCGTTTACAGTAATGTGTTTGTGTGCTACTAACTGACGTGCTTCGGGACGACTCGCTGCTAATCCCATTCTAAAAATGGTATTGTCTAAACGTGATTCCAACAATTTGATCAAGTTTTCACCTGTAACACCTTTAATACGAGATGCTTCTTCAAATGTTTTACGAAATTGGCGCTCTAATACACCATAAGTATATTTGGCTTTTTGTTTTTCTCTTAATTGTAAAGCGTACTCACCTAATTGCTTGCGCTTGCGTTGTGCGCCATGCTGACCAGGAGGGTTGCTGTTTTTACCCAACCATTTTGCGTTTCCTAAAATAGGTTCGCCGAAAATGCGGGAAATTTTGGTTTTGGGGCCTGTGTAACGTGCCATAATTCTTGTATTGTGATTTTTTAGTGTCGATGCATCATCGGTAAAAATCTAAAATGAATGATGCACCCTTGTTTGTTATATAAAAAAATTAAACTCTTCTTTGTTTTGGAGGACGACAACCATTGTGTGGCATTGGCGTTACATCACGAATTGCAATTACTTCAATACCTGATTGTGAAATAGAACGGATAGCGCCTTCACGTCCAGAACCTGGACCTTTAACGAATACTTCTACTCTTTTAACTCCAGCGTCAGAGGCTACTTTTGCTGCATCAGCTGCGGCCATTTGAGCTGCATAAGGCGTGTTCTTTTTAGAACCTCTGAAGCCCATTTTACCAGCACTGCTCCAGCTAATCACTTGACCAGCTTTATTTGTGAAAGCAATAATTAAATTGTTGAAAGTTGCACTGATACGAACTTCTCCAGATGCATCAATTTTCACGACTCTTTTTTTAGAAGCCGCTTTTGCACTGTTTTGTGCTTTGATTGGTTTTGCCATTTTTTTTGAGGTGTGTTTTTATTACTTGTTGTTACTTGTAATAGAAACGGGTTTTTAATTTAAATCTCCCCTACTTTTTTGTAGGATCCGATTTTTTTATGCGACTAATTATTTCTTAGCAACTTTTTTCTTACCAGCAACTGTCTTACGCTTACCCTTACGCGTACGTGAGTTAGTTTTAGTACGTTGACCACGAACAGGTAAACCTTTTCTGTGACGTAAACCACGGTAACAAGCAATGTCTAACAAACGCTTAATGCTCATAGAAACTTCACTACGTAAAGCACCTTCTACTTTAAATTCAGCGTTGATGATATTACGAATAGCAGTTTGCTCATCGTCGTTCCACTCATTTACTTTTTTATCGTAACTGATGTTTGCTTTGTTTAAGATGTACTGAGCAGTTGAATGTCCAATACCGAAGATGTACTGTAGTCCTATCTCTCCTCTTTTGTTTTTTGGTAAGTCTATACCGGCAATACGAGCCATATTTTAAAACTGGTTTTTTGTTATTTGTATTTTGATAATTATCCTTGTCTTTGCTTAAAACGAGGATTCTTTTTGTTGATAACGTATAATTTACCTTTACGCTTCACGATCTTGCAATCGGCACTACGTTTTTTAATGGATGCTCTAACTTTCATCTTTTTGTTTTTAAATATTTATTTCCTACTAATTTTTTATCTTGTTATTTGTGTCTGAAATTGATTCTTCCTCTTGTTAAATCGTAAGGACTCATTTCCAAACCCACTTTATCCCCCGGCAAAATTCTGATATAGTGCATGCGCATTTTACCAGAGATCGTCGCCAAAATTTCATGTCCATTTTCTAATTTAACTCTGAACATGGCGTTGCTCATTGCTTCAATAATTACTCCATCTTGTTTAATCAGCGGTTGTTTTGACATACTTATTTTGGGGTTGCAAAGATATGGAAATGAATGGAATTATGAAAAAATCACCCCGAAATATTGCGAAATAAGCAAAATAAAAGGAGAACGCCTCGTTCTCCTTTTATATATGTTGATAATCAATTAGTTAGATAATTAAAGTCCCGGCAACCAAGGACGGCCAATACCTGCCCTAAAGGGCCAAGGAATGGCGGACAAAATTAGGAGCAAGGCAATCAGGTATAAAATGGTGGTAGTGCCAGGCTTGCCCCCTTTTTTGTACTTAATATGCCCAATGGTGATGAGTACGATGGCCAAAATCATAGAACTGATGTGCTCCACGGCCCAAAAACGACCTGCAGCATCTTTCATGACTTCTTTCATCCCACCAGGTGCTTGACTCACTAAATGGAAGCCCACAGGACCAAAAAAGTACTGATAAAGCCCAAGTACTAAAGTGGTATGCGCACTAATTAACAAGATTTTGCTTGTTTTAAGGGCGTCCTGCTTGGTCAATAACTTGGCTATAGATAGGATGAGTGTAATTAAAATCACCCATCTTAAAAGATTGTGTAAATGCAATAAACCTGTATTCATAGTGCTAATATATTCAATTTATCTTTTAATCAACCCAATCCGCAACAAATAAATTGGTATCGTGTCCACCCCCATTATTTCTATTGGAAGAGAACATGATTTTTTTGCCATCTGGGCTAAACATAGGGAAAGCATCAAATCCTTTATCACGACTAATTTTTTCTAAATGATTTCCATCAAGGTCAATTAAATACATATTAAAAGGAAATCCACGTTTGTATTCATGGTTGCTGCAAAAAATAATATGCTTGCCATCGGGTGTAAAATTAGGTGCCCAATTGGCATTCCCTAAGTTGGTAATTTGTTTGGCATTGCTGCCATCGGCATTCGCTACCCAAACTTCCATTTTAGTAGGTGCCACCAACCCTTCTTTTAATAAACTTTTATATTCTTCTATTTCTTCTGGCGTAGTTGGACGACTGGCTCTCCAAACAATCTTCTTTCCATCTGGGCTAAACCAAGCACCACCATCATAACCCAAAGTATGGGTCACTTTAATTTCTTTACCAGTAGCCAATTCCATCACATACAAATCCAAGTCACCCTCTTTCACACTGCAGTAAATCATTTTTTTACCATCGGGCGATAAAGTGCCTTCGGCATCATAACCTTCCGACTTAGTCAATTGCTTAATAATTTTTCCAGTAGTATCTGCCATAAAAATATCATAGCTGCTGTACAAAGGCCAAATGTATTTATTGCCGTACTTGGCACGATCTACTGCAGGCGGACATCCATTTCCCCCATTTTTGGTAGATGCATATATAATGTGTGCCCCATCTTTTGTAAAATAAGAACAAGAAGTTCGGCCTTTGCCGCCACTAATTAATTTATAGGTAAAAGTATCGGTTGCTTTGGTTGGCACTACACCCATAAAAATTTGATCGCAATCAAGTCCTTCTTTTGGATTGGTTCTTTGAAAAGTAATACGCTTCCCATCAAAACTCCAATAGGCTTCGGCATTGTCGCCGCCATTGGTTAATTGATGAATGTTTTTAAAATGTTTTTCCCCTGCAAATAAAACAGAGTCTTGCGCATGCGCTTCAATGGCTAAGATGGCCAAGAAAAATAAAAAGCTTATTTGTTTCATAAGTTGATTGATTGGAGGCAAAAGTAAATACTAAAATGATTGGTCGAACTAATTTTAATCATTTTAGCTGCTTATTTATGTCATAAATGGGTCATATTAATTGTAAAATCCTCAAAAAAAATACACCTTTGTATCAAATTAACCCTATGGCCATCATCGCACCTTCTTTACTAGCTGCTAACTTTTTAGAATTGGGAAAAGCTTGTGCCATGCTCAATGAAAGTGAAGCGGCATGGTTTCATTTGGATGTGATGGATGGAAGTTTTGTACCCAATATAAGTTTTGGCTTGCCTGTGATTGAGCAAATAAGAAAAGCTACTACCAAAGTTTGTGATGTACACTTAATGATTGTGCATCCAGAAAAATACATTGAAGCATTTAAAAAAGCAGGGGCCGATATTTTAACCGTGCATTATGAAACTTGCTCTGAACTAGCCAATACCCTTGCTCAAATTAAAGCAGAGGGCATGAAGACAGGTGTGGCCATTAACCCCAATACCGATGCAACAGTATTGACACCATTTATCAAAGACATCGACTTAGTTTGTGTGATGAGCGTCTATCCTGGATTTGGAGGACAAAAATTTATTGAAACCACCTACGAGAAAGTAAAAACATTAAAGCAAATCATCTTAGATGCACATGCTGCTACCCTTATTGAAATAGATGGAGGAGTAGATGCCAACAATGCAGCCGCATTAACTGCAGCTGGTGCTGATGTATTGGTGGCGGGCACTACGGTATTCAAAGCAGCCGATCCAATTGCCATGATTGCAACTTTAAAACAATTGTAAGTTTACTAAAAAAAGTATCCACTTATTGTTTAGGGTTTCCTTGCTTAATACAGTTATAAGATTAACCATATTTTATCAAATGATTAAGCCCATGTTATCATTTAAAGTAATGCACATATGTGCGTATTTAATCCTTGTTATTTTCTTTTAGATAAATTAAATTTATGTTAGGCTGATGAAATAAAATACTAACCCTTAAATGTAACTACATTGACAGAAACCATCATCAATTTAGAAACTGTTAACCCTATTGAATTTTTCGGCGTTAACAACAACAAGTTCGACATCTTAAAAAAGAAATTTCCCTTACTCAAAATTTTATCAAGAGGTACTCAGATTAAACTAAGCGGCGCGCCAGAGCAAATTGATTTAGCCAAAGAAAAAATTGACTTGATCATTGCATACATGCAACGCAATGGACATTTGAGTGAAAACTATTTTGAACAAATTTTAGGAGGCGATGACGCAGAGGTGATCGATAATTTTATTGACAAAAATCCCAATGAAGTATTGGTATTTGGACCTAACGGGAAAACGGTTAGAGCCAGAACAGCCAACCAGAAAAAAATGGTACAGGCTGCCGACAAAAATGATATTGTATTTGCCATTGGACCCGCTGGTACTGGTAAAACTTATACCGCAGTAGCTTTGGCAGTAAGGGCCTTGAAAAATAAATTAGTGAAGAAAATTATTCTAACAAGACCCGCGGTGGAAGCCGGTGAAAGTTTAGGATTTCTACCAGGTGATTTAAAAGAAAAAATTGATCCTTATTTACGTCCATTGTATGATGCATTGGATGATATGATCCCTGCAGATAAATTGGGTTATTACATGACTACGCGCACCATTGAAATTGCACCACTTGCCTATATGAGAGGTCGTACCTTAGACAATGCTTTTATTATTTTAGATGAATCGCAAAATGCCAATGATTTACAAATTAAAATGTTCTTGACGCGTATTGGTTCCAATGCAAAAGCCATTATTACGGGCGACCCTACCCAAGTGGATTTACCAAGGAATCAAAAAAGCGGTTTGGAAAAAGCGTCCAGAATTTTGCAAAATATTGAAGGCATTGCACATATTCAATTGGATGAGGAAGATGTAGTTAGACATAAATTAGTAAAAGCCATTATTAAAGCCTACGATAAGGAAAGAGAAAACGAGACTGAAAATTCCTACCATAGATAAAGCAGCCATAAAATCTTAGCCACTTTATAAATCAAGTTCTAATACCCCGTCACTGTGTCGGGGTATTTTTTTGAAGAAACTGCAAAAAAAATTAAGTAATTTCATGTAAATGGCAACACAAAGCTTAAATCAATTTACCATTGGGGTAGAAGAAGAGTACATGGTACTAGACCCTTCGACCAAGGAATTAAAAAGCCATCAACAAACTATTGTTAACGAAGGACAAAAAAAATTTAAAGATAAGATCAAGGCCGAAATGCATCAGGCGGTGGTAGAAGTAGGAACGGGCATTTGTAAAAATGTTGATGAAGCATACCAAGAAATTTTAGAATTAAGAACGCATGTATCAGAAGTGGCTGGCGGATTGGGTTATAGCATTGGTGCATCGGGCACCCATCCATTTAGTTTATGGGAAACACAATTGGTATCCGATCAATCCCGTTATCAAGCCATCTTAAATGAATTGCAACAAGCGGCCAGAAGCAATTTGATTTTTGGATTGCATGTGCATGTAGGTATTGAGGAGCGTAGCATGGCCATACAAATTGCCAATACTGCAAGGTATTTTTTGCCACATATTTATGCATTAAGTACCAATTCTCCATTTTGGGAAACACGCAATACCGGATACAAATCTTACCGAAGCAAAGTGTTTGATAAGTTCCCTAGAACCGGCATTCCCGATACTTTTGAAAGCATTGAAGCCTATGAAAAGTTTATTCAACTGCTAATTAAAACCAATTGTATTGATGATGGGAAAAAAATATGGTGGGATTTGCGCGTGCATCCTGTATTCAACACAGTAGAATTTAGAATTTGCGATGTACCGATGACCGTGCAAGAAACCATTACCATTGCAGCTTTTTTTCAAGCCATCTGTGCCAAAATTTATAGCCTGCGCAGACAAAATATTAATTTCATCAATTATCAACGCGCTTTAATCAACGAAAATAAATGGAGATCGAGTCGTTATGGAATAGAAGGAAAATTGATTGATTTTGGAAAAGAGAAAGAAGTACCCATGAAAGATTTATTTGATGAGCTATTAGATTTTGTAGACAGTGTCGCCGATGAATTGGGTAGCCGAACGCATTTAGAAAAAGTAAAAGATATCTTTACCAACGGTACCGGTGCCGATCAACAATTGCGCGTGTTTAAAGAAACAGGAAGCTTGATAGAAGTAGTGAAGTATATTGAAACGAGTTTCTTAAAAGTTTAAAATTACAAGTAAAGTTCTTAACTACTCGCCGGCTTTGTAATCAAATAAAGTAGCTGTAAACAAACCTCTTTCTCTCTTTTTTAAAATGATGTCCCAATTGCCTTTGTATCTTAAAATTTTAGGCACCAATTGTCCATTGAAATAAGTCATCTCCACTTCCATCTGTACATTAAAATCATACACGCCGGCTTTGTAACTTAAAGAATAATTGCGCCCCAATACTTCTAAGGTTTTAGGATTGAACCAAGTAATCATTTGATCTACCACTACTTTGTCTTTTTGGAAAAAACCAAGATCTTGTTTGGGTTGCACATCAAAAACATAAGCCAATTGACCATGGTAATCGACATAATCTAATTTGTAATCGTACAATTCATGCGCCGATTCGTCGTATAAATCTAATTTATTGCCTACAAAAGGAATGCCTGGAATTTTTTTACCGGGATTAAAAAACAACATTTTCAATTGCTCTTTTGCTTTTTCCATAGACGTCCCCTGCACCACTCTTTTTTTACCCGCTACCACATTGGTTTCACCACAAATGGTTCCTTTGGTAAAAAACAAACTGGCATATAAAGAAGGCGTTAAATAATTGTAATCTCCAGTGGCATTGCGTAAATTACCTGTAGTAGTTTCTTCCAACACTTCCATGCTTCTGCAATTGTCTTTTCGTGTTTGTTTGGTTTTGCTGTTTAAAGTAGCTACTACAGCCTCGTTCTTGTCTTTCATTTCGATATGATTGAAAGAACTGTAACCAATGGTACGTAATGTTTTAAAAGCTTTGTAAAAACTAGTGTCTTCTTTAATTCTTTGTAAAATTGCTTTGTAATCAAAGTGATTGCGCACAATGGCATCGGTTAAAGTAAATTTTTGACCTTGCTCATTAATGGTAGAATCTTGTGCAAATAAATTTAAATTTGCAAGTAGCAGAAAGCTTACAAATAAGCAATAATTTTTTAATTGAATGTGCATGATTATTTAAGTAGGATCATTTTATAATCCACTTTGGTTTTGCCCTTAGAAATATCATTTAATTTTCCTTGCAATATTTTTCGGCGCAGTGGCTTTAAATAATCAATGAATAATTTTCCTTCGATATGGTCGTATTCGTGTAAAATAATTCTAGCCGTCATACCGTTAAAAGTTTCTGTATAGGATTTGAAGTTTTCATCCATATAAGATAAGGTAACTGTCTCAGCCCTGGTAATATCTTCTCTAATTTTAGGAATGCTTAAACAACCTTCGTTATACACCCAATCGGTTCCTCCTGTTTCAAGCACTTTGGCATTAATAAATACTTTTTTAATACCAGGTGCGTCTGGATATACTTCATCCTCTTCTTCTCTATTAGCAAAAATTTGTTCACTATCCATTACAAATAAGCGAATGTTCTTATTAATCTGCGGCGCAGCCAGTCCCACCCCATTACTTTCATACATGGTTTCCCACATGTCTTCAATTAATAAAGCCAAGCCAGGATAGTCTACCTCAATAGCAGGACTCATTTTTCTTAAAATAGCTGCACCATAGGCAACAATTGGTAAAATCATAGAATCAAATTATTAATCTAAAAAGGGGATATTGGCTGCAAAGTTATCAATAAAAGATGGCTTTACGAACGGTTACTCAGATATTCCTGCAATAACATGGTAGCAGCCACTCTATCAATGGTTTTTTTGTCTCTTCTATCGTTTTTCTTCATGCCCATTTCTACCATGGCTCTGACAGCATTTTTAGAACTATAACGCTCATCTACTGTTTGAATGGGAATGTTGGGGAATTTCTTTGCTAAATCAATGATGGCTTTTTGCACTAAAGGAGTTGCATCGGTGGGTGTATTATCTAAATTAAGCGGCTCTCCTATTAATATAAGTTCAATGTGTTCTTTGGAAAAATAATCGGCTAAAAAAGTGAATAGGTTTTTTGTATCCACGGTGGTGAGTGCTGTTGCAATAATTTGCAAAGGATCGGTTACTGCTAAGCCGCATCTTTTTCCACCATAATCAATACAAATTATTCTAGCCAAGGTTTTTATTTAATTAAAATGAATAAAATTATTATTAGAATGCATCATCTCTATCACCATGGCAGTAATCACAAAAATACTAAATACAATACTAGCAATACCATTGGCCGTCATAAAGGCAATGTTTACTTTACTTAAATCATAAGGTTTAACAATACTGTTTTGATACAATAGCATACCCACAAAAACTAATAACCCCATTAAATAAACAAAATGAAAGCCCCCTACAAAATAAGCAGCTATAACAAATGCAGCCGAAAATACATGCAATACCCTTGCAATACTTAAAGCTTTTTTCAAACCCCAATAACTGGGAATGGAATACAGCGATTGTGATTGATCAAAATCGATATCCTGCAAAGCGTAAATAATATCAAAACCACTTACCCAAAATACAACTGCAAAAGAAAATAGTAAAGGAACTAAAGCAAAGCTACCTGTCACGGCTAAATAAGCACCAATGGGTGCTAAAGAAAGTCCAATGCCTAAAACCAAATGGCATAAATAAGTGAAGCGCTTGGTATAACTATAAAACAAAATAACAAACAGCGCTACTGGCGATAAATAAAAACATATTGAATTAATAAAAAAACTAGCTAGTACAAAAACCACCATATTGATAAAAATAAATACCAAGGCTTTTTCTGCTTTAATAATACCCGCTGGAATTTCTCTAATAGCTGTTCGTGGATTTAGTTTATCAAAGTGGCGGTCTAAATAACGGTTGAATGCCATGGCAGTTGAACGCGCACTTACCATACATACCAATACTAAAAAGAATTTTAAGAAAAAATGCTCTACCGGCAACTGAGCCATCCACTGCGCTCTCAGGCCTAGCACAAAGCCAATCAGTGCAAATGGTAATGCAAAAATGGTATGCGAAAATTTAACCAAGCTCAAATAATTTTTAACTGCCGACATATTTTAATTCTATTAATTATAATTTACTCTTCTATCTATACCTATCCTATTTCTTCTATACCTAACTTATTTCTAGTAATACCTATCTCACCATTTCCCATAAAACAATCGCCGCGGCTACTGAAATATTTAAAGAATGCTTCATGCCGTATTGTGGAATTTCAATGGCTCCATCACAAATAGCCAATACCTGATCGCTCACTCCTTCCAATTCATTTCCAAACACAAAAGCAAGTGAATTGTTTAAACCTATGTTTGAATTTTCGTTGATATAAGTTTTGAAGTTTTCCAAAGATATAGATCCCTGGGTTTGTTCAATGGCAAATACTTTATACCCTTGTTCTTTTAATGCAGTGACTGCATCAAAGGTATTTTCATAATAGACCCAGTCTACCGATTCAGTGGCGCCTAAGGCTGTTTTATGAATGTCTCTATGAGGAGGCTGAGGTGTAAAACCACAAAGGCAAATACCTGAAATTAAAAAAGCATCGGAGGTTCTAAAAACACTGCCCACATTGTGCATGCTACGGATATTGTCCATGACCACCACCAGGGGCTTTTTGTCGGCCAATTTAAAGTCGGCCACCGACTTTCGTCCCAACTCGTCCTTGCTTAGTTTGCGCATATGCAAAAGTAGGCTTTTTATGAAAAATTATGTAGGTTTGTCCACCATGTCAAAATCAAGTGCCGATACGCCACTCATGCAACAACACCGGGCTATTAAGCAAAAATATCCCGATGCCATTTTGCTATTTCGCGTGGGCGATTTTTACGAGACATTTGGTGAAGATGCCATTGTTGCCTCCAAAGTTCTAGGCATTACTCTTACCAAAAGAAATAATGGAGCAGCTTCTTCTAGTGAACTAGCAGGTTTCCCTCACCATTCCTTAGATACTTATTTGCATAAATTAGTGAAAGCGGGACACCGTGTAGCTATTTGTGATCAGTTAGAGGATCCTAAATCGGTAAAAGGAATTGTAAAAAGAGGTGTGACTGATATGCTTACGCCTGGCATTGCCACCAACGATAAATTATTAGAACATAAAAACAATAATTTTTTAGCAGCTATTTATGTAGAAAATGAAAAAGGAGGCATTGCTTTTTTAGATATTACTACCGGAGAATTTTTAATTGCAGAAGGCAGCACGGATTATTTAGATAAATTATTACAAAGCTTACAACCAGCGGAAATATTACATCCTAAAAATTATCAGGCCGCTTTTAAAGAAAGTTTTGGGAATGGATTTTATACCTATGGATTAGATAGCTGGATATTTGATGAAGCCTTTGCTACCGAACAATTATTAAAGCAATTTCAAACAAGTACTTTAAAAGGCTTTGGCATTGCAGAACAAAAATTGGGTATCATGGCAGCTGGCGCTATACTGCATTATTTAAAAGAAACAGAGCACCCACACCTTCAACATATTCATACAATTAAAAGTATTGTGCGTGAAGAAATATTGTGGATGGATAAATTTACCATTCGCAATTTAGAATTAATAGGCAATGGGGCGGATAGAAAAGGATTGCTTGAAATTATGGATGCCACCAAGAGCCCCATGGGTGCAAGGTTATTAAAAAGATGGCTAATATTTCCACTACAATCTATTTCGCAAATTAATAAGCGCTTGGACGCTGTAGGAAGTTTATTAGAAGATAGCAATGGCAGTAGTGAATTAGGTGAGTTGATAGCATCTTGTGGGGATTTAGAGCGACTCGCAAGTAAATTATCAACTAGAAAAATTCAGCCTCGTGAATTAATGCAGTTAGCAAAATCATTAGAGGCGGTGACAACTATTAAAGAACAAGTTTTAAAATCAAGAAATAGTTTTTTACAAGAAATAGGAAAAGAGATAGCCGTTTGTGATAAAAGCAAGAAAGCCATTTTAAATACATTACAAGAGCAACCCCCAGCCACTACTGTGAAAGGAGGTTTTATTAAAGAAGGCGTTTCTAGTACTTTAGACGAACTTAGAAATATATCCAGTGGCGGCAAAGACTTCTTAACCCAAATACAAAATAAGGAAGCAGAAATTACAGGTATCTCTTCTTTAAAAATCGGATACAATAACGTGTATGGATATTATTTAGAAGTAACCCATGTGCATAAAAACAAAGTACCTGCCGAGTGGATACGCAAGCAAACTTTAACGACCGCAGAAAGGTATATTACCCCTGAATTAAAAATTTACGAAGAAAAAATATTGGGCGCTGAAGATAAAATTTTAAGTCTTGAACAAGAAATGTATCAAGACTTACTTGACAAAGTGTTTACAGAGATGGGCGCTATTCAAAACAATGGACAATTAATTGGAACCTTGGATTGTTTATTATGCTTTGCACAAATTGCAAAAGAAAATAAATATTGCAAACCTAGTTTAACAGAGGACTCTATTTTAAATATTACTGCTGGAAGGCATCCCGTAATTGAAAAAACATTGGCTATGGACCAAGACTATATTCCCAATGATGTTTTCTTAGACCCCGCCACCCAACAAATTATTATT
>CAIPJS010000022.1 GCA_903865435.1 uncultured Bacteroidota bacterium | reverse complement strand
GCATTTGAAATGAAATTAATAGCCGGCAATGAAGCTGAATATAAAAAGCGTCATGATGCTATATGGCCTGAACTAACTGCATTATTAAAAACAACTGGAATTAGTGAGTATGCCATTTATTTAAATGAAGCAACAGGTTCTTTATTTGGGGTGATGAAAATTGAAGATGCATTGGCATTAGACGCGCTGCCACTGCAGCCCATTATGCAAAAATGGTGGGCCTATATGAAAGATATTATGTTAACACATCCGAATGACTCACCCATTTCTATACCCTTAACCAATGTATTTTATTTGTCCTAAAAATAATCCACTACTTTTTAATTAGTACTAGTTACTTATTATTTTAATGTTCAAACTAGATAAAAAAATAAAAGATGAGAATTGATAAAAAACAAATAGATCAACACAATAGTGATTTTCAAAAAGTGCATCAAAAAAGATTTGATTTTGCAAAATCCGAAATACCTAATGTAGAATTGATCATTCAAAAATTGATGGACTTTAATGTGGCCATACCTAGTTGGGCCTTGGGTACAGGTGGTACGCGTTTTGCTCGATTCTCTGGAGCCGGGGAGCCAGGTAACTTGGAACAAAAAATGGAAGATGTAGGGATCTTGCATGCATTGAATCATTCAAGTGGGGCCATTTCTTTACATATTCCTTGGGACATACCCTCCAATTATGGGGCTATCAAAAATTTAGCCTCCGATTTGAATTTGAAATTTGATGCCATGAACTCGAATACTTTTCAGGATCAAAAAGGGCAGGCATTAAGTTATAAGTTTGGTTCCCTTCAAAATACCAATAAAGCCATTCGCAAACAAGCCATTGAACATAATATAGAAGTAATCAAACATGGTGTTGAGTTAGGCTCTAAAGCATTAACAGTTTGGTTAAGTGATGGAAGTTGTTTCCCTGGACAATTGAATTTTAGAAAAGCGTTTCAAAACACATTAGAAGGTTTGCAAGAAATTTATGCAGCATTACCAGCTGACTGGAAAGTTTTTGTGGAATACAAGGCCTTTGAACCCAATTTTTATTCCATGACAGTGGGCGATTGGGGTCAGTCATTATTATATGCGAATAAATTGGGCCCTAAAGCATTTACATTGGTGGATTTAGGACATCATTTACCTAATGCCAATATTGAACAAATTGTGGCACTTTTATTAATGGAAAAAAAATTAGCAGGTTTTCATTTTAACGATAGTAAATACGGCGATGACGATTTAACAGTAGGAAGCATTAAGCCCTATCAACTATTTTTAATATTTAATGAATTGATAGAAGGTATGGATGCAAGAGGAATGAATCATGCTACCGACCTAGGTTGGATGATTGATGCAAGCCATAATGTAAAAGACCCTTTAGAAGATTTATTACAATCTATTGAAGCCATTATGATTTCTTATGCACAAGCGTTATTGGTAAATCGTACGCAATTAAATATAGCGCAAGAAAACAATGATGTAGTGGCAGCCCAAGAAATTTTACAAAGTACTTTTAGAACCGATGTGAGAGCCATTATAGCAGAAGCAAGATTAAGAGCGGGAGGCGCATTAGATCCTATTGCTTATTTTAGGCAAAATAAAATAAGAGAGGCTTTGATCAAAGAAAGAGGGACAAGTACCATTGCTACAGGATTGTAATATTAATAAGTAATAGATTACCTCTTTGAATAAAATTAAACCTTGACTTCTTAATTCATGCATCCTATCCCTGTTATATTAATATTCGATATTGGTAAAACCAATAAAAAGCTTTTTGTATTCAATGAAGCTTATAAGGTAGTATATGAATTAAGCACTCAAATTACTGAACTCATAGACGAAGATGGTTTTCCTTGCGAAGATATATTGGCACTATCTAATTGGATTCTATCTTCTTTAGACACAGTCAAAAAAGAGTCGGCGTATACAATTAAAGCTATTCATTATGCTGCCTATGGAGCAAGTTTAGTTTATTTAAATGAAAAAGGAGCGCTAATAGAACCTTTATATAATTATTTAAAACCTTTACAAGAAGCCACTAAAAATTCTTTTGAAAATAAATATGGCTCTTTAGACGAGATTTCATTAACTACTGCCTCGCCTTATTTAGGTAATTTAAATGCAGGCCTGCAGTTGTATCGAATAAAAAAAGAAAAGCCTGAACTATTTCAAAAAATGAAGTGGGCTTTACACTTACCTCAATATATTCATTATTTAGTTACAGGTGAATTAGCATCAGATATTACAAGTATTGGTTGCCATACCATGTTATGGAATTTTGAAAATCATGGTTATCATCATTGGGTAAAGGAGGAGGGATTGGATAAACTTTTCCCTGCCTTGAAAAGCGCAGTGGGTTTGCACGATAGCTCTGCTGCTTTAATTCCTTATCTAAGTTCTTTTCATGAACCCTTTCTGCTTATTTCAACTGGTACCTGGTGTATTAGCTTACATCCTTTTAATGAATCACCATTAACCTCTAATGAATTAAAACAAGATGCATTGTGTTATTTATCCTACACAGGTAAGCCTGTAAAAGCTTCAAGATTATTTAGTGGTAAAGAACATGAGCTGGGGGTTTTGGTTTTAAATAATCATTTTAAAAAATCTTCCGATTATTATTCTACAGTAAAATTTAATGCTATGGTTCCTATAGCAACAGCGTTTAATATGAAGGAACTAAGTGAATATAAGGACTATGAAACCGCTTATCATAATTTGGTAGCCGAGCTGGTTAGAAAACAAATAATAAGTACTAACTTAATCATTGCTAATACCAATGTAAAAAGAATTTTTGTAGACGGTGGTTTTAGCCATAACGAAATTTTTATGAATTTACTTGCCAAGTCCTATGCACAATATGAAATTTTTGCAGCGGCCATTCCACAGGCTTCTGCATTAGGCGCTGCATTGGTGGTGCATAAAAATTGGAATACCCAATCCATTCCAACTAATTTAATTTCACTACAATATTATTCTACAAAAAATAAAATACAAAATCATACATGAAAAAGCTCATTTTATTATCAAGCATGCTGTTTGTTTTAGCGACTACTTTGGCGCAAGTGAAAGTTGCTAATTTACTAGTGGAAAACAAAAGCAATCCCATTGGATTGGATATGGCTGCACCCAGATTTAGTTGGGCACTAGAAACTACTAAAAGAAGTTCAAGTCAAGCAGCGTATGAAATTAAATTATCCGAAGGAAAGCAATTAGTATGGGCTACTGACAAAGTAAAAGGCAGTCAATCTGTAATGATCGAATATGCAGGCCCTGCTTTAAAATCTAATACAAAATACAATTGGCAAGTAAGAGTTTGGGACAATGATGGTTTGGCATCTGAATGGAGTTCGCTGGCAAATTTTCAAACTGCATTTTTAAACGCTTCAGATTGGCAAGCAAAATGGATCGTGCCAGGATTTACGGAGGCAAGCAATAGGCCTAGTCCATTATTTAGAAAGCAATTTGCGTCTACTAAAAAAATTGCAGCTGCAACGGTATATATTACTGCACATGGAATGTATGAAGCCCAAATCAATGGACAAAGAGTAGGAGATGCTTATTTGACTCCAGGTTGGACCAGTTATGCTACTCGTTTGCAATATCAAGTTTATGATGTAACTAATTTATTAAAATCTGGCAACAATGCCATTGGGGTAACTTTAGGAAGTGGTTGGTACAGAGGCGTGATGGGTTTTGCAAATAATAAAGACAATTATGGCAAAGACATTGCTTTGTTGTTTCAGTTAAATATTACTTATACAGATGGAACTAAAGGGGTAGTTGTTTCTGATGATAGTTGGAAAACAAGTACAGGCGCCATTGAATATGCTGAAATTTACAATGGAGAAACCATTGATGCACGTCAAGAAAAAATTGGGTTTGCTACAACAAACTTTAATGATGAGGCTTGGTTAAATGCTAAAGTTGCAAGTTTCAATAATGCCAATTTAATTGCTACACAAAATGAATTGATTAAAAAGCATGAGGTGTTTAAGCCTATAAAAATATTTACTACACCTAAAGGAGAAAAAGTAATTGATTTTGGTCAAAACTTAGTAGGCTGGGTAATCATGAAAGCCAAAGGAAATGCAGGAGATAAAATCACTTTATCACATGCTGAAGTATTGGACAAGCAAGGAAATTTTTATACCGATAATTTACGCGCAGCCAAAGCACAAAATAATTATGTGCTCAGCGGATTTGGCGTTGAAACTTTTGAACCTCATTTTACATGGCAAGGTTTTAGGTATTTAAAAATAGAAGGTTATCCTGGAGAAATTACAGCGGATAATTTTACTGCAGTGGCTTTGTATTCTGATATGAAATCTACTGGAGAATTCACTTCTTCAAATACTTTGGTAAATCAATTGCAACACAATATTCAATGGGGTCAAAAAGGAAACTTTTTAGATGTGCCTACCGATTGTCCACAAAGAGATGAGCGTTTGGGTTGGACTGGAGATGCACAAGTATTTTCAAGAACGGCTACTTTTAATTTGAATGTAAATAATTTTTTTGCAAAATGGATGAAGGATGTTGCAGCAGATCAATTGGATGGGAAAGTGCCATTTGTAGTCCCTAATATTTTAGGAAAGGATGCTGTGAACAGCGCTGGATGGGCCGATGTGGCTACCATCATTCCATGGAATGTGTATTTGGCTTATGGCGATAAGAAAGTATTAGTAGATCAATATGCGAGTATGAAAGCCTATGTGGAAAGCATTCGCAAAGCATCATGGGGTGATATGTGGAATACCGGATTTCATTTTGGGGATTGGTTGTTTTATCGACCCGAAGATGACAATGATGGACGTGCTGCAGTTACAGACAAATATTTAATTGCACAATGTTTTTATGCGCAATCCACTCAATTGTTAATTAATGCAGCCAATGTTTTAGGTAAAAAAGAGGATGTAGAATTTTATACAGATTTGCTAGGAAAAATTAAAGCTTCTTTCTTAAGAGAATATGTCACTGCCAATGGAAGATTGGTTTCTGGTACACAAACAGCTTATACATTGGCCTTGAACTTTGACATGCTTCCTGAAAATTTAAGAGATCAAGCGGCTAAAAGATTGTCAGAGAATGTAAATAGTTATGGCAATCATTTGACTACAGGATTTTTAGGAACACCTTATTTATGTCATGTATTAACCAGATATGGTTATAGTGATGTGGCGTATAAGTTATTATTGCAAGAAAAATATCCTTCTTGGTTGTATCCAGTGAAGATGGGCGCGACCACCATTTGGGAAAGATGGGATGGTCAAAAGCCAGACAGTACTTTCCAAACTACGGGTATGAATTCCTTTAACCACTATTCTTATGGTGCCATAGGAGATTGGATGTATCGTCAAATGGTGGGTTTGGATACTTATGAAGACGGTGCAGGATACAAGCATAGTAAAGTGCAACCACATATTGGAGGGGGCTTTACCAATGCATCCGCTTCTTTACAAACCTATTATGGAAAATTAAGCAGTGGCTGGAAACTTGAAGGGGACAATATTTATTTGGATGTGACCATTCCTGCCAATACCTATGCTTCTGTATTTATTCCAACTTACGATGTCAATTTAGTTTCTGAGAATGGGGTAGGTTTGAAAAATGCAAATGGGATAACGCTAGTGGGTCAAAAAAATAATTACTTTGAAACCAACTTAGGATCTGGTGAATATCATTTTGTGATCAAATCTCCTAAAAAGAAAGATTAGGACTAAATTTGAAGTATAGAAAAATTAAAAAGCCCCCCGAAATCTCGAGGGGCTCTTTTTACCACCTAACTCAAATAAAACAATTGTTTATGACAAGTTTTGCTTATTCATTTAAGTTTAAAATAAAAGCATAGTTTCCAAAATACCCTGGATATACACCGCCAATTTTAATATTGTTTCCACTACTTTTTTTCAATGCTTCATAAAACTCTTCTACTGTTTTAACTGGCTCTTCATTTACATGGGTAATCACAAATCCTTTTTCTACTCTGCTTTTTCCTAGGATACCTGTACCCAATTCTTTAATCACCACGCCACCTTCTAAATCATTTTTTTCTGCGGTAGCTTTGTCTAAGGTTTCTAATTTGCCACCTAATTTTTCAGCAGCCTTACTGCTCTTGCTTAGATCGTTGGTGCCAATTTTTGCTTTGAATGTTATATCCATTGTTACCTCTTTACCATCTCTTTTAACCTGCATACTTACTTTATCTCCTGGCTTGTATCTTGCCACTTGTTCTTGTAATTCAGGAGATGATTTTACATTTACTCCGTTTAATTTTATAAGAATATCCCCTTTCTTAACGCCAGCAGCTTTTGCAGCACTTCCTTCCAATACATCTGTAATTAAAATACCATCTCCCTCTTTATATTTGGTATTTAATTCTTCATTCATTTTTTTAATTTGTTCTTCGGACATGTCTTCTCTAGGATAGCTAATGCCTAAGTAAGCTCTTTGTACGGTTCCAAATTTTACAATATCGGTAACTACTTTTTTAACAATGTTCACAGGAATGGCATAAGAATAGCCTGCATAAGATCCAGTAGGAGAAGCTATGGCCGAGTTAATTCCTACCAATTCCCCACTGGTATTGACTAAGGCTCCGCCGCTATTGCCTTGATTCACTGCAGCATCTGTTTGTAAAAATGATTCAACTGGCTTATCACTTTGTCTAGAATTAATATCAATAGATCTGTTTTTTGCACTAATGATACCGGCTGTAATGGTTACATCTAAACTCAAAGGATACCCGATGGCCAAGACCCATTGGCCTAATTTAATTTCATCGCTATTGCCATATACTAAATAAGGTAAGCTGGTTGCATCAATCTTGATTACAGCAATATCGCTACTTGCATCTACGCCAATTACTTTTGCTTTGTATGTTTTTTTATTAGTTAAAGTAACATTGATTTCATCTGCACCATTTACCACATGGTTGTTGGTAACAATGTATCCATCCCCAGTAATTAATACACCACTTCCACTGGCTCTTTGTTCTGGTTGAATTCTTGGACCACCAAAAAAGTCACCAAACATATCTTCATCGCCAAACAAATCTCCAAATGGGTTTCTTTGTTTTCTTTGATTTGGATTGGTTTCAACTTTTTTTGCGTTGGTTTTTGTTTTGATATGCACTACTGCTGGGGAAGCGGCATTGGCAGCGGGGGTAAAATCTACTGTCGTGCCTGGGGTATTCCCATTAAAAAAGCTTGCATAGTTTGAAGGCAGTTTACCGTCGTTGTCAAAAGCGCTAGATGTTTTTGACCATTTGCCATAAGTCCACATGCTTCCAATAGTAGTTAAAGCACTAATACCAATAATGGCTAATACATTTTTAAAATTCAAATTCATAATTGCATTTTTTATGTTTAACTAAATAAGTATAAAATTCTTCTAACAAATCTTGTGCCAAATCCATCATAAAATTAGGAACATGAAATTAGGGCACAAAATGAAATAGGGTCTTTAACAAAAAATTTACGAAATCATTCGTTTTTCTTAAAAATTGCTTAAAAAATCTAGGGTATCCACCCCGTCTGCATATTGCAATAAGCTAGGGGTTTGGGGGCTGCCAAAAGGTACACCCGTTTTACCCGCAATACATTGGACATCAACCGTATCAATAATTGGAGGTTTGCCCGGTGTATAAAATTGATAATGTATTTTGGAAATGGCGGCAAAGGGAGAAGGGTTTTCGCTAAGCAAAATACCCCCCGAATCCATGTAAAATTGTCGGTTCAGCATCAACAATGCCAATTGATAATCGTAATTGTGTTTGAATTTGTGTTCATCCCCTAAATAATTGTATTTCTTTAAAGCATTCAAAAGAGGGATAAAATCATATTCTAATGGAACCCAGATTTGTGTGACATTTCTACAGCCCATGCCAAAATAGAGCATCATGTCATCTGCCAATAGATTAAGTTCGACTGCAGATTCTGTCCCATCCAAAATGGCTACGGATGTTTTGTTTTTTCTAATGATGTGCGGGTATTTACCAAAATATTGTTCAAAATATCTACTGGTATTGTTGCTGCCTGTGGCTATATAAGCATCACAGTTTTTGAGTTGTTCTTGTACTAGTATTAAATCCTTAAAAGTAGGATCAATTTTTTGTAAGGAATCAATTACATATTCCATTAAAATAGTGTCTTTGGAAGAAAGTTTTACAACGGCATTATGTCCTGCAATCAAAGTGCTTAATAAATCATGAAATCCTACCAAGGGGATATTGCCTGCCATAACAATGCCAACTTTTTTACCCGTGGGCAAATGAGCAATATTGGGATAGGCCGCTGTCCAAGACTTTAGCGGGTCTAATGCCAAATATTGTTGATTGATTTGAGCCAAGGCGTGGTTTATAAAATGAGGCAAAAACCATGCATTTTGCTGATAGGCCTTATTTTTAACCACTGCCAGTTGTTCGTTTTCTGAGTTTAAAAATTGCGCGCCTAAAGTAAAAAAAGCCGTTATTCTTGCTTGTAAGTTCATGCTTGTTCTTTATATTTGTAGGGCAAAATTACGTTACTAATTATTTAAATAATTTATTATGGCTATCAAAATTACGGATGAGTGTATTAACTGCGGTGCTTGCGAACCAGAATGTCCAAATAACGCTATTTACGAAGGTGGAGTGGAGTGGGCTGTTGCCGATGGTACTACTGTAAAAGGTGCTTTCACTTTATTAGACGGTACTTCGGTAGATGCTGGACAAAGAATTGCACCAGTAGCTGCAGATACCTATTATATTACCCCAAACAAATGTACAGAATGTCAAGGTTTTCATGAAGAACCACAATGTGCTGCGGTTTGCCCAGTAGATTGTTGCGTACCTGACGAAATGTACGTTGAAACCGTCGAAGTGTTGCTAGCTAAAAAAGATAGATTACACAGCTAAATCATATTTTAAAAAGGGAAATTTATTTTCCCTTTTTTTATGCCTTGTATTAAGTATTTTTGGGGCATCAATTACCATCCATGAAAAAGAAAGTAGCATTGGTTACTGGAGGTTTAAGTTCCGAAGCGCAAATCAGTTATAAAAGTGCTCAAACAGTGTTCAATGCATTGGACAAAAGTAAGTATGATGTTTACCTAATCGATGTACATCCTACAGGTTGGTGGTATGAAAACCAAGCAGGAGAAGAAGTAGCTATAGACAAATCCGATTTTAGTATTGTAGAAGCAGGACAAAAAATAAATTTTGACATTGCACTCATGTGCATTCATGGAACGCCCGGCGAAGATGGAAAAATGCAAGGCTATTTTGATTTAATAGGTTTGCCTTATACCAGTTGCAATACTGCCACTTCTGCATTGACATTTAATAAAAGATATACAGTAGCCGTTGCGGGATTTGGCGGCGTGCATGTTGCAAAATCATTACATCTATTTAAGGAACATCCTTTAACTGCAACGCAAATTTTAGCCGAAGTAAAACTGCCCTTATTTGTAAAGCCAAATAATGGAGGGAGTAGTTTTGGAATAAGTAAAGTAAATGCAGAACAACAATTGGTCCCTGCCTTAGAAAAAGCATTTAAAGAAGACAATCAGGTATTGATAGAAGAATTTATTAGTGGAAGAGAATTTACCATTGGTGTTTTTAAATCCAAAGGCGTTACCACGGTATTGCCCATTACAGAAATTAAAACTGAAAATGAATTTTTTGATTTCGCTGCCAAATACGAAGGCAAGAGCGAAGAAATTACACCTGCGCAAATTACAGAAACCATCTCAGCCGATTTAACAGCCGCCGCAACCAAAGTATACAATATTTTTAATTGTAGCGGAGTGGTTAGAATAGATTTTATCTACAATGAGACTTTACAAAAAGCATATTTGTTGGAAGTGAATACCGTGCCTGGTCAAAGTGAGGCAAGTATTATTCCACAGCAAGTAAGGGCTATGGGTTGGAGCTTAACTGATTTTTACGGAACCATTATTGAAGATTGCTTATCTTCCAGATAAACCAATAAACATTTATTATTTTGGAAGCCATCGATAAATTATTAAAAAAGCCTTTGTGGGTAAATGTTTTAACAGGCATTGGAGCTATTATTGTAGTTATCGTACTCTTTTTCTTTTGCTTAGGTTGGATTACAGGCAATGGTAAAACCGAAAAAGTACCCAATGTAATAGGCTTAGATGTAGTAGCTGCGCAAAAAAATATAAAGGCTTTGGGTTTTGATGTAGTCTTGCAGGATTCTATTTATGTAGATACTTTAGCAAGAAATGGGGTATTGAGACAAACTCCAGAATCGGATGAAGTTGTAAAAAAAGGAAGAACCATTTACTTGACTATTAATAGAGTAATTGCACCTCAAGTGGATATGCCCAACTTGATTGGCTTCTCTTTAAAAAGTGCACAGACCTATTTAAAAGTATTGGGTTTGAGAATGGGGGCTATTAATTTAGTCACCAATAGAAATAAGAATGTCATCATTGATCAATTGGTAGGGGCTAATTCCATTGCACCAGGAACGAAGCTGTCTTCGGGTACCATGATTAATTTTACGGTAGGTGATGGGGGCAATGGTATTGGTATTGAAGTGCCTGATTTAATTGGGCTAACGGTGGGAATGGCAAAATCTACATTAACAAGTTTGGGTTTGAGTTTAGGCAATATTATTTCTTCTACTACCATTCAAGATACTGCTAATGCATTCATCATTCAACAAACCCCTAGTTCCTTTTCTGCGCAATTGGATTCATTAGGCATGCCCTTGAAAAACGCTACCATACAAGGGGGTACTATAGACATTGTGATAGATAAAGTAGCGCCTGTGATTTCAAAGAAAGATTCCATTAAATAAAAAAAATATTAATACTTCATAAGATGCAAACCATTACCGTAGAAGCTTTAAAAGCAAAATTAGACGCCGGAGAGAAATTAAATCTAGTAGATGTGCGCGAGCCACATGAACATGCAGCTTTTAATATAGGTGGAATTTTATTGCCACTAGGCCAAGTACAAACTTTACAAATAGAGGATATAGAAAATCTAAAAGAAGAAATCGTATACATCTATTGTCGAAGTGGGAATAGAAGTGGGCAAGCTTGTATGATGTTAGAGCCTTATGGTTTTAAAAATGTGGTGAATGTTGCGGGTGGCATGTTGGATTGGGAAGCAAAGTTCCCAGGATAATTGCATTTACCAATTTCATTGTTTATTTAATTTGTTTTAGAATTATTAATGGGTCACTTAATCTTGTTTGATCCAATAGGTTTACTAAAGCCATGGTTCTTTGTGTTTTGATGTCACTTAATCCATTTAAAATGGTCCAGGAATCTTTTAATAAGTAAAATACATTGGTGGTTAAATTCAAAGTTTTATTTTTTTCAGATGGCGCCCAAATACTGTTGTTGTATATTTTTTCAATTTCAATCATTTGTTGAACATAGACATCAATTGGGGGTTTACTTTTTTTGCTCCTACACCAATTGTTGAGTAATCTTAATATTCGAGGACTATTGTTTGCAATCATATCTGCAGACAATTGATAAACAAACCCATCTAGTTTCCACCTAAGCGTATTGTAAGTAGCCAAGGCACTGTCTTTTTGATTTTGGTTATTACAATGCGTTATTAAATACAATTCGGTGCTGTATTTTGTTTCAATTAATTTATTTAAAAGGCCTTCATGGTTGTTTTGTGCTTCAAGTGGTGGGCACCATAAAAGTAGTAAGCAAAATAGCCCCAATGATTTTTTCATTATCTAAAAGGTTTAAATAAAAAATGATACAGTTTCTAATTTACCTTCGATTTGCGGGGCTTGTTCATAACCATTTTTAGCTAAATCGGCATTGACCAATTTGATGAGCTCATTCATAGGCATTTGCTTGGCATGTACTTTTAAATTTTTCAATAAATAATAAGTAAAAGCGCCATTAAATCTATTGTCTATATAAGCATCAGCACTTACTTGATCGGATGCACAAGCGCTTAGTAATGCACCGTTGAGCGGAGTAAGGATAGGAGCTGAAGCAATCGATGCTGCATCCATGGAAGGAATTAAATTTGCTGGTCGATTGATGAATCGATAACGATTGGGTTGATCCATTGGATCTCGGGACAAATCTTCGGCATGACAGGAATCGGATATCCAAACAAAATGTACTCCATTGGGGATGGCTTTAAAAATTTCTGCAAATTCTTTATCACGAAGGGTGGTGGCTGCCGTCCAATCAAAATCATAAGGACAAATAATTTCATCATTGCCATCTTTTTCAAGTGCTGGATGTTGTGTAGGCATTTGAGCGCCGTGGCCGCTGTAATGAAATAGAATTTGATCTCCTGCTTGCAACTCTTCTAATAGCCATTTTAAATTTTCTACGATTCCTTTTTTAGTTGCTTGACGATTGGTTAAAGTTTTCACCTGCTCTTTTTGATAGACAGGGTTAATTTGAGTAATAAAATGAAACATGTCATTGATGTCATTGATGCAACCTCTTAATTCATTTCTTGGATCTGGGTATTGATTGATGCCCACTAATAATGCTTTGTTTTTCATTTTTATTTTGATTTGTTTTGCTGAAAATAAAAAATAAAATGATGCTACAAAATATATTTAATACATTTGTTTAAGCGGCTAAAAGCCTTAATTAGATTGAATTCTAAAGCAATTGAATACAATTAAAGCGTAGTAATACTTTGAAACTTTAGTCTATTTAGAAACATTTCTAAAATTATTTTTTTATGGAAAATGAAATTCAAACAAAAGAAAGAAAAAAAGGCATTTTAACCAGCTTTTTACTTTTTTTAATTGCTATTTTTTTATTGTCTGTAACGGCACCTATTGGTTTTATTTTTGCGTTATTGCAAAAATTATTTACCCGAAAAATACAATCGCTACGTGATTATTTATTAGAAGTAGCATTGGTATTGGATCAGGCAGGCAATGTAATCATGCAGCATTTTTTAAATGCTGTTTTATTAAAAAAGGACCCTAATGTTTATTTATTTGGCAATAAAAAAGAAACCATTAGCAGCGTAATAGGTAAAAATTCATTAACGGGTAATTTGACCAGCCTTGGACAATTCTTGGATAGCTTTTTAAATGCCATTGATAAGAACCATTCATTAAATTCGATCGAAGAAAACATTAAAAACTTCTTTACTTCAAATTAATTTTCAAGCTTATCCAAAAATTACTACCTGCCATTGGGTAATAATTATTTGAAGTAGTGATAGCGCCTAAATATAAATAACTATAGGTATACCCATTGGGCTCATACAATTTATTAAAAATATTATTAGCATAAATTTGAAGCGCGACATCCCATTTTGGTTTGGTACACAATGTATACGAAGTACTTATATCTTGTAAGAAATAGGCTTTTAAAGTTCTTGATTCATTTTGAGTGTTGTCCAAATATTGTTTGGAAACATATTTACTCGTAAAGTTTACATTCCATTGATTGCTTAATTTTACTTGAAGACTATGATAGGCTGTTAGATTAGGCGATAAAGTGATAGCTGTGTTTTTATGCACAATGGCCAATTGACCACCCTTGTCATAATCGTCTATGTATTCGGTAAATGCATCAATTTTATTTTGGCTAAATGTGATATTGCCTGAACTGGTTAAGAAATAATTGATCTTCCAGTTTCCTTCCAATTCAATACCTATTCTACTGCTCTTAGGTACATTGGTTCTAGTATAAGCGCCTACATCATTAATTTTTCCAGTAAGCACCAATTGGTCTTTGTAGCTCATTAAATATACATTCGCTCCCCACTCAAAATTTGTCTGTTTGTTTTTAAAACCTATTTCCAAATCAGTTAAAACTTCTTGTTTGGGTTGCTCAATGGTAGCTGCTTCAAAATCATCTCTATTGGGCTCTTTATGTGCCATGGCAATACTTGCAAAATAATTGGTATGCTTTGTTTTGTAAAACAATCCCACTTTTGGGTTTAAAAAATCAAAATTTCTTTTTACCAACAAATCTGGATTGTGATCAAAGCCATACATATTGTGCACAACATTACGGTATTGTACATCCACAAAACTGCTGAAAGCCTCGGTAAATTGATGGTTCCATTTGATATAGGTATTGACATCTTTCTTAATGGAATTGTTAAAATAATAATTAAAATTAGGGGATATGCCCAAATTGCTTAAATAGGGTAATCTGCCATAATGCAATCCATCGTAGGTATTCCATGCGCCACCAAGCGTGTATTTGTTTTTACCTTCTTCATAAACCAAAGAGGCTATTTGCCCATAAAAATTATTATCTAACCATTTTCTACGCACTAGATCAAGCGTATTTGCTGGTGCGGTTTCAATATAATCAGACAAGACAGCACCCCCTTTGTATTCTTCATAGAAGCCTTTACCTCTTGTTAAGAATACTGCGGTGTTCCATTGCATTTTGGAATTAATGGTTTTGTTGTAAAACAATTGATAATGCGTTTGTTGATAATTGTCTGTTTGATTGTTATAAGGTGCATCCAATTTTTCCATCCCTGCAGGATTGTAAGTTCTTTGTGTTGCCAATAATTCTTCTGGCACACCGTACCAGGCTTGGTAAGTTTTTTCCCAGCCTGAGAAAATATTTAATCTTAAAGAAGATTGATCGCCCCAATAGGTAGTACTTAGATAAAATGATTTTAGGTTGGATTTTGCCCGATCCATATATCCATCGCTACTGATATTACTTACACGGCCATCAATTGTAAAATGACCTTTGATTAAACCAGTACCCAATTGCAAAGTATTTTTAAATGTATTGAATGAGCCTGCACTGGATTGAAAGGATAAATATTTTTCAGGATGATAATCATTGGTAGCTAAATTAATGGTCGCACCAAACGCACCGGCACCATTGGTGGAAGTGCCTACACCTCTTTGTATTTGAACACTATTTAAACTAGAACTAAAATCGGGCAGATCCACAAAATAGGTAATCATGCTTTCGGCATCATTGTAAGGAATACCGTTTAAAGTGACATTGATTCTAGTACCATCGGTACCTCTAATTCTTATTCCTGTATAACCCACACCGGTTCCTGCATCTGAATTTACTACAACAGAAGGGGTATTTTGTAATAGAAAGGGTAGGTCTTGACCATAATTTACTTTTTCTAAAGCAGCTTTGTTTAAGTTGCTCAATGCAAAAGGACTGTTTTCACTGGCTCTTACCGATCTTACTTCCAAAGGAGGCAGATTCCGAATGCTGTCAGAAAATTTTAGAATACTGTCTTTTTTTGACAAAGGTTTTTGTGCCATACCAGTGGCGGTCATTAATAAAAAGGCAAATGTTCCCAATAACTTAGTCATTACTAAAGTTTAAATGTTTCAAAAAATTGATACTGGGAACAGGAATAATAGCAATGAGAAGTGCGCGTGTTGCGATGACCTTCCCTTCGCAGGCATTACCCTGTTCAGGTTCAACGGGTTTTTCTCAGCCTTTTACAGCACCCCGAGGACAGCACAAAATTAGCCAGAAAAATGATACAAAGCGCAGTAACTTTATACTAATAATTACGTTTTAAGTAAATAAATCATCTACTTATGAAAAAGCTATTGTTTGGAGTTATTTTATTAACGGGCTGCAATTTAAGTGCGCAAAACAAGACTTCGGTGGTGTATGACAATCATGCACAGGTAAGAAAAGTGGCCAATTTTAACGCCATCAGTGTGTCGAGTGCCATTGATTTATACCTTACACAATCCAATACCAATGAAGTGGCAGTAAGTGCTTCGGAAGATGAAATAAGAGATCATATTCTTACCGAGGTAGTTGGAGGAACTTTAATTATTCGTTTGGGTGATCATGGAACTTGGTTTAGTTGGAAAAAATGGGGCAATTATAAAACCAAGGCATATGTTAGCATCAAAGATATTGATGCGATTACCGCTTCGGGTGCAAGTAATGTTCATTTAGTAAATACGATGGAGTCTACCAAAATGAGAATCAAATTATCAGGTGCTTCGGATTTTCATGGGAATATAAAGGCGGGTGTTTTATTGTACCAATTAACTGGCGCCTCAGATTATAAAGGAGAAGTAAATGCAACAAGTATTGATATTGATGGAAGTGGTGCATCAAACATTGAATTAACAGGAACCGTAGATGATTTAGCAGTAGAAGTGTCAGGTGCTAGCGATGCCAAATTATATAATTTAACGGCAAAGGGTGCCATTTTACATGCATCGGGTGCAAGTCATGTAAATGCAAATGTTACAGAAATTTTAAGAGCCAGTTCTAGTGGTGCTAGCGATATTAATTATAGAGGTAATCCGAATGTAAAAGAATCGACCTCATCAGGAGCTTCAAATATTAGACGCAGAAATTAATAGCAGGAATTAACAGCGTTAATAAATTGTAAGTATACATTATAGTAAGTATAAAAATAAAGTAAGCATAAAAAAGGAAACCTTATAAGTTTCCTTTTTTTAATTCACTTACAGCAAAGTCGGCAGCTCTGGCTGTTAATGCCATATAAGTAAGTGATGGGTTTTGACAGGCAGAAGAAGCCATGGCAGAACCATCCGTAATAAATACATTTTTTGCTTCATGCATTTGATTCCATTTATTTAATACAGATGTTTTAGGATCTTTACCCATACGCGCTGTTCCCATTTCATGTATACAAAAACCAGGAGCCGGCATATTATCATAAGAACCCACATTTTTAATACCAGCGGTTTCTAACATTTCAGCGGCGCTGTTTCTCATATCAATGCGCATCTTTTTTTCATTTTCTTTAAACTCGCAATCAATATTTAAAGCAGGTAGTCCCCATTTATCTTTTTTATTTTTATCAAGTGTTACTTTGTTTTCATAATAAGGTAAATGTTCACCCCATGAGCCCCAGCCAATGCTCCATTTACCTGGCTCAGTAACACTTTGTTTTAATTCAATTCCAATACCATTTTTTTCGCCAGAATTTCTGGAAGCGCCCCCTTGATAACCAAAGCCTCTTAAATAACCTGCAGAAGATCCTCCATCTAAGTTTCTAAATCTTGGAATATAAATACCATTGGGTCTGCGGCCATAAGTGTATACGTCTTGAAATCCTTCATAGTCGCCATAAGCACCTACACCATAATGATGATCCATTAAATTATGTCCTACTTGCAAACTACTATTGCCAAAACCATTCGGGAATACTTCTGAAACAGAACTTAATAAAATATGAGCGGTACCTAAAGTAGAAGCGTTTAAGAAAACAATTTTTGCAAAGTATTCTTCCGTTAAATTAGTGTTGGCATCTAATATGCGCACCCCTTTGGCGCGGCCTGTTTCTTTATCGTATAAAATTTCAGTAGTAATAGCGTCGGGTCTTAAAGTTAAATTACCCGTTGCAGCTGCTGCAGGAAGGGTAGCAGCGTTGGAACTAAAGTAGCCACCAAAAGGACAACCTTGATGACATTTATTTCTAAATTGACAAGGACCTCTGGTTCCAATTTTTGCAGTGTGGTTAGCCGACCTTCCAATAATCATGGGCCTACCCATTTTTGTTTTTAGGTTTTGTGCGACCATTTTTTCTACCACATTCATTTCCATGGGTGGCTGAAATTCACCATCGGGTAAATTAAATACACCATCTCTATTGCCGCTAATGCCTGCAAACTTTTCAACATAGCTATACCAAGGTGCAAGGTCGTTGTATCTAATTGGCCAATCGGTTCCATAACCATCTTTTGCATTGGCTTCAAAATCTAAATCAGACCACCTATAACTTTGTCTGCCCCACATTAAAGAACGACCACCCACATGATTGCCTCTAATCCAATCAAAAGGTTTTGTAGCAACATAAGGGTTTTCTATATCGTTCACGAAAAACTTTTTGGACACTTCATCGTAAGCGTAACATTTACTTTGTATGGGAGAATTTTTTTTATCTTCTTGTGTAATAGAATTACGATGTGCTAATTCCCAAGGATCTTTTTCAGTGCCTTGATAATCTTTGATGTGTTCAACATTACGGCCTCTTTCCAACACTAAAGTTTTTAAACCTTTTTCACATAGTTCTTTCGCGGCCCAACCTCCTGAAATTCCAGAACCTATAACAATGGCGTCAAAATGATTTGCTGATGGCATATTAATTTTCTTTAATTGAATCGTTAAATAGTGATTGAATTTACTTAAAAATTGGGGTAAAAAAATTATTTCAAAACCTAAAAATGATGATGGGTAATAGGTCAATGGAGGAAAAATCAATCATATGTAAATATTAAAACTTACAAATGGTCTAAATGATTTCTGAAAAAAGGTGCTGAAAATGATTCTGAAACAATGATAAAGGTCATAATTGAGCATTGTGAAGGATTTTTCAAAAAAT
>CAIPJS010000021.1 GCA_903865435.1 uncultured Bacteroidota bacterium | reverse complement strand
CAGCCCCAATACGCTAAATTATTCACCATCATGCCACCAATCAATACAGAGAGACCAGGCAATTCTGGATAATATTTATTGGACTTATCAAAGATCATATGAAAATGAGAGGGTGCTTCTCTTCTTAAAACAGTAAGTCCTTTAAGTATATTCCCTCCATAACCATATTGTTCAGATAATAATGTAATTGCTAAATACGTAGTCACCAATCCTCCAATAAGTAAAACAATTACTTGTATCACATCGGTATAACCAATTACTTTCATGCCACCTAAAGTAACAATCACTGCAAACACACTCAATCCTATAATACTTATTTCAAAACTGATGTTCGTTATAGAAGAAATGGCCAAGGCGCCTAAATAAATAATGGATGTTAAATTCACAAACACATACACCAACAACCAAAATACGGCCATGATGGTACTTACCGTATCGTTGTATCTTTTTGAAAGAAACTGCGGCATGGTAAATATTTTATTCTTCAGATAAATGGGTAAGATAAAAACCGCTACCACAATCAAAGTAAAAGCAGACATCCACTCATAAGTAGAAATGGCTAAGCCCAATGCAAAACCCGAACCAGACATGCCAATAAAATGTTCGGCCGAAATATTAGAAGCAATCAGTGAAGCGCCAATGGCCCACCAGGTAAGTGCACCTTCTGCTAAGAAAAAATCGGTAGAGCTAGAATTTGTAGATTTCTTTTTTTGAAAAATATAATAGCCATAAGCACTAATTAAAATAAAGTACAGAAAAAAAACAAGATAGTCGGCGGTTTGCAATCTATTCATTCAATATATTTTAGTAGGCAATAATTTACGTCTCTACTAATTTAGTTTATATTTGTTACATTTGAATCTGTTATAAATTTTTTTAAATGAGCACATTGTATTGTTACGCCAATCATCAAATTAAGCCACTTGAAAATGCGGGTGTACCTGTATCCGATTTATTGGTGCAAAGAGGCTATGGCATTTTTGATTTTTTAAGAGTGGCTCATGGGAAGCCTTTATTTTTAGAGCAACATTTAGAACGTTTGTTTAATTCTGCTTCTATCATGCATTTAACCATTAAAGAGTCTAAAGAAGAAATTAAAAAAATAGTTGCCGAACTAATTGAAAAAAATAAAATGCCTTTCTCAGGCATTCGGATGTTTGTTTCGGGAGGAGATTCCGCAGATGGCTATACCATTAGTGCCCCAAGGCTTGTTGTATTACAACAGGTTTTGGCTGTACCAGACAATCAACTTTCTACCAAAGGCATCCACCTAGTGAGCCATCCCTTTCAACGACAATTGGCAGAAGTAAAAACAACAGATTACTTAATGGCAATATGGTTGCAACCCTGGATGAAGTCCTTGGGAGCAGATGATATATTGTATTATCATAAGGAAAGTATTACCGAATGTCCTAGGTCAAATATTTTTATGGTTACCCCAGAAAATAAATTGATCACCCCGGCTACTCAGATGTTAAAAGGCATCACGCGTCAGAACATTTTAAAAGTAGCAGCAGCACATCAAATAGAAGTAGAAATAAGACCCATTGAATTAGCAGAAATAAAAACTGCCAAAGAAGTCTTTATCTCAAGTTCTACCAAGAGAATACTACCAGTTAGTAGGTTAGATGATCATTTTTTCCCTGAAATTTCAAGTAATTTGATCAGCGCTCGTCTTTTTAGCTATTTGCTTGAATTAGAGCAATAATTTGTCCTGCACTTATTTTCTAATGAAATTCTTACAAAAT
>CAIPJS010000020.1 GCA_903865435.1 uncultured Bacteroidota bacterium | reverse complement strand
CAATATTACATGTTTAGCATTCCCTGATATTAATAATTCAATACCACAAGGACCACTCGGATTTCTTAAAGAAGACTGCCCCTCTAAGAAAATAAAATCGGGTTGCGTTTCTTTCCAGCAAGTAACAATCGCATTTTCTAATTCTCCAGATACAAAATCATTTAAAGTAGAATCAAAAACAAAACCATATTTACCGCCTTGCAACCAACCGGTTTGTCCAGTATATATCATCTCAGCCCGGAGTCCGTCTGCTTCACAAGCCTGTCTTAACATTCTTGCTGTGGTTCTTTTGCCCATAGCGCAATCCATACCGATTACAGCTATGATGGGCGCAGTTACTTTATAGATGTCTCCAGTCCAAAAGCTTAGTTGCTCTCTGGTTTTAGGTTTTCTTACATCAATTAATTGTACCCCTTTTTCTTTAGCAAGTGCTACTATCTCAGGCTTCTCATTTAAATATTCATGTAAACCATTGACAATAGATAAACCTGCATGAATAGCTTCAACAATAGTAGTTAACATATTACCCGGTAATCTTCCTCCCACAGTAGCCACTCCTATCACTAAAAATTGAATATCAGTAACTGAACTTATTGCAGCGCTTAAATTTTCAAATACTGGTATATTTCTGTTTTTACCGTCTAATAATATTCCTGCATCTTGACCAGCAGTAGCTGCGCAGTCTACCACCCCTTTAATGGTAAAGCGCTCTGTGCCTCTAATTAGTCCGTGTGCAGTTTTGGCATCCAAGGCTTTTAATAATCCATTCGTTAATACAATTGCATTGTTCATCTTGCTAACCTTTCTTTTTATTTTAAAATTTATTTTCTTTTGATAAGTACACCTGGGTAATTACCGGTAGCTTTTTGATTTTGATACGTAAGTTGTCCATTGATCCAAACCATTTCAATACCTGTTGATAAAGCCCTGCTGTCTTGAATGGTCGCATTGTCTTTCACCGTTGCCGGATTCAATAAAACTAAATCGGCATAATTACCTGCTGCAATAATACCACGGTCTTTAATACCTAAATGTGCAGCAGTTAAGCCTGTCATTTTATGTATGGCATTTTCTAATGAAATGATTTTATCTTCTCTTACATATTTTCCTAATACTCTTGTAAAAGCACCATGGCCTCTAGGATGGCCGCCTGCATTACCATCTGAACATATATTGGCATAAGGCCAAGCTATAAAATTAGCTACATCCTTTTCTATCATAGACTTTGCAGCAATGGCTTCTATTGTTCCTTTAAAATTGGGATTCTTTTGTTTAAAATCGGAAGCAATCGCAATCAATGCCATTAAAGTAACAGATGGTTTTTCATTTCTCATCGCCGCAATCGCTGCAATTGTCTTGCCTCTGTACGCTTCAACGGGTGCATACTTTACTAAATAAGATTCATTCACATCAAATGTATGATTCACTGCAAATTCGGCACTCACCGGATTGGTATAATCTCTGGTTGGAAATAAAACTCTTAAAGTGGAGTTCCAATAAGTATAAGGATATACATCGGCAGTAATATTAATTCCAGCAGCTCTTGCTTTTTCTAATTTGGCAATTAATGTAGTAGAAGTTTCCCAATCATCTTTTTTAGCAATTTTAATATGTGAAATTTGTACAGGCATTTTAGTGACCCTTCCTATTTCAATAATCTCATCAATGGCGTCTTGTAATCTTACATCTTCACTTCTTATATGACTCATGTATCTTGCCTTAGCAGCAGCAGCTAGATTCGCCAATTGTATTACTTCATCTTTGCTTGAAAAAAAAGCTTGCTCATATTCCAGCCCAGTTGACAAACCCATTGAACCTTTGTCTAATTCTTTTTGTAAAATAATTTTCATTTTATCTATTTCTGCCTGACTGGCTTCTCTATATACATCTTTCTCACCCATTACTTCTTCTCTTAAACTTGCCTGGCCTGTATAGGTGCCTACATTTACAGCCATGGAATGCGCTTTAAACATTTTAGTTAAGGTATCCATTGCATAACTAGCTCCATCCTGACCTATAATAATAGTAGTAATGCCTTGGCTATTGGTAGGAATGGCCTCCGGATGATCATCTAAGTCTCCAAAATGATGGCTATGAGAGTCAATGAAACCAGGCGCTAACACAAGGCCATGCCCATCTATTACCTGCTCGTTTTGATTGGCTTTTAATTGACCTACTTGCATGATCTTCTTTCCCTGCATTCTTACCGATGCACTATACGCAGGCTTGCCTGTACCATCAATTAATTGCACATTCGTAATTAATTGTGTTGGTTGATTAGAAATTTTTTTTTGTGCAAACAACCCGGTACTGATTGTTAGAAGCAATAGAAAAGAAAATATACTTATAAATTTTATTTTCATTTTAATAGGTTGTTTTGCATTTTAGTTTTTATCAATTTATTCATGATACATTAAATCATACATATTTATTACCAAAAACGAATATACATAGCAGCTACTAATCCAAGTACAATAATGACCATTGCCAAATGCGCATTAGTCAATTTATATTTAGTACCGTCATCTATTAAATCGTTTCCATGTGTTTGTCCGCTCTTATCTAATAAACTTACTAGCACAATAGTAATCATGGTAAATGCAAATACCAATCCCATTTGAATTAAATAAGGAATTTCAAACCCGCCATGTCCATTAGAATAAGCTGTATATAAAATAGTTTCATTACCCGCCCAGCCCACAATAAATTTATCAAAGACGATAGACAATATGACACCTACAATAATTCCAGTAATGGCCGCTTTTGAAGTGGCTTTTTTCCAGAAGAAACCTAATAAGAAAACAGGGAAGATGGCAGGTGAAATATAACCAGTATATTTTTGAATAAATTCAAATCCGCCTTTACCCCCAATACCCAATGCATCCTGCCAGTTAATAATAATAGCAATGATTAAAGATATAATAATGATAACGCGTCCAGTAGTGACTATTTTTGTATCGGTAGCGTTTCTATTAATATATTTTTTATAAATATCTAAAGAATAAATAGTAGAAATACTATTGGCCTTACCAGCTAAGGAGGCCACAATCGCTGCCGTTAAAGCCGCCATAGATAAGCCTTTCAGTCCAATAGGTAAAAATCCTACTACAGAAGAATAGGCATTGTCCTGATTCAAACTACCACCACTTAACATTTCTTGTTGTAGTTCTCCATTTTGATGAAGCACATACGCTGCAATACCTGGAAGTACCACTAGTATGGGCATTAATAATTTTAAAAAAGCTGCAAATAAAATTCCAGTTCTTGCTGTTTTTAAATCGGCCCCTAAGGCTCTTTGTGTAATGTATTGATTACATCCCCAATAATTTAAATTCGCAACCCACATACCTGCTGCCATCATGGCTAGTCCAGGTAAACTTGAATAATCGTCAATTTGTTTTTGCGTAGCGCCATTACCTGGCTTATCAAAAATCATTTTAAAATGATCGGGGGCAACTTTTAATAAATGATTAAATCCTGCAATGGCATTACTACCATAACCAAATTTTTCTCCTACCACTGTTAAAGCTATATAAGAAGTAATGAATCCGCCAATGGTTAAAACCAATACTTGTATTACATCGGTGTAGCCAATTACTTTCATTCCTCCTAAAGTGATAAACAAGGCAAATAGTGCAAGGCCTATCATTATTAAATGAAAGTTGGCTCCGCCCGTTAAATTATTAATGGCGATAGCGCCTAAATATAAAATAGAAGTAAGGTTTACAAATATGTATAAGAACAACCAGAAGATAGCCATGATCATGGCCACTGTTTCATTGTACCTTGTTTTTAAAAATTGGGGCATGGTGTAAATTCTGTTTTTCAAATACACCGGCATAAAAAATACAGCCACTACTACTAAAGAAACTGCTGCGATCCACTCATAAGCAGAGATAGCAATACCTAATCTAAAACCATTCCCACTCATGCCAATAAATTGCTCGGCAGAAATATTAGAGGCAATTAAAGAAGCACCAATCGCCCACCATGTTAATTGACCTTCTGCTAAAAAGAAATCTGTTGAATTAGAAGTAGCCGATTTTTTTCTTTTATAGATCCAAAATCCATAGCTGGCTATTATTAGGAAATACATGACAAATACAATGTAATCGTAGGTTTGAAGTCCTTTTTGCATTTCGTTTGGTTTTGGTCTTAAAATTAGGTCATATACTCAAAAAGGCACTCTTTTGAACTGCCTTTTTTACTAAAAACCCAACCAATCTTAGTCCAAACCTAATTTAACAATATGCTTTATTTGTATAAGTAAATAAATAATAACTACCCACACTGCAAGGATAATCCCATATGCTAAAAATTCCAACCAATAAGGGGAATGACCTCTTCGCGCAAATAAACTGCGGTGATTGTAATTGGTCATATAAATTAATTTTGCACCCCAAGGAACGGTCGACTCCGCAGTTAGATTTCCATAAACATCATTATCTATTACATTAGCAACAAGGACTAAGTTCCCTTTACTATCTCCTGGCAGACTGTCTCTTTTAAATTCAGCATTAATATTTCCTGCAGTATCCGTAACATACGTTGCCGTTTCATTGATGTTTAAATTTCCTCCTATTCTTTTAACTGCTAGAACCATTTCAACACCAGGCATTGGTTTCCAAATGGTATCCGACAACACCAATAATTTTGCATGTACCATCTTACCTTCTAATGTATCTATTTTTAATTTTGCTTTTGTTATAGTGGTGCTTCCAGTTGCTTCGTCAAATTCTTTAGTAGTAGCACTTACAGCAATAAAATTTTGTGTGGCAGATTTTATCCATTCTGTTTTAGCCTTTGGTGTAACTAGAACAATTAGTTCTCCTCGTGCAGTAGTAGTGCCAATTCCAATTAAATTTTTTTTATCTTGTTCGTTATTAATGAATACCTTAACAGAGATATTTTCAATTTTTTGAAATTTTCCATCAATTTTTGATTTAGCCTGCACGACTAAATGTTGCATAAGATTATTGTCATTGTAATACTTTAGCCCAAGGACCAATCTATTTTTTTCAATGGATTGTGCATTTAAAAAAGATGGTAAAAATCCTATAAAGAATAAGACAGATTTAAAAATGTTTTTCATTTTCATGGCTTTCGGTTTCAAGTATGGTTTCATGAATGGGGATAATAGGGAATATTCTTGCAAAGAAAGTAATGACCAATAATGCGCCGGCTAAAGAAGCTAAAGCAATGGACCACTCTTCCCAACTCGGAAAATAATGATGATAACTTGCGGGAACATCATGCATAGGCAAAAATGGATGCAATAAAGTTGGGGTTACAATTAAATATCTTTTAAACCAAGAACCCACCACCACCAATAATCCTGCAATAAATGCGGGAAAGGGTCTTCGACCCTTTGGAAATAATAATATCATGATAGGAATAAACATTGCAGTAAAAATGGCAAACCAAAATAAAGGCGCAAACTCTCCAGTAAACAATCCTAGTAAATGTTCCTCCTCTGATTTTTTCATTTTAAAAGCAGGTACTAAAAATTCATTGATGTTAAAATACAAATACAACAGTGCCAACATAACCAATACTTTCCCCATTCTATCAAAATGATCGTAAGTGATGTATTTTTGTAGCTTATAATGTTTTCTAAAAACATACATAGCAACTACTACACCACCCGCGCCTACTAAAAATGCTCCTGAAATAAAATAGGCACCAAAGTTGGTACTGTCCCATCCTGGTCGATAAGTTGTTGCAAAAAGCCAAGAGGTAACTGTATGAATTGAAAATGCAACAGGGATGATAGAAATAGCCAATATATTAATGGCCTTATGGGTAATTTTAAATTGCGCTGGCTTGTCTTTCCAATGAGCACCTAAAAATACATAAAATTGATGTAGCCATCTTCTGTTACGTTCTTTGTATCCAATCATTATTTTTAAATCTGGTAACAAAGGGAAATACAATAACAATAAACTGATAAAAAAATAAGTGGTTATGACAATTACATCCCAAATTATTGGAGATTGTAAGCGCCCATGAATAAATAAATTATAAAATCTTTCTGGACGACCCATATCTACAATAATAATCAAGGAAGCAAAAGTGATGGCTGAAACTGCAATGATTTCTGCGATGCGCGTTAATGGGGTACTCCACTTTACATTGGTTAACCTTAAAACTGCAGTAATCAATGAGCCAACTAAACTAATGGCTACAAAAAATACAAAGTTGGAAATGTAAATACCCCAAGAAACATAATCTCTCATAGACGTCACTTCCAATCCATAGTACAATTGACGGCCATACGCATACGCTCCTAATGCACAAACCCCCATTAAACTTGCTACCCAAATTTTTCCAAGTTTGCCAAATTTCTGTGGCAACAAATCTTCGATAATTTGATTTTCTTTTAACTTATCCACGTTAATTTTTTTTAGTATTAGAATATACTTATCAGCAAAGGCCCTCAGTAGTTTTACTCTGTTATCGAAAAAAGCCTATGCTTTTTTCTCTTCATTTACAAAAGGAAAATTTCTATTTACTGGTGGTAAATAATAAACACTTGGTTTGGTTCCCAAATCTTCCATCAATCTATACCCAGCTTTATCTTTAATTAATTCACTAAATCTGAATGTTTCAGCACCATTGGTAACTGTATCTTCTAATAAGTCACCAAACATAAATACCCCATTCGGACAGGCTGAAACACAATGGGGCAAGTTTCCTTGACGCACCATGTCTGGACAGAAATCACATTTACCAACAGTTCCTTTTTTTTGAGGTACACTGGTTTCGCAAGAATAGGGTTTGTCTGCAATTTCTTTTTCTAGTACTGGCTGTTCCCAATTAAATACCCTGGTAGAATAAGGACAAGCTGCCATACAAAAACGACAACCTATACATCTATCGCTATCAATTAATACAATGCCATCTTTTCTTTTAAAAGTGGCATCTACTGGGCAAACTTTTACACAAGGTGGTTCATCGCAATGCATGCAAGTAGTTGGCTGCCAATAAGGTGCTGTATGTTCTGCCTCTTGCATCGGATATACTTTGATCCAGTTTTGACCTGGATGTATATGATGCATATGATTGCAAGCAGTTTGACATTTTTTTACACTCTTACATTTTGATAAATCAATCACCATCACAAATTTCTTCCCTGTAATGCCTTCCCTAGCTTCCGTATTCATTACGGATGGTAATTCAGGAACTGGCTTTAAAAATGCGCTGTCTACTTCTATAATTTCTCCATCAACTGATAATAATTTAACCATTTTACCAGATGGTTGTACATCGGGTATTTCTTCGGCTGTAAATGGATTCTTTGAATTACAAGCAGCCAAAGCCGCACTAGCCATTAAGGTGGTAGCTAAAAAATCTCTTCTGGTATTTTGGGTTGTTTTCATTCCGCTCATTTTTTTACAATTCTTTTTTTACCCAAGACTGCAACTGCCTATTGGATATCATTCCTTTCCCTTTATTTATTTTAGTTGCATCCACTTCTACCAGTGTTCCATCTTGCGTTAAAAATTTAATCATCTTAGTGCTTGTTTCAGGGGCACAGGCCACTACTTCTTTCTTTTTATTGAACCAACCAAAAGAAAGGATGGGGAACATACTTAATAGGCCAAGCCCTCCTAAGATTTTTCTTCTGCTTGTATTTTCTTTTTTGGCTGGATGTATGTTAGACATAAAATATTTTAAAATTGTAAACTATTTTTTAAAGCTGCGCATGTAATTCACTAAGTTCCAAATGTCTTCTTGATCTGGAATTTTCTTTTTAAAACTTGGCATGTCGCCACGGCCTTCTGATGTTTTAAAAAATAAAGCGCCATCTGTCTGACCTTGCACAATTGCCTTGCTAAAATCTGGAGGTGTCGTTTCTAATTGAGCCGCTTTACTGCCATCCCCTAATCCTGCTTTTCCATGACAAGAGGTACAATGTTGACCCCATAATACTTTACCTGCTGCAATAGAACTTGCATCAGATTTAACGGCATTGGCTTTCTTTGCCGCAGGCTCTGGCACAGTCCAGGGCTTGTTTTGAAATAAAGTGAAACTTGCAGTAGTAATAAAAACAATGATTAGACTTAAGGTTGGAATGTTTTTCATTTTAGTTCAATTTTAGTTTTGAATAGGATACAAAGTTTGTGATTTACTGTTGATAGGTAAATGATGCCCATCAGCAGAAAATATGACTTTGGTCATAATAGGAAATTGACCCATAACACCTAAAACAAAAGCGCCTGACTTAAAAATTAAGCCCTGCGCTCTCGTTCTCTCTTACAGTAATCAAACCCACTTTTTCTTAACACTCCATCAAAAATTCCAAAGTCTTGAAATATTAAACCCGATTAGGAATTGGCTTTTTGAAAAATCGTTGTGATTGTACACATTGTTGTTCTGTGGTAAAATGTATCCATAATTACCCACGAAAATTTGGAAATCGTGTCCACTTGTTTTCATATCCAATCCTAAACTTAAATTTGGATTTGGATTGTTCATTGGATGTTGCGTTATTGGTTGATCATAATTCGCAATCAAAGACAACCCTTCTGTTAATTTAAATTTACCAGCAGCACTTATAGCAAAATGCGCATTATTAGTTTTTGATTGAATGATATTATTTTCATCAAAGTAGCCTTCTACATTGTTAAAGTAAGAAAGACTAGGCCCCAGTTGTAAAGAAATTTTTTCATTTATTTTTCTTGCAATGATAATTTGAGAAAAGAAACTCAACCGATCTTGAACATTGATGATGGGCAAAGAACTCGTTTTGGCGCGCGTATCCATAACAGAATTGGCAAACAAAGTAATACTTAAGGGACTTGTATTGTCCTTTGTTTGTTTTATTAAAGCATATTTTAAATTGCCATTTACCTGCATTCTATCATTAGTAGCACCAAATCCAATTTGTACATCTTTGATAGGCACATAACTAAAGCCTAACAACATATTGGCAGTTGCAAACAAACCAGCAAGGTCTTTCCAACCATGTTCGATGGTTCCAAAGCGGTGCTGAATATCAAATTCAAAAGTTCCTTTGATGGGCACCATCACTGTTTGATTGTCAATGATAAAATTTCCATCAAATGTATTTTTAATAAAGGATTTCTTTTTCACAACAGGCGCAGCAGCCTGAGTAGAATCTTGTGCCTTTAAATCATTCAATCCTAAAACGAGCATTAGCATTATGAGCGGCAATCGAATCAGGCGAATTATTAATGTATTGGTTATTGCATTTTTCATTTGAAATTAATTTAATTGTTTTTTGCTCCTTGTTTAATCCATGCATAAATTTTTGCATTGATTTTTTCATCAGGCCCCGCCCCCATTGGCATTACTGGACTTTTTTTACCAGTCAACCACAACATCAATACACTACTTTCAGGATCATTGGCTTTAATATAACTTCCATCAACTAAAGCCTTATATGCATTCGCTTCTGTCAAATCTGGATTTTTTGCTCCTGCAACATGACAACCTGCTTTTGCACAACTCGAAGTAAATAAAGGAATGATATCTGTTTTAAAACTCATGGTTTGAGTAATACTACTTCCTGGATTTACAACAATGGTCGAAGTTTTATAACATCCTGTAATAGCGATCATCATAATGGTAATGAAACCTGATAATGTGGCTATTTTTTTGGTTAACATACATTTTCATTTAATCGTTTGCATTCATTTTATTTTTGAAACTTAAGTACCAAATTGGGCTGAATGGCGTGTTGATTGTTATTTCTATTCCAAATGGCAAAGCCAAAAGGTTGATCTTGTAAGCTTGTAAAATCAATGTCTTGTTTCAAAACATCACTGGTTTTTAATTTTCTTCTGTACTCAACAATATACCCTGTCCCAGTATACACAGCAACACAGTCAATATCGGCACGGCCATTTTTTAATGGAGATACAATTACAGAAGGCACACATTTTGCACCTATTCCACCATAAGCATCTTCTCCCAATCTTTGGTAATCAGTTCCCACATTTGGATCAAGCGTTCCGCCACTATATGTCAATACACCTATTGAACTCACAGCAATCACTTTTTTAGCTGCACCACCTGAAGTTGTATCTGCAATATTGATGTAATTACTAGTTGAACCTGGAATCACATACATTGGAACCGCCACTGTTGCACCTGTACCATCTAATTTTAAATTTTGAGTATTCGCAAATGAACCTTGTGTTGCATCTGCAGTATAAACTGGTCTAAAAGGCCATACTGTTGCTACACTTGCTACCGCTACATCGTCTACATGTCTTCCATTGGCATTGCCTCCAGTTAAATTAGTAATGGCTTGCCCGCCTGCATAGTCTTGATAATTATCATCCATCTTTCCATAACTTAAGCCTTTGCTAGGTTGCATCCACCACATATCAATTTTTTCATTTGGCCCATTGGTATAGTGATTGCCACTTCCTGAATTAGATTTATAAGTTGGGTTAGTAACCAAACTATCCAAAACTGTTTTACCCACTTTTGCAACCAGCGTACCTACCGTAGAATAATCATAATAGGGTGTAAAAACATGACAACTCGCATAACATGTTTGTGAAATAAATTTTGGAGTAGAATTGTCAATATTCCACAACATAGCCATCTTGTCTTCTCCAAAACCTTGTCTTGTTAAAACGCCATTCACATCAAAAACATCACCACTGCTTTCTTTTGCCCACAATTTTGTCGTTGGATTAAAATACCAAGGAGCTACTTTTTGGTTTTGGTCTTTGTCTGCATACTCCGCTAAAAAATAAATATATTGATCGTCATACATGGACCTTAATGAAGCAAGGTATTTATCTCCAATATAACCAGCAAACAATCCATTACCTGGGTCAGGTACAGTAGGGGTAATTTCTAATTTTGCAGCTTTATCCCACATAGCATCAATCACCCCGTCAATGGTGGGCGCGGTGGTTGCTTTAATAGACAATAAATCTGTGGTATTTTTTGAAGCAGTTGAAACAACTACTTGATCAGTTTTGGTACAGTACATAAAAAATAGTACTATGAAACTAAATAGTGTAACGATTTTAAAAATTTTCATATAATAATCATTTATAGTGAGTGTTAAAATTCCAACTGCAAAATTTGCGCTGAAACTATTGCTATTGTATGACCATTGTCAAGGTTTTTACTGATTGAAATCATGATTGAATGGTTTTCCGTATTTTTATACAACTTAATAGCATTCTAATGAACCCTTCCTTCCCTATCTTTAAACAACTCATCACGAGTCCTATAAAATTTCGATTTTTTTTATTCCAAAAATTACCCGCCGCTTTTTTTGCCGGCTTGCGTATCCATCATTTTGATTTGGAAAAATGTGTGGTTCGTATTCGATATTCTTGGTTTAGCATGAACCCGTTTAAATCTGTATACTTTGCTGTTGAAGCCATGGCCGCTGAAATGTGCAGTGGGATGTTGGCTTTTGGCCAAGTGTACCAACGCCAACCTAAAGTAAGTATGTTGGTGGTAAGCACCCAAGCCCATTTTATTAAAAAGGCAATAGGTACGATTTTATTTTCTTGTGAAGATGGTTCTGCCATTCAAACGGCCATACATCAAGCCATTGCCAGTGGTCAAGGTCAAACTATAATTTGTAAATCTGTAGGTAAAAACGAAGCGGGCGATGTTGTTGCCGAATTTAATTTCACATGGAGTTTCAAAGCAAAATAATTAAAACAACAACAGCCCCAAAAGGGGCTGTCATAAGGGAGCTTTTGGGGAAAGCATTACTCCATCCAACTATTTAATTAATTAGAAAGTGGTTGTTCCATTGGGTTGATAGGTATATCTAAAAGTATAGTATCGTGACTTGGTTAATTTTTCTGCATCCGTTGCTGTAGGGCTTAATGTTACCCCACCTTTATAATAAGATTGTATTTCAAGTTTGGCATATTTACCTGAGGCCGTTTTGATTACTATAATTCTTCCAGCAATAGGTGTGATTAAATTACTGGCTCCATCATAAGTATACCATCCATTTCCACTTCCTGTAGTAATGGCATAGGCAGTAGGTGCATTGTCCGTCTTAAAAACTGAATCGGAGGCAATGGTTTTAATATCATCAAATAAACCTTTATAAATAAAGGCACCGCCTTTCCCTGTTCCACTGGTACCGCCATTGGTTAAGATTTTTGTAGAAGCAAATGCCAAGTCCCATTTTGTTGTGGCGCTATCAGCATTGGATACAATTGCATTGTTTTCGATACTATAAAATGTATACTTACCTGCACTATAGGGCATGCCACTAGTTGGATCCAATCCTAAAACAGTATCCGCCATAAGGTCTTTAACAGTGGCGGTGACGGGTGTATTGTTCACTACAGTGGTGTCACTTGATTTAGAACAAGCAAATAAAGTGAAGGTTAAAAAAGAGACTAATGAAATTTGTGTAAATAGTTTTTTCATGATTTTTTTTATTTTTTATTTATAAGTTGATATTTAATTGAAAAGTAAAAAGTCCGTCCAGGCAAGTTGGATAAATTACTTGCGTCTACATAATTGGTAACATTATCACAACCAACTTGTAAGGAAAGTCCATTTTTATAATTTTTACCCAAGGAGGTGAAGGCAGAAACATAGCCTTCGGCAAAAGTGTCGCCAGTATCATATACTTGATTGCCATCGGTATTGTTCACGGCCCATTTACTTCTGTATACAAAACGACAATTGGCAAAAAAGCCATCCTCAGTTACATAGTTGATTTTAAACTGTGCTTTGTGTTTGCTAATATTAGGTAAGCCAACATAATCACTGATCGTTAATCGACTGCTCACTCCTAAAGTGTTTCGAGTATACACTGTACCAGCATTAATTTGTGCTATTTCATCTTTATCCCCAGTTACTATAAACTGGTAGCCACCACTCAATGTCCAATGTTGGTTTAACTGGTATTTTGTTTCTATTTCTGCACCATTGGTAAATGCACGGCCAATATTTAAATAACTAAAAATTTGTGCCCCACTCATATAAGCTCCTACTTGTTGTACTTGTATTAAATTTTTAATATCATTTCTAAAAATTTGGGTGCTGATAAAAGTTTTTTGATTGGGCGTCCAATCCCAAGAAAGATGAATACCTGTAGATGATTCTGGTTGTAAAGATTTTAATTGATAATAATTACTGTATAAAGCACCAATTTGTCCCAAACTATTTAATTGACCTATTACTTTTTGCGCTTCTGATGATCCAAACACACTGTAATTACCTGCAGCAGCATTGGTAAAATCTAGATACAATTGTCTAAAATCGGGTGCCTTAAATCCTTGACCCACACTTAATTTAATTTTATGTTGCGCATTGATTTTATACAACATAGAAAGTTTAGGGCTCCAAGCCGAAGCGTAATTTGCATTTTGATCAAACCTTACCCCACCTACAAGAATTAGTTTTTCAATGGGTGCCCACTCCCATTGTGTAAAACCATATTGAATGGTATTGTTTTTTCTAACTTTTTCACTGTCGTATCTGCTACTTTTTACACCTTCCCACACTTCCCCTGCACCAAAAATGCCTGAAAGATTTTTGCTCAAAGTCCAATCGGTTTGATTTTCGACTCGTTGAAATAAATGATTTAATAAATCGGTGTAAGGCGCTCCCGATAAAGTCAATAAATCTTGATTAGAAACATAATTGGTTAAATAAGATCTGAAACTTGTTTTTAGATGATTTGAAAAACGATGATTCAATGAGCCAGTTAAATTCACATCCGTATTGTGTTCCTCCCCATTGGAATAGATGGTAACTCCACCATTAGAAACAGCAATATTGCTTTTGATATTTTCATCGGTAAGTCTTGTATTAAAAACAAGACTGGTATTGTCTGATAGCTTGTATTTAAATTGTTGACTGGTGGTTAATCGGGTAATTGGTGTGGTTACTCGATTATTACTATTGGGCCTTATACTGTATCCATCGGTAGTATAATAATTGTAAAAACCTTGATAAAACAAAGATTTAGAAGCCAATGTATTATTAACGCTTGCATCTAAGGTATTGTAAGTACCATATCTTAATGAAGCTAGTAATGGTATAGATGTACTCGCATCCGTGATAATATTGATCACCCCTGCCATGGCTTCACTTCCATACAAACTAGAAGATGGACCTTTGACAATTTCAATTTTTTTAATATTGCCTAATGCAACTCTATTTAAATCTAATACCCCCGCGGTCCTACCTACTAGCGGCTCTCCATTGATAAGAATGATTGTATAATCAGGATTCAGCCCTTGTAGTTGAACCCCTACTCCAAATCCGCTGGTCAAGGTAAGTCCAGTTTGTTCTTGTAAAATATCTGTCAATCGTAAAGATCCGTTTTGCTGAATAGTTTTGGAGTTGATGATGGTAACAGGAACAGTAACATTACTTAATTTTCGTTCAGATCTGTTGGCAGTAACCACCACGCTGTCGCCATTGGCATACAAAGTATCATTCATGTTTTTGGATGGCGCAAATTGGCCATTGGCAAGCAAAAATGGGCTTAAAAAAAGAATTATAAATAATAGCTTGTTCATTCAGCCGCAAAGCTCACTGAATCTGTAGAATTTATATAAGTTGGGGCGCTAAAACTTTAAGGATATTGTTGAAATTTGACATTACTATGACAAATCATTTTCTTTCAAGAATTTTTTTAATCGATTTTATTTCGGAATCATTAATAAAATATTCATAAAAACGCTTGTCCTCCAATTTCCTTACACTGGTTATTAATTGAACTTCATCATTCATAATGATCATATACTTCTCATTAATGGTATTAATTACGTCACTCCTCACTTTTTTCTGTAAACCAATATTTTTATCTTTTATCCCCAGTACATGATTGATTTGATTAATTTCTACACTTTCCCCTTTATCAAGCGCTTTAAGTAATAATTGAATTAAGGCCAGTTCCACTCCAATAAATACTTGCACAATAGATTTGGTTTTTAAAATTTTTAAATTAGATTGTTGAATCTTTTGCTTCACTCTTCTTTTATAAAGCCAAACAGTTGTTGCTATTATTATAATGAATAGCATCAAAATTACCATATAATAATAATAGTTCTTATCAAATCCCCATATGGGAAAATCCAATTCTTCAAAATCGGTCATAGCTAATTTTTTGACGTCAAATTTTTGAATAGATGGGTTATAGCTATATATGGAATCTTTATAAAAAAATATGTTTTGATTGCTTACCCTGCGCATTAAGAACTGATTCAACTCGCTATTAATAGATTTGTATATTTTATTTTTAGAAAAATTAAAATAACAGATTTCTTCCTTATGTAGAAATATAAATCCCTTGTCTGTAAATAAAAAATTATTGTTTACATCATTCTCAATGATTAGTTTTTGGGCTTGTGCATGTAAACTGCCTACTTTCACCCATTCATTTAAATTCAGGTCTAAATAAAAAGCATCATACAAGCCTAAGGTGCTAACAGCCATTTTCCCTTTGATACTAGCATTCATAAATGATTGGAAAGGGACATACAATTTACCTTCCTGCTGATCGAACCAATTAAATCCATTGGAAACAATTTCTGTGTTCAATGGAACAATGTCCCATTCTTTATCTATGTAGTTAAAAGATCTAAGATGTCCATTCAATCTCCAAAAGCCATACCCCCCAAAACTGAAAATATGTTTGTGGTATAAAAAATTATTGGCATCTATATTGTAGTTAATGTTAATGGTATGATCCAGTCTATGAAAACTGTAGGTTTTACCACTATCTACCACGGCATCTAAAATATACACCACTCCTGTGCGCTGTATCAATAAAAACAAGCTATCATTAGATTTGAGCATTTCTTGACCATTATCACTAAAAATGCTTCCTTGGACAGGGATAATATAATTTTCCTTAGAAAGGAATAGCTTGGTTTTTAGGCCTTTAAAGCTTAAGATTTTTTCTAAAAAGCTGGTTTTAGGTGTATAAAATTGTTCTGGTAGTTCTCTTGTGGATGCTTTAATTCCATTAACTGTACAAAAAAAGAGCACAAAGCTTAGAAAAAAAATTTTTTTATAAAACATTGATTTTCAATATTAAAATAGGTAAATAACTTACTATATAAATAAAATTATATACTAAATATAGGAAATAACCTATTACGAAACTTAATTGGTAACTAAATTGGATAGGTAATTTATTTATTTAATAGATTTTTGAGCAGCTTTTGGGGGAAAGCTATGGATTTATGAAAGAGGGCCGGTTTGCTGGTCCTCTTTTTTTATGCCTCCTTTGCCATGTATGGATTCGTAAGCTTTAGAGGCTTTCAGTCAGCTTGGTAGAAAAATGTTGGATTTAAGTGCAAACAACAGCTCATTTGGTAACAATTTGGTAACATTGGGCCTAAGTGCTTTTGGGGTCAAAAGGGGACTTTTGTGTTGCATTATTCAAATCAATAAAACGTTTATTATGGACTTTAATTCAATCATGAAAATCTTTTTACCAAAAGATAGAGTTTTCTTTCAATTGTTCGAAGAAGTTGCTGAACATGTGTATGAAATGGGAATCAAATTAAAAGAAATGGTAAACGAGCCTGATGCAGATGTTAGAGCAAATATTTTGGCACAGATTGAAAATCTGGAACACAAGAATGACGAATTGACGCATACTATTTTTACAGAATTAGGTAGAAATTTTATTACTCCTTTTGATAGAGAAGACATCCACTACTTGGCTACCTCTTTAGATGATATTGCAGATTATATTTATGCTTCAGCTAAAAAAATTAATTTTTATAAAGTAAATCCAAATGATACGGGAATACATAAACTAGCTGAATTAATATTACAAGGCACACAAGAAACAAAAAAGGCAGTCTTGGGTTTGCGCAATATGAAGAATATTAAAGAAATGACAGAAGCCATGATTAAAGTAAACAGCATTGAAAATCAGGCGGACGATGTGTTTGACATGAGTATTGAAAAATTATTTGAACAAGAAAATGATTTTAAAGAAGTAATTAAAAAAAGAGAGATCTATCAAGTACTTGAAATTGCAACAGATAAAATTGAAGATGTATCTAATGTAATTGAATCCATTATTATCAAGTACGCTTAATATAACGCAAGATGACTTTACTTATAATTATTATAGCGCTAGCGCTTATATTTGACTATATCAATGGATTTCACGATGCAGCCAACTCCATTGCTACAGTGGTTTCTACAAAGGTATTGACACCGTTTCAAGCGGTGTTGTGGGCTGCATTATTTAACTCCGTGGCATTTTGGATTTTTAAAGATCATGCGGTAGCCAATTCCATTAGTAAAACTGTTTATAAAGATTTTATTACTTTGCCAGTCATCTTTTCGGGCTTATTGGCTGCTATTTTTTGGAACTTACTTACTTGGTGGTATGGAATACCCTCTTCTTCTTCGCATACTTTAATTGGAGGCTTTGCTGGCGCTGCCATTGCACATGCATTAATGATCAAAGGCATTGATTTTTCTTGGGCTAAAATTGTAGATAGTGATACCATCTTAAAAACAATTTTATTTATTTTCTTAGCACCCATCATTGGAATTGTCATTTCCATATTTATTACAGTAGTCACCATCATGCGCAATATTTGGTGGCGATTGGCCATCATTGCGATTGCTACTTTGGGTACAGTATTGATGTTTGATAGATTTGAAGACACAAAAATAAAGGAGAACGTACAAAAGTTTTACAGCATTGATAAATACCAAAAAGAAATTGCAACGATAAAAGAAGATCTTGTAAAGAAACAAAATGATACAAGTTTAAACGCTGCTTTAAAATTAAATGAAGGGAAGCTTGAGAAAGCAAATGTTGCTTACAATCATATTTTACCTTATTTATCAGATTTTGATAATTCTACTGCAGATAAAATTGCTAAAGTTGCACAAGACAGTGGCTGGTTAAAAAGTGTAGCAGTAAGTAAATTAAAAGATGCGGTAAGAAATGCCAATGATTTTTTAGTTTTAGAAGCAAGAGCTCCTGAAAATGCAGCCGCTAGAGCTGAATACAATATTGCAAAAGATAAGACAGAAGAATACAAAGCCCCCTTAAAATTGTATCTAGAAGGTAGCATTGGTTTAGACTCGGCATTGACTATTGTAAATGCTATTTATCCTATCGCTGATAAAAATAAGGACATCGTAAAAGCTAAAATTACCAAATTCAATATTGAGAAAACATTTTCTGGGGAAATAGATAAAGCAGACAATTCAATCATTGTGTATGGAATTGTAGGTGCTTCTATATTGTTTATGTTGGTGTATCTATATGTAGAAAAAATTAAAACGCCTAGCGCACATTCCCTGGCTTACATGTTTAAAAAATTACAACTATTTAGTTCCGCAGCATTTAGTATTGGCCACGGTGGAAATGATGCACAAAAAGTGATGGGTATCATTGGAGCTGCTTTAATTGCGAATGGAAGTATGCAAGATTTTAGTCAATTACCCAATTGGGTACCGGTGGCTTGTTATTTATCCATTGGTTTAGGTACCATGAGTGGAGGTTGGAAAATTGTAAAAACAATGGGCTCTAAAATTACCAAAGTAACTCCTCTAGAAGGGGTAGCTGCGGAAACTGCGGGTGCATTTACTTTATTCTTTACTGGTCAAATGGGTATTCCCGTTTCCACTACACATACCATTACAGGTTCAATTATTGGTGTAGGTGCAACCAAAAGATTAAGTGCAGTAAGATGGGGTGTAACCACCAATTTACTTTGGGCTTGGGTTTTAACCATTCCTGTAAGTGGTGTTTTAGCTGCTATTACTTATTTAATTGTGCACTATTTTTTAAAATAGCCTACCAATATCTTATAAAAAATAGATAAGATAAATTTGAAAAGGTAAGTAAATAAACATCTTCAGCCACAGATATAAGTAAATTAAAGTTAGTTTTGCTGCTATGAAATGGCATGCCTACTTATTATCTATTGCGCTAATTTTATCTGCATTTACTGTAAAAAGCCAAGACAGTAGTTTTTCAAATCTCACCACTGTTATTATTTCTGCCAATAAATTAAAAGAAAAAAGAATTAATTCCCCTGTTGCTATTGCTGTGCTTAGTCCTAAAATGATTGAAGAAACAAAAGCACAAAGAATTGATTATTTATTGAATAAAGTAAGTGGTGTTTACATGCCTTCGATAGGCAATGAACAACATATGATGGCCATTCGTCAACCCATTTCTTTAAAAGGATTGTATTTGTTTTTAGAAGATGGCATGCCCATTAGAACCAGTGGTTTATACAGCAGCAATGCTTTAATAGAAATCAATACCAGCAATATTCATTTAATAGAAATTTTAAAAGGACCGGCTTCGGCTTTGTATGGTGCCGAAGCCATTGGAGGCGTTGTTAATTTTATTTCTACCCCGATCCCTAGCAATAAGCTACTAAATATAAGTAGCCAACTAAGCGATGGCGGCCTAAAAAAATTAGAGGCGTCGTATGGACTTCCAACCAGTCATGGTGGCTGGATGCTGAATGGTTCCATAACCGATCAAAAAAATGGTCCTGTTGATTATTCTGATTACAGTAAAAAGACCATTTCCATTCGAAGAGATTTTAAAATCAATACCAAATGGACAGGGTACCAAAGCTTGAATTATATTGATTACCATACTCAAATGATTGGATCAGTGGATAGCATTCATTTTGCACAAAAAAGCTTGAGCAGTCAACAAACTTTTACTTATCGACAAATTAATGCACTTCGTTTTAGACAAAATTTAGTCTACCAATGGAATGAAAATAGTTTCACTACCATCAATTTGATGTTTCGCAACAATACCATGGATCAAAATCCCACTTATTCCATTGCTTCTACCACCAACCCCACTAAATTTAAAGGACAAGTGAATAGCAATCATTTTGATGCCTACGTAGTAGACCTACGACATCAATGGAATTTTAATTCTATTAAAAGTAAATTGTTACTAGGCGGTTATTGGGACAACACAAATCAAAATTTAATTGCTCATTATATTGATATTTATAAAGATACAGCCATTGGCAAGTATACAAAATACAATTACCCTATCAAAGATTCATTGGTAACGTCTTACACCACACAAATTAATAATAAAGCAATTTATGTCAACTTCATAGCTAGCCTATCAAGTTCATTGCATTGGAATATGGCATTGCGTTATGATGATTTTGAATATTTATTTAACAATCTGCTACCTTATGGTACACCTACTTCCAACAATCATTTTAACAACTGGGCGCCTAAATTAGGTTTCACCTACAATCAAAAAAATTGGGGTGGCTATTTAAATTATAGTGAGGGATTCGTTCCCCCGCAAATAACAGAAATTTACAATACAGTAAGAGTACCTTATTTATTACCGCAGCAATTTAAAAATATGGAGATAGGCGCTTGGTATCAATTGCCCCAACTTTATACCGAGTTTTCTATTTATCAACTCAATGGAAACAATGAAATTATTTCGGTGCGACAAACAGACGGCGTTAACTTAAATCAAAATTCAGGCAGTACCCAACATATAGGTATTGAATATCAAATTAAATATAAAATTAGCAATCAATTGGAATGGCATTGGAATGCAAGCAATGCAAAACACAATTATGTACATACACAAATTAAAGGGATCACGGTAGATGGCAATCAAATGACGGCCGCACCTTCTTTTTTCAGCAATATGGCATTGTATTGGAAACCTAATGCTGCCTTACACGCATCTTTAGAATGGCTGGATCAATCTTCCTATTATATGGATGAAACCAATGCCACGAAGTATCCTGGATTTAGTGTTTTTAATATTAGAACTGGCTATGGTTTTAAAAAATCTGAAATATGGTTGGCAATTCTTAATGCAGGCAACAGCTATTATTCAACCATGGCCACCAAAAATTTTAGTGTAAAAGGGAATGCTGCTTATGCTTATTATATTGGCGATCCAAGAAGTATCACTATTGGATGGAAATGGTATATCATAAAATAAGAAGCCTTTGGAGCTTCTTATTTATATGTAAACTTTTTTTTATTATTATTGATTCACTCTAATCCTCATGCCACCCATTCCGCCACCTCTTTGCATGTCTGCCATTATCTTTTTCATTGCTTCTTGAAATTCTACTCTGTTCATTTTATCCCCCTTCGTAGGTTGCACCAATTCTTTCTTTGGATATTTTGTTGTTACTTCAACAGCCATTGTTACATTGGCACCGTTGTCCATATCTACTTCTAAGATAGCACCTGGCAAACCATTATACGTATCTGGACCAATGGATGCAGGAATTTCTTCGGTATACCAAACAGTCACTTCTTGTTCCTTAGGTGTGGCTGGTTCCTTTGTTGCTGTTGCTGTATCAGCATTGTTTCTTCCACCTTGTCTGCCCCCACCAAAACGCATGGTTGGTTGCACTGGAACGGAAGTAGTTGCTTTTTTGCACAAATGTTTTGCAATGGTCTTGGTCTCATCAGATACTTTCCATTTGCTTGGTTTTAATGAATCTATAATTAAGAAGGTCTTTTCAAACATAGCGCGTGATTCATATTGTATTTGCGAAGCAATATTGGTATAAGTAGCTGTTTCAGGCATTCTAAACATAAACCTTTGTCCGCCGCCTCTTTCACCACCATTGTTCGCAAATGGATCTGGTGCCTCATCATCTGGAACAGATCTAAATAAGCTGGCTTGCTCATTAAACAAAAGTTCAAATTGAGAAGTTCTAAATTCTGGAATCCTGGTTCTCATCTCAGGATCTGTGATCATACGCCACATATTTATTTTACGCTCATAAACAATTTTGCCTTCTTTCATTTGAGCCATTGCCAATTGGGTGACCCCAAAAATTAAAGCAATAGCGATTATTATTTTTTTCATTTTTATGCTGTATTTATTTTTAAAGATACAATCTATTACATTCTAATTGACATTCTTGGTCCACCTCCTCCACCCGTATTCCCGGTCAAGCCAGATTTTTGTAAACTATAGGTAAATCCTACTAAAAAATACTGGTTGATTACATTATAAGATTGATCCACAATTTGATTTTGTGAAACATTTCTTGAAATACCTGCATTTTTATTTAAAATATCAAAAGCACTGAATTTTAATTCGGCTCTTTTATTTTTCATAAAAAATTTAGAAAAACTTGCATTCCAAATAGGAACAGCTGTATTGTAACCGGGGGCTCGACCTTCGTTGATCGTATAATTCAAAGACTGATTTAAAACAATCTCAAAAGGCAAATAATTGGTTACATCTGCTCCGTAAATTCTCGTTAGGTAATTGGTATTCAAAGCAGCGTTCAATGCATTGTTGGTATTGCTATAGGTATGTCTAGCGGTCAAATTAATATCCAATACCTCATCCAATGAATACGTATACGTAAAGCTAGGGCCAACAGATTTTACTAGGGTTGTATTGAGCAAGCCACTAGAATAAGAAAGATTGTTATTGATGCTTCCATTCAAACCAAAATTAAATCTTGAATAAATTTGTTTGACGCCAAATCCGTAATTGGTGGTGGCACTCACACGATACGAACCATTTGCATTGACAGGTTTAGAAAGTATGGCTCTACTAGGTAATATACTATCGTAATTTATAATTGCATTATTTACAATCTGTGCATTCAATAAAGCAAAAAAGTTACGCTGTGCTAAAATTTTTGTAGAGAAATAACTGATGTTGATGTTATTGGTATAGCTTCTTTTTAAGTCGGGATTACCAATGGTTTGATTGTTGATATTGCTTTGGTCTAATACTGGTTGTAATTGTGTTAATGAAGGTTGATTGGTAGAAGTACGATAATTGAATCTAAAATTTTGGGTTTGAGAAAAATTATATACAAACATTGCCGAAGGTAGGATGTCTTTAAAATCGTGTTGGATTTTTGAATTGACACTGGTATTCATTCCGTTCAACATCGCATCTTGCAAAGAAAATCCAGTAGAGAAATTATATTTTTTCTGATTCAATCTGTAATTCATTCCACCACCAGCATAAGTATATTCACTGCTGTACTCATTAGTAAGTTTAGTATTTAATGCATCATATAAATTGGTACTTGTATTTTTATCAAAAACTTTTTTACTTGTGGACCCAATATTTTTATTTAAAAAAGTATTAAACTCTAATAAGGATGTTTTGCCTAAAGGCTCGGTATACACCAAATTGGCAGAATAAGATTCGGTCAATCCTTTACGATTGTTCTTTTGATCGATCAATGAATCCTTAGTCTTGATACCAAGATTGTAAATTAATTGATCGGTGTATTGGCTGCTATTGGAACTTGAATTATTATAGCCCTGCGTAATGGTTGAAGAAAGAGTACGCCCTTTTTTAGCAAACTTTTTTCTTAACAATAAAGTATTGGTTAAATTAACAGCATCTGTTATACTTGAAGAATTGGTATTGGTCGCATTGGTCAAAGTGCCATCTGGCAATAAGGTGCTACTGGTTGAGGTTCCGAAAGAAGTATTGTGTTGATTGGTGATATTGGGCGTATACTTAAAAGAAAATGATTCGGAAACTTTATTGTCAATTGTTAATCCAATTCTTTGTTGCTCATTCCTAGTGGTCGTATTTGAAGTGCTGTTTCGATTGAATAAATTACCAGGTGTTAAATTTTGAGTGAAGGATTTGCTGATATTGTTTCTTTCAATATCACTCACATTGGCATTGGCATTAAAATCCATTTTCTTGTCATTCAATACATCGGAATAATTACCTCCTAATGAATAGGTATTGGCCACCCCTTGTGTATTGGCATCTGATCCCCCACCATTATTGATTTGCAATGTCATCCCACCACCACCTCTTCCACCACCACCGCCACCACCTGAAAAACTAGACATGTCCACATTTGAAAAATTTTGTCTATTGGTATTGTTAGCAGTTCCTATAATCGAAAATTGTTGATCATTATTGATTCTATTGATATTGCCCTGACCGTCAAATCTACTTGGGGTTCCTCCACTACCATTGATTTTCCCAAAAGTGGATTGCTTACGGTCTTTTTTTGTTTTAATATTGATAGCCGTTTCTTCATTGCCATCATCGATGCCTGTAAACATAGCTTGATCGGATTTGCGATCATACACTTGAATTTTATCTACGGCATCGGCAGGTAAATTTTTAGTGGCCATTTTTGGATCTCCAGTGAAAAATTCTTTTCCATTTACATACACTTTTGTAACGGATTTCCCATTCACCGTAATCGCACCAGATTTATCCACTTCAATGCCTGGCATTTTTTTTAACATGTCTTCTACCACTGCATTAGGAACCGTTTTAAAATTCTCTGAATTGAATTCAATAGAATCTCCATTAATCACTACAGGTGGTCTTCTGGCCGTAACAGTTACAGTACTTACCTTGCTAGCATCTTCTAAATAAATATTATTTAGATTTAAACTTGGATTGTTTCCAGTTTTAAAAGCGACCCATTGTTGTTGATAGCCTACATAAGAGATAGACAATAAATATCTTCCCGCTGCAATATTTTTAATTACAAAGCCTCCTTCCTCATTGCTTCGAGCAAAACTTACTAAAGAAGAATCTTTAGCACGAACTAACGAAACAGTAGCATAAGGCAATGCTCTTTTTGCACTGCTGTCCATAATGGTTCCTTGAACTTGAAAATTTTGAGCAAAACTCATAGAGGTCAAAAATAGGAAGCTAGCTAGGAAAATAAGATTTTTGATACGCATTAAATTTTGATTATTAAAATTACGACTCATTTCGTAAAATGGCATTGATTTAAATAGTAATCACGGCCTTTTGATTCGTCTTTTTTATGAAAGTAAATAGTTGAGGATGAATGGTAAATAGATTGTTTTTGGCACAAAATTGCTATTCTAACTAGGATGGAGTTTTTATTGTAAAGTTTAATCAAATAGGTGCTTTTTAATAAAAAACCACCTATTTAAGTAAAAGCTTTAGCCAGTTTACGCCTATACAACCCCTTATCCTTTTTAATTTATTTTTCAAACAATATTTAGTAAGTTTATTTATAACAAAACCGATTGCTATGCAAAACTCAAGAAGAAAATTCATTCAAACCGCTTCTCTGGCCATGGTGGGGGCTAGCTTAAAACCCAGCAGTTTATGGTCCAATACAAATACAATCGCTGATACCAAACGATTGATTGGTATACAATTGTATTCTGTGCGTGAGGATATGGGTAAAAAACCATTAGAAACTTTAACAGCCTTGTCAAAAATGGGTTATCAATACGTAGAACACGCCAATTACATCAATCGTAAATTTTATGGTTGGGGGGCTAGCGATTTTAAAAAGGTATTAGATGACCTGGGCTTAAAAATGCCTAGTGGTCATACGGTAATGACTGCAAGACATTGGGACAGTGTTGCTAAAGATTTTACAGATGCTTGGAAACAAACTGTTGAAGATGCAGCTACTTTAGGTCAATCTTATGTCATTAGCCCATCGATGGATGAAAAGCTTAGAAACACGTATGATGGTCTGATGACCCAATTAGAAATATTTAATAAATCTGGAGAATTGTGTAAGAAAAGTGGAATGAAGTTTGGTTACCACAACCATGATTTTGAATTTAAAGAAAAATTAAATGGTACGATGGTATATGATTTAATTTTACAACATACCGATCCTAAATTAGTCATCCATCAATTGGATTTTGGTAATATGTATGGTGCGGGTGGCAGAGCAGGAGAATGGGTGGCTAAATATCCAGGCCGTTTCCAATCCTTGCACGTGAAAGATGAAATTAAATCAGCAAAAGGTGAAATGAATGATGGATTTGAAAGTACTATTTTGGGCACAGGCGTATTGGATCCTAAAGCCATTGCATTGTTAGCCAAGAAAATAGGTGGTGCACAACATTTTATTATTGAACAAGAATCTTATCAGGGAATAACGCCTTTGGAATGCGCTAAGAAAGATTTAGAAATTATAAAAACCTGGGGCATTTAATAAATTAACCCTTTCGGTAAAAAGCATAAACCCAAAAAGTTTATGCTTTTTTTTTGCTTAACTTTAAACATCCATAAATTCACATTTACTTTAATTGATACCCTATGAAATATTATAAAATTGCATTTGTACTTATTCTAATTGCCAGTTGCTGCTTTACAGCTACAATTCAAGCACAAAGTGTTACTGTTGCAGATCAAACCCGCTGGGCCTTGCACGCAAAAGAAGTAAAAATTATTAGAGACGAATGGGACATCCCACATATTTATGGAAAGACAGATGCAGATGCAGTTTTTGGGATGATGTATGCACAATGCGAAGAAAATTTTGATCAAATAGAACTTAATTTTTTAGAAATGTTGGGCCGAACTGCAGAAGTGAAAGGCAATAAAGCCATCTACGAAGATTTAATGATGCGCTTAATACAAGATAGCGCGGAAGCCATAAAAGATTTTAATAAAAGCCCAGTTTGGTTTAAAAATTTATTACAAGCACATGCAGATGGTTTAAATTATTATTTATTCAAACACCCCGAAGTGCATCCCAAAGCCATTACTTATTTTAAACCATGGTATCATTTGATGTGGACCGATGGCAGTGTGTCACCAACAAGAACTGGAGGCATAAAAACACAAGACGTAGAAAATTTTTATGGTGATAAAAATAAGTTGGCGCAACAAATCAATTATGATTTTGAAGATGAAAACAGTAAGGGATCCAATGGATTTGCAATTGCCCCAAAGCATAGCAAAAATGGCAATGCGTTGTTGTACATCAATCCACACGTACCTTTTTATTTTAGATCAGAAATGCATATGAACAGTGAAGAAGGTTTGAATGTATATGGAGCAGTTACTTGGGGACAAATGTTTATCTATCAAGGTTTCAATGCACATTGTGGCTGGATGCATACCAGTAGCTATGCAGATGTTGCAGATGTTTACGAAGAAAAAATAAAACAAAATAAAACAGGCTGGGTATCACTTTACGAAAAAGAAGAAAAAAATATTACACAAAGAAAAATTGATTTAAAGTATACAGAGGCGGGCGAAATCAAATCAAAATCTTTTACCACTTATAAAACAATACATGGTCCAGTGATGGGCAGTAAAAACGGCAAATGGTTAAGCTTGCGAGAAAACAATCGTTCTTTAAATGCTTTAATAGAATGTTGGACGAGGACCAAGGCCAACAATTTAAAAAGCTATCAAAAAGTTTTGTCTCTTTTGGCTAACAATAGCAACAATACTGTTTTTGCTGATGGCGAAGGCAATATTGCTTATTGGCATGGGAATTTTATGCCTAAAAGAAGTACAAAATACGATTATAGTTTGCCTGTAGACGGATCTATTCAAAGCACCAATTGGCAAGGTGTTCATGCATTAAACGAAATTGTACAAAGCATCAATCCATCCAATGGTTGGTTACAAAATTGCAATGCCACTCCTTTTACGGTGGCTGGAAGCCATAGCCCCAAAGCCGAGAACTATCCAGCATATATGGCACCCGATGGTGAAAATGGAAGAGGGATTACTGCAGTTAAATTATTAGAGAAAATAGATAAAATAAATTTAGATGATTTGATTCATCTTGGATACAATAGGCATATGTCGGCATTTGATATTTTATTGCCCTCATTTTTAGATTATACAAAAACCATTGCACTTAATCCAAAAGAACAAAAAGCCATTCAATATTTAAACAATTGGAATCATGATGGGGATACTGCTTCTGTTGCAACCACCATTGCATTAGAATGGGCCACTGAATGGAGTAAAGAATTACCAGCAGCCACTACCGAAGAAAATAGTACCGAAGTATGGAAAAAGTATGAACGAATGGTAAGCGCTATTTCCAATGAAAAAAAATTAGCCTTGTTAAATAAAGCCTTAGTAAGTATTGAAGCATTATATGGTAGCTGGGAAATTACTTGGGGAAGCATCAATAGATATCAAAGAGTAAATCCTGGCGAAAAAATGAACGACCAATTGCCTAGCATTGCTGTTGGACAAGCCTCTTCTAAATGGGGCACCCTGCCTGCATTTGAAAGTAGAAGACAAGAGCAAACTAAATTGCGCTATGGATATTCAGGCAATAGTTTTATTGCGGCAGTTAGTTTTGGTAAAAAATTAGAAGCTAAAACAATTATTACCGGGGGGCAAAGTCACTTTAGCAATTCGAAGCATTTTACCGATCAAGCAAAAAAATATGCCGAAGGTGATTTTAAAACCATACACTTTTACAAAGACGATGTTTTAGCACATGCCGTAATATCATACAATCCTGGATTAACTAGATAATGATCATAAAGCTTACTCATGAAGGCCACTTTGACCAAGCCAGCTAAATTTTTGACTTCTAATTTTTGCATCATCTTGGTTCGATGTCCTTCGATGGTTCTTTTGCTGTGTCCAACTTCATAAGCTATTTGTTTACTAGATGCCTCTTCACAAATACGCAATAAGATATATTTATCATAGGTATGTAGTTGGTGTACTTTTTCGGTCAATCTAATTTTTTCCATATGATTGACCATGCCAAAAACTTTATCCGCAATTTTATTGCAGAAATATATTTTATTCAATCTGGCCATTTCTAAAGCCTTGGACCATTCTTTATTGCTTACATTTCTGGAAACAATAACAGTTACTCCACTATCAATCAATTGATACAAATGGGTATCGTCCTGTTCATTAAATACCACCATAATTGACATTCTTTTTTTGAGAGAAGCTATTTGAGCCATCTCTGCTGAATGACCATAGTCAAATAAAGCACTGTCTGCTACCAAAATCAATGGTAAGGCTTGTTGACTTTTATCTTTGTTCATAAAACCATCTAATTCTTTTAAGCCCTGAATGATATGATACCCTAATAACATTGGATTGTCCTTAATAAGTAAACTACAACCCATTGCATAGATGGTTTGTTGATCACATATAATAACTTGACTTTGCATAAAATATTGTTTGAATGATTGATAATGCAATAAAACAATATTTTTATAACCTATTGATAAACAAACAAGTATCTTTTATAAATGGCAATTAAAACCATTGCGATTGACCCCATTCATGTATTTTCTAATTTAGAGTTGGGTTATACTTATCCATAGAAACAAGCAGTTATTAAATTTATCCCTATTATTATTTGTTAGTATTATATATTTTATAACTTCATTGAATATTATACTAACCCTTTTGCATAGCGTTGACATCAATTCGTAACTTATTTTACCCTTTTGTTCCAGTAGGACATTTGAAAGTGTGGGTGCTTGCCCCAGCCTTGGACAATCCAGATCCCAATTTGGCCTACTATTACGACTTTACGCAAAGTATAGAAGAATATACGCGCGTTTTTGAAGAGCTGGCATTGCCTTGGAAATGGCAACCCGTTTCTTTAGAAACTTACAAAACTATTGTACAAGAAATTGCACATGAAAGAGAAAAGGGAATTTACTTCCCAGTAGTTTTAAATTTATGTGACGGAGATGAAATCAATGGGGCACCTGGCGTATCGGTTATTAAAGCATTAGATGCAAAGCAATTGGTATATACGGGAGCTGACGATTATTTTTATGAGATCACTACTTCTAAAATACCAATGAAAGAAGCTTTTGATACGGCAGGGGTAGCTACGCCAAAATGGGAATCCATAAGAAGCAATGATGTAAATGTACATGAGGTGATTGAAAATTTAGGCAGTCCTATAATTGTGAAGCCAGCAGTTTCTGGTGGTAGTTTAGGCGTTGGTGTAAAGAATGTTGTCGAGACCCCCTCGGAATTAAAAGTGCAATTGGCTAAAATGTTTGAAGGCTACAGAGGCTGGAACCTAGCATCAGATGGCATCTTAGCAGAAGCTTTTATTGAAGGCCCAGAATATACAGTGATGATTGTTGGAAGTCATACGCATCCAGAATATGCAAAAATTTATCCGCCTATTGAAAGAGTTTTTCACGCCTCCCTTCCTGAAAAAGAAAAATTTTTATCCTTTGATAGATTATGGGAAATCTATGAAGAAGAAACGCCCATGCCCGAAGATGAAAGTTTTTATCAATACCAGTTAGGTGACGCTGCCGTTCAAATGGCCGTTCAAAAAATTTCTTGGGATGCCTATGCAGCAGTCAATGGTACAGGTTATACAAGAGTGGATGTGCGTATTGATCATAAAACAGGGGTGCCCTATGTTTTAGAAGTAAATGCACAATGTGGCATCAGCGAGGATGAAGATTTTACCTCTATTGGTGCCATTTTAAGATATGCCAATCAAAGTTTTACAGAACTAGTCGTACATATTATTAATGACGCATTTGCAAGAAGAAAAAAATAAAATTATGCGCGCCCTTCCCCAATTAAATCATCCTGAAAGTTTTAAAGATTTAAAAATTTGTGTACTTCAACCAGACTATTCTACTTCTGGTGTAGACTATCAATATTACGATCCTAAGCGAGACCTATCCGCATTGATGCCAGAAGCACATTTTGATCATGTGTTTTTAAATAAGCTCAGTACTTACCAGCAATTAAAAGAATTGAAAGATAAGCAGTACGATATCTATATTAACTTATGTGAAGGTTATTTAGAATGGAAAGTGCCTTCTATTGATGTAATTATAAGTATGGATTTACTTGGCTTGCCTTATACAGGACCCAATGCCAATTTGTACGACCCACCCAAAACCATCATGAAGTATTTGGCTTTTTGTGAAGAGGTGGTGACGCCTGCGCATGTATTGATTGAATCCTTAGAAGATTTGGATCAATTGCCTGGCAATTTAAAATTTCCTTTATTTGTCAAGCCTGCTAAAGCTGGAGACAGCCTGGGTGTAGATGATGCTTCTAAAGCAAATAATACCGAAGACTTACTTGTAAAAGTTAAAAACATCGTAGCTGAATTTGGTTCGGCCTTGGTAGAAGAATACATTGATGGCCGTGAATTCACTGTACTCGTATGCGGCAATGCAGATGGAAAAACTTGTACCAGTTTTGTGCCAGTAGAATATATTTTCCCTAAAGGTTTTAGTTTTAAAACCTATGCTTTAAAAACTTCTGAATTACATCCAACAGCCAACATTCCTGTGAAGGATGCTGCCTTGGCTACTCAATTAAAAAACATTGCCGAGCAGGTATTTATGTCATTCAATGGAGTGGGTTATGGAAGAATGGATTTCAGAATGAATGACAAAGGAGAAATTTTCTTTTTGGAAATAAATTTTACCTGCTCTGTATTTTACGCAGCGGGTTATGAAGGATCTGCCGATTATATTTTATTGCATGATGGCATTGGACAAAGAGGATTCTTAGAAAGAATCATTATAGAAGGCATGGCTAGGTACCGCAGAAAAGAAAAATTATTTACCATCAAGGGCAATGCCATTTCAGGATATGGCATGTATGCCAATAGAGACTTGCCTAAAAATACTTTATTGTTTAAAGGAGAAGAAAAATCACAAAGAATTGTAAGTAAACAATATGTAGATGAAAACTGGGATGAACGTGAAAAATTAAATTTCAGAAGGTATGCTTATCCCATTGGTGCTGATGTGTATATTTTATGGGATTTGCAACCCGAAGAATGGTCTCCTCAAAATCATCACTGCGATGCCAATTGCACTTATAAAGGATTGAATTTATTCATCAATAGAGAAATCAAAAAAGGCGAAGAACTTACTTTAGATTATGGTACCTTCTTGGACGATACCATGGAACCTTTTCAATGCAACTGCGGCTCCCCTAAATGCAGAGGCTTAATTAAAGGCACTGCTAAAATCATGGGTTAGGACTTATTGTTTTTATATTCCATTTCCCTATTTATATCTTGCTTTGCTGTATTTGCAAGTTTTCCCGTAACTTAATAGCAACGATTGCTTACTTTAAAACCTGTTTATGAAAAAACAAATACTGGTATTGACTTGCTTATTAGTTATTGCACAATTGGCAAGTGCTCAAAAAATTGTAAATAGAGACAGTCTTGCAGCCACATTGGAAGTATGGGTAAATGTGCCGGTAGTAACACCTGGCCTAAGTAATGCAGATGCGCCTTCTGACGCTACTATATTATATAATGGTCATGGACTTGGCGCTTTTCAAAAAAGAGATGATAGCCCTGCTGGCTGGAAAATTGATGCAGATGGTGCAGTAACAGATATAAAAGGCGCAGGTGATTTAATTACCAAAGAAGCTTTTGGAAGCTGTCAATTACATCTTGAATTTAGAGAACCTGCAGAAGTAAAAGGCAATGGACAAGCAAGAGGAAACAGCGGTGTCTATATTATGGGTAAATATGAAATCCAGGTTTTAGATTCTTATAACAATCCTACTTATTCAAATGGCCAAGCGGGTGCCGTGTATAAGCAACATGTTCCTTTAGTAAATGCAAGTCGTAAGCCAGGTGAATGGCAATCTTATGATATCGTTTTTACAGCACCTCAGTTTAAAGAGAATGGAGATTTATTAAGCCCTGCACGCGTAACAGTGATTCATAATGGAGTACTCATACAAAACAATGTAACCATTTTAGGACCAACCGATTGGGTTACCAAACCTAAATATGAAAAACATGCTTCTAAATTACCATTGATGCTTCAAGATCATGGTGATGATGGCAATCCCATTAGTTATAGAAATATTTGGATTCGCAATCTATAAGGGACTAATGTGTACTTAATAAATTAATTGTTGTAATTTAATAACCAACGATTCCTTTATGGGAAAATTTCATCCACCCGCTTTTATTGAGCCTTTCTCTTTGTTTTGGTGGCAATGTATGCTGCTAGTGACACTGGTAATTGTCGTTATTGTTAGACTCCCTTTTTATTTTAAAAAATTACAACATAAAAATTATAATATTTTTCTTGCTGGTTTTTTTATGCTCAGTTTTATATTTGAGAATTACTATAATTATAAAAATGGTTATTGGAATTTGCAACAAAATTTACCTGTACACTTATGTAGTATAAGTTATTTCATGTGTATCGCTTTATTACTTAATTACAAACAGTGGTTGGCGGAATGTGTTTACTACTGGGGGCTAGCGGGCGGTATTCATTCTTTACTTACACCCGAATTTACAGTGGGTATGGAAGGTTATAATTTTTACGCTTACTTTATTGACCATGGTGGCATGCTACTAGTCATTACTTATATGATTGTTCATTTGAACTTTGTACCCCGACCAAAATCTTGGTTATGGGTATTGGGTTATACGCAACTAGTTGCCATTGGGGTAGGTATTGTCAATTACAGTGTGGGCGCGAATTACATGTACTTGGCCCATAAACCAGAAGTGAGTAACCCCTTTGTCATTGGAGAGTGGCCTTATTATATTTTAATATTAGAAGCAGTTGCCTTCGTTCATTTCTGGATCTTCTATCTTCCTTTCGCTAAAAAAAACAAGCAAGCCATTAAAGCTTAAGTATAGTATTAGTAATTAAACAGATCAGTTCAATATCATTTTATAATTCTTCTATTCTCTTGGCTTTATCATCTATCACTAAATCAAAATTAGGTTTAGTAGGGCCTCCGTTGGGGTCATAGCCTGTTATTAAATCATGAAACTTACAACCCCATTTATTTAATTGTTCTAAAGTAAGGCCTCTTAAATCGCGCTTTGAGCTTTCTCCTCTGCCAGTCCAATAAGTAATATGCCAACCCTCATCGTATAGTTTATTAATCTTAGCTACATTTTCAAAATTAGGCTCAGCTAGCTCATATACTCTTTTATCTGTGTAAAAGCAGATGGTCTCATCTATATCAATTAGCGCTTTCTTAGAGCCGAACCTTTTGGACTCAATCATTGTTATCTATTTTAATTATTAAACTATTGCAAATTTAGATAGTTTCTATAAATTACACCGGTCAAATTATAATTATGCCTAAATATCTCTACATGCGTATTCTTCTTTTATCTATTTGTATTTTATTGCAACAATTCGCTATTGCTCAAACAAGTAACGAACCTCTTATTCGTACTGATAAAATTACCATTGCCAGAGATACTTATGGTGTGCCGCATATTTTTGCACCCACCGATCCCGAAGTGGCTTATGGTTTGGCCTGGGCCCATGCCGAAGACGATTTTACCACCATTCAAACATTGATGCTTACTGGTAAAGGAAAATTGGCCACTTATTTAGGTAAAAAAGGCGCGCCTATAGATTATGTAGTAGGCTTATTAAACACCAAGGCCACTGTGATGGCGCAGATGAAACAAATGGATCCAGCATTTTTAAAATTGGTTCGCGGTTATTTACTGGGTTTAGAAGCATATGCCAAAGCACACCCCAATGAAGTGCTCAATAAAAATGTATTTCCAATTACGGTAGAAGAATATTTATCCGCCACTGTTTTTTCAGTAGCTGTATTTTGTGGTGTAGACAAAGCATTGCCTAAAATTTTAAATGGAACCATTCCTTCCTTGCCAGGCTTTACAGGAGAAGGAAGCAATTCCATTGCAGTGCATTCAAGTAAATCTGCCTCTGGTGAAAATATGTTGCTGATTAATGCGCATCAACCTATTGAAGGGGCCACTGCTTTTTATGAAGCACAATTACAAAGCGAAGAAGGTTGGAATATTTTAGGTGGATTGTTTCCTGGCGCTCCTTTGATTTTTCATGGTGTTACCCCCAATCTAGCTTGGGCGCATACAGTGAACATGCAAGATAAAATTGATGTGTATCAATTACAAACCGATAAAACACATCCAAATCAATACAAAGTAGATGGTGAATGGCTGACCCTTGAAAAAAGAAAAATAAAATTAAGCATCAAGGGTATTCCATTTCCTATTTATAAAACAGTTTATAATTCTATCTACGGTCCAACTGCAGCAACACCCAATGGTGAATATTTTTCGTTGCGTTTGCCTGCTTTGATGGATGCTGGTGCCTTACAACAATGGTATGCGATGAACAAAGCACAAAATTTTACACAGTTCAAAGCTGCTTTGACACAAAACCATTTGCCGATGTTTAATATTGTATACGCCGATAAACGCGATACCATATTTTATATCTCTAATGGCAAAATGCCCTATCGCAATCCTGATACCAGCTACCATTGGAATGCAACGCTACCTGGCAATACCCGAGCAACCCTTTGGACCAAGTTCAAGCCTTTAAACGCCTTACCACAATACCTCAATCCAAAAAGTGGTTATTTATTCAATACCAATCATTCTCCTTTTTTAGCCACTGCAGAAAGTGAAAATTTAAACCCAGCTAATTTTGATGGATATGATGGTTATGAATTAACACATAACAACAGAAGCCGTCGCGCTAAGGATTTGATTGACCCATTGGATAAAATAAGTTATGCCGATTTAAAACGCATCAAATTTGATCGTCAACTGCCCGCTAAGATTTTATTCCCTTATGGATTTACAGCAGATACTTTATTTATTTTGGATGAAAATAAATACCCACAATATGCTCCATTAATTAGCAGTTTAAAAAAATGGGACCACAATGCAATAGCCGAAAGCAATGGCGCACTCATTTATAATTTGGCTTATTATCAAATTCCAAAAATTATGGGCAAAGAAAAAGAAGAGAAGCTAAGTACAGCCCAAGCAGTTGAAACTTATAAATACATTTATAATTTCTTAATGAAAAATTACCAACGCTTAGATGTTACTTTAGGAGAGGTGCAACGTTTGGTAAGAGGCGATGAAAACTGGCCACAAGGTGGCATGCCCGATGTATTGGCTGCAGTGCATACAGAACCATTTGGTACAGCACAACGCAAAATGAACAGCGGGGATGCCTATATTGGATTTGTTCGTTTTCCTAAAGATGGTAGTTTGCCTTTAATTGAAACTGTGAATACTTTTGGTGCAAGTTCGGTAAAAGGATCCAAACATTTTGCCGATCAAAGAGCAATGTATCAAGCACAAACATTAAAGAAAATGACATTGGATAAAGATGAGGTATTAAAAAATGCAGAAAGCATTTACCATCCTCAATAAAAAATTTGCAAAAAGAAGCTCAGAGAAGATTAGTTGAAGACATGGTTAGAGTCTTGCGGTGATAATGCTTTTGTCTAAGAAAGCCTTGGTATCGTATATAACCGAATCCTTAGTTGCTTTTAAGCTTGCATAATTCAATGATTTAAAAAAATCATGTGCTACGGTTAATACGATGGCATCGTAGGTGGCTAATTGAGTCACCAAATGTATTTGATGCTTTTCAGCTACCTCCTCCGCATTGGCAAAAGGATCAAAAGCAAAAACTTCTGTCCCTTGTTCTTTTAGCAAATGATAAATTTCAAAAGCTTTGGAATTTCTAATGTCTGGGCAATTCTCTTTAAAAGTAACGCCCAACAATAAAACCTTTGCACCTTTGCTATTTATTTTATTAGTCGTTAAAAGTTGAACCACTTTATTGGTTACAAAGGCACTCATTTGATCATTCACATGTCTCCCCGATAAAATGACTTGCGGATGATAGCCTAAGCTACTTGCTTTATGTGCCAAGTAATAAGGATCCACGCCAATACAATGCCCGCCTACTAAGCCCGGTTTAAAGGGTAAAAAATTCCATTTTGTGGCAGCCGCAACCAATACATCTTGCGTATCAATGTTCATTCGATCAAATATCAAGGCCAATTCATTCACAAAAGAAATATTAATATCTCTTTGTGCATTTTCGATTGACTTAGCAGCTTCTGCTACTTTAATACTGGGTGCTTTGTGCGTTCCTGCTGTTATAATGCTTGCATATAATGCATCAACTTGATTGGCAATATCGGATGTAGAACCCGAAGTCACTTTAATGATTTTTGTAAGCGTATTAATTTTATCTCCTGGATTGATTCTTTCTGGAGAATAACCACAATAAAAATCTTGATTGAATTTTAATTTACTTGCTTTTTCTAAAACGGGTACACAATCTTCTTCTGTACAACCAGGATACACGGTACTTTCATAAATAACCAAATCGCCTTTTTTTAAAATACCTCCTATCATTTCAGAAGCTTTTAGTAAAGGTTTTAAATCGGGTTGCTTTAATGCATCTACAGGTGTGGGTACGGTAATGATATAGATCCTACAATTTTTTATTTCATTTAAATGATCACTAAAACTTAATTGATGGGCAGCTTGTATTTCTTCAGCAGTGGTTTGCAGCGTACGATCGGTCCCATTTTTTAATGCTTTGATTCTACTTGCATCAATATCAAAACCAATCACCTTATATTTTTTTCCAAATGCTACCGCCAATGGCAAGCCTACATAGCCTAAGCCAATAACAGCAATTGAATCAAATGTATATAGTGAATGGTCCATTTCCAGCCAAAGTTAATGGTCTGATTAGTGATGACCATAATTTTTTTCACCTGCCACAATGCTCACTTTTAATCTGTTTTGTGGAGGAGGTAAAGGGCAAGTGGCAAAAGCGGTAAAGGCACAGGGCGGATTGTAAGCTTTGTTGAAATCTATTTCGGTATTGCCCAAAGCATCTGGCTTTGGAATATCAATAAAACGACCGGCTCCATAAGTAGTTTTACCTGCTGTTTCATCTCCAAAGACAATAAACAAATTGGGTCCCCCTTCGTCTATAACATCCAAAGTATATTCTTTTTTATTGATGGTAAACAACAATCTGCCAGCACTTTTTTGAGCCGTAGTTTGTCCGAGCACATTGGTGATCATTAATAAATTTTGTTCTGGTTGTACCAATACTGCTTTTAATCTCCAAGTAGAATCTACTGGGAAACGCTCAATGCCTTTAAACGCTTTCAAAGTGGCTGCTTGTAAATTTCTAAATCGGATGCCTACTTTATCTTCTCTTTTGATGACTACCCAACTAAAATGACTCCAGTCCATGGTTTTCGCAAGTCCATCCGTTTTAAATATAGGAATAGTTTGATCTCCCTTAATTTCTTTATTATCAATTTTTACGCTGTTGTTGTTTTTATTGACCCATTGTACAGAATCACCTTCATAAATAAAATCACCTAAGTAATCAGGAAATTCCTTATTGGCATATTTACTGTCCATGCCTTCTGCCTTACCAAAACTATTCGCTCCTTTGTGCAACCAAAAAAGCCCTTCTAAATTTAACCAGCCATTGGGTTGTTTAAGATCGTTTTCTCTTTTAGCATGCCATTCATTAATGGATTGAACATAATGATTCTTATTTTGACCAAACAAAAAAAGATGATTGGCAGTAAGCATTAAAAGGAATAAGTATTTTTTCATATAGTATGTTGAAGCCAATTAAAGTAGCATCAGCACTCAAAATTAAGCTTATTTGCGGCCCTTACAAAAAAGAATGCTTCCAAATAAAACTTAAGAAATTTTAAGTCCTTTGCATCCCGTTTTTTACTAATTTTAAAGCATAGAAGCCTTATGTATATTAAAAAAATAATTCTTACTTTATTTATTGCGCTTGCATTATTTTCTTGTAAAAAAGAAATTGGCGATAAAATGAATGGGGTAAGTTATTCTAATGAAGATGTAAACAATTGGATTTATCAAAGCATGAGCAGCTATTATTTATGGTCTACCAAAATGCCGGCCTTGTCTGCCACCAACTTAAGTAGCAACCCAATGAATTATTTTACTTCCATATTGTATGACTATGGAAATACAGATCGATTTTCCTGGATAGATAGTAGCTCCGCCAACTTAATCAATCAATTGAATGGCGTAAATAAAATTTTAGGTGTAAAGCTAAATGCATTTTTAACAGACAATGCAAAACCAGATGGTCCCATTGCTTTAGTAATTGCTTATGTATTAAAAGGGAGCCCGGCAGAAAATGCGGGCTTAAAAAGAGGTGACATTATTTTATCAGTAGATGATCAAACCATTACTACAAAAAACTACAGTTCCATTTTACAAAATGAAACTTTGAAATTAAGTTTTGGAATTTATACAAACGGTGTATTCAGCAGCAATAACAAGAGTCTTTCTATCACTAAGGTTGAATTACAAACCAACCCCATTTTAATTGATACAGTCATTAATTGGTCAGGGAAAAAAGTAGGTTATTTTGCTTACACTCAATTTTTAATCAGTTTTGATGACAGCTTGAGAGCTGTATTTGGTCGATTTAAATCCAAGGGCGTCAATGAATTAATTATTGATTTACGCTACAATGGTGGTGGATATGTGACCTCTTCCGATTTACTTACTAATTTAATTGTAAAAGATTTAGGTACTAGAGTCAATACCGTAATGAATAAAAAAATATACAATGACAGTTATACGCAAACTTTAAACAAGCAATCTGGAACGAGTGCATTTGTTACCAATTTTCAAAATGAACCAAACAATTTGGGTAATTTAAATAGGGTGTTTGTACTTACCGCCAATAACACTGCTTCGGCAAGTGAACTTGTCATCAACAATTTAAAACCATTTATGGATGTCCTCTTAGTAGGTGAACATACTTATGGTAAAAATGTAGGTTCTTTTACCATCACAGATGATCAAAAAAGATGGAATTTTGGTTTGCAGCCCATCACTTTTAAGATTGCCAATTCCTTAGGGCAATCGGATTACGGCACTGTAAATGGTTTTGCGCCCAATTACCTAGTAGTTGACAATGTATTGCCTTTTAAATTATTAGGTGACCCAGCAGAAACAGTCTTGAACAAAGCTTTAAATATCATTGGGGGCGTAGCATATGTAACCAATAGTACCATACAAAATATAAATAAGCATACTATTTTAGTTCAAACAGAAGGACTCTCCGATAATAAGATGATGGATAAACATGATATGTACCAACATCCACCAAAGCATCCATAAAATAATTTTATATTGAAGATTTGTTTTTAGTATCTTAGAATTATTAAAACGAATGCTTCTATGAAAATAATGTACACCTTACTATGCTTGGCTTTTTTATTAAATGTGCAAGCGCAACAAAAAAATACAAAACTGCACTTAAACCATACTGCCATTTTTGTTATTGACTTGGAAAAAACTGGCAATTTTTACAGTAAAATAATTGGGTTAGATAGCGTTCCAGAACCTTTTCATGATGCCAAACATATTTGGTATAGCACTGGCGAACATACCATGTTGCATGTAATTAAAGGGTCTAATCAAAAAAAAGAATACTATAAAAATCAACATACTTGTTTTACCGCACCAGATTTCAATAGCTTCATAACAAAATTAAACGCGGCCAATTGGCCCTATGAAGATGTGAGTGGTAATAAAAACGCAATTACGACTAGAGTGGATGGAGTGCATCAAATATGGGTGCAAGATCCAGACGGCTATTGGATTGAGATTAATGATGATAATTATTAATTCGTAGATTAGAAAAACTTGAAGAATAACTCAAAATAATTTTATGAAAAAATTTCAACTACTGCTCTTATTTATTTTTTCTTTTACAATTGGACTTTTTGCACAAGGCATTGTGAAAGAAAAGCAGGTAATTAAAAGTGCCATCCTAAATAGAGAGGTACACTATTCTATCTACTTACCCAATGATTACAATACCAGCGATCGTGCTTATCCAGTGACTTATTTATTGCATGGATATGGAGATGCAGATGATGGTTGGATTCAATTTGGGGAAATCAATCGATTGGCAGATGAAGGAATTAAATCGGGCAAAATGCCTCCCATGATTATTGTAACGCCAGATGGCTTTACTAGTTTTTACATCAATGCAGCAGATGGCAGTATGAATTATGAAGATTTTTTTATAAAAGAATTGATTCCGCATATTGAGAAAACATATAAAGTAAAAGCAGAAAGAAAATACCGAGGCATTGCTGGACTATCTATGGGCGGCTATGGCGCTTTAATGTACGCTTTAAAATATCCAAATTTATTTGTAGCCTCAGCACCTTTAAGTGCTGCCGTATGGACAGATAATGATATTGTTAATTTATCAGATAATATGTATAATTCATTATTTGGAAGTTCAATGGGGAAAAATTTAAAAGGCAAAGACAGGTTAACAGCTGCTTGGCAAGCGAATAGCCCCATGGCCATTATTGAGAAAAAAACAACCGCAGAATTGTCTACCGTAAAGTATTGGATAGATTGCGGTGATGATGATTTTTTAACTGTTAGTAATTCAGAATTACATATTGTTTTAATTAATAAAAAAGTTCCGCATGAATTTAGAATGAGAGATGGTGCACACAATTGGACTTATTGGAGAACTGGAATTGTAGATGCCCTTTCATTTATTGGAGATAACTTTCGTCAAAAATAAAAATGTATGGACTCGGGTATAAAAGTATTTATTACTGGCGGCACATTTGATAAAGCATACAATGAACTCAATGGTACTTTGTATTTTAATGAAACCCATTTATTTGAAATGCTTCAATTGGGAAGAAGTCGTTTAGCACTTTCAATTGATACCTTGATGCTCAAAGATAGTTTAGAGTTTGTAGAGGCAGACAGACAAAAGATAGCCGCAGCATGCAATGCAGCAAATGAGCATAAAATATTAATTACCCATGGTACCGATACCATGACCCTTACTGCTTCTTATTTAACAAAACATTGTAAAGACAAAACCATTGTGCTTACGGGCGCCATGGTGCCTTATAAATTTGGTAGCTCTGATGGTTTATTTAATTTAGGAAGCGCCCTTGCCTTTGTACAAGTTTTAAACCCTGGCGTATACATAGCCATGAATGGAAAAATATTTGAAGCTGATAAGGTTCAAAAAAATACCGATAAAGGCGTATTTGAAGCCATTTAGATTTTATACGCTAGAAAGTATTATTTTAATTGAGATGCATCAACTCTTGTGGGTGTATCCTTTCCGGAAATAATAGTTTGCGCACTCTTTGCAATTGCTTTAATTATCTCTGTCATATTATCTATATCCAAAGTTTGAAATTCATCACTAGGCTTATGATAATTGGGCTCATTGTCCATTTTAGAAGTGGAAATGGTATGCGCTGGCACACCTAATCTTGCTAATGTGGCGTTGTCAGATCTATAAAATAAATTTTGATCGGTATAAGGGTCTGGATAAAAAGTAAAGGCAGTACCCGCTAAATTCTTTTGCAAAATGGCGCCCATGTCGGTTTTTTCATAGCCCGTAATGTAAGCACTGTTTCTGCCCCACTTACTTTCTGTACCAATCATTTCTAAATTGAACATAGCTTTCACCGTTGCTGGATCAAATTGTTTCGAAAAATATTGTGCACCAAAACCTCCTACTTCTTCGGCAGTAAAAGCTGCAAAAACTAAAGTGCGTTCATTATTATTTAATTTTTTATAATATTTTGAAAGCAAAATCATAGCAGTGGTACCTGCTGCATCATCATTGGCTCCATTATAAATACTATCTCCATTCACTGCTCTTGCACTATTAATACCTAAATGATCATAATGCCCAGAAAAAATTACATACTCATTGGGTAGTGACTTGCCAGGAATCACCGATACCACATTGGCTAAATTTAAACTTTCAATTTTGTGTGTTGCTTCAATAGTAAATTTTGTAGGTGTTAAATTACTTAATACAAAAACAACCGATTTTTGATTTTCAGTGATATTAGATTTTAAATTAGTTAACCTGCCAAAGTTCTGCGCAAACGATTCATCTAAAAGTATTAAATAGTTTTTCCCCGCCCCCATATATTTTCTAATGGCCATATTTAAATTATCTTCCTTATTTATTTTCACAAGCTCATACCCACTTGTTTCAGTAATAGAAAAATTAGCTTGAGGCGTTACCACTATTATATTTTTTTGATCAATAGTGGTGCCATCAAAATTTCCAGATGCATTAATAAATTTGGCCGACATTCTTGTAAAAGATTGCAAATAATTGCTGCTATTTTTAAATTTTGCTAAACCTGTTTGTTCAAATTCATTGGCAATAAACGCTGCAGCTTTGTCAATGCCTTTGCTAAATGTTTTACGCCCTTCTAATTCATCTGAGGATAAATATTTTTCGATACGTTCTGTTTCTGATTTAGTAATGATATTGTCTATACTTTGTGCCAAAGCAAATTGGCCACTCATCAACACCGCTAATAAAAAATAAATTTTAATACATTTCATAAAAATATAATTTTGGAAAGGTTTACAGTATTCACTGATTTTTTAAGAATGGGAAAATAGACAAAATTATGAAATGGTCAAAATAGAATAGATCAAATAAAACTTTAAATATCCTTCAAAGTATTCCTTACATTAGCATATTATGTCAAGTGATCAAGCCCTAATTATTCAATTTCAACAATCAAGTAATAGAGAAGCGGTGTTCACCGAATTGATGCGCAAACATCAACAAAAAGTATATTACCAAATTAAACGGATGGTTCTGGAACATGCTGATGCAGATGACATTGCTCAAATGGTATGGATTAAAGTATGGAATAAATTAGATGGCTTTAAAATGGAAAGCGAGTTTACCACTTGGCTTTTTAGGGTGGCCTACAATGAGACCTTAAATTACATACAAAAACAAAAAAAGCAGGGTTCAAGGCTTTCAAATGACGATTTGTTCACCTATGAAAACGCTACAGGCAGCAGCGACGAACCCAAAAGCACCGAAATTCAAATTGCCTTAGACCGTTCCATTAAGCAACTACCTGAAAAACAGAGGATTGTGTTCATGCTAAGGTATTTTGAGGGCTACGATTATGAAAAAATTGCTGGTATCATGGGGACCACGGTAGGCGGGGCAAAGGCCAATTTTCATCAAGCAGTCAAGAAAATTGAAAAATTTGTAACTGCACTTTAAACTTCTTACCCAAACCACTATCCAATAAACATCATGAAATTAATAAAGGGCAATACCACTTTAAGTGAGGACCAGCAATGGGTTGAATCCATAATAGAAAAGGATCAATTAAATCAATTCAATCTGACCAATACAGATGCCCCATTTAATTACTTTGAATCCTTCCCCGAAAAAATGCTTACGCGCATTCATTCGGAAAAAATGAATCAGCAAAAAACTTTTGAATGGAGGAATCTATTTTTTAATAATTATGCAAGAATGGCAGTAGCAGCAGCATTCATTACTGTAGTAGCTGGCACCTATTTGATGAACAATAACAATCTTAAAAAAATGAGTACAGCGCTTGTTTCTATTCAAGAAATTCCAAATGATGAAATAATAAATTATATCAACAACAATGAGGCCATAGCTGAATTAGATATAGATGCGGATCTTACCAAAGAAAATACTTCGCTACAATCCTTCAACGAAAATGAAATTCAGAAAATTCATCAATCGCTAACACAATAATAACACACCATTAATATTAATAATTATGAAGAGAATCATTATTAGCAGTTTGTTTGCATTATTACTTTTTAAAGCAACTGCACAAAACAATCCCGATCGTAAGCAACCACTTCCACCACCTCCTTTTGAAAATAGAGCGCCTGGTGATATGAGGGGGCATAGAATGATGAGAGGAGATAGAAAACAAAATATGGAACGTATTGAATTACTAAAAGTGCAATTCATTACCGAAAAGCTTGGATTGACTAAAGCCGAAGCAGAACAATTTTGGCCAATCAATGAAACTTATAAGCAAGCTGTACAAGAAATTATAAAAACTAAGGCCGAAGATGAAATCGTATTTCAAGAAGCTATGTTAAATGCCAGAAAAAAATATAAAACCGATTTAAAACCAGTTTTAAAATCCGAGGAGCGTGTGAACAATGCATTAAGATTGGAAAGAGAATTTTTAAGAAAAATTCACTTTGAAATGAACAGAAGACGAGGATTTTAATCACTCCTTAATTTACTTTATAAATAAAAGCGCCCTTAGTCAAAAGCTTGGGGCGCTTTTATTTTATAGCTTAGTTTTCGTATATTACATGGTATAATTTAAAGTCCTATTTATGAAAAAATTTACTGTACTCCTTGGCGCATTATTAATCATTCTTGTTGCAATCGTTTTAGTTAAAACATGGACGAATGCACCTGGTGCGCATCAGAAAAGTAATATTTTGGAACCATTGACAAAAGAAGCCATTGCACATATGAGTCAGGCCATTCAAATAAAAACTGAAACACCTAATGATGCTTATGAATTTGACACAGCTACTTTTTTTGCATATCGAAAATTTTTAGAAAAGTCCTATCCCTTAGTACATAAAAATTTACCAAGAACCGTTATTGATAGTTTTAATTACGTCTATGAGTGGAAGGGAAACGATACCAGCATCTTGCCGATGGTATTGATGGCGCATTATGATGTGGTTCCTGTTGAAGCTTCTGCCGTAAAACTTTGGCATGCAGTTCCCTATGGAGGAGAAATTAAAGACGGTTATATTTGGGGAAGAGGGGCACTGGATGACAAATCAAGTATGATTAGTATTTTAGAAGCTGCCGAACTGCAATTGGCCAAAGGTTTTCAACCCAAGCAAACTATTTTATTGTGCTTTGGTGCTGATGAAGAATCAAGTGGCAATGGTGCAACGGCTGTAGTGAAATATTTTAAATCTAAAAATAAAAGATTTGATATTGTTGTAGATGAGGGTGGCGAAATTTCAACCGAAGAGATGAAAGATGTTAAAAGACCCATCGCTTCCATTGGTGTAGGAGAAAAAGGATATGTTACCTTAATTTTAACTGCCCAAAAAGCAGGCGGCCATTCTTCTATACCAGCACAAAGTACAGCGATTGATATTTTAAGTAAGGGCTTGTATAAATTAAGAAAAAAGCAAATGCCTGCGAAATTAACACCCCCTATAAGTGCTTATTTAGATAGAGTAAGTGGGTATACAGAAAACTTTATTAAAAAAGTGGAATTGTCCAATATGTGGCTTTTTGAAAAACAAGTATTGAATAATTTATCAGAAGCCCCCACCAGTAATGCTTTGGTGAGAACCACTATTGTGCCTACTATTGTGAATAGTGGCGTTAGAGACAATGTAATTCCCACTTTTGCAACGGCTTATGTCAATAGCAGAATCTTGCCGGGTGAAACGCAAAAAGATGTATATAATTTTGTAGAGAAAGCGGTGAAAGATACCAATATCAAAATTACCTACTACCACAATTACAGTACCCTGCCTTCTCCTACTACCGATATCCATAGCAAAGCCTTTAAAAGAGTGGAGAAAGCAATCTATTCGGTGGTAGAGGATGTAATTGTTGCGCCTATGTTGATGGTGGGCGCTTCCGATTCTAGAAATTATAGAGAGGTAAGCGACGGCGTAATCAATTTCACACCTATTACCAATGCTAAAGGTTACCACGGGATTGATGAGCGTTTGTTGATGACTGATTATCAAAAATGTATTAACTTTTATACTTTATTAATTCAAGGTTCAAAATAAATTTATATGAAAAGTAAAATTATAGGCACTGGCTTTTTTATTTTATTGACCCTTGTAAAATTCACAACAACTATGGCACAATTCCAGCCATTATACACAACTGTTCCCAACGCTATACCGCAAGAGAACAAAGAAGCTTTTACCGTTAGAGATGGCATCTTAAGAATTGAAAAAGTTTCTGAGCCTGCGTATCAATATTATAGAGTCAAGGATGACAATGCAAAAAGGCCTTGTGTGATCATATGTCCAGGTGGAGGTTATAGCATATTGGCTGCGAGCCATGAAGGATCAGATGTAGCTGTATTTTTTAACAGTATTGGCATCAATGCATTGGTTTTAAAATACCGCATCCCTAATGCTGCCAACCAAATAGATAAAACCATTGCCCCATTGCAAGATGCACAACAAGCCATTTACTTATGCCGTTTACATGCAGCCGACTGGGGTATTGATGCAAAAAATATTGGCATTATGGGATTCTCCGCAGGCGGACATTTGGCTAGTAGTTTAGCTACACATTACGAGGATGTTAAAATCAAGAACCTAGAAAATATTTCATTAAGACCCGATTTTCAAATCCTAATCTACCCCGTAATTAGTTTTAATAGTTTTGGACATAAGGGCTCTAGGGACAATCTGATTGGTCCAGAAATGAGTGAAGAAGCCATTCATTATTTTAGCAACGAAGAACACATCAATCAATTTTCACCACCTGCTTTTTTAGTGCACGCCAAAGATGATGGCGTCGTTCCGGTCGCCAATTCAACTATTTATCTACAGCAATTGCAAATGAACAAAGTACCTGCTGAGCTATACTTATATGAAAAAGGGGGGCATGGTTTTGGAATGAAAAATGCGACCAGTGAAATATATTGGCCTAGTTTATTAAAAACTTGGTTGCAAAAGCAACAAATTCTTAATTAAATTGTAATATTATATACCCATCTCTTTTCAATAAAAGATGAAAATTAAAATTTAAAATACATACCATGCGTTATTTAATTTTTACAATAGGACTTATTGCTTGTTTGAATCTATCTGCACAAAAAACTATTTTAATTAAGTGTGGAAAATTGTTAGATAGTAAAACAGGTATTGTTTCAGAAAAACAAAATGTCCTTATTAAAGGCAATCAAGTAGTTTCTATAACTGCAAGCGCTGTGGCTGCCGACTCTATCATAGATTTAAGTAATTATTTTGTAATGCCTGGTATGATTGATTGTCATACACATGTTCTTTTACAAGGTGACATTACTTCCGAGGATTATGATGTACAAGTTTTAAAGGAATCCATTCCTTATAGAACCATCAGAGCTACTAAAAGTGCAGAGAAAGCATTGATGAATGGCTTTACCACCATTCGTGATTTGGGTACAGAAGGTGCTGGCTTTGCAGATGTAGATCTTAAAAAAGCCATCAATAAAGGCTTGATAAGTGGACCCAGAATGATTGTTTCTACTTTAGCCATGAATACCACTGGCCATTATCCTTTAAAAGCATCCGATTATGCCTGGGAATTACATTTCCCAAAAGGGGTAATTGAAATTACGGGTGCGGACGAAGCCAGAAGAGCAGTAAGACAACAAATTGAACAAGGTGCAGATTGGATTAAAATTTATGCAGACCGTGGCTATTATCGTTTAGCAGATGGCTCTTTTAGATCTATTCCCAATTTTACTACAGAAGAAATTAAAGCCATTGGAGAGGAAACCATTACAAGTAGAAAAAAAATGGCAGCACATGCAATGACCCGGGATGGTATACTAGCGGCAATTAATGCAGGCGCTTCAAGTATTGAACATGGAAGTGGCATGGATGAAGAATGTATGCGTGTAATGGCAGATAAAGGAATTTATTGGTGCCCTACATTATTTGTGAATGAATTTGTTGCTGAAGGAAGAGCAAAATTAGGAAGCCCTATTAATTTATATTTTCAACAATCTATTCAAGCTACCTTTAAAAAAGCCATCAAGATGGGTGTGAAATTGGCTTATGGAACCGACATCGGTGGCTATGATTGGAATTTACCTCAAGCCAAAGACTTTACTTATTTTGTAGAATGGGGATTGAGCGCAGCTCAAGCCATTCAAACTGCTACCACTACTGCAGCAGAACTTTTAGGCATGCAAGGTAAAATAGGAGAAATAAAAGAAGGCAGTTTTGCTGACATCATTGCCTTGAAAAAAGATCCAACAAAAGACATCAGTGCATTACAAAATGTTGACTTTGTAATGAAAGATGGTAAAGTATACAAGCATTAAAAAAGCATAGGATTGGTTGACTTATTTTAATAAGCTACTTTTTCTAAATTTTTTTAGGATATTTCTTTTACGATACTCCCCTTCCATCCAAAATAAGTGACTACTAAAAAGGCAATCAATGGGACAATATAACCCATTTGAATATTGCCAGTAGCATCGCTTATAATTCCAAAAATACGTGGCAATACAGCCCCGCCTGCAATGGCCATGATAATTAAGCTACTACCCATTTCGGTATCCGTGCCCAATTGCTTAATGCCTAAAGAAAAAATGGTAGGGAACATAATGGACATAAAAAAACAAATGCATATGAGTGCATAAATTGTCACCATGCCATGGGTAATCATTGCTACAAAACATAAAGAAGCAGCAATAATACCATATGCAGTTAATAATTTATTAGGAGTAATATAGTTCATAAAAAAAGTACCTGTAAATCGTCCTATTAAAAATGCAAGTGTACCAAAGCTTAAAAACTTAGCTGCTTCAAATTGATTGATACCTGCAGATTCGGTAGCAAATAAAATAAATAAACTTAGTACGCACACCTGCGCACCTACATAAAAGAATTGAGTAATTACTGCCCATCTTAAATGACGATGATTAAAAGTTCCTAAGACAGTAGCTTTATTAGAAGCTGTATTTTTTGACCTGATATCTGGCAATTTTACTAGATAAAATAAAAAGGCAATAATTAACAATACAACAGCCAATAGGGTATAAGGTGTTTTGACTGTATTGGCTTCCGATGCCAAGGCAGCTTGTCTTACCGAGGCCGACATGGCATTCAAGGTATCTACTGAATTTCCTTTTGTAAAGATCACTTTAGCCCCTATGAGTGGTGCTAAAAAAGCTGCAAGCCCATTAAAAGATTGCGCCAAATTTAAACGTTGGGTAGAAGAGGCTGGATCTCCTAAGGCTGATGCATAGGGATTGGCTGCTGTTTCCAATATAGTAAGGCCACATGCAATGACAAATGAAGCAAACAAAAAATAAACATAGGATTGATTATTGGCAGCAGGCACAAACAAAAAAGCACCCATGGCAAACAACAATAATCCAATAATAATGCCCATTTTATAGCCAAACTTCTTCATAATCAACCCTGCTGGCAATGCCATAAAGAAATAAGCAATATAAACCGATGAATCAACTAAAGTAGATTGTGTGGTAGTTAGCGTAAACGATTTTTTCAAATGAGGAATCAATATGGGAACTAAATTATTGGCAAAGCCCCATAAAAAAAACAAGCAAGTAATTAATACAAATGGAATGATGTCTGTTTTTGCTTTTTGCATGGTCATTAAATTATATTTAAATATAATCTATCCATTAGATTTGAACAAAAAATACCTATGAAGCAGCTATTTAAGCTACTTAAGCACTAATTTTGAAAATACTCAAATTTCAAACCAATAGCCAATATGAAAAAATTACTACTCAGTATTGCTTGTTCATTTATATTATTGACAAGTTTTGCTACAGCTCCAAAAGAAGCAGCCCGTGATTATTATTTAATTCAAGTGTACCATTGTTCTAATCTAAGTCAGATTGCCAACATTGATACTTATTTAAAAAACACTTACCTCCCCTATTTACATCAAAATGGAATTGCCAAAGTAGGTGTTTTTGCACCTTTAGAAAATGATACTGCCGTTGATAAGCGTTTGTTTGTTTGGATTCCATTAAAATCAATTGATGCATTAGATGCATTGGATCAAAAGATTGAAAAAATAGATCCGATGGGCAATGATCCAGTGATTCATCTAGAAAACGCAGACAGCAGTTTGCCTTACAATAGAATTGAAAAGATTTTAACAAGAGCTTTTAAATTTCAACCTAACTATGTTACTAAGTCAAATTTGACTAAATCAAACAATCGTGTATACGAATATAGAAGTTATGAAAGTGCAACAGAAGACTTACATTTAAGAAAAGTACATATGTTTAATGAAGGTGGAGAAGTACCTCTTTTTGAGCGGCTCAATTTTAATGCTATTTTTTATTCTAAAGTAATTGCAGGTAGTAGAATGCCCAACTTAATATACATGACCAGCTTTAACAATATGGACGACCGCAATGCTCATTGGAAAGCTTTTGGACAAGATCCAGTATGGAAAAAAATATCTGCTGCTCCAGAATATTTAAAATCGGTTAATAGAAATGAAACAATATTAATGAGTGCACGTGATTATGCCGATTTTTAATCGACCAATTCAACACCCATTAATTTAACCAATTCCAGTTGCGCATTACATAGCTGATATTGATATTGCAATTGATTCAATAAAGCTCTTTGATAATCGGCATTGGTGGAAGTAATCTCGATAGGTGTTGTGGTACCATTTTTTAATTTACTTACACTTAATTTTTGTGCCAATGCAGCTTGCTCAATTTGAGAAGCTGCATTTTTTATTCTGCTTTCATTGCTTTTAATATCAATTAAAGCTGCTTGAATGTCTTTTTCAAAATCATGCAATTGCATGACCACGCTCGTTTCATTTAAGGCTACCGCCCTTTCTTGAATTTTAACCTGTTGCTTTGTTCTACCACCATTGAATAAGGGTATCGATAAGCCTACGCCTGCATTGTAATTAAAACGAGGGTCATTGATCTGTGGCAAATAGCCATTTCTTGAGCCCACACCTGCTTTCATCCCTACAATTGGAAGCTCATTTAATTTTGAAATGGCAACTTCTGCTTTGGCAACATTTACCTTGTCCTTAGCCACTGCCAAGCTTGGATTGTGTTGAATGGCCATTTGCATGGCTTCATCAAGTGTATAATTTTTCAGTGCAATGGCTAATTTACCTTCTTGTATATCGCTTACACCTGTAGCATATTTCAATAAATTTAAAAGCTTCTGCAAATTCGTTTCAACATCTATTTTACGATTGGTCTCATTGTCTATTTTTGACTGAATGGTTAATAAATCCAATTGGATGGCATTGCCATTTTTTAATTGCGACTCCACCACTGATTTATTTTCGGCCAACAATTGAATAACTTGATTTTGTATTTCAATAGCCTTTTTTGCATAAATGATTTGATAATACAATTGGCTTACTTGAGAAAACAAACTGTGCTTTAATTCCTCAGCAACATGTTTTGAAGTTTGCAGTTCTAATTTTGCTTTTTCAATATTGGATTGTAAACGACCAAAATCAAACAAGGTATATGAACCATTCAATGCCCCAGAAATATTGTGCTCTGGCGCAAACTGAAAAGTTTTGTCACCAAAGGGCACTTCAATTTTGGGTTGCATATAAGCATAGCTTGCATCAACAGTAATTTCTGGATATTTATTTAATTCACTCAAAGCCAATTTATCTTCGGCTAGTTGAACCGTTTGTTGCACTTGCTTTACTTTAGGAAAATAAGTCAAGGATTGATTTAATAAATTTTTAAGCTCCCCATTGATTAAATTTTGGGCATGCACATTGGAATATTGGGATATTACCAACAACAATAGTATTATTTTTTTCATAACTCGTTTACTTTAAAAGTTTATCAACGCACTATATTAATGTGATTCTGCAGCAGCTTTTGCTGCAGCTTTGTCCATTTTTTTATTTGTTCTAAGAAAAAATACAAGAGGTATCACCACGATAAAGAAAATACCCACCAACCTAAACGTATCTAAATAAGATAAATAATAGGCCTGCCTATCCACTGACATATCAATCATTTTATACGCCCTTTGTGTTGCGCCAGGCAAATCACCGGTTTTGGAGGCAATCCCTTGTGTAACTGCCGAAAACCTTTCCTGCCATTGTGCTCCATCCGAAGGCATATGTGCTATTAAATTAGTACGATGCTGGAAATATTGTTTAGCCACATAATTGTTGGCAATTGCAATACCAAAAGCACCACCCAATTGACGTATCATATTATTCAATGAAATACCAGCTGCATAATCCTTGGGGGCCAAGCCCACTACTGCTTGATTGATCAATGGTAATTGACTTAATGAAATTCCAAAAGCTCTAATTAATAAAGGCCAGAAAAAATCCCATTTGCCTGCATCCAAAGGCATGTTGGCACTATAAAAAGCATAGACGGCAAACAAACTAAATCCTACAATCACAAAAGGTATAGGAGATACGCCTTTACTCATTACTTTTCCAATAATGGGGAATAAAATAACCCCTGCTAATGTGGGAGGCAATAAAGAAATACCCGTTTCAAAAGCCGTATAGCCCATAATTCTTTGCACCAATACGGGATACACAAATACCGAAGTAAACAAACCAAAACCTGCAACAAAGGTAAATATTGTCGTGAAAGCTAAGTTTCGATTTTTTAGGACCCGCAAATTCACCGCCGGTTGTTTGATGTTCAATTCATATAAGATAAAAGAGACAAGTCCAATGATAGCTATACCAGAACAGTAGCGTATAGTTTCACTATTAAACCACTCTTCCGATTCTCCTCTTTCTAATACGTATTGCAAGCATCCAATGCCTGCCATGAGCAGCATAATACCGGTATAATCAATCTTAATGGCATCCTTGCCTTTGCCCTCCCCAACTTTTTTATCAATGAAAGTAAAGGATAAAAATGTAGCTATAATTCCAATAGGAATATTGATCATGAAAATCAAAGGCCAGCTGTTGTGCTCAATTATCCAACCGCCTAATGTGGGCCCCAATGTTGGACCTAACACAATACCCATACCAAATAAACCTGCTGCAATAGGTCGGTCTTTAGGCTCAAAAGCATCAAATAATATGGCTTGAGAAGTAGACAACAAAGCACCGCCACCTACTCCTTGGACAAATCGCCAAATAATTAATTCAATTAAACTATCCGATTGTCCACATAAATAAGAGGCCGCTGTAAAAATAATCATCGACACGATGTAATAATTTTTACGGCCAAAATATTCTGCCAAAAAACCAGTTAATGGAATGATGATCACATTAGCAATCGCATAGGAAGTAATCACCCAACTTACATCTTCAATACTCACGCCCAAACTTCCAGAAATATCGTTTAAGGCAACATTCACAATAGAAGTGTCTATCAGCTCCATAATAGCAGCTGATACAGTAGTAATTACAATGATGGTTCTTGCTAAACCTTTAAGCGCTGCCATTCAAACTATTTGTCAACGGTGATAAATACACTCATCCCTGCTCTCAATTTATTTTTGAAAGCAGCTTGATTGTTGATGGCTATTTTAACAGGAATTCTTTGGGTGACTTTGATAAAGTTTCCACTTGAATTATCTGGAGGCAACAAAGAAAATTTTGCACCAGTTGCATCGCTTAAACTAAGTATGGTTCCCTCTACCGCTAGGTCAGGATAAGCGTCTACTCGAATGTTTACTTTTTTACCTTCTTGTAAGCTTTCTAATTGGCTCTCTTTAAAATTAGCTACAATCCAATAACTGCTGTCATTCACAATAGAAAACAATGGCGTGCCTGCTTGTACAAACTGTCCAATATTGATATTCTTCTTGCCAATTTTTCCAGTACTTGGCGTGGTAATTTTAGTATAAGATAATTTTAATTCTGTCTCTTTGATTTTAGCTTTCTTCATATCAATCAAGGCCAGGGCTCTGTTGACATTTTCTTTTAAAACCGTAATTCTATTATTAGCAGTGGCCAATTCGGTTTGTGCATTGCTCAACTCTTGATTGGCAGAAGACAACTGAAATTCGGTTTCTTCCAATTGTTTTTTTGTAATGGCTTGCTCTTTAAATAAATTTTGATCGCGGGTTAAATCGTTGGTCGATTTTTTTTGTTTAATGGTTCTTAAATCAATGACCCCTTTATTATTCTTTAAAGATAAAATGGCATTGTCTAATTGCGCTTTGGCATTGGATACATCGGCAGAAGATTGTTGCAAATCTGCTTTTTGTTCTTCCAACTGCATTTGCAATTCGGCATCATCAATTTCTGCGACCAATTGATTTTGGCTTACAGAATCATAATCTTTTATCGTAATGCTTTTTACATAGCCCCCAATTCTAGTTAAAACTGGTACAATAGAAGTCTCGATTTGCGCATTATCGGTGGTTTCGTGGGTGATAGAAAAAACCACTTTTTTGCCCCCAAAATAAAGGGCAACGACCAAAAGTACGCTGATGACTACTTTACGAATATTGGCTTGTTTTTTAAGTTTTTGTTCCTCCATATAGGTATATTAATTAAGGTGCTAAATTAGGCTGCAAATTAATTGATTTAAGTTGAAAATGGGTATTATTTTGATGAGCAAAAAGAAGTAATCCAAATTTAATTTTAGAAGGCTGCCTCCTGAAAATAGAGGGGCGTATTGGTTAAATCTATCTATTATACAGCTCCTATCTTTTTTAAGATTTTCATATTTGAACGCATGTGCATAAACTTGTATACGATCGCATATAAAATGGGTAAAATAATAAGTGTTAAAATGGTAGAAGTAACTAAGCCTCCAATGACTACTGTTGCTAATGGCTTTTGACTTTCACTGCCTATGCCCGTTGAAATGGCAGCAGGCAATACTTTTTTTAATCTTGTTTAAAGTAGTTTATTAGTTTAAACTTAAAATTAGCTTAATTTTTTCATCATTATATGATAACTAGTAAGTTAATTTCACTATGATTGGCTATTACAAAAGCAAAATGAACGAATTCAGCCGCCTATTCTTAACAGTACAAAAATCTAAACAGATATTATGTTTTTATTAAATTATCTATTCTGTTTTGACGGAATTTGAAAATTGAATGCAAGTAAAACCTGTGTTCCTAAAAATCAATAAATGATAGTAAAAGAATTTGCTTATTGCATTTTCTTAAGGGAATCTAGCTCGGTTATTTACCCTAAATTTGCGTCTTGAAAAAATACTTATTCACTTTATTTCTATTTTGTTTTACTTTATCCCTGTTTGCTCAAACAGGAGATAGTATTTTTGCAGAAAAAAAATATTCTTTTCATTTTCAAGGTACTATAGTGAATCAATACAAACCTTCCTTTACTACTCCCTATTCTGGTATAAATAGTTTTTTAAGTAAAGAAGAGAATGCAAGTTCGTTTACAAGTACGATATATCTTGGTGCCAAAATTAATAGAAGTACTTTTTTTTACCTAAGCCCAGAAGTAGCTGGGGGTGAAGGATTAAGCAAGGTTCTAGGATTGGGCGATGCGCCCAATGGTGAAACTTTCAGAGTAACGACAACTGAGCCTCGTTTGTATATTGCAAGGGCTTATCTAAAAAAAATATTTTCTATAACTAATACCAACGATCATTATTTTAATTTAATCATCGGAAAAATTACATTAGCCGATTTTTTTGATAATAATAAATATAGTCATGATCCAAGAACTCAATTTTTAAATTGGGGTTTGATGAGCAATGGCGCTTGGGATTATCCAGCCAACACAAAGGGTTATACTCCTTCCGTATTAGTAGAATATTTTAATGATAATAAAGAATTTAGAATGGCTTATTCATTAATGCCAACACTGCCTAATGGATCCATTATGGATTGGAATATTTTACAAAGTGGTGGCTTTAGTACAGAGTTTGTAAATAAATACAAATGGAAGGATCAGCCCGGTGCCATTAGGTTTTTGGCATTTCTTAACCAGGCTTATATGGGGAATTATTTGCAGGCAATAAACAACTCTATTGAATCTACGAGAGCATATAAAAATAAAAAAATTGGTTTTGGCATAAATATGGAACAACAAATAAACAATAGCTTAGGTGGATTTTTCAAAACCAGTTGGAATGACGGTCAAAATGAAACTTGGGCTTTTACCGAGATTGATCAGAGTTTCAGCATGGGCTTAGAATACAATAGCCAATCCCGGAGCAACCATCAAGACAAAATAGGACTGGCTTATATCCAATCAGGATTATCCAAAGAACATCAAGCATTTTTAGCTAGTGGGGGGCTTGGATTTACTTTAGGTGATGGCAAATTAAATTATGCACCAGAACATGTTTTAGAATTATACTTTTTGAAGAATATTATTCAAGATAAGTTGGCAGGTAGTATTGATTACCAAAACATACTAAATCCTGGATTCAATATGGATAGAAAAGGACCCGTGAGTATCTTTTCCATTAGGCTCCATTTTAGTCTTTAATTTTAAATGAGAAAAATAAGCGTAAAAACATTGGATTGGTCTTCTCCAATGGTATAGTTAATTTTTGAATGATGAATGTTTAAAATTCTTTCCACAATTCTTAAACCCAAACCAAAACCAGACGTGCCTAATGAATTTTGTCCTCTCATAAATGGTTCAAAAAGGCGTTTTTGATCCGCTTCGCTTATCGATTGCCCATGATTAGAGACGATACATTTAATTTTATCCTGTTCTTGTTCAATAAGAATTTTAACTTCTTTGTTTGTGCTATAGTTATAGGCGTTTTTAATTAAGTTCATAAAAACAATTTCTAGCATGGTTTTATTGCCTCTAATTTCTTTGATGTCATCTAATTCATTTTCAAGATGTATGTCAAAATATACTTTACAATCTGGGAATACCTGGCTTATTTTATCAATACAGGTGTAAACAATCTCATCCAACCTTTGCATTCCTTCCTGATCAGATATTGATTTTTCATTTTTAGATAAAATCAATAAAGAGTGAATGAGTTCGGATATTTGATTGGTATCTGATAAAATTTTATTCAAAAAATCTTTAGTATCTGTAGTAATAGTAGCATCTAATAATTTATTTTCCAATTGTGCCATTATTCTTGAAATAGGCGTTCTTAATTCATGGGAAGCATTGGCTGTAAATTCTAATTGATTTTTTAAGGAATCATCAATTCTTTTTAGCATTAAATTAAACTCATTGGCCAATAAATCTATTTCATTTTTTTCAGATTTAATTTCCACACGTTCTCCTAAATTATTTTCATTAATGGTTTTAATTTTTTTATGGAAAAAGTCTAGCGGTATCAACAATCGATCAATGGCAATTCTAGTAAAAAACAAAGCCAACATTGAAAAAATAATAAAGGAGAAAAATAAAACGTAAATTAAGTATTGTAATTTTCTTAGCCCAGATGTATCTTTTGCAGAAATTAAGATATAATAAGGCTCATTTTTATAGTTATAATAACTGCCAAAAACTTCTGTATCATCGAATCTTTTAAAAAATTCTTTTTGTTTTCCAAGTGCAAGCAGGTCGTGCTTTTCCCAGGTTAACAAGGAGTCATATAAACTGCTGTATACCAATTTAAAATCCTTGTTAAATACAAGCGTTTTTTCATCAAATAAATTGTCTACTTTTTGCCTGTCTAAGTTTTTAATTAATTCCTGATCTGTTTCTTTTAGTTGTATCAGTAATTCAACGGTAGACAATGCTTTTTGTCTTAATCTATCTTGAAATTCTTCCGACCTAAATTCTGAAAAAAGAAAAATAACAGCACTTCCTATAATTGCATAAAGTATACAAAATAAAATAGTAACAAAAATGGAGATTCTTGACCTTAATGTCATTGCTCATTTTTTAAAAAATAACCATAGCCTACCTTGGTATGTATTAATTTAATATCGGCATTTTTATCAATTTTCTTTCTAAGTGAATTGATGTAGACTTCGATGGTATTTTGATTGGTGATGACTTGATAATCCCATAGTTTTTCGCTAATGGTTGTTTTCGACACTACTTTGCCATTGGCTGATGCTAAAATATTCAACAACTTAAATTCTTTGGGGGTTAATTGTATTTCAATTCCTGCACGTTTAACACTCATCTCTGCATTAGAAATAATCAAATCTTCAACCACTAAATCCACTTCTTGCTGTGGAACATCTTTTCGTTTTAACAAGGAATTTATTCTTGCAAAAAGTTCTTCAAAATGAAATGGCTTTAATAAATAATCATCCGCCCCATTATGGAATGCTTTTAATTTATCTTCAATTTCTCCAAAAGCGGTAAGCATTAAAATAGGCACTTTTTTATCTTTAGCTCTTATGGCCATGCAAACTTCAAATCCATTTTGACCCGGTACATTAATGTCTAATATGACCAAATCATACAAATCATCATTAAATTGATGTATCGCCATAGTTCCGTCCAATACTGCAGCGCAATCGAAACCTTTGGTTTTAAGAAATTTTTCAATTTCTTTAGAAAGTGTATGGTCGTCCTCCAATAAAAGTATTTTCATAATATTAATCTTAAAACGAAGTTACAACTTATCAATTTAGTCAAATAAGTCCATTTTTATATTTAACATTCTACTATCAACTTCCTTAAAAATTCCTTAATTTAACTGGTTAGGACATTGATTTTACAATTCGTAGCAGGTTGACCGAGTAGGACTGTGGTCAAAATAGGAAGGGAATCCTATATCCAACAAGCCAATAAGATTCCAATCATTGCTTTTACTACCATCAGTCCATCTATGAGTAATATATTCTCATCAATGGCTTTTCGTTTTTGGATAAGATAAGTTACTAACAAAATTAGAATAGAAATTAAGAAAGGAATTACTAAATAAATAAAAGATTGATGTAATCTAAAAAATAAAAACAAGGATACCCATATATACAAAAGTACTAAGGGTATAATAAATTTATAAATAGTTGGCTTGATGCCATACTTGCTTACCAAGGTTTTTATATTTTCATCATTGTCTCTATTGATGTCTTTAATATCAAATAAAATAGCTAAAATTAAAATGAATAAAAATAATTGAAGCAAGTACATCAGGGCATAATTTTCTAAAAACTTAAATTGTCCATTAGATTCAATCACAATAGGCGCTATAAAGCATACGAATACCCATACCCATGAAATGCTTAGGCTTTTTAAGAAGCCCTTATTTCTAATATTCATTCCCTTAAAAAAATGATGAGAATAATAATACAATAAGGTAATGAGTAGAGTAATGAATAAAATTATTTTTATTGAAAGAGTCAAGGATAAAAATAATTCAACAAAGCGTAAATGAAAAAAGGCAATACAAAAACATATTAATATTAAAACAATTTGCCTAATTTTTAAATATTTTTTATTTTGTACATACCATTGTGATCTTTCATTGTAGATGCCCGTTTTGGTTTCTTTAAAATAAGCATAGGTATAATACACCAGGGTGCTGATATAAATAAAAGCAACCAAAAACAGGGAAGGTGGTTTTTTAAAAAATGTATAAACCGTTTCGGTACTTAATAGCGCCGCAGCCATTCCATAAAAATGATTGCTCCAAAGCAATAAACCTTTCCAAGTAAAAAATGATCTTCCTTTGAAATGCATGATGCATTAATTGTTTTGAATGACCAGATGATAAGCTTGAATCAATCCTGGGTTTTCTGGTGTTAAAGTAAATGAAAGTCTTAGATTTTTTCTTTCGCAGTGAATGATGCAATAGCCTCTCATTTGATTTTCAACCACCATTTTATCAACAGTTACAATTTTACCAACTTCTGCAAACAATGTATTAGATTGTTTAATCAAACTATCAATAGGATAATCTTCAAAAAAGTTTTCTGCAAAGATGTTGCTTTGGGTAGTCCAATGTTGAATGATGTCAACCAATTGATTTTGTCTTGTATGTAAAATAGGAGAAACACTTATTGTTCTTGGTTTAAGTTTGGCCATTTGAACAAGTGTATCCATAATCACCATATTGATATTTGAAGTTGGTGCATAAGTAACATTGGCAAATAAAATCACACCAATCCCATACTCTGGCATGATGACCCAATTGCTTCCATAACCAGGCAAGCCTCCACTATGGCCAATACTATTTCTGTTTAATCCATCTCTTGTCCAATGCAAACCATAGGTATAACTATTGGTGGTAGCCAGTACACGTCCATTGGGATAAGTATAGTTCGGGACCAATTCAATAAACTTTGCTGCTTGATGCATTTCTCTAATGCTGCTTCTTTTAATGGGTGAGGTTTCCACATCGTTTCTTTCTGGCCATGCCATTTCATGCATGGCAACATATTTACTAAACATATCAATGGAAGTAATCATCCCCCCCATGGCCCCGTAAATGCCATTATGCAATAAAATTTCTTTTCTCCATTGATCATTAATGTAACGATAGCCATTGGCCAATAATTCCTTAGGAACTTTACTGTATTCATAAGTAGTAGCACTCATACCTAAAGGTGTTAGGATGTTCTTTTTAATATACGCATCATAAGTTAAGCCCGAAACTTTATGAATAATATACCCCAACATCGCAAAACCTAAATTACTGTATTCATATTCCAAACCAGTTGCTGTAGAAAATGAAAGTTGGCCTTGTATTAATTTGATTAAATCGTTTTCGGTATCAGCTAATTGTCTATCTCCCCAAGGATTGTCTTCGGGGAAACCTGCACTATGACTCATTAAATTGCGAATGGTAATGGCTGGTGCATCTTTGGTCAAACCCTGGCCCTTTAATGCAGGAATGTATTTTTCTACTGCATCGTCTAAATTCAATTTTGCTTGATCTCTTAGTTGTAGAATAGCTAATGCTGTAAAGCTTTTGGACATGGAGGCAATCCTAAACATGGAAGCTGAACTTGCTGGAATTTTTTCTTCCAAATTGGCATAACCGCCATTTCCTTTATACACCAATTTACCATCTACTACAATACCAAAAGCATATCCAGGGAAATGATTGGCATCAGCAAAATTTTTATACAATTGTTCCACAATAGGAAATGTTGCAGCAATGCGTTCATTCCTATTTGGATCATTGAACTGGGCTGGCGTAAAGTTTTTTGGATTTTGTGCTGTGGCCTTAATGCAAAAGATACCAATGCAAAATGCAATTTTTAAAATGGATGTTAGGAATTTCATTTTTTAAATTTTCTATTGATAAATTCGAATGCAGATTCATCTACTTTTAACCAGCTTCTGTACATTAAAAAACCATGTATTTCATCAGGAAAAATAATTTCTTCTACGTTTACTTTTTGTCTTCTTAATTGTTGTACCATGTGAATGGTTTCTGCAAAAGGTACATTTCTATCATCATCTCCATGAATAAATAATACTGGACTTTTCCAACCCTTGGCCGTAAACACAGGAGAAGCTTTGTAAGCAATTTGTCCTGCAACTGGAAAGCGTAAACTATCATACCAAGGAGCAAAATTTGGTTCTTCATCATTCCAATTGTGCACGCCATGAATGTCTACCCCTGCTGCGAATAAGTCGCTTCTTTTGGACAAACCATGAGCAGTTAAATAACCACCATAGCTGCCTCCCCATAAGGCAATCTTGCTAGGATCCACATCTATTCTTGATTTTAAATACTCCCCTGCCCCTATTAAATCATTTACTTCTGTACCTCCCGCCATACCATAATTTGCGGCTTCTCTAAATTTCAATCCATAGCCAATGCCACTTCTATAATTTAATGCCATTACAATATACCCCTGACTTGCAAAATATTCATTCACTGCATAGGCATTGGAATAATAAGAGCTGTAATTAAATCCTTCTAACATTTGTCTTCTGCTTCCTCCATGTAAAAAAATAAGCGCTGGATATTTTTTATGCGCATCGTAATTATTGGGTAAAAATATTTGTGCTGGCGCCATAAAATTATCCGTGGCTTTTACTAAAATTGTTTTTGGCGTTACCAAGTTCGTTGGAAAAGTTGTAGGAAAAAAAGAGGCAGCTAAGACTTGTTCTTTACCAGCTGATTGAAAGATAGGCCAAGAAGGTCTGGTTGCACTGGCTTGCAAATACACTAAACCATTATTGACAATGGCTGGATTGTATTCTATTTTATCTCCTTTTGTTAAAATAGTAGGATTTGATTTGGCTGGATCTACCAACCATATATGTCTTCTATTGCTATCACTAATATTGGTCACATAAAAAATAGTTTTCCCATCAGCACCCAAATGCATGGTTTCTACTTCACCTATCCCAGGTGTTAGATGATTAATTTTTTTGGTGCCTGGTTCAATACTATACAAATGCATCCATCCCGTTTTTTCCCAAGGAAAAACAATATAATTATCATTGGTCCAAATTAATTGTGTAGCCACTGCTGGTAAATCACCTACAAATAAAGAGCCTGCACCTTCATCAGCTTTAAATAAGGTATAGGCTTTATGGGTAGCTACTTCGGCCACTCTAATTTCCCAAGGCTGAGCAGCAGTAGGCCTTGGCGTGAATCCAATTTCATATTTAATATTGACCGATCTTACAAATGCAATATGCGTACCTTCTTTATTCCAAACTGGATCTGAATCTATATAAGTAGAAGCATCAATAAATGAGACTTGATTGCTTGCAAAATCGTAAACACCAACAAAAGAATGTTCTTCTCTATTAGATACAAATAAAATTTGTTTCCCACTTGTATTAAATGCCAAACTATTAATGCTCCCTCTGCTTAAAAATAAAGATTGCACACTCGCATTTTCTTCGTTTAAATTTATTTTCCAAGCCTTCCCCGCTTGTGTAAAAACCAATAATTTTCCATCGGGACTAATTAAAGGCCCAGTGCCTTTAGCTAATTTTTTTATTGTACCAGAAGCAATATCTAGACTGTAAATATTTTGCTCGGTCGTATATTGTAATTGAGCTGGATTGGCAGGCTCCCCTTTTGAATTATTGCCATTGCCTCTTACAAAGAATATTTTGTCATCATTGGGCGAAAATACAATACTTCCTATTTCAATTCCATCATCTCCTTCATATTTAGTCAAAGCTTTAAAATTATTGGCGGAAGGCAGTCCATAATAAATATTTCTACTGCCTTTGTTATTAAACACCCAAGCTACTGCATCCCCTTTATGGTTGGCTACTAGGTCAGATGGAAAAGCTGGGGCAAGGTAATCGGCAATTTTTTGTGCCTGCAAAGCAGTAGCGCTAATTACTAAAAAAAGAAAAATTATTTTTTTCATGGTACAGATTTTGATAAAATGATTGAAAATTAAGGGTTTACTAATTTAGCCTTAATTTTTAAATAGTACAAATAAGTTGATTGAATTTTATAAGTGGACTGTATAAAACCAGGCCTGGCATTAAAAAAAAGAGCTGGTTGGTTGAAATCGTAAAGCCTTATTGATTAAATTACAATATCAAAAACAAAATGATGCTTAAAAGCCTCCGATACCTTCTATTATTGCTGCCTTTTTTTACCATGTGTTCGAAAAAACCAACACAAGCGCTACCCAAATTTGAATTAAAAAAAACCAGTCCTATTTATTTTAATTCATTCGTGGATTGTAATATGGCCGAAGCATGGATTGGAGATACTTTTAGAATTTTTCCTGGAAAATATGGCGAAGACCCACTTTGGGGTAATGCCAAGGAATTAAAATATGCAGATGGAATAACAGTTGAAGAAGTTTTTAATCGAAAATCAAATGAATTTACTCCACCCAATATGCCGATGAATGTGGCACCTACTGCTTTGGGCTTGCACGGCGCTGTTTGGTTTGAAACAGTATATCAAGATAAAAAAGATGCGACTGGAAAAACATTGTACGCAATTTACCACAACGAAAATTATCCAGAGACCTTTCCTTATAATGCATCCAACGGGAAAGGATACATCAATAAAAATTGGCCGCAAGGATTGACCGGCACTAAAACGCCTGCTGCAGTTTGCAGAATTGGAATTATGAAATCCATGAACGGAGGCCATAGTTGGGAAAACAAAGGCATTGTCTTAGAAGACAATCAAGAAAGAATGATTTTAAAGCCTTTTAATAATTCTGTTACTTTTGCAGGCGGTGTTGGAGATCCTTCTGCAGTAGCGAGTGGTGATTATTTGTATCTATTTTACGGAGAGTATGGTTATGCTGGAAAATATGATTCACTCACTTATGATCCAAAAAAAGAACAAGCAGGCCAATGCATTAGTATGGCCAGAATTAAATTAACCGATTTGGATGCACCCACAGGAAAAGCAAAAAGATGGGATGGAGAAAATTATGCTGCTTTATATGATGGTATTGGCCAACCCATTCAGTCCATACAAATTGCCACTGCAAACGGAGGCGGACCAACATCGCATTTAAAAAGTAAATATTATTGGGGGCCTTCTGTAAGTTGGAACAATTATTTACAATCTTGGGTAATGTTGATGGCAAAAGCAGAAGATACTTCATGGAAAGGAACTAGCATTTATATTTCTTTTAATAAAAATAAAATATTGGATGAAAAAAATTCACAGGCCTGGACTGAGCCTCAACTTGTTTTAACCAAGCCAGGCAGTACTGCCTGGTATCCTGCTTTACAACCCATTGGAGATGCCAACGCTAGCATTAAAAAATTAACCACTTTTAACATGGGTGAAAAAGCCAGGTTGTTTTATAAAGACCAAAGGAAAGATACCGCTGTTTATATTTCAGAATACGAGTTGCATTTTAAAAAATAAAATTAAGGAAGGGCATAAGCAACATAAGCATCTCCGGATGCAGTCCCTAGCTTTCCACCTCCACATGCAATGACTATATATTGTTTCCCATTGTAACTATATACCGTTGGCGTAGCAAAACCCGCTGCTGGCAAAGTTGTTTCCCAAAGTAATTTTCCATTAAATTTATTAAATGCTCTAAACTTTGCATCTTTAGTAGCTGCAATAAACAATACGCCACCTGCTGTGACCACAGGACCTCCATAATTTTCGGTACCTGAATGAATGCCTTTGGCCAACAATTCTGGATAGTCTCCTAAGGTATCTTTCCAAACTATTTTTCCCGTATTTAAATTGATGGCATTCAATGTACCCCAAGGTGGTTTTACCGCAGGATAGCCTTCTTTGGTTAAAAATTTATTATACCCTGTAGATCGATAAGCCATTTTCCAATAGGGATCTTCTATTCTTACAGGTGGGACATAAACAAGGCTTTGTTTTTGTTTTATATCAAGTACATAAGCCGAAAGTGCTTCTATTTCTTCTTTTTTAAGTTGTTTAAAAGAAGGCATCATTCTTCTTCCACCTGCAATCAATTCATTAAAACTGGTAGAAGTATATTTTTTTTCAACCCCAATTAAAGTTGGATAATTGCCTGTACCTTTTCTTTCTAAACCATGACAGGCTGCACAATTGTTCATATAAATTCTTTTACCTGCCATTACAATGGTTTCTTTTTTGGTTGCTTCATTTTTATTGTCCACCATGGTCAAGATCCAAGGCATTTCATTGGCATTCACATACAATAATCCTGTTATAGGATCATAAGCAGGGCCACCCCATTCTGCACCGCCATCAAATCCCGGAAAAATAACAGTGCCTTTTTTTGAAGTAGGATTAAATATAAAACCAGAATTAACTTGAGCCAATCTGGCTTTAATATCGGCATAAGAACTATCAGGAATAAAATGATTCAAATCTTTTTCAGTTAAAGATTGTCTAGCAAAAGGTTCGATAAAACTTGGCCATGGTTGGGTAGCTGATAATTTTTCTCCTATCAATTCAGATACATGTGGAACCGATTTTTCTTCGACAGGATAAATAGGCTTGCCCGTAAGTCTATCCAATAAAAAAATAAAACCAGATTTAGTAGGTTGTGCAATGGCTTCAATTCTTTTTCCATCTTTTGTAATAGTAACCAATGCTGGTGCTGTAGGCAAATCTCTATCCCACACATCATGATGCACTGTTTGATAATGCCAGATTCTTTTTCCAGTGGCTGCATCCAATGCCAAAACACAATTGGCAAATAAGTCATTGCCTAATCTTTTGCCACCATAGAAATCATAAGAAGCAGAACCTATGGGTGCATACAAAATCCCTTTGGCCTCATCCATACTAAAGCCAGCCCATGCATTGGCACCGCCAATATGTTTCCATGCTTCTTTGTCGTCCCAGCTTTCATAACCCAATTCTCCAGGTTGTGGAATGGTATGAAAAATCCAACGCAATTTTCCAGTATGTACATCATAAGCCCTAATATAACCGGGCGCTGCCGCTGCGCCTTCGTCTACTCTTGTACTAATAATAATTAAATCTTTATAAATAATACCAGGGCTAGTCATAGCCACATATAAATCTTGCACTGCTCTGCCAAGATCGTTGTGCAAATCAATTTTACCTGCATTGCCAAAATCCTGAATGGCTTCCCCGCTAATGGCATCTACACAATATAAATTAGCGCCTGCTCCATAAAACAATCTTTTTGTTTGGGCATCTTCATAGTAAGTTACTCCTCTACACACGTTCATAGAAAAATAACCTACATTTTTAAAATCATTGTTGTTGATGTCAAAAGGATCATATACCCATTTTTGAATACCAGTGGATGCATTCAATGCAACCAATTTTAATTTAGGCGTGATCGCGTATAATAAATTATTGACGACAATTGAATTGAACTGCATTTGCGTATGCTCACCTGTGTCTCCTGTATGAAATTCCCAGGCCTTGGTTAACTGCATTACATTACTGGTATCAATTTCTGTCAAATCCGAATACCTGCCATTTTCTTTACCTCCTCCATATACTTCCCATTTACCTATACCCTTATTTTTTGTAGTACAAGCAATCAGTAAAATATTGAAGCAAAGAAAACTGAAGAAGATAAATTTTTTCATAACTGATTTTTACATAGCATTTGCCAAATTAATGATAGGTTTATTTGTATTCATTAACGAGGATTCAATTGCCATTGTTCTACCGATGCTTTTAAGATAAGTGGCTTTGAATAGTAGGCAGGGAAATAACCATCATTGGCCCAAGTAGAAAATAAATTCCTATAAAATGGGCTAGCGCTATTGCCCGATTGTCCTGGTGTATTGATCATTAAAGCTTTGTCCCAATCTTTGGTATCTATTAAAATTCTAAAGCTAGCACCACTTACCTGATTGTCTGCACTGCCTGTAGAACCTGGTGTTTGGCCATTTCCTCCTCTTGGTGCTGGTCCAATATTTAGTTTTTCTTTGATAGAAGCATCTACCAAATTAGCCAATGGATGTTCTAAAGTAACGTGCTTGTATTTGGCTTGTCCATATTGCCAATCGGCCATGTTATTACCTAATTTATTTTTTAAATTAAGCACTGCTTGTTCCAATGCAGTTTTCAAGAAAGCATCTCTTTCCTTGGTTGCATCTTGTTGTGTTGTGCCAAAATGGTTTAAAGGATTTTGTATTTGTTCAATGATTTTTTTTAATTGCATGGTAATTAAACCCTTTGCTTTTTCAGGAACAAAATATTTATTCGAGGCAATAGCAATTTGTTTTTCCCACATTACATAGATGCCTGCTGCAATACTATTCTTATCAAGTACATCATTCCAATTCATTAAATAATTTTTGGCCGCTACAGACAATGCATCCTCCATTGAAATATTTTTCAATAAGGGTACCAATTCAAAAGCAGGTATGGAAAATGCATCGGTTTGAAGTTGGCCCATATCTTCTAAACTTACTTTTTCTTTACTGCTTAGCACATGGTTGATGCGATCTCCGCGATAGGGATCAGCCCAAGTATAGCCCACTGCATCCCAATGGGTATAAGAAGATGGCGTTACATTTTGATTGGCTGTTGCAAAAAATGATTTACTTGGATTTAATAAATGTGGCCTTTCCTTGATGGGCAAAAAACCAGCCCACTCATATCTGCCATCACCAGGCACAGGTACATATCCGCTAAAGTTTTTTCTGATGGGCACAATGCCCACTGCTTGCCATCCAATATTGCCTTTCTTATCTGCCCAAATCATATTCTCTCCAGGAATATTGCTATAAGCACAGGCATTTCTAAAATTTTCCCAATTGGTGGATTGATCTATTCTCAATGATGCCAAATAAGGTGCACCTCCTGGTTCCATCCAAGCACATTTTAAAGCATAGGCTTTGTGATGTACCGAATCGATATAAGTTACGGGACCATGAATGGTATATTGCAATTGCACATTTTGTGCTTTTTGATTTTTGATTGAAATGTTTTCAGTAATAGATTTCATTTTTACCCACCTACCTTTGTACCAATATTCCTTATTGTTTTTTGGATTTAAATTGTACACATAAAGATCTTCCCCATCCGTTTCATAGATGGTTAATCCCCAGGCGCCATATTGATTGTGCCCGATGGAAACCCCTGGTATCTCTGGCTCTCCGCCACCTATTACATCCCAACCAGGTGCTACTAAGTGTACAATATATCTTAATGAGGGCACTGCAATTTTACGATGTGGATCGTTTGCCAACATAGGAAAACCACTTGTTGTTTTAGCACCACCAATGATCCAATTGTTGCTACCTTCCATTTCTTGTTCAGGTAGCTCGTCTACTGGTTTTTTTCTTTTATTTAAAATGTTTAAGTTAGATGCGTCATCATCATCTATTTCTTTTAAATCATTTTTTGTAAACTCCACTTCGGTTCGATACGCATTGTATAATTCAAGAATATCAGCACTGAGCAAAGCGCCATCTATAGCAGTATCTAATTTTATATTGGGTTCTTTAGGATGAAACCACATCAGGTCTTTTACTTTTTTATCACCTACTGCTGCAACGGCTCTACCTATATTTAATTCCTGTGTACTATTGCCCAATAAGCCTTGATGTCTTGAAATGACTACTTCGGGTGTCCATTTTTGTGGAAGGATGGACAATAATTTAAATTCTATAGGAAGTTCTTTCGGATTTTTTAAAGTTTCTGTAATATAAGCGTTCACTCCATTTACATAAGATTGAATGATCGCAATACCATGTGGATGATAATGCTGTAATTCGGCAGTAAGATTTCCTCTGAATTTAAATAAGCGCGTGCCAATATCTCTTTTTAATTCTCTGGCGCCCAAAATTTCTGCTACAGTTCCAGTGGCTTGTCTTCGCCATACTTCAAATTGAAACAATCTGTCTTTAGCTGCACAATAGCCTTGGGTAAAAAATAAATCGTTTTCATTTTTTGCATAAATATGATTTACGCCCCACTGATCTCTTAGTACTTCCACTTTATCCTTTAGGCCAGGTAGGGTAAGTTGCATTTTAGTTTGCCCTATCAAATAGTTTGCACTAAAAACAAGAATACAAAAAAAGAAAATAATTTTTTTTGAAACGATAGATGACATAGTAGTTAATTTAAGCGCCTCATTCGGCTCCCTTAAATTAATAAAAAATAGTCATCCGCTGGTTGCCAATGACCATTTAACTTGTCTTATTGTATAAATGGGGTAAATACTTGATTTAGAGCAACAAACTGGTGGGCATCTTGAATTCAGTTGTATTGAACTGATTGGAATCTTTTAAATCTTTAAAGCCGCCTTTGATATCGATCAAATTTTGAAAGCCTCTTGCTTTTAAGATGGAAATAAAAATCATAGACCTATAGCCACCTGCGCAATGCACATAGTAAGTTTTTTCTTTATTGATAGCGGCCATACTTTCATTGATGAAATCCAAGGGGGCATTTTGTGCACCCTTGATGTGTTCGCTATTAAATTCTGAAGCTTTTCTTACATCTAAAATGGCCATAGCAGGATGATTGGATTTGAGTTCAACCAATGCTGCTGTGTCGATAGATGTAATATGATCCATTTCTTTACCTGCTTTGTGCCAAGCATCTATTCCACCTTCTAAAAAACCAATGGTATAATCATACCCCACACGGGCCAATCTGGTAATAATTTCTGTTTCTCTTCCTAATGCTGCCACCAACAATATTTTTTGTTTGATGTCTGGAATCATAGCACCAACCCAAGGCGCAAAACTTCCATCAATGCCTATATTGATTGAATTAGGAATAAAACCTTTCGCAAAAGTTTGAGCATCTCTTGTATCCAAAATTAATGCGTCTGTTTCATTAGCAGCAATTTCAAAAGCAGCAGGGCTCAATGCATGATGCCCTCTTTCTAAAACTTGATCAATGCTTTCATAGCCTTGAATGTTCATCATTACATTCAAAGGGAAATAGCCAGGAGGCGCTACCAGCCCATCTAATACAGCAGCAATAAATTCGGCCTTACTTAACTTAGGATCCAAAGCATAATTGGTTTGTTTTTGATGACCCAAAGTATCCTGTGTTTCTGTGCTCATTTTTTTACCACAGGCACTACCTGCCCCATGTGCAGGATAAATCACAATGGAATCAGATAATGGCATTATTTTATTTTGTAAAGAATCATATAAATAACCTGCTAAAATATCTTGTGTCAAATCTGATTTTATTTTTTGGGCCAAGTCGGGTCTGCCCACATCTCCAATAAATAAAGTATCTCCACTAAACAAAGCCGTATCTTTCCCTTGCTCATCTATTAACAAATAACAAGTGCTTTCCATGGTATGACCTGGGGTATGCAATACTTTTATTTTTACTTTCCCTAGTGCAATTTCTTCCCCATCTTTTGCTGAATAAAATTCAAAGGCAGGCGCAGCATTGGGACCATACACAATTTTAGCCCCCGTTTTTTTTGCAAGATCTAAATGTCCAGAAACGAAATCGGCATGAAAATGTGTTTCTAAAACATATTTTATTTTGGCTTTATCCAATGCTGCTTTTTGGATATAGGGTTCTACTTCTCTCAAAGGATCAATGATGGCTACTTCCCCATCACTCATGATATAATAGGCCCCTTGCGCCAAGCATCCTGTATAAATTTGTTCTACTTTCATGTTGGTATATTCTTTCGTCAAAGTTGCTATATAAAATTAGACAATACCGTGACATAAATCACATTTCAAGTAAAAAAAATAATATGTTACCGCCTACCCAAATAATTGGGGGCTAAGTGACAATTGTTACCTAAATTGTAGCACCCATTTGAGAGATTTGTTAAAATTTATACAATGCATTTGTTTGGTTATCTGGCTTCTATTCTTATTGGTATTTCTTTAGGACTCATTGGCAGCGGGGGCTCCATCTTAACTGTACCCGTTTTGGTATATCTATTTAATGTAGAACCCTTATTGGCAACCACTTATTCTTTATGCGTTGTTGGTTTGAGCAGCATCGCAGGGGTCATCTCTCGTTTAAAACAAAAATTAGTTGATTTTAAAATATTGTTGATGTTTGGATTGCCTTCAATTTTAGGGGTTTTCTTATCAAGAAAATTTTTATTGCCTGCAATTCCTGCTGCCATGAATATTGGGAAAAACATTCTACTCACTAAAAGCAATTTTATAATGTTGTTTTTTTCGATACTGATGCTCGTTTCAGCCTTGTCCATGATTCTTGGAAAAAATAAAAAAGAAGCTGCAGCCGTTTTACCCATTTATGGATATAGCTTAATGATTGTAGGATTGGGAGAAGGCTTGTTAACAGGGATTGTGGGTGCAGGTGGTGGATTTTTAATTATCCCTGCTTTAGTGATTTTAGCCAAATTACCCATGAAAAAAGCCATTGCTTCTTCCTTAGTAATTATTAGTATTAAATCTTTAGTTGGCTTTACAGGAGATTTATTTCATACCAATGTGGATTGGAACTTTTTATACAAGATTATTATATTAGCCACTTTAGGTATTATCACGGGCAATTACTTAAATAAAAAAATGGATGGAGCCAAATTGAAAAAAGGATTCGGATTTTTTGTGCTGGCCATGTCCTTGTTCATTATGATTGAACAATTTTTCTTTTCTAATTTGATAAAGTAAATATTTTTTGCATCAAGACCCATTTCTGCCCAGGCTGGGCAGAAGGCAGTGCTTGTTGGTATTCCCACATTAATTTTTCCCATTGTATGACCATTTCATTTTTTGCATCTATGGCCGCTTTTTTTTCAAAACTAAAATCAGCACCCACTTCCATAATCATAAACAATCTATTGGCTACTCTGTATATATCTAGGGTTTTAATATCTGCCTCTTTAATAGAAGCAATAATTTCTGGCCATACCGATTGATGGTATTGTTCATAGGTTGCAATTGATTGCGCATCCTCTTTCAAATCCAAAGCAAAACAATATCTAGTCATAGCATTTAATTAAAATTATTTATTAGCCCCATATACAAAGCTTTCCATGACGCGCATTGATTGTAAAGCATCAGCTGCACTGCATGGATTGCTCCCAGTCCCTAGAAAATATTGTACCACTTTCTCAATAAAATTTTGTTGATTGTGCATAGGTGGTTCAAAATGAATGGTCTCTTTATTATCAAGCACTTCATTTATTTTTTCTAAAAGAATATCATGTCCAAATACAGGGAAAGAAATTTTTCCTTTTGTTCCTACAATTTCAAAAAGATCTTTGTCTTCGCTAGTGGACCCTGCAAAATTCCATTCACCTGTACATTCAATTCCATTTTCTAAAAGCATGGTGCCGTGCACAGTATCTTCTGCTGCATACAAGCCCGCTTGATTGCTTGAATTACCTGCATAATGAATTGCTTTACCAAAATAATAAAAAATCAAATCCAATTGATGCGGCGCTAAGTCGTAAAAATAACCACCGCCTGCTAATGCTGGATCTATTCTCCAATTTTCAACTGGATTTAAATTGCCACCTGCTTGTTTTAACATCTCGATGCGCACAGAACGTATTTTCCCAATAGCATTGGCATCCATTAATTTTTTAACTTCTAAAAACAAGGGCAAGGCACGACGATAATGCGCTACCACCATCTTCACACCCGATTCTTTTGAATAGGCTTCCATGCGCATGCATGCGGCTACATCCAATGCCATGGGCTTTTCTACATATACTGGTTTGCCTGCTTTCATGGCAGCAATGGCATACTGCTCATGAAATTTTGGTGGTGTAGCAATGTAAACTGCATCCACTTCGGGGTGGTTGATTAATTCATCCGCATCTGTAAAGGCATAAGGCACATGATGTCGAGTAGCATAGTCTTTTAATTTTTCTGCGTCACGGCGCATTACTGCTATTAATTTAGAACCAGCAGCTTTATTAAACGCAGGACCACTTTTTAATTCAGTGACACTGCCACATCCAATCATGCCCCATCTAATTGTATTCATTGCTTACAATTTACTCCTTTATTATTTAAGATAGGTCTTAAACCAATTGATATGACTGTCGTATCTATGTATCAAATAGGAAGGCACACGAATGCCATGATTCTGATTGGGATAAATAATCAATTCTGTTGGAATCCCTACCGATTTAAATGCCTGATACATTTGTTCGGCACCTACAACTGGTACATTAAAATCTGCTTGGCTGGCCATAAATAAAGTAGGTGTTTTTATTTCTTTCACTTTAAAGAATGGATAAGAAACATCCAACCATTTTTTTAAATTTTCCCATGGCTTGCCCAATTCAGGTTCATATTGTGTAATGTATTGATCGGTTCCATAAAAAGAAAGCATTAAAGAGCTGCCCGCTCCACTTACTGCTGCTTTGAATCGATGATCGGTTGCAATGGTGTAATTGGTAAGTATGCCTCCATAACTCCAACCCGCGATGGCCATTTTGTTAGAATCGGCAAAGCCTTCTTTAATTAAATAATTTGCAGCACCAATAATGTCTTTGACTTCTTTGTTCCCCCAATCTGCATATATGGTTTTGGTATAATTAGCCCCTCGTCCACTACTTCCTCTATAATTCACAGCTGCTACTGCATAACCTGCTGCAGCATATATTTGACGCGATAAATCAAATGAATATTCATCCTGTGCTACGGGGCCTCCATGTATAAATAAAACAAGCGGTAAATTTTTTGAAGCACTATCTGGCAAATACAAGATGCCATTTACTTTATTTTTATCTGAGGCAACCGCACTAAAACCCTTTACGACTATTTTTTTAAGTGGTGCTAAAAAACTGTCTTGTACATGGGTGAGTTGTTGAAATTGAAAATTGGTAGCAGTATAAATTTCAGAAGGTATATTGGGACTACTGTACAAAGCCACTAAATTTCCATTTGCATTCATGTCTAAACTATTGTACACGCCCATCTCATGCGTTAATTGTTTTGCCTCCCCTGAGTTTGCATTGAATTGTACCATATTTTGACTTCGATCATCTTCTACTGTTGCCAAAATAGATTGGCCATCTACATTCCAAATTATATTTTCAATAGAACGATCGTAGTTTTTGGTAATAATTTTAGCGATATTTTTTTGTAGATCATACACACCCAATTGTTGCAAATCATACATATTGTAAGCATCTTCAGAACTTGCTTGTAAAAACGCAACCGAATGATTGTCTGGACTAAATTTAGGACTACGATTTGATCCTTTATAATTGGTCAACTGTTTTACACTATCCCCACTTAATGATCTTATGAAAATATCCGTATTGTCATTTTGATCTGAGTTGATGCTGGTATTGCTTACATACACCATGAATTTTCCATCACTGCTAATGTCTGCTTCTGATTCGTTAAAATTTCCTTTGGTTAAAGTATCCAATTTTTTAGCAGCTACATTAAAAGCATACAAATGGGTTTTACGATTGTCTAAATAACCTTCATAGTCTGCTTTAAAGCGGTACCTATCTATCTCATAAGGTTTTCTATTTTTAGATTTGGCTGTATCTGCATAATTAAAATCTTTAATGGTAAAAATTAAATGCTTGCCATCTTTAAACCATTGATAAGATTGAATTTCACCTTTGATGTGCGTCCATTGAATGGGTTCTCCACCTCTTCTATCCATTAAAAACAATTGCATCCCTTCCTGTTCTTTACCTGGGGCCAAAAAAGAAATGTATTTGCCATCGGGACTCCAATTGTAATTAGAGAAGGCTTTGGTATTTTCAGTTAATGCAAGCGTTTCTTTGCCATTGGCACTTATCATGTATAATTTAGAACTGAAATTATCTTTGACGGCATCTACCGTGCTTAAACTGTATAAAATCCAATTGCCATCTGGAGAAACTTTTGGATTGGAGATGGAATTCAAACGATACAAATCGCTTGGTTGTATGGCTCTAAGTGCAGGCACTTGCGCATAGCCAAAAGCAAAGACACTTGCAAAAAATAAGGATAAAATAATTTTTTTCATAAATAATTTAATTTTCAAAACCTACAAAATTCCAATTGGCTTTTCTACAAGCTTCATTGAATGCTGCAATTTCATTGGTTAATAATGATTGTTTTTGTATTTCATATTTTCCCCATGCTGCATGCAACTCATCATAGCGTTTCATTTGCCCTTCGGTAACATAAGGCAAACTTGCACTGCTTTCAATTTCTCCTTTTAAGAAAATTAAATTTGCACTTAATTTATTAATGAAATTGATAACATCATCATTGCTTTGTGACTTGGGCTGAATTAATTCTTCTTCCCACACTTTAATCACTTTATTGATGGCTTTGGCTTTAGCTGTTAAAGAATCTAAAGTTTTATTGCCTTCAGCTCTTTTCACAAACTGATTCAATTGATCTTGCACTTTGCGCATTTGCACCACAGACACATGAATGGCAGTTACATCCTCTGAAACTAATTTGGACCATTTTTCTTGTGCTTCAAAATCTGCTGATGGTGCATTGTATCTTGGGTCTGCCAATACTTTTACTTTGGCGCTTTGTTCTGCTTCGTTGATTTTTAAACGAATGGTATATTCACCTGGAATTACTTTACGGCCTGCATTGCTTCCTTCGATGTATACATTGTCAATAGAAGGCAGATTGGCATGACGCAAATCCCAAACAAATCTATTCAAGCCAGTTCTAATTTCTACTTTAGGATCCGACTCTTTGCTATTGTTACTTGTTGCTTGCGTAGATTTCTCATTGGCATAAGTACGAATAACATTGTTGGCGGCATCTAAAATTTCAATGCTTAGTTTTTTAACAGAGTCTTTATTTTGTATATGGTAATAAATCACTGCTCCACTTGCAGGATTTACCATGGTGGTATTGATCTTCAATGGATTTTCGTCTTCGCTAAATTGTCTGTCTAAAGGACTTCCACTGTTGATTCGATATACATTTGAAACTGGTAATAAACTAAATGCATTGTTTAAACTTGATGCCGCTTTTCGAACAGGCGTTAAGTCATCTAAAATCCAAAATGCACGCCCTTGGGTAGAAGCCAATAATTTATCTTGATGTAATTTTAAATCGGTAATGGCTACAATAGGTAAGTTGAGTTGCAATTGTTTCCAATTCAAACCACCATTGTAAGAAATATAAAATCCAGTTTCAGTTCCTGCGTACAATAAATTTTTAACTTGATTGTCCTCACGCACCACTCTTACAAAAGCACCATAAGGAATACCGTCTACTAACTTGGTCCAAGTTTTTCCATAATCGGTTGTTTTGTATAAAAATGGTGTAAAGTCGTTGAACTTATATCTAGTAACAGCAATATAAGCTGTGGCTTTATCAAAAGGAGATACTTCAATTGAATTGACCAAGGCACCTTTCACCCCTTCTGGTGTAATATTGTTCCATGTAGCGCCACCATCTTTAGTGATGTGTACTAAGCCATCATCACTTCCAGTATAGATGACTCCTTTTTCAAGTGGTGATTCTATAACATATGCAATCGTACAATAATTTTCTCCACCAGCGCCCTCATTGGTATATGGCGTTCCGCTCCTACCCATTTTAGAAGTATCATGGGTTGTTAAATCTGGAGAGATGGCTTTCCAAGATTTTCCCAAATCGGTTGTTTTGAATAAAATATTTCCTGCATGGTAATACGCGTCTTCATGCATCGATCTTACGATTGGTGCGTTCCAATTGAAACGGTATTTCATGTCCTTAGGTTGTAAGGACTGATATTGAATGGGCGCTACCATCACGCTTACTTCATCATTGGTTTTAGTATCCAATACGCCAATGGTACCTTGATACGATCCTCCCATTACATATCTTGGGTTGTTTGGATCAAAGGCTAAAAAAGCAGATTCACCGCCAGCACTTGAAGTCCAATCGCGATCAGAAATGCCTCCCCATGAGGTAGTTTGATTGGCAATTTTTACACTGGAATTGTCTTGTTGACCACCATACAAATTGAATGGGAATAAATTATCAGCATTCACTCTATAAAATTGTGCTGTAGGTTGATTGTTTTGCGTGCTCCAAGTTTTTCCTCCATTAAATGTAATGGCACCACCCCCATCATTGGAAACAATCATATTTTTATTGTTGTTCGGATTGATCCACAACTGATGATAGTCTCCATGCGGTGCTCTAAAATTTTCCCATGTTTTTCCGCCATCTGTACTTTTTATAGCAGGAGAACTTAAAACATAGACTGTATTTTCATCCACAGGATCGGCAGTAGCTTCGATATAATACCAAGCTCTTTGCACCAATCGATGATCTTTACTAATTCTGTTCCAAGATTTTCCTGCATCTTCAGAAACAAATAATCCACCTTGTTCTTTTTCTGAATCACTCTCTACCACTAAATAAATTTTATTAGAATTGGCTTGTGAAACTGCCACACTCATTTTTCCTAATTCTTTAGGCAATCCATTTTGAATTTTTTCCCAAGTATCTCCACCATCTGTACTCTTATACAAACCACTTCCCTTTCCACCACTTCTTACTTCCCAAGGCAAACGACGATAATCCCACATCGCTGCATACAAAATTCTTGGATTATTCATATCCATACTTAAATCCACACAACCAGAATTTTCATCTACATACAATGTTTTGTTCCAAGTTTTTCCTCCATCCACAGATTTGTAAACACCTCTGTCTACACTTGCACCATGTATTGCACCTTGTGCTGCTACATAAACAATATCTGGGTTGGTAGGATGAATACGAATATTGGCTATTTGTCTTGTTAAATCTAATCCTATATGTTTCCAGGTTTTTCCTGCATCTGTACTTTTATATACACCATCTCCATAACTTGAAGTAACCCCTCTTGGAGGATGTTCTCCCATACCAACATACACTACATTCGCATCAGAAGCAGCAACAGCCACAGCACCTACTGATCCTGTTTTAAAAAATCCATCAGATACATTTTCCCAGGTTTGACCAGCATCTTCTGTTTTCCAAATACCTCCACCAGTGGTACCCATATAATAAGTAAAACTATTCCCAATGACCCCTGTAGAGGTTACAGAACGGCCACCGCGCATGGGACCCACATTTCTCCATAACAAAGGTTTATAATATTCTGTTTCATTGACGTTATTTACTGACTTTGCAATTTCATTTTTCTTTTGTGCCATGACCACCATTGGTAAAAAAAGGAAAAATAAACTGCGCAAAATGATTTGTTTCATACTAGCTATTTTTTAATATTGATGTAGAGATTGGAAGGATCTAATTTAATACAAATAGGCGAGCCTGTCAAAGACTAGCTCGCCTATTCAATTAAAAAATTACAAAGGGCCTGATGACCCTTATTTAAGCGTAAAATGTAATGAGATTACATTAGAATTGAGGTCGGTACTTTGGGAATAATGACCATATCTTAATTCCAAGGCCGATAAATACGTGCCTTCAAAACCACCTGGGGGGGCCGACCTAAGTCCTAACCCAAAATAATTGCTATTAAAAGCAGCAGCAGAGTAGTTACTTGTAAAATAAGTATCCGAACTGGCATGCATGCCCAAGGGTGCAAAATATTTGGTAGCCGTTTGGGTATAGAATCTATAAAATGGAGACACCGAAAAAAATGGTGTGATCTTATAGGGTAATTCTACACTAGCCGTATGGGAAACCAATCCCCAATCATCTGTATAAAAACGATAATAGGTTCTGACAATTAAATCATCCCCAATAAAATAATTAAAACGCGCGCCCACTGGAATTTTTAATCTTGAATGGGGTAGGTTTTCAATTTTTTCAGATCCGTCTTTAAAAAAGACTCTATGAAATGGCAAGCCCAACCATCCATCTTGTTTAACGATGTCTAATAACAAAGAAAATTGAGCGCTTTTATTGACAACTTGAGAATAAGTTAAAGAACCTGTATACGTATTACGAGGAGAAGTAGGAATGCTTGGTTTTGAATCTCCACCAACATAAATACCACCACCACCTCCACCACCACTGGCATTGGTTTTAATAATGTTTACATCATAAGGTGTAACACCTGCTATGGCCGTAGCAGGAATTAATTCCGAAGGATAAATTAATTTAACCTGATCAAAATAAGCAGATACTTTTCCAGTAAACTCGCCGCCTGTTTTATTTTTAAAACCATAATGTCCGTCCAAAGCAAAAGAATTGTAATTGTATTCATGAGAGTAATAAGAACCAAATCCAAATTCAGTTCCTTTTTCTTCATTTTCTTCTGTCCAATTGATAGATGGATAAACTCTTGTGCCTTCTGGTGATGAAGCGCCAGTACTAGAAATCCATCTTTGTGATGCAGCAGTATGATGGTCGATGCCTAAACCAGCAAGGATAGTATGTTTCAATCCAGTTTCACCATATCCTACTAATTTCAATTCCAACATATTTGCAAAATCGGTAAGTTGTTCAGAACCATTCAATGTAATTCCTCCGTAAACGCCATTGCCTCCTCCGGTTACTGCAGAATGTGTTCCAGTTTGCGAATAGTAACTTGTCACTAAATTAATCTCTTCGATTTTTAAAGGTTTGGCTTGAAATATACTGGTATAGTGCTCTGTTACCTGAGAAAACCCATGTAGAAATAATAAATAAAGTCCAATAAGAGTGAGTGATAATTTTTTCATTAAAAACTAAATAATATAAATTAAAGATTAATTGCAACCACAGCCACCACCAGTTTTTCCGCCATTCGCACCAGCAGCACCTTCTTTATAAGATTGAAAATTCATTTCATTCTTTTCCACTTTTCTTGCATTCAATGCCATTTCAGAATCGTTTAATCTATTTTTTTGATACTCTTTTACAGTTTCACATGAAGTGAAAACAAAAAGAAGTAATAATACTGAAATAAATAATTTTGTGTTTTTCATTTTATTTTTTAATGATTTAGGTTTTTACTTTGTCAACTTAATATTATGAGAAGTATATAATTTATTTTCATCATCTATCACAATGGCTTCAATATCTTTTATTTGATTGATCATGTCCAAGCCTGCATGAATGCCCATAATCATTACCGGTGTCGCCATGGCATCCGCAATCTCTGCATTGGTAGATACAATGGTAACACTTTTTATTCCTTTAACTGGTAAGCCCGTCCTAGGATTAATTGTATGTGAATATTTTTCCCCATCAATCATAATAAATTTTTCATAATTGCCCGAAGTGGCTACCGACAATTCACTAATATTCATATAAGAAAAAATTGCCGAAACCAATTCCGGATGCACGATACCTATGGTCCATTTATCACCATTGGCCTGCGTACCCCAGGTAGTCAAATCGCCAGAAGCATTCACTACACCACTTTGCACACCCGCTGCTTGCATTATTTTTTTAGCGCTTTCAGCAGCATAGCCTTTCCCAATGCCTCCAAATCCAATGCGCATCCCTTTTTCTTTTAAAAAGACAGTGGAATTTTTTATATCAACAATAATGTGCTTGTAATTAATTAATCGTACACTTTTTTTGGCTACTTCTTTACTTGGCAAAGCTGTCATGGTAGTATCAAAATTCCAAAGACTTTTATCCACCGACCCATAACTTAAATCAAAAGCGCCTTGCGTCACCGATGAAATTTTCAAAGCTCTTTGTATCAATTCAATAATTTCTGTGCTTACTTTTACTGCCGCAATGCCTGCGTTTGAATTAATTAAATTTGTTTCGCTGTCTTCGGAAAAAGTAGTCAATAATTTTTCTATTCTTTGAATTTCTTGTACCCCCTTATCTATTTGTGCATAGGCCCATGCTTCGTCTTCAGCTACCAAAGTGATTTCAAAGTGATTGCCCATCAACTTCATTGCTTTTTTATACATTGCCGATGCAGCCATGTTTATAAATTATCTTGAATGGTTTGTTGTAAATCTTCATTAAAATCATCAATAGAAGATGGGAATCCATCCCATGATTTGATAATTTTTCCATCACTATTTACCAAAACCGTTAATGGAAAAATTCCTTTATTGTTAAATAATTCAGCAATGGATTCATTAATTTTTTGTTGATTGGCCGGCAATTGATTTTTTTTGTACCTAGGAAAATCTGCATTTACCAAAACCAATTTCTCTTTGGCTACTTTAATAAAAACATCAGTTGTAAAAACTTCTTTGTGTAATCTGATACATGGACCACACCAATCTGATCCTGAAAAATTAACTAAAATTAATTTATGCTCTTTTTTTGCAGCTGTCGCCGCTTCTGTATAATTGTGCCCCCAATCTTGAGCCATGCTTGCGCGCGCCATCAAAATGGATAAAAAAATAAGAAATATGTATTTCATCTATTATTGAATTAAACTGGTTACAAATATCGTTTAAGTTCAATGTTAAAACATCTGTTAGTCTTATTATTAACAAATCTATATCCATTATTAAGGGGTTTTTAAGTTTATTTAACGCATATCATATTATTATAATGCGTTTTTAGTCAACCCCCTATTATCTATTCATGGTTTGTTCAGTATCTTTAGCATGAATTCGAAATTATAATTAGTCTCATTTATGGAAACCATCGACATTGCAGGCAGTATTGGTTTAATGGCCATGGTAGTTTTAACCATCAATATTATTCTTGGTATTTTTATTAGCACTGCCTATAAAAAAACTGCTTTTTGGCAAAAATTACCCCCTCAAATAAAAGCACTAAAATTAATTGAGATCCACAATTACACAGCCTATATCGCACTAAGCTTAGTACTGATACACTTTATCCTTATACCCTTAGATCCCAATTCAAAATTTACTTTTGTTCATTTCATTCAACCATGGCATGCACCGCATCAAGCATTGTTTGTAAGTATGGGTGTTATTGCTTTCATAGCATTGTTCGTAGTTGTGATGACCACACAGCAAGTAATCAAAAACAAAATTGGTACAAAGACCTGGAAAAATATACATGTCATTTCTTATGGTACTGGACTTTTATTTATTGTGCATGGCTTAGTCATGGACCCATTGTTAAAAGACAGGCCCATTGACTTTTTAGACCCTGAAAAATTATTGGTTGAACTTTGCGCCTTGCTCTTGCTACTTGCTTTTATTTATAGATATCAATACAAAGTAAAAAATAAATAAAAAAAGGGCAGTGTAGAAACACCGCCCGGTTTAACGATTGCTTGCCTAATATACTATGTATATCTGCTGTCATAGATGGATTTGAACCATCGTTAAGGGTTTTGCTGACCCTTGCCTCGCCACTCGGCCACATGACAATATTTTTATTTAGTGAAGGGGATATGCTGCATGTTTGTTTTATTTTGACTTTGTCCTCATCGATTTTACCACCGCGGAGGGCTTCGCTCTCAGTTGGTATCCAGTGAAGGATTCTAGATGACAGAACAAAGATAGGTATAAATTTATAAGTCTACTATTTTTATAGACTTTTATTTAAAATAGTTTCAAATATTTTTGTAACTGATTCAATTTAAATATGTTGGGCCTGTTTAAATTTTTTAGCCTACCCCATCAATTCCCTTGCAGTTGGTGCTGGATTGTAAAAAATAATGTAGTTTCATTGTAGCATTAACCCTTTTTTCAAACCATGTTCCATTTTAAGAAAATATTTGCCTTTTTTGTTGTTATTGGTTTATCAACCAATTTGATGGCGCAGGTTTTGAATACAGATAAAACTGTGGCCATGGATACTTCGAAAAAAATACAAAGCTTGGTGTCCATATCCATTGCCACCGATCAACAAAAAAAGAGTTTGGTGGATTTATTTTATACGGGCGACTTTTCTTTTATTAAAAAAAATAACATCACTACTTTTTATTCCAAAATTGATAAAGTGACCAATGGTGGAATATCCATTCAAGACGTAGGCACTTTTCAATTAAAAAATAGCAGAGAAATTGGTAAGAAATTAATGCTAGAAAGTTTTGCACAATTTCAATGGGACGGTGCCATTGGATTAGAATATAGAAATATTGCTGGAGTGAATCTAGTTCATAATTTTAAAAATACACAAACAGAAGATTTTTTCTGGGGTGGTGGAATTTTTTTAGAAAATGAAAGATGGAATTGGTCTGCAGTAAACAGTCCGGCATTAGTTAACGGAACACCTATCAATGTAACACATCCTAAAATAAATATTACTGCAAAATATTCTGTTATTAATCCAGTAAATAATTTCGAATTTATTGTACGCGTTTTTAATCAATCTGGTACTTATCAAAATAGTTTTAGCAATAGGACCTCTGTATTCAATCAAATTCAATTGCCCATTAGCAAAAGGTTAACTACATCCTTTAATATTGATTTCATTTACGATACCGCCCCCATTGTGCCTATTGATCATTTTCACTATAACTATTACCAAACGCTTGCTTTTAGTTTCTAAACTGCTGTTTTTTTTGCTAACTTTAAGTAAACGCAAAAGAATTGCACATGTCTTTTACCAACTTGTCAAGTACCCTACTGTTGTCTCTTTTTTTAATTGCCACCATTGCCATTTGGATCAGTGGCATTAAATTAACGAAAGCCATTGATGCCATTACTACGCATTTTGGCTTGGGAGAAGCTTTTGGGGGCATGGTATTTTTAGCCATTGTGACCAACTTGCCCGAAATTGCCATTACCGCTGTAGCAGCTTACCATAGAGATTATGATATTGCTATTAGTAATATTCTTGGTGGTATTGCCATTCAAACGGTGGTCTTGTCATTGATTGATGTTTTTGGCGTAGGCAGATCTGCACCACTTACACAAAAGGGTCATTCAAAAATTTTAATTTTAGAAGGCGTTGCACTAATCTTTATTTTATCAATTGTCATTATTGCCAAACAATTTCCAACTGCCCTTATTTATTATAGAACCACCCCTTTTGAATGGTTGATATTGATCATTTGGCTGGGTACTATTTTTTTAATTTCAAAAATGGTCGATCCAAAGAAAAAACCCAACCCAGCTAACCTGATACATCAATTAAAATTTCCAAAATCTACTTTTAAAGGAAGTATCAAGGGTGCAATATTTGTTCTAGTTATTGGAGCCATCATTACTTTATTTGCAGGTTGGACATTAGAAATTACCGGAGAAACCTTGGCCAATCGCTGGGGCATTAGTGGTGTCTTATTTGGAGGTACCATCTTAGCCTTGTGTACTGCTTTGCCAGAAATCTCCACGGGCATTGCTTCTGCAAAAATCAGAGATTACAATATGGCAGTGAGTGATATTTTTGGCGGGAATGCTTTTTTACCTGTTTTGTTTTTAATGGCTTCAGCTATTGGCGGAGATGCCATTTTACCCAACTTAAAGCCTTCAGATATTTATTTAACGGTATTAGGCATTATTTTAACTGGTATCTATATGGCAGGTATGGTGATTCATTCCAAAAAGCAAATTTTTAGGATGGGGATAGATTCCTTTATTGTGGTTATTCTATATTTAATAGGACTTTGGGGCTTATTGGCATTGGTTTAATTTTTTATGGTAAGGTAAAAATTAATTATATTTAACATAAACCTTATTTTAAACCTTAAACGACTTGCATATGAACAGCCGACGTATTTTTTTAAGAAATGCAGCACTCACTTCTGGAGCCTTGATGAGTTCTAATTTATTTGCTAGCAGTAGTATTTTTAATACCGATACTTTAAGAGTAGCCACTATTGGCGTGAATGGGATGGGATGGGCGAACACCCTTGGTGCCCTTTCTGTAAAAAATGTAGAAGTAGTGGCCTTATGTGATATTGATGAATCGGTTTTAAATAAAAGAAAGGCTGAATTACTTATCAAACAACCTAGCGTTACTAAAATTGATACCTATAGCGATTATAGAAAAATTTTAGATAGAAAAGATATTGATATTGTCATTGTAGGCACACCCGATCATTGGCATGCACTACAAATGATTAATGCTTGCACGGCGGGTAAACATGTATACGTAGAAAAGCCGGCAGGAAATTCTATTGGAGAATGTAATACCATGATTGCTGCCAAAAATAGATACAACCGTATTGTACAAGTAGGGCAATGGCAAAGAAGTCAAAAACATTTTAAAGATGCATTAGATATTGTGCATTCAGGACAACTAGGGAATATTCGTACCACTAAAGTTTGGTGTTATCAAGGATGGATGCGTCCTCAACCAGTAGTAGCTAATAGCGCAGCACCTGCAGGTGTTGATTATACCACTTGGTTAGGACCAGCGCCTACGCGTGAATTTAATGCAAGCAGGTTCCATTTTCATTTCAGATGGTTCTGGGATTATGCAGGTGGATTGATGACCGATTGGGGTGTACATTTATTAGACTATGCTATTCAAGGAATGAAAGCAGGTAATCCAAAAAGTGTTAGCGCCTTAGGTGGAAAATTTGCTTACCCAGAATTGGCGGAAGAAACACCAGACACCTTAACTACTTTATATGAATTTGATAATTTTAATTTAGTATGGGATTCTGCCATGGGTATTGACAATGGTTCTTATGGTCGTGACCATGGTATTGCTTTTATTGGAAATAACGGAACACTTATTTTAGATAGAGGTGGTTGGGAAGTGATTGAAGAAAGACAAGCAAAAAATAAAATAGCGATTCCATTACATAAAAGTGAAGACAATGGGGTGAACTTACATTGGTTAAACTTTACAGATGCCATCAGAAATAATACGCCAGGCAGTTTGCATTGTCCTATTGAAGAAGGAGCGCATATTGCTACCATTGCACAAATGGGTAATATTGCGTATCGTTCGGGTAAAAAAGTAAACTGGGATGCGAGTAAGAATTTATTTACCGATGATGCGATTAATAAAGAATACTTCACCAAGGCATACCATAACGGATATAGCCTTCCCAAAGTATAAAACCAATAATTAGTCTACAATAAACCTAAGTATATCCTTAGAATAATACAATAGGTTTACCCGTTGCAGGATGCGCTATAATTTGCGTATCTACATTAAATACTTCTTTAATCAAAATGGCGTCCACGATTTTTTCTGGGGCGCCATTTTTAATGATAGCGCCTTCTTTTAAGAAACTCAATTGGTCAGCATAACGCAAAGCAATATTAATATCATGCACTACGCCAATTAAGGTAGTAGTTTCATTTAATAAAGAAACGGCTATCGATAAAAATAGTTCTTGATAATAAATATCTAAATTATTCAAAGGTTCATCTAAAAATAAATATCGCTGTTCGCCTTTGGGACTTTCCCAAATTTGTGCGAGCACGCGTGCATAATGTACCCGTTGTTTTTCTCCCCCACTTAGAGTTTGATAATTTCTATCAATAAAACTATTTAGATCTAATAAAGCAATTACTTCTTTAACAATCTCAATATCTTTTTTAGATGGGTTAAATTCAAAATGCGGATTTCTTCCCAGCATAACCACTTCTTCCACCGTCATAGGAAAACCAAGTTCTGTTTGTTGACTCAAAACCGCTCTAGAGGCCGCCAGTTTTAGTTTTGTGAAGGTTTTGATATCGGAGCTATTATACATTATCCTTCCATCATAATTATCAAGTTCTCCACTTAATAATTTAATGAGCGTGGACTTACCCGACCCATTGGGGCCAATGATTAAATTACATCTACCTGGTAAAAATTGAATAGAAATATTGTTTAGAATATTTTTATTCCCAATACTATAGTTTATTTGTTCTGCGCTTATCATCATTACAAATGGTTTTGATTAAAATGATATTTCTTCAGCAGAAAAATATATAAGGGTGCCCCTATAATAGAAGTAATGATGCCAATAGGCATTTCAGCAGGGGCCAATAAAAGTCGAGCGCCCATATCGGCCAATGTTAATAATAAAGCACCCATTATAATGGAGGCTGGAATTAATTTTCGATTGTCGCTTCCAATAAGTAATCTTAATACATGCGGTACAATTAATCCCATAAATGCAATCACACCTACAAAAGCAGTGGCCACTGAAACCATGGCCGTATTCACTATTAAAATACCTGTTTTTAATTTATTCACTTCCACCCCTAAATAACCCGCTTCCTGTTCGCCCAATAATAAAACATTTAATTTTTTAGCTTGTCGAAAGGAAATGTAAATACATACCAATGCAACCATGCCTGTCACCAAAACTTGAAACCAAGAAGCACCAGAAAAAGTACCTAAATTCCAAAAAGTAATACTTCTTGCTTGCGGGTCTCTAGCAATATAGGTCATGAGTCCTACACCGCTTAATCCAATCGCATTGATAGCCATTCCAACCAACAACAAAGGAAGTATGGAAACTCTTTTATTATTTTTTGCAAGACTATACACTAAATAAGTAGCTGCTAAACCCCCCATGAATGCAAATACAGGTACTAAAAACGGACCTAATATAGTTTTAAATAGGGGAGACATAAAAGGGCTCAAACTAAATACAATAGAAGCTCCAAAAGCGGCGCCAGCACTGGTTCCTATCAACCCTGGTTCTACCACGGGGTTTCTAAATAAACCTTGCATTAGTACACCAGAAACCGCTAATATAGCACCCGTAATGGCACACAACAAAACTCTAGGTAATCTTAATTGTAAAAAAACATTTTCATAAATAGAATTACTTTGCTCTCCTTTAAACCAATGCATCAATGCCGACATCATTTCAGATGGCAATATTTGTACTGCCCCCAATGCAATGGCGGCAATCAATACAAGTAATAGTATTATGATTAAAACAATAAAAAATATTTTATTATTTAGACGCATGGGTAGTTGGGTAAAATAAATGAATCAAGTCAATAATATTATCTCCTGTTCTTGGACCATAATAACTAAGGTCATGTTCTTCAAACCTTAGAATTCTTTTATTTTTTCCCGCCTTGGTTAAAGCTACACCCGGAACACCCGTTATAAATTTATCCATACTGCCCATTTGGTCGTAACCAAAATCGGTAGCAATAATAATATCTGGATTCGCTGCTGCTATGGCTTCTGCACTAATTTGTCTGGCCCCTTTTGCATCATAATGTGCCACTTTAGCACCTGCCATTTGAATGAGTTTATCTCCCACTCCTTTTCTTCCACTCATCACAAAAAATACATTACTGGCTCTTCCAAAATGTATAATCATTACAGCGGGGGTATCTTTTATTGTAAGCGCTTTCGTAGCAATAAGCGCTTTAGCTATTCCTGCATCCATCACAGTACAAAGGGAATCTGCTTTAGCACGCACGCCAAAAAAAGCACCCAACTCTTTCAATAATAATTTTGCACTATCTACCGTATTGGCATTTCCGAAGGCTTTGGCTTTTAAGCCCGCTTTTTCAATTTGTGGAAGCACTGTTTCTGGACCTATGTCATTGCTGTGTATTACTACATCTGGCATCATGGAAATAATGCCTTCTGGATTCAAAGCTCTATGATACCCAACTGGTTTGATTAATTTTGCACTGTCGGGATAAGTACTACTCCAATCCACACCAATAATATTATGCCCTTTTCCTAAAGCAAAGGTAAACTCAGTTAAGTGTTTTGATAAACTTACAATTCTTAAATCCTTGGTCCCATCTATTTCTTTATTATTAAAACGACCACAGGATACAAGCACTGTATATAGCATCGCACCTAAAATAATTTTTTTCATACTTTTATTTTTTAAAAATTATATTTCAAATTTACGCCGCCATAAAATAAAGGCTTTTCTGGAGCAGCAGTATACACATCTGGCATTTGATTGGCAAAAATCATCATAGGATATTTAATACCCATTAAGTTAGTCACTCCTACATAAATGTCAAAATTCATTTTCTTAGAAAGCATACCTTGATAACCCAATTTATTATTGATTAAACTATAACTGGTTGCAAAATAGTCATTCATGGAAGTAATGGGTGTTCGATCTTTGTAATTATAAGTCAAATTGCCATACAAACCAATATTGGTAAAAACATCCACCCCAAGATTGGCCATATATTTTGGCACACCTGCTACCATTTTATTAGAATAGTCTTCGGTCAATACCACCGACTTTTGAATTTTAAAATTATCTCCATATGTAAAGTTAGAGTAGGTTAAATTGGCAAAAGGTCTAATAGAACTTATAAAATTGTTACTTGATTGGTACAAATTATATTTAATCAAGGCTTCTATTCCATTGTGTATTTCCTTACCCCCATTGACTACATAAGTGTATAAGGTGGTAGTAGGTGAAGCTGGCGAGACCACCGAAATAGCTGTCATTTTTTTAGAGAACACTGTGTTGAAATAAGCCAACTCGTAAGTCAATTTGTTTTCAAACAATTGACCCTTGGATCCAATCTCAAACTGATCGCCTTGTTCTGGAGACAATACATGATTCAAGCTACCTGTTGCTGGTGTGACCGGTTTTGTCACTGCAGGCGTGGTGATGTAAAAATAAGAACTAGTAGGTGCTTTAAAGCCTGTACTATAAGAAGCATAAATTGAAATTTGCTTATTGATTACTTTATTGATAGCAAAATGAGGGGCCACCATACCTTGATAAGTTGTATCAAAAGTAGCTGGTCTGGTAAGAATGGCTGCATTGAATCGATCATTCAAATTTAAATGCATATTGCTCACACCCATACCCGCTAAAATTGAAAAGTCATTGGGCAAACTTAATGTCCATTCAGAAAATAGATGCTGATTCGTGCTCGTTGAATAAACGTTGGAAGTATTTGCATTGATCACCCAGTAAGGATTGACTCCATACACCCAAGTGCTTGCACTATCCAAAGGACTTTGTTTCATATTGTATCCTACTACTTGTGCTACTTGTTGTTGAACTTCAATACCAGTTACCCCACTTAAAGTAATATCATCGGTGATGGGAATTTTAGTATTGATGGCCGATCTTAAACCATAATTGATCGCATTCTTATCAGTCCACCCTGCTGCTGAAGAAGCATTGCTGTTAAAACCAATACCATATACCGTAGAGCTAATAGAAACATTTTGGCTATGCGTATAAACATGACTTATCCCTGTTCTAAAACTAACTACATTACTATGTCCGTCTCTTTTAATATAATCTGGATTGCCAGAAAAATCATTGTTATTAAATTGAGTAATGGTTAACTCACCAGATCTTTGGTCATAACTATTGCTATAGCCTGCATAAACACTAAAACTATTTTTTAGATTGGGTTGCAAATCGGCAATCACATTCACAAAATCTTTTCTAGAAGCATTGTGAATGGTATATCCATCTGTTTGTTGATTGCCATAATTCACCAATAAAGAAGATTTATCTGTGCCCGCTTTTAAAGTAGTAGTTAATCTTCTCGTGCCATAATCGCCCATCAATATTTGTTGGGTCAAACTTGATTTTCCTTTTTCTGCTTTTTCACTTGTTAAATTAATTGCTCCTGCAATGGCCAGTCCATACAATGTTCCTGCTGGACCTTTCACTACTTCCACATTGGCAATGGAACCGAAATCAATATCATCCATCGTAGTAATACCTTCTGCATCAGTTAAAGGAATACCATTTAAATACAACTTATAACCCTGCCCATCAAAATTACTGCTGATACCTGCTTTGCCGCGCGTACCACTGCCATAACCACGAATATTAATTTGCTGCCCACCACCTGCAGATCTACGATTCATTTGCACACCAGTTACATTTGTTTGAAGGGCATCATCTAAGTTTAAACCTGTATTTCTATTTAATTCAAGCGACCCAATTTTAGTAATGGAACCTGGTTGATATAAAATTGATTTATTAGGATTGGAGGTATTGGTTACTTCTACATCGGCTAGTGACATCGAGATGGGTGTTAAATAGAAAATAGTATTTTTTTCATTTTCATTAATAGTTCTGATAAGTGTTTCATAGCCTATATAAGAAATAACTATTTTAGTTGAGCCCGATAAAGTCAAACTAAAGTCGCCCATGTTATTACTATTTATTTTTTGGCTACCACAACTAATACTTGCGCTGGCCAAGGGTTTTTGAGTAAGGGCATCTACTACCTTGCCTGTAAAATTAGTTTGTGCGAATGCGTTTTGAAATCCTAGTAAAAATATAAATAGGATGCAATTTTTAAATTTCATTAAAAAAGAATTAATAAGTGTAATGTAATAAAGCCCCATGCCATTGGCATAAGGGTAAGATGAACTAGGGAGCATTAAACGAACCTAGGAGGGGGCGCTTGCACTTCTTCTTCTACAGCATTAATCTTTTGGCTCCTTAAACTATAATGAGTGGTATTTAAATGAGACAAAGCAAAAACTGAACTACTGCTTTGAACTATAAAATAAGAAAGAGAAAATTTTACTAACTGCTTTGATTGTTTACCAATAGGTAGTGCATCTGAATGTGATGGTAAAGAAGCTGTATAACTATTATATAACTGCGTTTGCATGGTATCATTGATACAATAAAACCAAGTCTCTCCTTTAATAACTTCTGTTTTAACTATATCATAAAAACTACCTTCTTTATAAAATTCTCTGCCCTCATCTTCCCATTGAATGGCCTTGCTATTTTTTATTTTAACCAAGGCGCTTTCAGGTAATTTTTGGGCCATTTGCTGCGCAATGGATTCCTTGGTCAATTCTTGTTGTACGACATATACTATATAAGTACCCAATTGGCTACTTAATACAAGGAACAATAATATAGAACAAGTAAGTCGTTTCAAATTTGATTGGCTTTTCTCCCCCTAAATTTAAGTTCTTTTTAGTTAGCAGCTATCATTAGTTGTCAAAATAAAATAGCTACGCATAATTTTATTTCTTTAAGGCTTTAAAATTGCCATTGGGTTGCACAAAGCTTAGAGACAATAAATCTCCATTATCATTCACTTCAAAATGAACTGCATAGCCTGCTACTTTTTTGAAATCAAATTTATGATTGCCCACAGGAACTAGTTCATATTCTGGTTGCCCTGGTACTAATACATACAATATATTTTCTTTTAAATAAGTTTTAATATCTGCGCCCGCTAAAGAAAAACTACTTACATATTTTTTAAGATCATCTGCTGTCAAATCCTTCGTAGCGTTGGTTCTTTTAAATTTAATAGGTGCAGGTATAGCTGGTTCAAAATTAAATAAAGAAGCAGATTCTATATCACCTTTTAAGCCTGTGTTAAATTGAAAACGAATCGGACTTTTATCGGCGGTATCAATGCCTTCCTCGGTATTATAAGGTCTGAATATATCATAATGAAATTGCTCCATCCACCAATTTTGATTTTTTAATTTAGCAAACAATGAATCGCCTTTTACAAAAATTTCAAATTTTCCATACGCCTCATTGCTATACACACCAACATATTCACTTAAAGTATGTGAAGGCTTCGTATTATTTACTTGATTGCTAGTACTTGCTTTTTCAGCTTCTTTCGCTTTTTCTTTGGCCTTTGCTTTTGCTTTTAACATGTCTGCGTTCCAATCAAAATACTTTAATCCTAATACTCTGTCTGTAATGGTATTTCTTACAATAGAAGGCACACTGGACCCATTTTGATTCACCAATACTACAATACCAATACTATCAGAGGGAAAAAAACTTGTGCTAGCACTAAAGCCATCAATATTTCCACCATGCTCTACTCTATAATGACCTTTGTAAGATGCCATCATCCAAGCAAAACCATAAGTACTAAATTGAATGTCTGGTTTTTCTGCAGTAGGTGTTCCCGGCGCCATAATCATTTGTGAACTGGTAGCTTCTGCAATATAAGAGGCTGGAATAATTTCCACAGTATCTAATTTACCTCCATTAATCCAAACTTTTAACCACTGCGCCATATCCATCACGGTGCTATTAATACTTCCTGCAGGGCCCATGCCCGCTATATCATAGTAAGGTGTTTTATGTATAACAGAATCCTTAATAACATTATAGCCTAAAGCGGGTTCTTTATAGTTGGCTAAATCTTTTACAGAGAAATTGGAATTCGTCATGCCAATTTTTGAAAATATTTTAGACTCAACATTGGACTCCCAAGATTTTCCCGTTAATTTTTCGGCTAGTACGCCTTGTAATAAATACATGAAATTATTATACTGCCATATTTGTCTTAATTCAGCAGAAGGCTCCATGTATTGAATACGCTTTACTAAATTATCTCTAGTATCAGGTGCTATATACCAAGACAAATCATGTCTAGGAAGTCCAGTTCGGTGACTCATCATATCACGAAGGGTAATATGATTGGTTAAATCGCTGGTATAAAATTTTAAATCGGGTAAATAAGTGGTCACTGGTTTATCAAAATCAATCGATTTTTCTTTTTGTAAAATACCTAATACAGAAGCAGTAAAAGCCTTGGTACAAGAACCTATTGCAAATTGTGTATTGAAAGTTACTGGTAATTTATTTTCAACATCACGATACCCAAAGCCTTTGGCAAAAATGACTTTGTTTTTTTCCACTACGGCCACTGCAACTCCTGCAGCATGGTTGTCTTTTAATATCTTATTAATTTCAGCCTCAATGCCTACAAAACGCTTATCTAGCTTGGTTTGAGCACTTACATTAAAACTTGTAATAACTATGATTGCTGTTAAGCAGTAAGTATAAATATGTCTTTTCATATGATAAAAATTTACACTTTAAATATACCATTAATTAGTTAACTTAGTTATTCAAAATACACCTATGGCAAACAGACGCAATTTTATCCAACACCTAGGCCTGATGGCTGGTGCCTTTTCTGCAAATAGTTTATTCAATCAAGCGCATGCTGCTGAATTTGCGCATATGAATTTGCAAAAGAGAATGCTCAGTCCCAAGGAAATAGCCATGGATGAAGACTATTGGTCGGTGATTCAACAAGGCTATACAGTAAGCCCATCTCTTATTAATTTAAATAACGGGGGTGTAAGTCCAAGTCCAAGAATCGTGCAAGAAGCAGTTGAATCATTTAATAAAATGACCAACGAGGGTCCATCTTATTTTATGTGGCGCATACTAGATCAAGGTAGAGAACCCCTTAGATATAAACTAGCACAACTAGCAGGTTGTGATCCTGAAGAAATTGCCATTAACAGAAATTCAACAGAGGCGTTGAATACCGTAATTTTTGGATTGAACTTAAAAGCAGGCGATGAAGTCATTGGCACCAAGCAAGACTATCCGAATATGATTAATGCATGGAGACAGAGAGCTGCTAGAGAAGGTATTGTATACACGCAACTTAGTTTTAAATACCCTATTGAAAATGATGAAGAAATTGTAAGTGCTTTTGAAAAAGCCATTACCCCTAAAACAAAAATATTTCATATCACCCATATGGTGAATTGGGTAGGACAAATTATGCCTGTTAAAAAATTATGTGATTTAGCTAAAAAACATAATATTGAAACCATTGTAGATGGAGCGCATAGTTTTGGTTTGATGGATTTCGCCATTCCCGATTTTGGTTGTGATTATTTTGGAACTTCTTTACATAAATTTTTATCGGCACCCATTGGATCTGGTATGTTATGGATTAAAAAAGAAAACATTGAAAAAATTTGGCCTTTAGTTTGTAACGACAACCCGAAAGGAAGCGATATTAGAAAGTTTGAAACCCTTGGTACCAGAAGCTTTCCTATTGAGCAAGGTATTGGAGAAGCCATTAATTTTCATACGGCCATTGGTAGCAAGCGTAAAGAAGAACGCATTCGTTATTTAAAAAATTATTGGGCTACCCGCGTTCAAAACATTCCTAAAGTAAAAATTAATACCTCCTTAAAAGACGCCTACTCTTGTGCGATTTGTGGCGTAAGTATTGATGGCATGACACCTGGTGCACTAGACAGCGCTTTATTCAATGATTATAAAATTCATACAGTGGGTATTGTATGGGAAAATATTAGTTGTGTGCGTATTACTCCTCATGTATATACCCGATTACAAGATTTGGATAAGTTAGTACATGCTATAGAAAAAATAGCCAAGAAAGCTTAGTCAATTTTTAAAAATAATTTACGCGCATAAAAAAAGCTCGTCCTAATAAATAGGGCGAGCTTTTAAATTTAAATACTTTTTAAAAACTTAGCTGTTCTAATGAGCTTTTCACTAGCGCTTATGGTTTTTTAACCGTTGGGTAAGTCACCCCTAATTGTTCTAAATAAGTACCATACTTCGCTTCGTTATAATAGAAGGGTTTCATTTGCTCTCTATACTTCTGCATGATTTCTTTATTCAAGTGAATAGCTGGTGGATCGTTTGCAGTTATAAATGGAGTATATTTTACATCTTTATTTTGTACATCCGTAAAATAGGCTTTTGCATCCTGAATTAATTTTGGATTGGTAAAGCAATCCAATAAAGTCATGGCTGCTGCTTCTGCACCTGCTAATGAACCTTTATGTGCAATAGGTGTGGCCATGGCAATGGCATCTGCCCAATGATGTCCTTTGGTACCAGGTATATTGGCAGGATAACCCAAAACAATGGTAGGTACATTCCAGGAGATATCAGCAATATCATCCGATCCTCCACCCCATGAAAAAGGTACAGAACCTTTAATCGTATCAATAGTTGTTTTTAAACCATTGATGGGATTACCTTCCATATCTTTTTTAGGTGCTTCTACTAAAGCTTGAACGGCTCTTGCCATTTCCATATCCTTATCATCCCAAACAGGCATTCCAACTTTTTTAATATTGGCATACATCGCTTCGGCCAAAGGCTTGTTAAAATGCCCTGGCCATGCAGCACCTAAAATTTGATGTGTAACGGTTGTACCGGTCATCATAGCAGCACCATCAGCAATTTTAATTCCTGTTTCATAATTGGCTTTGATGTCTTCATACGTTCGCTCTCTAAAATAATACCAAACACTTGCCTTACTTGGAACGACATTGGGTTGGTCCCCACCGTCTACTACCACATAATGAGAACGATTGGTTGGTTTTAAGTGTTCTCTTTTAAAATTCCATCCTATGTCCATTAATTCAACACCATCCAATGCACTTTTACCACGCCATGGTGCACCAGCAGCATGTGCCGCTTCTCCATTAAAATCAAAACGTACGCTCACTAAACCATTGCCTCCATTGTCTCCATAATTGGATCCAAAACTTCCACTCACATGCGTAAAAATACATGCGTCAATATTTTTAAAATATCCATCTCTTACATACCAAGCTTTTGTTGCAACTAATTCTTCTGCAACACCAGGCCAAATAACAATCGTTCCTGGCATGTGTTCTTTCTCCATCATTTCTTTCATGGCAATGGCTGCATAAATAATTACAGCTTGTCCAGAATTGTGTCCTTCACCATGACCCGGCGCACCTTCTACGATTGGATCTTTATACGCAACACCTGGTTTTTGTGAAGCTTTTGGAATACAATCTATATCACTACCGAGTGCAATCACTGGAGAACCTGTTCCCCATTTAGCCATCCAAGCAGTTGGAACATTTGAAATATTTTTTTCAATGGCAAAGCCATTTTTTTCTAGCACACTCGTAAGGTAAGCAGAGGTTTCAAATTCTTGAAAGCCCAATTCACCAAAACTAAAAACTTTATCTACCATTACTTGTACATCTTTTGCATGTCCAGCAACACTGGTGTAAAGCTTTTGTTTCATCGCTGCAATGTCTTTTTCTGTATATTTTTTTTGCGCAAAAACAGGCATGCAAAATAAAATTGCCATTACAAAAAACAGCAATTGTGCAAATTTGGTCATTTGTTTATTCATAAGATTAATTTGAATTTAAGTTACAAAAAAATATATTAAGAATGACTCCTTAGATTAAAATCTTTTTATTGCAATAAACTCAATTTGTAAATTGATGAGTAGCAATTGCTTAGCTTATCTCAAAAAATAAATACGTCCCAAAGACAGTAAAATCGTACCCATTTTTTTAAAATTTATTCGGTTGTTTTCTACTATGGATAATAAGATGAATCCGTTTTTATAAAATAGATTTGGCCCTTTTAATCATTAAAATGATTCTTATGAAAAAATGGATCTTTCTTTTGCTTTTTCAATTATTTTTTAAAAGCATCAAAGCGCAAAATAAATTTACGCCTTTTGTAAATGTAAATGGAAGTAGCCTATACGCAAACGCAGAAACAATGCAATGGAGTATGGGCGAAACTGTATTCACAAATACTTTGATTCATCCTAGTGGATTTATTTTAACGGGTGGATGGATACAGCCCAATATCAATAACAACTTTATAAAAAATAAAAACAAAGTAGACATTCAATTCGTATTAGGCCCCAATCCTACACCTGATTTTATAAATATTTATTGCAATCAATTGGGTGTCATGATTGAAAGCATTCAAATAACAGATGCCTTTGGTCAACCCAAAGAAATGTTGAAAGGCCCATTTAGTGGCGTTCACTTTAACCTTCGCATTCCTTTTATTTCGGCAAATACTGGAATTTACTTTATACTAGTCCATTATATTGTGGACATGAAATTAACAGAAAGTAAAACTTATAAAATAATTAAAATATAGATCTATGAATTATAAATGTATTTATCTTCTTACCATTTTATGTACCCTAATGTTGCCCTTATCCCTTCAAGCGCAAAGCAATAAAGGAATTAATTTTCAAGCCATTGCAAGAAATAATAATGGTCAAATTCTTCCAAACAAATTATTAAATGTGCGTATTTCTATTAAGACCGATACCAACAGCATAAAAAATGAATACCAAGAGATTGTGCCTGTGACCACCAATGCATTGGGTTTATTTACCATTATGGTGGGTGTTCTTGAAAATAATAAAAATATTACAGTAGGCCCTTTTGAGAATATCAATTGGTCTAAAACAGAAAAATATTTACAAATTGAAGTGGATACACTTGGCGATTTCAGTTTCATCAATATGGGCACGCAAAAAATAAATTATGTTCCATTTTCATTTTATGCAGACAATGTAGGTGCACAAAATATCAATGGAATTATTGGTTTAACTCAAGGTGGCACTGGCTTTGACAACTTAAAAGATTTAAAAGAATTTTTAGCCATTGATAAAATAAACAATACCTCAGATAGTTTAAAACCTGCCAGTACAGTTGTAACAGGTTTGCTTGCTACAAAATTAAACAGTGCAGACACGTCAAAATTATCTGCGAGAATCAATTTAAAATTAAATAGTACAGATACCCTTAGCCTGTCGAATCGAATCAATCAAAAATTAAATAGTGTAGATACCTTAAGTTTATCCAATAGGATTAAATTGGTTACTAAAACAGATACCAGTTCTTTAAGTACAAGGATTGATAGCAAATTAAATAAAATAGATACTGCATCACTTAGCAATCGAATCAATAAAAAAATAAATATAGGCGAAATTGCAGCTGCAGATATTAGTACGGCTTTGGGTTATACCCCTATCCGAGACGATTATGGAAGTTTTTATGATACTGCTGCCCAACCTGCATTGGTATCTACCGCCACTGCATTAAAATTTTCATACATGAGCTTTGCTAATAATATAACGGTGACCAACAATACCAGCGGGCTTCCTACAAAAATTACTGTATTGCATGCGGGTATTTACAATGTGAAATATGCCATTCAGCTATTAAAAAATGATGTAGGTGCAGATATCGCAAGTGTTTGGATTAGACGCAATGGATCGGCTTATTTAAATACCAATGTTAATTTTAATATTACTGGTAGTGGAATAAAAAACATGCTTACGGGTGCTTATTATGTGGACCTTGGGGCCAATGATTATGTTGAATTGTATTACAGTATTAAAAATAGTACCAGTATCCCTACAGGAACTTTAACACAATTAACACCTTCACGCCCAGCTACCCCTTCGGTGCTGCTCACCATTGATAGAGTTAATTAACCAAAGGGTTGATCAATAGAAATACTTTGCTTGGTAAAAAAATGGGCGCCGTCTTCGGCTATATAAACGCAATCTTCAAGTCGGATGCCAAATTCACCAGGAATAGAAATGGTTGGTTCATTACTAAAACACATTCCAACAGCAATAGGTGTTTTATTTCCCTTTACAAAATTGGTCCACTCATGTCCTTCTAAGCCAATACCATGACCGGTTCTATGCGGTAAACCTGGAAGTTTATAATTTTTACTAAAGCCTCCATTTTCTATAACGGCTCTTGCTGCCGCATCTACTTGTTCGCAAGGTGCCCCAATTTTTATCGCTGCAAAAGCAGCATCCTGCGCTTTTTTCTCCAAATTCCAAACATCAATTTGTCTTTGTGTTGCTTTGCCAACAACAATCGTTCTAGTAATGTCAGAAGCATACCCTTCACAACTGGTTCCACCATCAATCATCACCACATCTCCTTCACGAATGGTTTGTGGTACAATACTTCCATGTGGTAATGCAGCATATTTACCCACTTGAACAGAAGCCCCTCCGTTAAAACCAAGTTTGTGAAATGCAGCAGTAATATTATTGCTTAATTCTGTTTGGGACATGCCTGCGCGAATGCTTGTGAATGCCGCTTTGTAGGCCTCAATGGTCACATCATTGGCTTTTTGCATTAAAGCAATTTCTGCTTTTGATTTAATCATTCTACATCCAGCCGTGATGGGTGTTGCATCTACTACCTCAAAACCTGTTGCTATTTTTTTAACACCATTAGCAATGAAAAAACGAACTCTTTCTTCCATTCCTATCTTATGATGTACTACGCCTTTGTCTTTAATAATGCCTAATATGATTTCATAAGGACTCTCATGCTCTTCCCAGCAACGCACTTCGTCACCAAAAACTGGAAGAATTAATTCTCTTGCCCTGTCTTCTTCAAATTTAGGGCATACATAAGTTAATGCACCTTTTGCAGGAATCACTACCCCAAAAGTTCTTTCACTTTGCCCCCAATGCATGCCAGTAAAATAAAAACAAGAAGTAGTGCCTTCTAAAAAAATGGCATCTAATTTCTCTTGCTCCATTAGGCTTTGTGCTTTGGCAATTCTTTGTTTTCTTTCCTCAACCGCAATAGGCACAATACCAGGCTTCATAGATTGCAATTCGCGAATGGCTTTGGGTAGATTTTGTTCATTGTGTGTATCATACACATTGGCTCCAAATAGTTGATTTCCGATACCCAATGTACCTGCAGTCAAAGCAGATAATGAAATGAATTTTCTTCGATTAAATGACATCATATTAAAGTTTTATACTTGTCTTAAAGATAAGATTAAATTAATAATTTAAAAGCATTAAATTTATTTCTCAAACGATTGAATGAATCACTTTTATAATCTTAAACCGCCCTCATTGAAACTACTTCAAATTATTTTTTTCATTGGACTCTGTCTTGGATTTCAAAATGCGAATGCACAAAAAAAGAACGCCAATATTAAATATTATATTCATAAAGCAACTGACGTCATTAAAGTGGATGGTGTAATGAACGAACAGTCTTGGTTAAAGGCACAGGCTGTAGATAAATTTCCCATGGTACTTCCTATGGATACAAGTGTTTCTAAAGTACCAACAGAAGTGAGAATGACGTACGATGAAAATAATTTATACATTATTGCTATTTGTACCAAAGTGGGTGATGGCGTAGATATGGTGGAGTCCTTAAAAAGAGACTGGAACTTTGGCAAGAATGATAATTTCATTTTATTCTTGGATACTTATGGAGACCTAACCAATGGCTTTGCCTTTGGTGCAAGTGCAGTGGGCGCTCAATGGGATGGGACTATGTTTGATGGAGGCAGCGTGGATTTAAACTGGGATAATATATGGACCTCTGCTATTTATAACGATGCTACAAAATATGTTTGGGAGGCAGCCATTCCTTTTAAATCTATTCGATATAAAACCGGTATTCAAGAATGGGGTGTGAACTTTAGTAGAAACGATTTAAAAACGACAGAGAAATCGAGCTGGGCTCCTATGCCAAGACAATTTCCAACTGCTTCACTTTCTTATACTGGATCTTTAGTTTGGGATGCACCGCTTCCTGAACATCAAAATAATTTTTCATTAATCCCGTATTTCAAATCCAATGTTTCAAAAGAATTTGCAACTAGTGATGGTACAAAAATTAACCCAACTTCTGTCAACGGAAACACCTATGGATTAGATGCAAAAATAAGTTTGTCTTCTTCACTCAATTTAGATTTAACAGTGAATCCCGATTTTTCTCAAGTAGAAGTAGATAGGCAAGTCACCAACCTAAGTCGCTTTGAATTATTCTTTCCAGAAAAAAGACAATTCTTTTTAGAGAACGCAGATTTGTTTTCCAATTTAGGCTTTGACAATGTGCGTCCCTTCTTCTCAAGAAGAATTGGATTAAATACCAATATTGATTTTGGCGCTAGAATGAGTGGTAGACTAGATAAAAATTGGCGTATTGGTATTATGGATATGAAAACAAGTGATGATAAAAATACAGGTCTTCTAGCACAGAATTTTTCCGTAATTGCTTTGCAAAGAAAATTATTTAAAAAATCTAGTATTGAATTATTTTATATTGATAAAACTGCTTTTGATTACCCCACTCAAGCCAGTGCTAATGCAACAGTAGGTAACCCCTTCAACAGAAACTTTGGTTTTGAATATAATTTAGCGCCTAAAAATAATCCTTGGACGGGAAAAACTATTTTAATAAAATCTTTTACACCGGATAAAACAGGAAATGATTATTTAAACGCAGGTAATTTACAATACAGCAGTAGAAACTGGATTGTTTCATGGCAACATGAAATTGTAGGCAATAATTACAATGCAGAAGTAGGCTATATTCCAAGGAATAATTATATCAAATTTATGCCAAGCATAACACGCTTGTACTTTCCTAAAAGCGGTTCTATTTTAAGTTATGGCCCTCAATTCACTACTACTTATTATTATAATTCAAATTTTGACATGACAGACAATACTAAATTATTTAATTACCTCATTACATATAGAGACAAGAGCACATTCGCCACAGTCATTCAAAATGACTATGTAGAATTATTAGCCCCTTTTGATCCCACTCAAATTGGTAAACAAACTTTGGCAGCGCATACTAAACACCAATGGAGTACAGTGGGCTTTGACTGGATATCTGCTCCTCAACATAAATTTACTTATTACTTATCAGCAAGAAAAGGAGGCTACTACGCAGATGGTAACTTATTAAGTATAACTGGTGATATGGGATATCGTATTCAGCCTTATGTCAACTTTGATGTGGCCGCTACTTATAATCGTATTGAACTTCCACAACCATGGGGCAATAATAATTTTCTTTTAATTGGCCCCAAGGTTGACATCACCATGACAGATAAATTATTTTTTACTGCCTTTTACCAATACAACGAACAAACAAAGAACATAAACTTTAATACAAGATTTCAATGGCGCTATAAACCAGTATCGGATTTATTTATAGTGTATACGGACAACTACTATATTGGACCTGTATTTGTTAAAAACAGAGCGGTAGTTCTAAAACTTACTTATTGGTGGAACAAATAAAAATTTAAACCATGAAAAAAACATTCATTGGCATTTGCCTTTTCTTATCTTTAAGTGTAAACCTAACTGCTGCCATTCGTTTGCCTAATATTATTGGGTCACATATGGTGCTTCAACAAAAATCTACCGTAAAAATTTGGGGTTGGGCAGCGCCCGCTGAAAAAGTAATTATCAAAACAAGTTGGGACAATAAAACTTATGAAGCAACTACCAGCAATGGCGCTAAATGGGTAAGTAATATACAAACGCCTACCGCAGGTGGTCCTTATCAAATTACCATTAGTGCCAGCAATATCATTGTTTTAGAAGATGTATTGATTGGAGAGGTTTGGGTATGTGGTGGTCAAAGCAATATGGAATGGTCAGGAGATCAAAGTTTAAAAGAAACTTTGGATGAAGCACCCAATGCAACCAATACGTCTATTCATTTTTTTTATGTGGCTAAATCCACCTCAGATTTTCCACAAGACAATCTCGAAGGGAAATGGATGGTATGTAGCCCAGAAGAAATGAAACATTTTAGTGCCATTGGTTATTTTTTTGGAAAAAATTTAAATCAAACATTGCATTACCCAATTGGTTTAATCAATTCAAACTGGGGAGGGACTCCTGCTGAAACATGGACGCCCGAATATGTCATAAACAATGTTGCTATCATTAAAAAAGGAGCAGATTCATTAACCGCCGCAGATGAGTGGCCGCACATTACATCCAAAGCATACAATGCCATGATTTTCCCTTTAACCAATTATTCAATTGCAGGGGTGATTTGGTATCAGGGCGAAAGCAATACCAATACACATTTTGCTTATGAAAAATTATTTACGGGCATGATTGATGCCTGGAGACATCATTGGAATCAAAATTTCCCATTTTACTTTGTTCAAATTGCCCCCTTTACCTATGGCAATAAAAATGTGGGCGCCTTATTAAGAGAAGCACAAACAAAAGCAGCCAATCACAATGGCACAGGCATGGTCGTCATTACCGATTTAATTCCTGATACCACCAATATTCATCCTACACGTAAAATTGAAGTGGCTAAAAGACTCAGTGATTTGACATTAAATAAAACTTATGGCTATACAACCATTCCTTGTCAAAGTCCAATTTATCAATCGCATACTATTGATAAAGACAAAATAAGCATTCAATTTAATAATGCGGACAATGGACTGATGGCAAAGGGAGACATCATTACCTCTTTTGAAATTGCAAGTGAGGATAAAATATTTTTGCCAGCGCAGGCAAAAATTATAGGCAATACGATTGTTGTTTCCAATAAAAACATCAAAAATCCAGTAGCCGTTCGTTTTGCATTTAACAATACAGCGATGCCTAATTTATTTAATAAAGAAGGTCTGCCTGTTAATTTATTTAGAACAGACAATTGGGAGGTAAACACAGCGCCCATAAAATAATAAGCAATAAATAAATAAAAAAGAGGTAGTAAAAAAATATTACCTCTTTTTTATTTTGTAGCATTTTGTTTTTTATACAATACTTGCCCTTATAGTTTTAATTGTAAATATGCAGCTTCTACTTTTTTCAACTGACTATTCAATGCTTGGTAGACTAATTTTTGTTGCGTGGTTGGCGCATAGTCGGCGCCTTGGGTTTGGCTTTCGGTGGAAATAGATAAGAAACGCTCTAAAATGCGTGCAGGGTTTCTAAATATATCCATTCTTGCACCTGTTAAATGCACATCAAATAATTGTTTTTCTAAATTATAAATCATTTGCTCTTGCGCATTGCTTTGATCTGTATTTATTTTTAAGCACTTAGCTCTATTTATTTCCATTCGTTCAATCAAAGACAAACAAGTATTGATGCTGTTTAAGAGTTCCTTGCCTAAAGCATATTGCGCTTCTATAGCAGCACTGTTTGAATTTAAATTAGGATCATTCAATACGTTTACGCTTTGCTTTTGCATGTTGCTCCCAATTTTTAAAACAACAGTATACACACCTGGTGGCACTCTTATAGGTTCTAATCCTGGACCAATATTTAAATCATAAATAAACATTTTTCTATTCCCAGTTGAATCTAAGTGTAGATAATTTTTTTGATCCGGGATTGTTTTTAATGCAGGCAATTCAATGGATGTATGCGCTAAATTCCACCAAGCTCTATGCAACCCTTTTGTTTTATTTCCTGCAATAGTTTGAATGGTATCTCCTTTTTGATTCAAAATAATAATCGATGGATGCTCTTTTACACTATCCGCTAAATAATAATTGATACTGGCACCATAAGGCGGATTGCTTCCTGTAACTAAAGAAGATGCTGAATGAATGCCTGTTTTATAATTAAAGCGGTATGCTTGCTTTGGTGCCAATAATTTATTTTGATTGAATTGTCCTTGGCTCCAGGCACGAATGGGGGTGAGGTCATCTAAAATATAAAAACCACGGCCATATGTGGCCAATACTAAATCACGAAAGTTTTTTTGAATGGCAATATAATAAATAGGTGCAGGAGGTAGATTATTTTTTAATTGTACCCAAGAGGCGCCATCATCTGGACTAATGTACAAGCCATTGTCTGTGCCAGCATACAACAATCCTTTTTGTGCTGGATCTTCTTTAATGCTATGCACAAAAGAACTATTGCTTGCGGGAATACCTGCGCCTATTGCTTTCCAGGTTTTACCATAATTGCTTGTTTTAAAAATATACGGTTTGAAATCACCCAATTGCTGATAAGAAATACTGATGTACGCAGTGCCTGCATCAAAATTAGAAGGGTCAATACTTCTAATGGTGCCCCATGGCGCAATCCCTTTTATATTGGCAGTTACATTGGTCCAAGTTTTTCCTTCATCTTGTGTTACTTGAATTTGACCATCATTGCTTCCAGTCCACAATACCCCTTGCTTCACGGGAGATTCTGCAATCACATATAAAGTACATCCATCAAATGTCATCAAGTTGTCTGAATTCATTCCTCCAGAATTTTGTTGATGCGTTTTATCATTGGTAGTTAAGTCGGGACTAATAATAGTCCATGACATTCCTTTGTTAGAAGTTTTATGTACATATTGACTACCCACATACACCACGCCTTTCTGATGTTTGGATAATGCCATGGGATAATTCCAATGCCAACGATATTTCATGTCGGCTGGGGCCCAACCGTAGCCTGCTTCTGGCCAAGGTCGCACATCGTGCGAATAACCCGTTCGCACATCGGTTACATCCAATCCACCATCATAACAGCCCGACCAAACAATATTATTATCAAATGGATCGGGTTGCGCAAAACCACTTTCACATCCACCTACTCCTTCCCATAAACCTAAGGGAATCGAACCCTGCATACTAATGGCTGCAGTACGATAAGAATAGCCATCCTGCCTATTGCCCATTACATGATATGGAATGGCATTGTCTACTGCCACATGATACATTTGTGCAATGGGTAAATTAATATTGTTCCAAGTTTGTCCTGCATTAAAACTCATATTCAAACAACCATCGTGCGCTACCATAATTCTTTTCGCATCTTTTGGATCAAACCAAATATCATGATTGTCTCCACCTGGTGCATAAGTGCCTTCTCCATTAAAACTTTTACCACCATCTTTTGATTCCATAATGGTTACACAAATGGTGTACAATTTATTTTCATCTTGCGAGGACACACGTACTCTCGTATAATAAGGAGCGCGCTGTGCCATTGAATGTCCTTCATACATCAATTTCCAATGTTCACCGCCATCTGTTGATTTATACAAGCCCGGTACTTTGTCTTCCACCAAAGCATAAATGGTTGATGGATTACTTTGTGCAAAATCGATGGATGTTTTTCCTACAGGATGATTCACGCCCCCTGGTAAACCATTTTGCATCAATTTCCAAGTTTTCCCTCCATCATTGGTTTTATAAAAACCACTACCTGGGCCACCGCTATTTAAATTCCATGTTTTGATATCTACCTGCCACATGGCAGCCACTAAATTTTTGGGGTCTGTAGAATTTAAAGACAAATCAATACAACCTGTATTTTCGTCTACAAATAAAATTCTTTCCCAGCTTTCTCCTCCATTGATTGTTTTATAAACTCCTCTATCTTGTTGAGGACCATGCATATGACCCATGGCCGCTACATATACAATATTGGTATCGGTAGGATCTACAATCACTTTGCTTATTAATACTGTTTCTTTTAAACCCTTGTTTTGCCATGTTTTACCACCATCGCTAGATTTATAAATACCATTCCCATTGGCATGTGCAGGACGAATCACAAAAGTTTCACCAGTTCCTGCCCAAATTTGTTGAGGATTGCTTGTGGCAATGGCCAAAGCCCCAATAGAGGAGTTGTCCATTTTATCAAAGATGGGTTTCCAATGTACCCCCGCATCTGTGGTTTTAAATATTCCTCCCGAAGCAGCGCCAACATAGGACACCATTGGATTTCCAGGCTCTCCTACAACCGCAATTGCCCTATTCCCATCTGGCCCAATAAATCTAAAAGGCATGGCTGAAAACAACCCAGTACCATTTGTTTGTGCAAAAACTGCAGTGCCATAGATGCAAGCAATTAGAATCAAAATTGATTTTTTCATGAGCAAATTCATTTCTATAAAGTAAAACAATATTTGAATTTAATAAATTTAACTGGTGCACGCAAACACAATTAAACAAAGAATTTTTATATGTATATTTAGGATGAAAAAATATACAATATGTACAAGCTATATAAAAAAATGAGCGCTATCAGTTTGCTATTAACAGCAATTTTATTTTCATTAAATACTTGGGCGCAAGTAGACCCTTCTTTATTGTCCGGTTTAAAATACAGAATGATTGGTCCATATCGAGGTGGGCGTACCGTAGGCATTACAGGGGTAAACAATGAACCCAACGTTTTTTACATGGGCGTGAACAATGGTGGTGTATGGAAAACCAACGACTATGGACATACTTGGAAACCCATTTTTGATGCCGAAAACACAGGATCAGTGGGCGATATAGCCGTTGCCCCTTCTAATTCAAATATAATTTATGTAGGAAGTGGCGAAGGCATTCAACGTCCCGACTTGTCTATTGGCAATGGATTGTATAAATCAACCGATGCAGGAAAAACCTGGAGCAATATGGGATTGCATGATGCACAACAAATTGGAGGCATCAGCATTGATCCCACCAATGAGAATAGAATCTTTGTTGCGGTTTTGGGACATCCTTATGGGCCCAATAAAGAACGTGGTGTGTATCGTAGTTTAGATGGAGGTAAAACTTTAGAACAAGTTTTTTACATCAATGAGAATACGGGTGCTGTACAAGTACTCATCGATCCCAATCATCCCAATATTGTTTTTGCAACTATTTGGGCAGCACGTCAAGGTCCTTGGGAAAATGGTGCATGGGACGGCGTGGAAAGTGGATTGTATAAATCAATGGATGGTGGCACAACTTGGAATAAAATAACAAAAGGATTACCAAATGCTACACAAGATGGTCTAGGCAGAATTGGATTTACCATCGCACCAAGCAATTCCAATAGAATGTATGCCACTGTTGATGCGCAAAAAAATGGCGGTGTGTATAGAAGTGATGATGCAGGAGAAAATTGGTATTTGTTAACCAGTGATAGCAGGTATTGGGGAAGAGGTAGTGATTTTGCAGAAGTAAAAACAGATCCAAAAAATGAAGACATTGTTTATTCTGCGAATGTAGTTGTATGGAAATCAAAAGATGGCGGAAAAAATTGGGAGGGCATTAAAGGTGCTCCAGGTGGAGATGATTACCATCGCATTTGGATCAATCCAAACAATACACAAATTTTAGCGATTGCTTTAGACCAAGGCGCTACCATCACGGTGAATGGGGGTGAAACCTTTTCAAGTTGGTACAATCAGCCTACTGCTCAATTTTATCATGTAAGTGCCGACAATGCATTTCCATACAATGTTTACGGAGGTCAACAAGAAAGCGGTTCTGTAGGTATTGCTTCTCGTTCCAATGATGGTGGTATTAGTTTTAGAGAATGGCATCCTGTAGGGGTAGAAGAATATGGTTATGTCGCTGCAGATCCCTTAGATCCGAATATTATTTATGGTGGCAAGATTACCAAACATGATAAAAGAACTGGACAGGTACAAAATATTACGCCCGTTCCGGTAAGAGAAGGTAAAGTAAGATTTATTAGAACAGCACCAATTTTGTTTTCACCTGTAGATCCTAAAACTTTATTTTTTGCTGGAAATGTAATTTTTAAAACGATCAATGGTGGTGCTAGTTGGGAAACCATTAGTCCCGATTTAACACGCGAAGCTTGGGACATACCAACTAGTGTAGGTGTTTATACCACTGAGAATTTGAAAAAAATGCCACGTCGTGGTGTGGTGTATACTTTAGCACCTTCTTATCAAGACATCAATACATTATGGGCAGGTACCGATGATGGATACATTCATATTACAAAAGATGGTGGAAAGCATTGGAAAAATATCACGCCTACAAGCATTACCTCTTGGAGTAAAATTTCGATGATTGATGCAAGTAGATTTGACAACAATACTGCCTATGTAGCAGTGAATAGAATTCGCGTAGATGATCAAACACCTCATATATATAAAACCACAGATGGGGGTGCTACTTGGAAAAAAATAATCAATGGCTTACCCAACGAGCCTATCAATACGGTAAGAGAAGATGCAGTAAGAAAAGATTTATTGTTTGCCGGCTCGGAAAATGCAGTTTACTTTTCTTTGGATGCAGGCGAAAATTGGCAGTCTTTAAGATTAAATATGCCCGCTACTTCTATTCGTGATTTAGTAATCCATGAAGATGATTTAGTACTGGGCACACATGGTCGTGGTTTTTGGATCTTGGATAATATTGCGCCATTGAGACAAATTAATTTAAAAAAAGAAACTACATTATTAAAGCCACAAAAAGCGATTCGTGTTCGCTGGGACATGTATACCGATACACCATTACCTCCTGAAGAACCTGTAGGAGAAAATCCTCCAGACGGCGCCATTATTGATTATTATTTAAACAGCAATAATGCTACTACTGTAAGTTTAGAAATTAGTGATGCCAAAGGAAATATAATTCGTACCTACAGTAGCAAGGATACCATGTATAAAATTCCAGAAGTGAATATTTCGTTGTATTGGATTCGACCACAACAAATTTTATCTGCTCAAGCGGGTGCGCATCGTTTTTTATGGGATATGAAATACGCCCCATTGAATGTACCAGCACAATATCCAATTTCGGCTGTAGTCCACAATACTGCTCCAGAAAGCACAGCACCTTGGGTTTTGCCAGGCAATTATACTGTAAAATTAAAGGTGGGTAATCAGGTAATGGAACAAGTTATTACTATTGTGATGGATCCAAGAGTTAAAACAAGTATGTCCGATTTAAAACGTCAATATGATTTGTCCATGATCTGTTATGAAGGCAGAAAAAAATCTTTAGGAAAATACCCCCTACTTTATCAACGCTTTAGCGCATTATTTAATATATTAGATCATACAGAAATGGCGCCAACAATTGCTACTGAAAAAGGGGTAATGGAAACGCAAGCTGCTTTATTAAAAGAATTGAGTAAATGATAGCAAGGCAATTAAATAGTATTCTATTTGTGATAGGGCTAATTTTATTTGCCTCCTGTAAGCCAAGTGCTTTATTGATTAGAGAAAGAAAAATTGATGCCATCTTATCGGCTTATAACTCAAGTAGTAATCCTGGAGCAAGTGTATTGGTATATCAAAATGATAAAATTATTTTTCAAAAAGGATACGGTGTAACGAAAGCAGGAGGGACGGAAAAAATTACACCAGCCACTAATTTTAGATTGGCCTCCTTGACCAAGCAGTTTACTGCAATGTCTGTTTTATTATTAGTGAAAAATAAAAAGATTTCATTAGAAGATCCTTTAACTAAATATTTTTCTAGTTTTCCCGCATATGGTAAGAAAATAAAAATCAAACATTTACTAACGCATACATCTGGCTTAATTGATTACGAAGACCTCATGCCCGCCAATCAAGTGACACAATTGCATGACACCAATTGTTTGCAATTGATGTATTTAGCCGATTCACTTTATTTTCCAGCTGGTACCAAATACAAATACAGCAATACAGGATATGCTATTTTAGCATTGATTGTGGAAAGAGTAAGTGGACAAAGTTTTGCTAGTTTTTTAAATGACAATATTTTCAAGCCCCTGGAAATGAAAAATACATTGGCATTTGAAGAAGGCAAAGCCATTGTTTCCAATAGAGCTTATGGAAATAGTTTTGAAAACGACCATTGGATAGAAACCGATCAAAGTTCGACCAGCGCTGTATTAGGAGATGGCGGTATATATACCAGCACCCTTGATATGACCAAATGGATCAAGGCATTGTGGGACTATAAATTATTGCCAGCGGTGATGCAAAAAGAAGCATGGACTAGAAAAAAAGTAGAATCAGGTACCCTTATAAATTATGGTTATGGATGGGAAGTAGAAGATTACAATAATAAAACGCATCCACACCACAATGGCAGTTCCATTGGATTTAGAAATCATATTTTATTATTTCCTGAGCAAAAATTAATGGTAATTGTTTTGACCAATCGAAACGAAGGGCTTCCTATTATTGAAGCAAAAAAAATTGCAGATTTGTATTTAGACAATGAAGCAAATCCTTAATAAATTATAGTGATCCATTTAAAAATAATGCTATGAAAGCCTTAACCAAGTCCTTTAAATACCTCACCCCATTTGTTTTGTATCTATTGGCGCTCATTGCCTTTAATGGAAAGGGCATAGCATGTTGGTACACTTTAATGTATACTTTTTTTATCATCCCATTTATTGAGCTTTTTATCAAAGCCGACGCCCGTAATCTAGATGAAGTAGAAGAAGCACTGGCTAAAAAAAATAAAGGATACGATCTGGTATTGTATGCAGCAGTTTTTTTACAATATTATTCTTTATGGATTTTTTTTCATGCAGTACAAGAAACTTCAATAAGTCATTGGGACTTAGCAGGAAGAATTGTAAGCATGGGATTGCTATGTGGTGCTTTTGGAATTAATGTAGGACATGAGCTTGGACATCGTGTCAATAAATTTGAACAATTTTTAGCAAAAATGCTTTTGCTTTCAAGTATGTACATGCACTTTTTTATTGAACACAATAAAGGGCACCACAAGCATGTTGCTACCAGCGCAGATCCTAGTACGGCCAAATACAATCAATCCGTATATGCATTCTGGCCACAAACTTTAATAGGTACTTATGCGAGTGCCTGGAAAATTGCCAATGAAGAATTAGTAAAGAAAGGTAAATCTTGGTTCAATATTGGAAATGAGATGTTGCTATTTCAAATGATCCAATTGGTATTTGTGCTAGGTATTTATTTGCTTTTTGGTGCACATGTTGCTTTGTATTTTTTAATGGCCGCCTTATTGGGCGTGCTTTTATTGGAAACCGTTAACTACATAGAACATTATGGCTTAACACGCAATGCTACTAGCGATGATCAGTATGAAAGAGTGCAACCACATCATAGCTGGAACAGCAATCATATCATAGGAAGATTAATGCTATTTGAATTAAGCAGGCATAGCGATCATCATTATTTGGCTTCAAGAAAATACCAAGTGCTCAGAAGTTTTGACAATGCACCACAAATGCCTACGGGCTATCCAGGTATGATCTTGCTTTCATTGGCACCGCCCATTTGGTTTAAAATAATGAACCAACAGATGAAAAAATATCAGTTAAAATAAAATGCTAGCCACCTATAGGTAACTAGCATTGTAGAATTATTGTATAAAACTTTACTGTTTCAATTTAATTACAAAGATACCAGTAGGAGAAATGTCTCCAGGTCTTAGATTGGATAAATCAATAAACACATCTTTGCCTTTTTGTTTCCAGTTGCATTTAACATTGGACCCTAAGATACTGGTAGTACTTCCTGCAGGCAATTGAACATCTTTAATCGTAATATTTTTTCTATAAGAAGGAAGAATGCAATAAAAATCATTTCCCTTCTTGGTAAAAAATGCTTCTATATAAGCAGAATCTTTTTTAGGTACCACTAAATTAGCCACTCTATATGCTGCCATAAAACTAGCATTGTTCTTGGGCGCTTTGATGCCCTCACTCCATTGTGCAGCTTGTCTCCAAGCAGTAGTGCCATAAATAGCTTCTCCATTAATGGCCAACCAATCGCCAATATCCGTAAGCCTTTGCTGCATAATCACAGGAATGGTTCCATCTGCATTGGGACCAATGTCCAATAAAAAATTACCCCCTCTTGAAACCAAATCATTCAACATCAAAACCAATTCATAACTAGATTTATAATCTTTCAATTGTTCATTTCTGTTGTATCCATAGGAATGACCAACCCCCTGGCTTTCTTCCCAAATAATACTCGCATCCATCCCACTTCCATATTCTGAAGTAGTGTACATGGAGCCATGATTTTTTTCTCTGGTATTATTTCCCCATCGATCATTTACTACCACTTCCTCTTTTACAGGTGATTCATTAAATAACCAGCTAAGTAATTTTGGGCTTTGCCAAGCTGTATCTGAAATCTCCCACTCCCCATCTGAAAAAATAATGGAGGGTTTGTATTTTGTAACTAAATCTTTAAACTGAGGTGTCATGTGTTG
>CAIPJS010000019.1 GCA_903865435.1 uncultured Bacteroidota bacterium | reverse complement strand
GGCCGTAAAATTATTAGGTGCAGAAATTATATTTATGCCACATGTAACTATGTGCACCCCTTCAACTAGACCAGGTGCAGGATTTGTCGATCCTGCATTATGGTATAACCGCCATAACGACCCTATTACCCTTATAAAGGAGTTTGATAGTTTAAAAGGCAGGGCTTGGTTAATGAAGTGGTTGCCATCAAGAGCATATGACAATGCAGTGTATGCAATATTTTCAAACCCCATTGGCATGGATGATGATCAATTGAAAAATGGCTGCTCTATGATTATAGACCCTTTTGGGGATATTATTGCAGAATGCAGAACATTCGAGGATTCATTTGTATCAGCTGAATTAATACATGCTCATATTGAAAAAGCGGGAGGTACCAGGTATTTAAATGCGAGAAGGCCAGACATGTATAAAGATATTATTGGAAAAGAGCATGACACTGTACTTAAAGTTGCTTGGATGAATAAATAGCTATAAGCATGAAAAAACCACCATCAGTTAAAAGAGTAGTTTATGGGGTTGCTGGACTCCAATGAATATTAAGCAATATGCCCAATTTAATTACTTGCTTTACCAACAACAACATTTACAATACCAATTCTTCTAAAATCATAATCTGAAGGATTATATATGATCTTGTCTTCTATTGCATAGAAAAAGGTCCAAACGGTTAAACGCCCTTAATTGAGTATGAGATAAATTTATTTCTTCCCATTAATCATTCTAGAAATAATTCCAGGATATCTATCCATGTCTGCAAGTACAACACCTGCTATGTGCAATACCATATAGGCATACAATCCATATTGCACATAACTATGTATTTGCTTAGAAATTTTATGTATGGGATCTAGGAATTTGACATCTTCAAAAGCCAAAACCAACCCTGTGAATGACATGGTTAAAAATAATAGATAAAACAATAAATAAGAATATTGTACATTGACATAATGCTTTTGTTCAGCATCTTTTACTTTTATAGAAGCTGCAGATTTGATCCTCCCCAAAACAGTATCTTGTCTAGTTACAGTAACTTCAATTATAATTCTTAACAACATCAAAATACTTAGTCCATAACCAATGTATTTGTGTAACATCCATAATTTATCACTAAACTCATGTGCAATTGCTCTAGCTTGATCGTTAGTTAGATTGCCACCTTTGGACAATGCTTGCTCTTGGACCATCGAAATATTATTTTTAGTCTTGTATAAAGTAGACCCAAAAATTACTGTGGAAATAGATGCCAAGAAAAACAAAAAAGTTAGCCAATGCCAAACTCTTATTAAAGATGTCTTTTTTTGATTGTTGAAAGAATCACTCATATAATAAAAAATTAAATGTTTGAATAATGTTATAACGAATATAATACATTTGAAATATAAAGGCCCTTATTTCTAAGGGCCTTTATCGTATTTTTCAAACTTTAAACGTATGAATTATTGACCTAATTTCGCAACATCTTTTGTATCAAATATAGGCCACTCGTATGAAATTTTTCCATCTTTATTAATGCCATAAGAATCAAAAAGAACAGTTTTACCAGGAACTCCTTTTTTAGATTTCCAAGAAAATTCAACCCAAAGGTGTCCATATTTATTACCATCAGGCATTGTCACTACTTCAAAAATACTGCCCCCCATAGTTATGTTGCCATCCATTAATTCTCTTTGTTTTTTGAAGCCTTCTATAAGTACTGGCATTCTTACACCTGCATTTGTATCAGTAGCTGAAGGCCATCCATTGAGAGAAGACTTAGCAGTATCCGCATAAGTGGAAGCATAAGTAGCCCAGTCACCATTGGCAAATGCTGTAATACTTTTTTTAATTAAATCTACATCTGGACCAGAGGTAGCCACTGAACCAGTTGCAGCATTTTCAGTTTTAACTTCACTTTGTTTGCATGCAAATAATGTAATTGCAGTTGCAAATAATAAGATTGTCTTTTTCATTTTGTTTTATTTATTTTAAGTTTAATTGAATTGTAGTTTATTGCACGCCTTCTTCTGCAAATTGTTTTGAGAAATCACCTAAAATAGATTCCTTGATAATTTTTCCAGCATTGTTAAAATCATCAAACTGAACAAAATAAAGGCTTAACACTTTTCCTGTTTTTTTAGATTTGCCAGACCATTTCCACCAAGATTGTACCACTTTAGAATCATCTTTGTCATAATGTAAGTAATCTGGATAGCCAATTGTTTTTACAGTAATGTTATCAAAAAATTTATGATCTAAAGTCAAAGCATCTAGATTGTCTTTAAGATTCAATGACTTATCCATCCCAGAAATAGAAAACTTAGCACTGTCTTCAAATAATGATTTCCAAGTTTTAAGATCATTCGCAATATAAGCTTTGGTAGCTTTATTGACTACATCAATGTAAGGGTGATTGATGTAAATAGTGCCATTCTTTTTCTCTGTTTGAGCAAAAGTTAAACTTACAAAAAGTAGCATAGAACATGCCAATACAATTTTTTTCATCTGTTATTTATTTTAATTTTTTTTAGATACATAAATTTATTAGTTTCTTTTTGAAATCTATGATTTTTTATATACTATTTTTACTTTATACATTATATAT
>CAIPJS010000018.1 GCA_903865435.1 uncultured Bacteroidota bacterium | reverse complement strand
TTAATAGCCTTGAGGCTTGATTTAAAGGCCTCAAGCTCCGCAAGTTCACCCTTCGCCTTTGCATACGCAGGCGCAGTTTTAAATATGAAATCAATCGCATCGTTTGGATCATAATCTTTATTCATTGATCTTCTCACAAATTTTTGTAATAAATTTAATTAAATCGTCTGGCGTATATTCACGCTCATATTGCGTACATCTGCGCCCAGGTTGCCCTGTAATTCCACAAATAGTTTTCCACGGCTGCCCCCCCCTAATCGGTATTTCAGGTAAATCTTTTGGTTCAATTCCTACAATGTAAAGATGTGTCCATTTTCTAGCTACATGACCAAAATGATATTGGTCAATAAGTATAGTAAATCCACCAAATTCATCAGGAAATTCGCCTGGCATTGGTAATGATGCTTCTTTCCATAATTTACTACCTTTAGGATGCTCCAATACACCACCATTTTTACGCACTTTGTCTAATGCAAACCAAGCTAAATCTTTTTCGTCTGGGCGTGGATTAGCCATGTGACTTAAACGACCCCAAGCACGGCATGGTGGGTGTGCAATAACAGAGTAGCTTTCGTTAAAATTTCTAGCATCTCGGCTAATGTCGTAAACATCGTAACCAGGTAAATCTTTATATCGACTATCTTGCCTTGCAAACAAAACGGCTATCATTTTAAAGCAAGCCATAATCCAATTTGAGAAAACGCATAGCCCAACCAAATAATTGCATTAGACATTGCCCCCTTGCGTAATTGCAAAACTCCGACCATCAAATAGCCAAGTCCTGTTGCTGCGATAATGGTTTTTTCCAGCATCTTTCCCCCTAGAAAGTGTATTTGTATAAGTCTAAATCTTTTTCAAACAGTTTAGCAACTTTATTTTTTTCTTTGTCGGTGTATAAATTTTTATATAATTCGTGATCTGATTTGTTATCAACATCCAAAGTTACACCAAAATCTACAATGTCTTGAATGAGTTTAAAATCTTCATCTAGGCTTTCTGTTCGCAAAAGATGAGTTACCCCATTAGGTATCCATTCAAATTGATTGGTGGTGGTTTTAAACCAATGCAAAGTGTCATAGCTTTCTAAACGATCTACCCATGTAGCAAAATCAGGAAATTCTTTTAAATTATTGGTTTGCCTAAATTTTATGCACCATTCTGTTTGACCATCTTTGGCAAAAGTATAAAAGCTCACAAGCCTATCGTATGGATTTCTAACCACGCCAAAAGTTGTAATGCAAGGCATTACTTTTTCTATCATTGGCAAACTTTCGTGATGACCCATAAAAATAGGATCAGTATCAAAAAATGATTTGTATTTAGTAAACCATTTGATAATAGATGTTCCAGCATTTTTAGGAATATGCACAAAAGTCAAATTGTATTTAGGCAAAAACATTGCTGTCATTTTTGCTCCCAAAAAATCTCATGCAAATAATACAAAATTGTATTAACAATCATTTGAAAAATAGCAATTCCACTTGAAACAAGCATCATGCCAGTAATTAAATAACTAATTACAAAAGTGCTTGTTGTTCCAATTAAACGCCAAGTAAACGTTTTTATTAATGACTTATGCAAGGCCTAAATTTTTCCTAATTTTTGTTGCGCTAATAGAAGTAATAGATTCATCAAAAGTTTCTTGTTCTATTTTGTATCCTACGTCACGCCCGTAAGTGATGTTTACTATGTTTGGCACAACCTGTATATGGTATTGACCTTGATATAACGGGTCTAAATCTCTTTTAATAATGTCTTTAACACGATCTAAATTAAAAGGATTGCTTTGATTCCATCCTTGACAATCTCTAATTTGTATTACTACTTGACCCGTTTTTGCAAGACTACGCTCAAATAATACACGATGCCCTTTGTGCCAAGGCTGCCATCTGCCTAACATTTGTACAGTTTCTTTTTTCCAATCAAACGTTGGACGCCTACGATTTTCAATAATATGATTACCTACGAACTCAGCCCATTTTTCGCAACTTTGTTCTGTAATACGGAAATCATAAATTTCAGGTGGTACAAAGGCTTTATTGGTGTCATCAAATCGACCAACATCAATGGTATCCATCCATATAGTCCAATCGGCTTTAAAGTTATTACGCATCTCTACAAGAGGAGCTACAAAATCGCAAATTACATAATCACCGCCAGCAAATAAAGCAAAATCAGCCATTCTAATGCTTTGACGAATTCGACCTTCTTTAGAAAAATCCCAATCATTGTATTTTTTTCTAACCTCATCCGCATTAAACCATGTCACTTTGCAACCATATTGGCTAATATGTTCGTTCAAAGCTCTTGCATAAGACATTTGACCATGTTCTTCTAAATAAGCCTTTAATGCCCTAGCAAAGTACGTTTTGCCTGATCCTGGCAATCCCATAACAAGTATTTTCATTTCCAGACATCCACAATAATATGAATACGATCTTCTTTTCCTTCATTAACTACAGAATGAAGTGCTTGATTATTGAACCACCAAATTTCGCCAGGATTCATGTGACAGGTTTCGTTGCCTGAAGTAAATGATACTTGGTCGTTGCTAGTCACTACAAAATGATAGCGATCATGTTTTTTAGCATAATTACCTTCATCTATATGAAAACCAATAAACCCGCCAGGTTTTAAATTAGCCACCATTACACGGCCTAAAAGATGTATAGGAAAAATATCATAAACTACATTCATTGTTTTGGGATGATAGCGTTGCGAAAAATAATCTTCGCACTTTAAACTTTCAAAAAAAGTTTGATAAGTAGAGTCATACATTATTGATTGAAATCGCAATACAATGTCTTTTACATTGGTATGTTGCAATGTCGGATCATTTCTGCGTAAATTTAACCAATCCCAAAATTGGCTTTTTTTTAATTCTGCTGCTATTGGTATTGGATCAAAAGTATCTATTAATTTGAAGTTTTCCACGTTTTCCATTCCCCCCTATTACCTAATTGATATTGTATCTGATAGTCTTGCAATAACTCTAAAGAAAGTTTATTTTCAGAAATATATTTTCTAAACTTTGGCAGTCCCCATTCTGATCGCCACTTACAAAGCTGGCGCACCCCTGACTTATGTATCTCCTCTAGCTCTGATTTCCCGCTGTTTGATGACATAATCCTTCATTTCATAATAGCTGTTAAAACGAGCCAACTTAGGGTCTTTTCCGCACTCAATTCTATACGCTTCTTCAATCTGATCGTTAGTTATTAACGGATTTTTCTTTTGTGTAATAACTGCTTCTGCGACCCATTCAGCTTTGAATCCAGCCCAACCTCTTTCGCAACACATCTGCATTACATCCGAAAGTGACATCTTAGCTTTATCAGCTTCTCTTTGTAAACCTTTGTAAGCGGTTTCAGTCCATTTGGCCTTTTTTGCTTTACGAACTTCTAAATAATCTTTAAATAAAAAATCAGATACACCTTCTGGTGTCTTTATTTGGTTCTTGGTTAATGGTTCTTGGTTCTTGGTTTGCATTGGGGGGTGTTTAGGGGGGCTATCGCCTCCCTTTGCCCACCTCTTTTCAGCCCCTTTGCGACCACCATCTTGCATAGCTTTGTATTTAGCCAGCTCCTCATCAGCTCTCTTGCTATGATAAAAACCATTTTCATCCTGATAAAAGAAATCAGCCAAAATTAAAATAATTGTTTCTGGCGTGGCTCTTGCCAATCTAGCTATTGTTTCTATGTCTGGGCAAAAGGGCTTTTCATTTAAGTAATACCAATCCATCATTCTTCGGTAAGCAAGGTCTTGCTGATCGTTTAAATGGCTTGTGTGGGCGAGATAATCGCCAATGTGGAAGGGGTAAAAATTCACTTTATTCCTTTGTCAAAGGTAGTCAAAAGGTGGACTGGGCAGATCGGTGACTAATCGACTTTTCGGTTGCGAACCTAGCCTGTCCATAGATTTTACTACAGCTTATTTCTTTTTTGTTTGTTGTTTTTTTACAACAGTTTTTTTAGGTACAGTTTTTAGGATGCTTGAAACATTGTATAGCTTTCCTGTTTTTTCAGTCATTATCGCTTCTACCAAAGTCATTGTAAGACCTTGCTGAACCAAAAAATGTAGCCCCTCTTTGTCATAATACACATTGACATCGGCTGACCCATCTTTGTTTTCTTTAATTTTTTTTACAATAATTTCCATTAATGTTGTCCTTGAAAAGCTGCTGGGCCTAAAGCGTGAATAAGTTGTTTGTTCGCTTCTAGCTCACGCCTCGCAAACATAAGCTGTTCTCTAAGAGTTTTAATTTCCATGTCTGCAACTCTAAGCATATCAACAAGCATAGACTCTCTAACCTTTGTATCGGCATTAATAAACTCTTTTGCCGTAACCATATCTTCAATCATTGTTTACCCCTTTAAGTAATTCAGGCCAAATCAAGTGCCAGGACTTAGGAAATATGTCCTTGCGTGTAATTAAACCATGCGACTCCTTTTCAAGAGTTGCCCCTAAAACTGCAAAATGTGCTGCTGGAATGTTGTTTTT
>CAIPJS010000017.1 GCA_903865435.1 uncultured Bacteroidota bacterium | reverse complement strand
TAAAATAATAAGTTCCTTCAGATTCAATAATAGTCGCTTGGTCATCGCCAATCAATTTATATTTAACACCTGTAATCAATTCATTTTTAGAAAAGACTTTAATTATTTGCCATGTGTAATTAGTCATGTAATTGCCCCAAAAGTTGTCCAAGTGCTAGGTGTTCCTGCAACTAAACAAATCCAACCTGCAAAAGTTCCTGAAGTTGGGTTGCTGTTATAAACAATATCACTTTTTAACCAAGAACTAGTTGATATGTTTCTTTAAAAACCCTGGTGATTGCGCCAGTACAATTAATGCAAAATATAGTATATAAAAACTAATTCGTCAAATAGATTATTTTTATGCCGCTAAAACAGCCATTGCTTTTGCACGATAGCTGTATACCGCTGAATTGGTTGTTTGAGCTACTGTATTAGGAACTGTTAAAGTAAAAGATGTTGCAGTTGGTACTGTATCTATTACAAAATAGCTAACAGCATTAGTAGCCGTGTTTAAAAACCCTACTTGGTCGCCAGATAACATCCCTGCGCTAGATACAACATTTACTGTAGTATCTCCAATGTTTAAAGCACCATTTAAAGTAGTATCTGCTCTATTAACCACCATCCAACCGGGTGAACCACCAGCAGAAGGATATGGTTGCCAAATAATTCCACCTAAATCGGGAATAAAAATTAAATCTGAATTATTAGGAGTAGGCCCTGCGTTCCAAACATTCAAATTTCCATTTATTAAAAATGGGCTTCTTCTGTCTGCGGCTGTTCCTAAAAAAGTAAGGGCAATGCCAGAAGAAGAAAAACTAGCTTGAGATATATTATTATTTAAAAAATAAGCGCCAATACATTTTGATAAATCTATAGATTTTATAGTGCTATAAAGTCGACAATTTATAACGCTTAAATATGGGATTGTATTAATAGAATTTGCAGTTCTAATAAATACATTATTAGCGCTAGCGTTATAACAATTTTGAATAAGGACAGCTTCAATATAAGTTCCTTTATCATCTAAGTCAAAATCATAAGTATTTGCTTCAAAATAAATACCATTAAATGAAGATACTTCTACACCAGCTATTAAAATTCCTGTCCCGCAGCCTTGCATTGCGCCACCTAAAACAGAACCACTAGCGCCATTTACTTGCATACCTATAGTACATCCAGATACATAAGGATTAATAATTGTCCAATTAGCTGATGCAGTTAATATTCCTGTTCCGCATTGCCATGCTTGTATGTTAGTAAAATTTGCTTCTTGCGTACCAACAGCGTTTAATCCAACGCCTTTACAGTAGAAAAATCCAACTTTATCAATAGTTACATTAACAGCCCAAGTTCCTAAATATAATCCTGTAGTTGTTCCACTAGGGTTACATTCAATTTTAAATGAGCTTAATGAAATTCTATTTAACGGCGCTACATTTGAAGGGTCAAAAGTTAAACAAGTAGAGCTATTAATTGGTGAATAATATAACGTACAAGCACTATCCCCTTCGCCAGAATTTCCAGCGCCAATAATATTAATACAGCTTGTAATAGTTAAAGGGTAAGTAATTAAATAAGTTCCAGGAGGAATATATAAAGTTCCACCATCAGGAAAAGAATCTAAGGCTTTTTGAATAGCTGCTGTATCGTCTGTAACTCCATCCCCTACCGCGCCAAAATCTTTAACTGTAGCGTAATCTTGCAATCGAGTTTGAACTGTTCTTGATAATTGAGCAGTTCCATTTCCAGAACCAGCCCCTGTAGCAGTAAAAAGTAATCCTACTGTATTACTTGTTGCG
>CAIPJS010000016.1 GCA_903865435.1 uncultured Bacteroidota bacterium | reverse complement strand
GTCGTTAGATACCGACTCCTTTTCTTGCCAATAAGCAAGTGAAACAATATGTCCATCTGCAGTTTTTAACTGGCGGCCAAAAATAGCATTGGGTGCATTAAAACATAAATCGGTTACACCTATTGTAAATGTTGTGGGGGCTGGCGGCGGTGCAGGTGCTGCGGGTGCTGGAGCAGGCGCTTCACCTTCCACTGGCGCAGCCACAGGTGCGGCAGGCGCTGCTTTAGGGGCAGGGCTATCCACTACCACCACTTCGTATTTATTGAATTCTAATAAAGTTTTTAAAAACTGTACACGCTCAGCACTTGCATTTTTTTCTACAATGGCACATTTGCTTGTACCTAAGTCTTCAAATTCGTGGTTCTTATTAATTGCCATAATACTTTATTTAAATACCAATACTTAATGAGTAAATATAATCGTACACTAAACTTGCTAAACCTGTAATAATAATACCTGCAATACAGATATACATAGCCAGCTGTGTGATTTTAGGAATGCTTAATTTTTGAATAGGGGCATCGTTCTCATCCATGAAAATGGCTTTTACCACTTTTAAATAATAGTAAAAAGATACCACCATATTTAAAGAAGCAAAAATGATTAAGCCGTAATTATTTTTAGCAGCACCTGCCATCATTAAAAATAACTTGCCAAAAAAGCCCGCTGTAGGGGGTACCCCTGCTAATGAAAATAAAGCAATGGTTAATACCCAAGATAAAAAGGGGTTGGTTTTATAAAAGCCCTTAAAGTCTGAAATATTTTCTTTTCCTGCTAAGGCGCTTACTACCGATACTACACCAAAAGCAGCAAGGTTAGAGAATACATATATTAATACAAAGTAAACCAGTGAAGCAGATCCTGCTTTAGCGCTTCCTGAAATACCAATTAATATAAAGCCTACTTGTGCAATAGAGGAGAAGGCTAAGAAGCGTTTAAAGTTATCTTGTCTTATAGCGAATAAATTACCAATTAAAATAGTAGCTATAGATAGTACCACTAGTACACTATACCATACAGTAGCAATAGGGGTAAATACTTTATATAAAATAGAGGTGAAAGTGAATAGCACCGCTGCTTTAGAAACCACCGATAAAAAAGCAGTTACTGCTACTGGAGAGCCTTCGTAAACATCGGCAGTCCAAAGATGAAAAGGCACTGCTGATATTTTAAAAGCAAAACCAGATACCACTAAGATAAATGCAAATATTTGCATGGGGTTATTAGTTATATGCGCCGTTAAGACATCAAAGCTTAGTGTACCCGTTGTGCCGTATAAAAAAGAAATACCCATTAATAAGATGCCTGAAGAGAAAGCAGATGATAAAATTAATTTCATCGCAGCCTCTGATGATTTTCTTTTAGCTAAATCGAAATTAGCTGCAGCAGCCAAAGGAATAGTAGACATTTCAAGGCCTAGGTAGAACATTAATAGATTACCACTTGAAATCATAAAGAACATACCAAGCATTGAGGTGAAGATTAATAAATAAAATTCAGCCAATTGCTTATGATTTTTCAACCATGCGTAAGACTGCATGGAAATAATTAATAAAGCTAGGTTCAATATATTTTTCTCCAGTACAATAAAGGCATTGGTGGTAAACATTCCATTGAAAATACCGCCTTCGCTCATACCAAATAAACCTACTGCTAAATTGACAACCAATAAGCCGTTGATTAAATTTAAAACGCTTTCGTTGCCTCTTTCTTTACCAATTTTAATAAATAGTAAAATAAAAATAAGCAAGCTTAATATAAGTTCCTGTCTTAGTAATATAAAAATGTTAGATGACATGAGGCGAAATTATTTAAGGGTAATGGCTTTATTAATGTTGATCATTAAAAAATCGGTGGTAGGCATAATTAATTGATTGATTAAAAATGGTGCTAACCCGATAATTAAAATTCCTATGATTAATAAACCGGCTGCTAATTTTTCATTCCAACTAGCATCGCTTAATAAAGCATGCTCATCAGAGATAGGGCCCATAATGGTTCTGCCTGTAGCGCGTAATATATATACTGCAGTCACTACAATAGAAGCTGCAGATATTACTGTAGCAGCACGATATACGCCATCTGGATTTTGCCAAGAGCCCATAAATACAGTCATCTCGGCTACAAATCCGCTGAAGCCTGGTAGGCCTAAAGAACATAAACCTGCAATCACAAATACGGTAGAGATAAAAGGCATGGCTTTTAATAATCCACCCAACTGTGCCACCATTCTAGTATGTGTTCTGGAATAGATCATACCAATGGCGGCGAAGAATAAGGCAGTCATTAAACCATGAGATACCATTTGTATGACTGCACCGTTAATTGAAGTTTTATTCAACATACCAATCCCAAGTATTACAAATCCGCAGTGACTAATAGATGAATAAGCATTGATGTATTTTAAATCGGTTTGCATCATGGTGGCGAATGCACCATATATAATAGCAATGGTTGCTAGTAAAATAATGACCCATGAATAAGCATGCGCTGCATCGGGCATTAAAGCTGCCATGCGTAAACAACCGTAGCCACCTAGTTTCATAGAAATACCTGCTAAAAACATAGAAGCTGCTGTAGGGGCTGATGCGTGACCATCGGGTACCCATGTATGAAAAGGAAATAAAGCAGCAAAGATTCCAAAGCCTAAAAATAGAAATGGGAAGAAGAATTTTTGAACACCTAGGCTCATGCCCATCTTACCTATTTCCACCATATCAAAAGTATGCGTGTTATAATAGATACCCATTAAGCCCACAAATACCAATGCAGAACCTGCCATTAACATGAGTGCTAGTTTCATTGCGCTATTTTCTTTTCTCCCACTACCCCAAATACCTATTAATAAGAACTTAGGAATAACGGCTACTTCTAAAAAGAAAAATAAAGTAAATAAATCTAAAGAAATAAAGAAGCCATAAGCACCCATGCTTAATAATACCAATAAGAAAAAGTATTCCTTGCTTAGTTTTTCCATAGTCCAAGAAACCAATATACCCGCCACTACAATAAGGGACGTTAATAAAATCATCGCAAGCGCGATACCATCTATACCTATATGGTAATTAATATTTAATGCTTTAAACCAAACTGCGTTAGTTTCAAACAAATGCGTAGCGGTATTGCCAGCAGCTCTTTGATCCATATACAATTTCAATAACCAGCTAGCCGTTCCTAATTGTGCTATAGAGCCCACTAACCCAATAACTCTTATTTGCGCTAATTGCTTACTCAATAAAATGAGTAGGGCAGTAAGCAAGGGAAGTATAATTAACAATGATAAATTCATATAAATATTTTATTTCCAGATATAAATAAATAATACCGATAAGGCCAATACACCGCCAAAGAAGTACAAAGCATAGTTTTGAACCTTACCCGATTGCAAGCCTTTAATTGCTGTTGAAATTTTTGCAGTGGTACTAGCTAATAATAAGATAAAACCATCTACGATATTTCTATCTGCCCAAGCAATAGGTTGTCCTATAAGAGGGAAGACAATTTTTTTAGTGATAAACAAATACAATTCATCTACATAAAACTTTTTATAAGCGGCTCTGTAAAAGCCACCAAATACAGCTACTGCTTTATCTGATTTTGTATTTTCTTTTTTATAAAAACTTGCAGACAGTAAAATAGCAATAATAGATAATGCCACAGGAGCAATAGAAAATACCATATCAATATGTGTTTCCAAGGCAGCACCATCAGATGTGATAAATTGAGAGAAAGGAATGAAACCTACACCCACAGCACAAGCAGCTAGAATAATTAAAGGAAGTTTCATAGTCCAAGTACCTTCGCCATGGTCTTGCGCATCCTTATGGTCATCGTTGTGTCCAGCGTTATGTGCGTGATCGTGAACAGCACTATGCGCTTTTGCAGGCGCTTCCTTGCTCCAGAAAATATTAAAATACAAACGGAACATATAAAAACTGGTAAGCGCTGCTGTAAATAAGGCAACACCATAAATTAATTTATTCTCATGAAAGGCTGCTGTTAAAATTTCTTCCTTGCTAAAAAATCCTGCAAAAGGAGGAATACCTGCAATAGCCAAACAAGCAATTAAAAAGGCAGCATGCGTGATGGGCATTAATTTTCTTAATCCGCCCATATCTTTCATTTCATTGCTATGCAGCATATGTATGACCGAACCTGCGCCTAAGAACAATAAACTCTTAAAGAAGGCGTGTGTAAATAAATGAAACATAGAAGCCATAAAGCCTAATCCATTTTCTCCACCATTTTTTGAAATACCTAAGGCAAACATCATGTAGCCAATTTGTGACATGGTAGAATAAGCGAGTACTCTTTTAATATCGGTTTGTGTACATGCAATAATGGCTGCAAGCAAGGCTGAAAAAGCACCTACATAAGTTACAATGTTTAATGCTGTTTCATCCATGGAGAAGATGGGAAATAATCTTGCCACTAAATACACACCCGCCACCACCATGGTAGCAGCGTGTATTAATGCCGATACTGGAGTAGGGCCTTCCATGGCATCGGGTAACCAAATATGCAAAGGAAACATGGCCGACTTTCCTGCACCACCCATAAATATTAAAGTAAGTCCCCAAGTAAGCATACTTGCACCTAAGAAGCTAGCACTGGTGATGCTTAAAAATTCAGGAGACTGAGCCGATGTTAATTTTTGAATCAATAATCCAATATCTAATGTACCTCCGTAAAAGCCCATAATCATAATGCCTATTAAAAATCCTAAGTCGGCAAAGCGCGTTACAATAAATGCTTTTTTAGCAGCCGCTACAGCTGATGGTTTGTTAAAGTAGTAACCAATTAATAAGAAACTAGATACACCCACTAATTCCCAGAACATATATACTTGGAAAATATTAACAGATAATATTAAACCCAACATAGAGAAGGTAAACAAAGACAAGAAAGCATAGTAAGTAGCAAAGCGCTCTTCGCCCTTCATATAGCCCAAACTAAATACATGCACCATTAAAGAAACAGAAGTCACTACAATAAGCATCATCACAGCAATAGGATCAACTATCACACCCATATCAATAGAGACATTCGGGCTAAACTGTAACCAAGTATATTTTAAAGCAATAATTTTTTGATACACTCCATTTACTTTGCCATCTACAAAAAAGTATTGCTTGGCAGCTACAAAAGAAAGGATGGTTGAAGTTAATAGGGAAGCCGTAGAAATAATACCTGCTGTTTTAGCAAAGTATTTGCGTCCAAATAAACCTAATACTACAAAAGTAGCTAGAGGTAATAAAGGAATCCAAAGTATATATAAGTAGTTTGACATAATTAAAATTTCATTTCTGTTGCATCGTCTACATCAATGGATTGATGGCTGCGATATAAATTAATGATAATGGCAATGGCCACCGCCGCTTCAGCAGCTGCAATGGTGATAATAAATAAAGAAAAGAACAAGCCATCTAGTTTATCGGGGAATAAATATTTATTAAAAGCAACAAAATTAATATTCACGCTATTCAGCATAAGCTCAATAGACATTAACATAGTAATTAAGTTTCTTCTCGTAAATAAACCATACATGCCTATAAAAAATAGGGCAGTGCTTAGAAAAAGTATATGGGTTAAGGGTACTTCGTTCATAGTATTAATCCTCCTTCTTGTTTAGGTGAACAATATTGGCAGCTGTAGGCTTCATTGCAATTACAATACAACCTACCATGGCAGCTAATAATAGCATACTCACTACCTCAAAAGGCAAAATGAAACCATGTGAAGTGGTGCTTAGCATTTGAGTACCAATTTCATTTACACTGGTATTAAAAGGCTGAGCTGATAGCGTATTGAATCCGTAATGATTGATTAAATTATAAGTAAAAGCAGTGCCTAGTAAAGCAGCCAAGGCTGAAAAGATAATTTTACTTGTGGCAGGCTTGGCCATTTCCTTGCCCGATTGTTGTGTTAAGAAAATAGAGAAGATAATTAAGACCACAATGCCTCCCACATACACTACAATTTGAATGGCTGCAATAAATTCTACCTGCATCCAAAAATAAAGTGCTGCAATACCTACTAAAGAAAATAACAACCAAATGGCTGATCGAAATATTTTAAGTGTAGTAACCGCTAGTAAAGCTGCACCTAATATAAGTGTAGCAATCGCATAAAATATGATGGCTGATGTATTCATTATTCTATTCCCTCCCTTATTTTAGATCCTGGATGATTTAATACCTTGGTTAATTTGGTTCTATCAAATACACTGTGTTCAAAATTAGGCGCCATTTTAATCGCATCACTTGGGCAGGCTACAATGCATAAATTACACATAGTGCAAAGCTCTAATCTGTATACTAAAGTGTCAATGGCTTTTTTCTTTTTACCTTCTGGTGAAACTTCAAACTTGGTCACCACTTTAATAGTTCCATTCGGGCAAGCCAATTCACAAGCTGTACAACCGGTACAAGCATGTTCATTTTGTGCGTCATGGGGCATGACTACCTCGCCTTTAAACCTTTCTGATAACAATAAAGTGGCACGGTTGTCGGGATACTGCTCTGTAATAATTTCTTTAGGATGCACAAAGTAATAACCTGTTTTGCGCATTCCTTTTAACAAAGAACTTACGCCGTTCACCACATCTGATATATACTCTTTCAAAAACATTTTCTAAATCATTTAATATTAAAAATGCCAACCTAGTATCGCAATTACTGCTACTAATAGAAGGTTAAACAAACTTATGGGTAATAAATATTTCCATTCTAAATTCAATAATTGATCTACGCGCAATCTTGGGAAGGTCCATCTAAACCACATGATTAAAAAGATCAAGAAAAAAGTTTTTCCCATAAACCAAACCGAAGAGGGGATATAATCCATGATATGATTGAATGCTGCCCAGTTACCAATATGTAGTGGCATCCATCCGCCAAAAAATAAAGTAGCTCCTATAGCACATACAATAAATATGTTAATGTATTCTGCTAAGAAGAATAAGGCAAAACGCATTCCTGAATATTCGGTATGAAAACCTGCCGTTAATTCAGACTCTGCTTCTGCTAAGTCGAAGGGGGCACGATTGGTTTCTGCAGTTACGGCAATAATGTATAAAACAAAGGCTATGATAGCAGGAATATGTCCTTTAAAAATCCACCAGCCATTTTCTTGTGCTTTGACAATTTCAGAAATTTGTAAACTTCCTGTAAGTACCACTATGGTTAAAACTGCAAAGCCTGCAGACAATTCATAGCTTACTATTTGAGCACCACTGCGCATCGCACCTAGTAAAGAGTATTTATTATTACTTGCCCAGCCTGCCATTAAAATACCTATCACCGATAAAGAAGAAACTGAGGAAATATACAAGACTCCAATATTAATATCCCAGATCTGAAAGTTTTTGGCAAATGCAATGGGTGCTAACAATAACATACCCACCATCATCACCACAAAAGGCGCTAGGTTGAATAAAAATTTATCAGCCATATCTGGCACCAAGCCTTCTTTCATAATTAATTTCAAAGTATCGGCCACCGTTTGAAACATTCCTCCTGGTCCTACACGATTCGGTCCCAATCTAATTTGAATATGCGCAGCTACCTTTCTTTCCATCAATACCAATACCAAACCTAATAGGGCAAACAAACTTATAGCTAACAAAATAACAATGACACATTCCATTGCAAGTGCCATGGTGGGATTAAACTTCATCAATAACCAATCTTGAACATTGGTTGTAATTCCTTCTAAACTAAACATGCGTTTCTGTTTTTATATAACAAACAATTCTAAGTATATCTTATTCTAATCTTATTCTATATCTTTCAATCCTATCTATCAATATCAGGTATCACTAAATCAAGTGTACCCATACTTGCCATCAAATCTCCAATCTTACTTCCTGCTGCAATATGATTCAGTACAGATAAGTTCGAAAACCCTGGAGACCTGAATTTAATTCTATGCGGTGTAGTTCCGCCTTCGCTTACTACATACACCCCAAATTCACCTCTTGCCGTTTCTACTCTTGAATAAAATTCACCCTTAGGTAGTTTCAATACATTTTTTGTTTTGCCTACAAAATCTCCTTCTGGAATATTATCAATAAGTTGTTCTATAATGCGAATAGATTGGTTCATTTCTTTCACACGCACTATATAACGCGCAAATGAATCACCCGCTGTTTCTATGACTTCATCAAATTCTACTTTATCGTATACTTCGTAAGGATAAATTTTTCTGATATCACAACTTACACCACTGGCTCTTGCTACTGGGCCTGTGCAACCATAAGAAATAGCATCTTCGGCACTTAATATACCTACACCCTTGGTTCTACTTTGAAAAATAATATTGTTGGTGACTAAGTCTTCGTATTCTGTAACCTTAGATTTGAATTGTGTGATAAAGGCTTTCACTTTCTTTTGAAAATCGGGATGAAGATCATACATCAAACCACCTGGTACGATATAGTTCATGGTTAATCTTGCACCGCAAGTATCTTCCATAATATCGGTAATCATTTCTCTTTCTCTGAAGGCATAAAAGAAAGGGGTGAAAGCGCCTAAGTCCATGGCCATCGCACCTAACCAAAGTTCATGAGAGGCAATACGTGTCAATTCACTTAAAATAACACGAATATATTTCGCACGATCAGGTACTTCAATAGCCATGCCTTTTTCAACAAGTAATGCGCAGCCTAAATTATTAATATGAGAAGACAAGTAATCCATTCTACTTGTCACATAAATAAATTGACGATAAGTTAAACTCTCGCACATTTTTTCAATAGAGCGGTGGATATAACCTAAATGGGGTTCAATTTTTTTAATGGTTTCTCCATTTAAAGTAACCACTAAATGAAGTACACCATGGGTGGCAGGGTGTTGAGGCCCCATATTAATGACTAGTTCGCCATCGGCACCTAATTCACTGGTATCTTTTAGTATTTCAGTTTGATTGTACATCTGCCAATTATAATTTTATCATGTTGATAGGATCTTCAAAATCTTTTCTTAAAGGGAAGCCTTTGAAGTCATCTTCTAATATTAATTTTCTTAAGTCGGGGTGGTTGGTGAAGTTGACGCCAAACATTTCAAACACTTCACGCTCTAAAAATTCTGCAGTTCTCCAAATGTCACAAACTGTTTCAATCACCGGTATGTCTCTATTTAGATTCGCTTTAATAACAATGCTTTGACGATGTGTAGTAGCAGATAAATGATACACCATGGTTAAATGTGTTTTAAAATCAACACAGGTTAGACAAAACAAATAGTTCATTTGCATTTTGCCCGTTCTCAAAGCAGCCATCAAAGGCTTTAAGGCAGTAGGTTCTACTAATATATTCAACCATTCACCTGTTTCATCGTAAGTAGCTGCGGGCGCAAGGGAACTGATGTATTCTTTTATTTCTTCGTTGGTCATTGTTATAAATTATCTTCTATTATTGATAAAGCTTCTAGTTATAATACTTCGGCTATTTATTTAAGGTTTTAATTTTTTATGCTTAAACTTTAAATTCTCCTCTAATTTGTTCGCGTGTCATTCCTAATTTAATTTTCTCTTGTAAAGAAATTAAAGAGTGTAACAATGCTTCAGGGCGGGGAGGACAACCAGGAATGTACACATCCACTGGAATGATATGATCTGCACCTTTCACCACAGAATAAGTGTTGTAAAAAAACGGGCCACCACTAATAGCGCAAGCGCCCATGGCAATTACATATTTAGGATCGGCCATTTGATCGTATAATCTTTTTAAGACGGGCGCCATTTTATTAACGATGGTACCTGCTATAATAATTACATCGGCTTGACGCGGTGAGGCTCTTGCTACCTCAAAACCAAAACGAGAAAAGTCGTATTTGGCTGAAGCAGTAGACATCATTTCAATACCACAACAACTAGTGGCAAAAGACAAAGGCCATAAAGAATTGGAGCGCGCCCAATTAATGACACTATCAAAAGTACTTACCACAATGCCACCACCTGGTGTTTCGTGAACGATACCTGGAAAAGGTTCGTTGCCTGCTATTTTTTCTTTTAACTCCATTTTAATGCACCTTTTTTATGAGCGTATAAAAAGCCCATGAATAATATAAATATGAAAACGATAATTTCAATTAAGGCAACCATGCCTACTTTTTTAACCACCACAGCCCAAGGGTATAAAAACACCAATTCCACATCAAAAATTAAAAAAAGCAAGGCAAATAAATAATAACCCACATTAAACTGATGCCAAGGAGAAGTATCGGTGGGAATACCGCACTCGTAAGCCTGTCCTTTTTGAGGATTCTTGCTTCCTTTTACTAAAATTTTTCCAACTAAAATACCACCTGCAGAAAAAGCAATAGCGGCAATTAACAAGGCAATTAATGAAATAGCACCCATAGTAAATTAGGTATAAAAATGATGCTGTAAAGTAGCAATAAAACGGCTAATAAAACCCTAGGTAATCCACATATAATCCACGCTTTACGGGATTTTGTTAAAGTAGAACCCAAGGCCTGATCAATATCATCCGTAAAGCCTTAAATAATTAGTTTTTATCTAGAATTTGAAGGATAAACTGGTACCAAAAGTTGATGGGTCACCTAAATGCACTGCACCAAAATCATAGCCATAGGAAATGAATTTGGTGCCAGTAATATTTTTAGCCCAAAAGTAGAGCGCTATTTTTTCAGTTTCAATGCCTGTTTTTGCATTCAATAAATGATAAGGCGATTGCACAATGGTATTGGCTAAATCAAAATAAGTGGTTCCAATGTATTTCCATTCTGCCCTTGCCATTACTTTCAAATTTTTAGCTAGTGGATAAGTATATTGAACGGCAAATAAAGAAGTGACATTGGGTGAAAAAATGGGATGTTTGCCAGCTAAATTTACACTTTCCCCTTGTGCAGCTAAATCTAGTTTATCAAAATTGGCATTGGTTGCTCCAAAAGAATATTGTAATAATAAACCTTTTGTAGGAAGGGCAAATATTTCGGCTTCCATTCCTTTGCTTGTTAATTGACCTGTATTTTTTGTTATGGTAATGGCGTCTGGTAAAATTAAACTGGGCACTTGCGCGTCAATCACTCTTGTATAAAATAAAGCAAGATTTAAAATTAACTTATTGCCCAACCAATTATTTTTGATGCCTGTTTCAAAGTTGTTGCTGTATTCGGGCAAGTAACCCAAAAGTGGCGGCTGTGAAGGATCTGAAGAGAGTGGAGATAATCCACCTGCTCTGAATCCTCTGCTGTAAATGCCATACCATAAACTATTTGTATTAACTTGATAGTCTAATGATAATTTGGGCGATAAGGCGTTAAAATGAGTGCGACCTAAAGTATCGGCAGTGGTGGTATATAATTTATTACTAGGATCATGTTGGTATTGACCCATAACAGATTCAGATTGATTTTCGTAATCGTTTCTTAAGCCAAATGTAATATTCAATTGATTGCTGATTGCATAAGTAGCTTGACCATAAACGGCAAATCCTTTTTTAAGCGTAGTGCTGGTTTCAATGGTGCTAAACAATGAGTCACCCACCTTTAACATGTTCGCATCTTTCCCATAACGAGTAGCTTGTTTCACTGGTGCATCCTGATAAAAAAAGAAAGCACCTGCGGTCCATTTGATTTTACTGTTACTGTAATTACTGCTAAATTTAAAATCCTGGGTTAGTACTTTTATATTATTCCATTGATTGCCATAATTATTAATGATAGAAATGGCATCGATGGGCGAGAAATCGCCATCAATAGGTGTTGTATAATAACGATAATTCTGTTGGTAAGCAGTTTGGCTATTAAAATTAAAATCACTACCTGCATAGTGAATAGACAAGCTGGTATTGGTGGTTTTGTCCATCATGGTGGTAGTCGCATTCTGATTTAAAGTATAAGGGCTCGCCAATGCTTTAGCAGTTCCAAAAACTAAAGGGAACGGCCCTTGGTTTTCATTGCCATGGTGTTTAAAATTCAAATTGATATCCCAAAGATTACTTATTATATATTTTAAAAAATAATTTCCAGAAAATCCGTTCTGATTGTCGTAAGGGCTTTTGGTAAACTTATTGGTATAAAAACCATCTCTTTTATCTGATAATAAAGAAGCGCCAAAAAATAATTTATCTTTTATAAGCGGCGTTTTGAATCCTGCACTAATTCTTTTTTTATTGTAATTGCCAATTACAATGTCGGCAAATCCAGTGGTGGTATTAGTGGGTTGTTTAGTAATAATATTGATCACGCCACCCATTGCATTTCTTCCGTACAAAGTTCCTTGTGGCCCACGCAACACTTCAATTCTTTCAATATCAAATAAACTAGGAATATAAGTATCTAAACTAAATTGATTTACACCATCAATATAAGTAGTTACCGTTGGATCGTAAGAACTAGTGGCAATGCCCCTTACGGAGGTTACATCTCGGCCGTCACCAGGGTCCGCGCTGTATAAATTGGGAATGATACCTGTTATTTCTTTGGTATTCCATAAACCAAAAGCATTGACTTGTTTTGCACCTAATGCAGTAATGCTTGAAGGAATTTTTTGTACCAATTCTTCTTTCTTTTGAGCCGTCACGATTATTTCATCCAAGGTGTTCATAGATGCTTCTAAAATAAAATTAGCAGTATAATTATTTTTATTACTTTCTATTTTAATTACTGGGTGAATGGAAGCAAAGTTGAAATGATTTATTTCTAATTGGTAATTACCTGCAGCAGGCAATTTAATTTTAAATAAACCATTGCTATCCGAAATGGAATTGATGTTTGAATTTAAAATGGAAATAGATCCATTACTAACAGGTAGATTTTTGGTAGTAGTTATTTTACCCGATAAAATTTTTTGACTTATTGCAGGCGCAGTGAAAAAACTAAGTAAAATAATTAGCGTGTAAATTTTGTTTGTCATTGTAGGTTCCTAAGGGGTAAGCGTCTTAGCGGTTGCGAAGATAGAACCAAATAGGTCTATTGTAATAAAGAGTAGAAGAAAATTTTTCAATTATACAATTACATTAAGTGCAAGCGGACTTATTGCAATTTTTAGTAATTCGTTATCTGTTAAAAGATTTTCTCCATCAATATGTATAGGGGCATTATTGGCATATTGAATGCTTGCATTATTGAATGCTTGAAAATGAACATTATCAGCATGGTGAATATTCTTTTTAAATAAGCGCACTGCTAAAATGCCGGCTTCTAATTTATTCAATAAGCCAATTTTTACTAATTCCAATTGTCCATCTTGAATATTGGAGAAGGGAGAAATAAAGGCATCGTTTCCAAACTGATTGGCATTGGCAATGCTTAAAGAGAATACTTTTTCAATCTGGCCTTCGTTCACAATAACTTCAATAGGGTTGTATTTAAAAAGGGTAATGAGGGTAGCTTTCATATAATTAAACAATCCGCGTCCTTTGCTTTTAGCAAAACAATGCGCTACCGCTGCATCAAAGCCTATACCTGCTGTACAGAAAAAAGGTTTATTATTGATATAGCCAACATCTATTTTAATAGTAGCGCCTACCAATGCTTTTTGAAAGGCCTTTTTATAATTTAATGGAATGTTTAAGTGCCTCGCTAAGCCATTGCCAGAACCCACTGGAATAATACCTAAAGGAATTGATTTACCTACTAAAGTTGAGGCTACTTCATTAATGGTGCCATCGCCTCCCACTGCAATAATGCGCGTAGCACCTTGGTCAATTGCTTTTTGTGCAAAGAGGGTAGCTTCTTGTGGTTCGGTGGTTTCCCATATCACATGCTTCGGATCACTTTTAAGTAATGCAAGAATGTTTAAAAAACTAGCCTTATTATTAGCGCCCGAATGGGGATTAATAATGTAATGATTCATAAGACACAAAAGTAATTGATAATATTCAATTACACTAATGCTTCAAAGCCCCCACATTACTAGAGAATATTTTAACAGCAATGGCTAAAAGGATCACACCAAAAAATTTACGCACGGCGAGTAAGCCTCCGGGGCCTAAAAGACGTTCAATAAAATTGAGTGATTTTAAAACGGCAAACACAATGATGAGGTTGACCAAAATGCCTAATAAAATATAAACTTCTTCAAAGTTGGCTTTTAAAGACATGATAGTAGTAAGGGTTCCGCTACCCGCAATAATAGGAAAGGCTATGGGAACGACTGCACCTGAGTGTGCATTTTTATCGCCTTTGAAAATTTCATGACCCAATACCATTTCCAATCCTAATAGAAAAATGACAATAGAACCACCCACCGCAAACGATTTTACATCAAGTCCCAATACTTGCAAAAAGGGTTTACCTAGAAATAAAAACAAAATCATAAGTGCTCCAGAAATCAAAGTCACATTTAGTGATTTAATCACCCCGGTTTTTTCTTTCATGGCAATCAAAAGCGGGATAGAACCCACAATATCTATCACCGCAAACAAGGTAAAAATAACAGTCAGTAATTGGTCAAAATGAAATTCCATAAAAAAGCTTTGTATGAAGGTACAAAGCTTTTTTAACTAATAAGGGAGTGACTATTATTCAAAGAGCATAGCTGCAATAGGGGGTCTTGTAAGCAAGCTATTGCCTATTAATGAATACGAATACCAAGCATGATCATACGGCCCATCGCATTGTATCCATTGATTTCGTGGAAAACCGCATTGCCTAAATTTTGTCCATCTGCATACAGCAAAATATGTTTGTTGCAATTGTATTGAATGTGGGCGTTAAGTAGGGTATAACTATCTAATGTGACATCATCGGCTGCATAGCCACCTACATCATATCGCTTACTGATATACCTGGCTGCTATACTAAAATTTAATTTTGGAGATGCTTGATAAGTCCATTGGATACCAAAACTATTTTTAGGACGCTTTAATAAATAGTTGTAAGTAATGGTATCGGTAGTGGTCGCTCTATTTTGATTAGTTTCTTGACCATTCATTAAAGTATAGTTCAATGCAATATTATTTTTTTCGTTGGCCTTCCAATTTAGTTCCAATTCTAAGCCATTTACTTTTTGTTGGATGTAGTTGAAGAAATTATAATCAATATAATTGTAGTCTATTCCATTGTCAATGGTTCTATTGTAATATACGGCTCTTGCAAAAACAGTATTGGTTTTATATTCTATACCTATTTCTGTATTAAAAGATTGCTCAGGTTTTAATTTTTCATTATAACTTAACTGGTACAAGGAAGGCGCTTTATACCCTGTAGAAGCGCTTGCCATCAAACGAAATGTGGAGTTTAATTTATAAGAAGGGCTAATGGTAAAAGTTTGATTGCTTCCATAACGGTTATGCTTATTCATTCTTCCTCCTAATTCTAATAACCATTTATTGGAAACATCGTTTATTAATAAAGAACTATATAAGGCTGTCTGGTATTGAAAACTGTCTTTAAAATTATCGTTGTAAGGCCCGTATTCACTAATGGAGGCGTAGGTTTGCTGGTAAGAGCCATATCTAAAATCGGCGCCTCCAATCCATTGTATATTTTTTGAAATAGAGGTAGAATAAAAAGCGTCTGCAAAATGCGATTTACCTGTATACTGGTTGTCTTCAAAAATGATATAAGTTCTATCGGCG
>CAIPJS010000015.1 GCA_903865435.1 uncultured Bacteroidota bacterium | reverse complement strand
TGACTGGAGTTCAGACGTGTGCTCTTCCGATCTGGGTGTAGGTATGTAACTATATTTAACCAAAGGGCTTACTCACAAGTAAGCCCTTTTTAGTTGGAAATAGGGCAAGAAAAAAAAGGACAATAAAATATATAATATAAAAAATATGCGTTTAAAATTAGCAATACAAAAATCGGGTCGATTGCATGATGATTCAATTAGATTATTGAAAGAGGCAGGCATCGATATTGGCAATGGTGTCAATAAACTAAAAGCAGAGGCTACCAATTTCCCCCTTGAATTATTTTTTTTAAGAGATGATGACATTCCTCAATACGTTGAAGATGGTGTGGCAGACATCGGTTTCGTTGGCGAAAATGTAGTGTATGAGAAAGCAAAAAAAATAGAAGTGGCGTATGAACTTGGTTTTGGAAAATGCAGATTGAGTTTTGCAGTAACAAAAGGAGAGCATTTTACAGGGCCTAGTTATTTATCAGGCAAGAAAATTGCAACCAGCTACCCTGTTTTAGTGCAAGCTTATTTAGACAAGCACAAAATTAAAGCAGAGATTCATGAGATTAGCGGCAGTGTAGAAATTGCACCTGGAATTGGTTTAGCAGATATTATTTGCGATTTGGTAAGTAGTGGATCTACCTTATTTATGAATGGACTAAAAGAGGCAGAAACTATTTTAGATTCACAAGCAGTTCTAATTAAGAGAGCATCATTAGAACCAGCACAAGCAGCAATTTTAGAAAAATTATTATTTAGAATTGAATCGGTAAAAAAAGCAAAACGTAACAAATATGTTTTATTAAACGCTCCCAATAACAATTTAGAAAAAATAATTTCTTTATTGCCTGGTATGAAAAGCCCTACGGTGGTCGCATTGGCTACACCAGGTTGGAGCAGCGTGCATAGTGTAATTGATGAAAGTGATTTTTGGGAGATTATAGAGCAATTAAAACTAGCAGGTGCCGAAGGAATATTAGTAGTGCCTATTGAAAAAATGATATTGTAATGATTAAGATTTTTAACGAACCACTTGTAAAAGATTGGCCAATATTATTGGAACGCCCTGCTATAGATGCAAGAGAATTGTATGCAAAAGTACAGCCAATTTTGGATGCCGTCAAATCAAAGGGGGATGAAGCATTAAAAGCATACACGTCTACTTTAGATAAAGTGGTATTAAAAAAAATAAAATTAGCTGTGGTACAAATAGCTGCCGCCGAAAATGAATTAACACCTAGTTTAAAAACTGCTATTCAGTTGGCCAAGGTGAATATCGAAGTTTTTCATCAAAGTCAAATTCAGAAAGAAGAAAAAATTGAAACGATGCCGGGGGTTTGGTGTTGGAGAAAATCGGTAGGTATAGAAAAAGTGGGGATTTATATTCCAGGAGGTACTGCACCTTTATTTTCAACTGTGTTGATGTTGGGTGTGCCCGCTAAACTAGCAGGCTGCAAAGAAATTATTTTGTGTACCCCGCCCAATGAGCAGGGAAGTATTCATCCTGCAATTATATATGCAGCTTCATTAGTGGGTATCACCTCTATTTTTGCTGTGGGAGGCGCACAGGCCATTGCCGCTATGGCTTATGGAACAGAAAGTATTCCTAAAGTGCATAAGCTATTTGGTCCTGGCAATCAATATGTAACTGCAGCAAAACAATTGGTGCAACAATCAGGTGTTGCTATTGATATGCCTGCTGGGCCTAGCGAGGTATGTGTTTGGGCAGATGAAACTTGTATTCCTTCTTTTGTTGCAGCAGATTTATTATCACAAGCAGAACATGGCGCAGACAGTCAAGTATTACTCATTGCCAATTCCATGGCAATTGTCGAAGCAGTGCAAAAAGAAATCGATCAACAGTTATTATTATTACCAAGAAAAGACATTGCTGCAAAAGCATTGGAAAATTCAAAAGCAATTGTTTTAAATAATCCAGATGCAGCCATTGCATGCATTAATGAATATGCGCCTGAGCATTTAATTTTGTCAATAGGCAATGCTGCACAGTTGTCTGAAAAAATAATCAACGCAGGCTCCATTTTTATTGGCAACTTCTCACCAGAATCGGTAGGGGATTACGCCAGTGGCACCAACCATACTTTGCCCACCAATGGATATGCAAAAGCATACAGCGGTGTAAGTATGGATAGTTTTGTAAAAAAAATCACCTTTCAACAATTAACAGAAAGAGGATTGACAAATATTGCACCAACAGTAATGGAAATGGCCACTGCCGAAAGTTTGCAAGCGCATAGTAAAGCAGTAGAAATTAGGATGGATTGGATAAAATCTAAAATATAAGGGTATGAAATTTGACATTAAAAAGATAGTAAGGCCTAATATTGAAACTTTAAAAGCCTATTCTTCTGCTAAAGATGAATATACTGGGGAAGCCAATGTTTTATTAGATGCCAATGAGAACAGTTTGGGTTCTCCGTTGACCAAATGGTACAATCGTTATCCCGATCCTTATCAAAAAAAGGTCAAAGAAAAATTAGCTTTTATCAAACAAATAAAAGCGGAGCAAATTTTCTTGGGCAATGGGAGTGATGAATGTATTGATATTTTATTTCGAACTTTTTGCGAACCAGGTAAAGACAATATAATTATATGCCCGCCCACTTATCCAATGTATGAAGTAGGGGCGAACATAAATAATATTGCCATCAAATCTGCACCACTCTTGCCTAATTTTCAATTGAACGTAGCGCATATAGAACAATTGGTAGATGCGCAAACAAAAATAATTTGGATCTGCTCGCCCAATAATCCTACTGGGAATTCTCTGGATAGAATTGACATTGAAACCATATTGAATCATTTTAATGGGTTGGTCGTAGTTGACGAAGCGTATATTAATTTTTCTAAGCAAAAGTCATTTGCACAATCATTGATTGACTACCCTAATTTAGTTGTACTTCAAACTTTAAGTAAAGCATGGGGATTGGCAGGGCTTAGATTAGGTATGTGTTTTGCAGACGCGTCTATTATTAAATACATGAACAAGGTAAAAGCCCCTTACAATATAAATATAGTGACGCAAGAATTGGCTTTAACTGCTTTAGAGGAAGTGGGTCAGGTAAATGACATGATCCAGCATTTAGTGGATATGCGCATTGCACTTGCCGAAGTAATTGCCAGCATGCCTCATGTGGAAGAAGTGTATCCGTCTGATACTAATTTTTTATTGGTAAAAATTCCCAAAGCAACCCAATTGTACCATTATTTATTAACTAGAGGTATTGTGGTAAGAGATAGGTCTAGCTTGGAAAATTGCTCAGATAGTTTAAGAATTACTATAGGAACAGAGCAAGAAAATACACAATTGGTGGATGCAATGGCAAACTGGATTGATTTAACTTTTTCAAATGGCTAATTTTACAAAGATTGTATTAAATTACAGGTTCATAAATTTTTAAATTAAATATCGATAGAATATGAAAAAAGGATTACAAATTTTATGTTTGATCTTAGCTGCTTTTTCAATCAAAGCAATAGCGCAAGAAAATGCTGGTCTGAAATTACCAGAAGGATTTAAAGCAAGCTTATATGCCAACAATATTGGAAGTGCAAGGCATATTGCGGTAACAAAAGCAGGCGTTGTTTTTGCGAAATTAAATTATCCAAATAAAGAAGGCAATGCCATTATTAGATTAGAAGACGTCAATAATGATGGGGTAGCTGATAAAGTGAATGGTTGGGCCAAGTTTGGCGGAACCGGAATTTATGTAAAAGGCAATAGTTTGTATGCAAGTTCTAACGAAGCGATTTTTAAATATGAATTAAACAATAAGGATGAAGTGGTGAATCCGCAAACGCCTTTGACCATCGTGACTGGATTGATTAACAGAAGACAACATGAGTCCAAGTCAATCACTTTTGATCAACAGAACAATATTTATGTAAACATTGGTGCTTATTCCAATGCTTGTCAAACAAGTGATAGAACACCTGGATCTCAAGGTATGATGCCTTGCCCTATTTTAGATTCTGCTGGTGGTATTTGGAAATTTGATGGCAATAAACAAAACCAAACTTACAAAGATGGCAAACGTTATGCAACTGGATTAAGAAATGTAGTAGGTCTAGATTGGAATAACCAAACCAATCAATTGTATGTGGCACAACATGGACGTGATCAATTGAATAGTTTTTATCCAAACTTATATACCGATGCTCAAAATGCAGAACTACCTGCTGAAACTTTTTACGCCATCAACGAAGGTGACAATGCAGGCTGGCCTTATGTTTATTACGATCCAGCGCAACATAAAAAAATTGTTTCACCAGAATATGGTGGAGATGGTCAGAAAGAAGGTTCTAAGGATTTCAAAGAACCTGCTGTTGCATTTCCAGCACATATGGCACCTATGGGTGTATTGTTTTATACAGGAAATCAATTCCCTGAAAAATATAAAAATGGGGCATTCATTAGTTTTCATGGTTCATGGAATAGAGCACCATTGCCTCAAGAAGGATTCTTTGTAGCTTTTGTTCCATTTAAAGATGGTAAAGCAACAGGTGAATGGGAAATTTTTGCCAATGGTTTTGCAGGTGTAGAAAATGGTGCAAAAGTAACCAATACCGCAAAGGCTAAGGCAAGACCTTGTGGTTTAGCACAAGGTCCAGATGGTTCTATCTATGTAAGCGATGATACGAAAGGAGCAATTTTTAAAATTAGTTATAGCAAATAATTCAATTGAAAAAAATGGAAATGAATAATAACAGCAGTACTTGGGGTCGTTTTTTATTTTTATCGATTGTGTTTTCTATTTTTTTTGTCGATGGACAAAGTCAAAACTTAGTCAATGGTAAAAAAATATTTGAAACCCGTTGTTTAGTTTGTCATCAAGCAGATGGAGGAGGAGTTCCCAATATGAATGCGCCTTTGGATGCATCCACTAATGTGGTTGGAAAGGATATTGCTAGATTGGTATACATTGTAAAAAATGGACTGAATGAAAGAGTAGCATTGGATGGCATGTATTATAGCAATGCCATGACGGCCAATCCCGACTTCACCGATCAGCAAATTGCAGATGTATTAAGTTATGTAAGAACCAGTTGGTCCAATAAAGCTAGTAAAGTAACCCTTGCACAAGTACAAGCTGCTAATAGTAAAAATAAAATCAAAACAAAGAAGTAAACACAGATAAATTCAACATGCGACCAATTTTATTCATAGATAGAGATGGAGTGATTTTGCAAGAACCCAAAACGGATTTTCAAATAGATGCTATTGAAAAAACAAGTTTTGTTGCAGGCGCTATCTCGCATTTGCAAAAAATTGCAGCAGAATTAGGGTATTATAAAGTAATGGTCACCAATCAAGATGGTTTAGGAACAGCATCTTATCCTAAGCAACAATTTGAACCTTATCAGGATTTGATGCTTAGAACCTTAGCAGGCGAAGGATTTGTTTTTGATGAAATTCATATAGATAAAACTTTTGCAAAAGACAATGCGTCAACTCGCAAGCCTGGTATTGATCTTGTAAAGCATTTGATGTATAACAAGGATTTTGATTTAGTGCATTCATTTGTAATTGGTGATCGTTGGAGTGATATTGAATTAGCAAAAAATTTAGGTTGTAAAGCCATTTATTTAAAATCGGGTAATCACGAACTTAGTGCGGAACAAGAACAATCTTTAAGAGATACCATTGCACTGGAAACCGATTCTTGGGATGCTATCTATTCTTTTTTGAAATTAGGTCTTCGAAAAGTTGAGCATGAAAGAAATACGAAAGAGACTAAAATTAAAGTATCCTTAAACCTAGATGGCACGGGTAAGGCCAATATTCATACAGGACTTGGATTTTTTGATCATATGATAGAGCAAATAGCAAGACATGGTTCCATTGATTTAAATATTCATTGCGAGGGTGATTTACATATTGATGAACACCATACTATTGAAGATGTAGGTTTGGCCTTAGGGGAAGCCTTTGCAAAAGGCTTAACGGATAAAAGAGGCATGGAGCGTTATGGTTTTGCGCTACCTATGGATGAAGCAGAAGCGAAAGTATTAATTGATTTTGGAGGCCGTAATTGGATTGTTTGGGACGCAAAATTTAGCCGCGAGAAAGTGGGGGAAATGCCCACTGAGATGTTCTTTCACTTCTTTAAGTCTTTCAGCGATGCTGCTAAATGTAATTTGAATGTAAGCTGCCAAGGGGAGAATGAGCACCATAAAATTGAGGCCATTTTTAAGGCCTTCGCTAAAGCCATTAAAATGGCCGTTCACCGCGACCCACATAGCAATCAACTGCCCAGTACCAAGGGGGTTTTATAGGTCCTAACAGCTGGTAGCCTGGCTCAGAGGTTTTTTTGGTAGAAAATACACATTGTCTTAGCTTTACAATAGGATGAAACAAACAAACAACATATGGTGGTGGCATACAAAATCCTTTAGGGTATTGTAGTGACATAACTATATTGTCAAATTATACATGAACCCTAACAGCAATGTTGGGGTTTGTTTTTTTAACGAATGACCGCAGGAATATGCAAAAATTGATCATCGAAACCACTGTCACTAAAATGTTGGCAGACACATTTACACCCGTAGGTATTTATCTACGTTTGAGAGATAGATATAGGGATACTATTTTATTAGAAAGCACCGATTCTCATGCTGCTGAAAATAGTTATTCTTTTATTGGGGTGAATGCTATTGGAGGTATTGAAATTTCATCTTTAAATGAAATTGAATTTAAATATCCTAATCAAGAGCCGGAGAAAGAAACCATTAAAAATGTGCATGACGCACCTGATCGTATCTGGGCCTATATGCAACAATATGAAATGAAAGGAGCAGGGGAGAAAGAAGCATCTTTTGCACAAGGCTTATATGGATACACTGCTTATGATGCAATTCCGTTTTTTGACACCATAGAATTTAAAGAGGGGGCTCCTATTATTCCTTTAATGCGTTATCGTTTATATCAATATGTAATTGCCTTTAATCATTTTAAAGATGAAATATTTATTTGTGAAAATAAAATTGCCGGTATTACTTCCGATTACAATGCATTGGTATCTTATATTAAAAGTAAGGACCTTCCTCAATATCCTTTCTCTATGAAAGGAGAAGAGAGTTCTAATTTAACCGACGAGCATTACCGAGATGCAGTTAAAAAAGGCATTCAACATTGCATGCGCGGCGACGTATTTCAAATTGTAATAAGCAGAAGATTCCAACAAAGTTTTCAAGGCGATGAGTTTAATGTATACAGAACACTTCGAAATATTAACCCTTCTCCTTATTTATTCTTCTTTGATTATGGCGATTATAAATTAATGGGCTCTTCTCCGGAAGCGCAAATCATTATTAAAAATGGCAAGGCCATTGTGCATCCTATTGCAGGTACGTTTAAAAGAACAGGCGATGAAGCCAAGGATGCAGAAATGACTC
>CAIPJS010000014.1 GCA_903865435.1 uncultured Bacteroidota bacterium | reverse complement strand
GAAGGCCGTTTAGTCAACTTAGGTTGTGCTACTGGTCACCCTAGCTTTGTAATGAGTAACTCTTTCTCTAACCAAACATTGGCTCAAATAGAATTATGGACCAACCATAAAAACTACGAGAACAAAGTGTATGTGTTACCTAAGCATTTAGATGAGAAAGTAGCTCGTTTACACTTAGCAAAAGTTGGTGCTGAATTAGACGAATTAACGACTGAGCAAGCAGCTTATTTAGGCATACCTAAATCAGGTCCATTCAAGGCTGATGCTTACAGATACTAATTTATAGTTGAAAGTAAATTGATGAACTAGTTCTATCTAGTTTCTACAATAGATTCAAATTTCCCCTAGCCGTTCCCGAGTAATCAGGAACGGCTTTTTTATGTATTTTTTTGTACCTTTAAAGGCATTGCTTTTGCCCCTAGAATAAGCAAGCTATTTTCAATTTTCGTATGTATTCATTACATTAAATAAATTACAATAAAACAATTTTGTATGAAACTGAACAAGATTTTAACCACAGCATTTACCACTATCTTAATCATTGGTGGACTTTCAACTGCAAATGCACAAACAATTAGTATTATTCCAGAGCCTTACCAAATGACTAAAGGCATGGGTACTTATACCCTTCCAAAATCAATTGCTATAAACGCACCAAGTTCGGCTAATGCTATTTCTGATATAATGGCAGGTAAATTAAGAACCACCACCGGACGTGTAGTTTATTTCACCAAAAACAAACCTAGCATTGATTTACAAATTATCAATGATGCTAATTTAGGTACCGAGGGTTATACCTTGGATATTAATGAAAAAGGGATACAAATAAAAGCAAATGGCAATGCAGGCTTATTTTATGGATGGAAAACAATTATGCAATTATTACCTGCTGCAGTTTATTCAAATACTTTGCAAACAAATGCCAATTGGTCCTTACCTTTTGTTTCTATAATAGACAAACCTAGATTTGGTTGGAGAGGTATGATGCTTGATGTTAGTAGACATTTTTTCAGCAAAGAAGATGTAAAAACATTTATTGATGACATGGCACGATACAAACTAAATCGTTTTCATTGGCATTTAACCGATGACCAAGGTTGGAGAATAGAAATAAAATCTTTACCTAGATTAACAAGCGTTGGAGCATGGAGAGCAGATCGTAAAGGTAAGTGGAGCAATACCACAACACCTGCTTTGGATGAGCCTAAAACTTATGGTGGATTTTATACGCAAGAGGATATTAAAGAAGTAGTGGCTTATGCTAAAGCAAGATTTATTGAAGTGATTCCTGAAGTGGATATACCTGGACACAGCATGGCCATGAATACTGCATATCCTTTTTTAAGTACCACACCAAATTATCCATACCAAGTTAATGCAGGTGATGAGTTTATGGATTGGGAAGGTGTAAATGGACATGTTGCTGCTAGAATTGATAATTCATTGGATCCATCTAATGAAAAAGTATATGAATATTTAGATAAAATTTTTGGAGAGATTGCGCCCCTATTTCCTTTTGAATACATCCACACAGGTGGAGATGAAAATGCAAAAAACAATTGGGCAAAATCGGCAAATGTACAAGCATTAATGAAAAAAGAAGGATTAAAAGATATAAATGAAATGCAAAGTTATTTTGTGCGTCGTGTTCAAAAAATTGTCAACAGCAAAGGAAAGAAATTGATGGGCTGGGATGAGATATTAGAAGGTGGCTTATCGGGTGATGCTGCAGTGATGAGTTGGAGAGGTGTGAAAGGTGGTATAGAAGCTGCCAAACAAAATCATAAAGTAGTGATGTCTCCTAACGATTATAATTATATCGATTTTTACCAAGGAGAACTGACTGCAGAAGGTAAAGTATACCGTGGCTTAAGAATGAAAACAACCTATTCTTATGAACCCATTCCAGAAGGTATTGATCCAAGTTTAATATTAGGCAATCAAGCCAATCAATGGTCAGAACAAATTTTTGATATAAGGTATGCGCAATACATGACATGGCCTAGAGGCATGGCAGTTGCAGAAACGGGTTGGTCTCCAAAAGAAAAAAAGAATTGGAGTAGCTTTAGTAAAAAAGTAGAAAGCCAATTTGAAAAATTAGATGCAGCAGGTGTACGTTATTCTAAAAGTATGTACGACCCTATTGTGACTACACATTTAAATTCAAAAGGTGAATTGATGGGTATAATGGAAGGAGAAGTGGAAGGTTTAGATATTTATTACACCATCAATGATCAAATGCCCGATAATTATAGTGAAAAATATACTGGACCTTTTCTTCTTCCAGAAGATGTATTGTCATTGAGAGTGATTAGCTATAAAGATGGAAAGCAAATAGGTAAATTTTTAAATATCCCTATTGAATCACTTAGAAAAAGAGCTGTTAAAGTATTGTAAGGTATAAATTGTGGTTGCCTACTTAAAAACTACTTAATAAAACCCAATAGATGTCGGAACGGCCGAAGTCTATTGGGTTTTATATTATATATTTAGTAAATTTGATACATTCCTCGGGCATTACAATGAACTGGCATACAATGAATTCTTTTCTTCAAAAAATATTTACCTTATTCCTCCTACTATGCTTGCATCTTTCTACAATTGCACAATTAAGAGAGATTGAAAAAAATATTGCTTTATTAAAGGACAGTAATTTGTTCAATACAATAATTAAGCAATTTAAAGGAAAACCAAACTCTTTCATTGATTCTACATTTTTTAATCTAAATAAATATGCACAACAAGTTGCACATTATGAAGGCAAGAAAATAAGAAGTATACAAATAGAACAAAAACATTTTGGTGCTAGTATTTTAAATCCTAACAAACTAAAAAAGGATTATTTAACCGAAATGGCAGATAAGCTACACAATAAGACCAACGAAAATATAATTCGTAAGAATTTATTTATTAAAGAGCAAGAAGTTTTAGACCCCTTAGTGATTGCCTATAATGAAAAATGGTTAAGAGATTTACCTTACATACAAGACGCCCGTATATTGGCCTCCATTTCTACTATTGATACCAATGAAGTAGACTTATATATTATTACAAAAGACATCTTCCCCTTTGGAGGTAGTTTTAATATTCGCAATGCTAATTCTTACGATGCTACATTCAGTACTGAAAATGCGAACGACGGAGGCAATGCTTTTACCTTAAGCCATAATTTTGACAAGAACAGAGAAATAAATACGGGTTGGGGTTTTGATTACACCAATAGAAACTTGAAAGGTAGCTTTACCGATATTACCCTTGGAGCAAAATCATTCTCCCCCAATGAAGCCAATGGAGATTTATCTGAATCAACCCTTTATGTAAGAGGCAACCGCCCCCTGCTCACTCCTAATAGCAGATGGACCTGGGGATTTGATTTTAACAAGGCCAATAATAGAAATGTTTTTTTAAGCAAGTGGTCAGATTCTTTATTTAATAGTACCTATAATTATAACTTAAAACATTTTGATACTTGGATAGGTTATCAACTTTTTAGTAAGCAGCTTTCATTGGCCAACAACAATGTCCATTATTTTGTTCAGTTGCGCTATTTTGAAAATGTATTTAATCAAAGGCCCATTGATTACTTAGCTCAAATAGATAAAAATTATCAAAATATTCAAGCCTACCTTAGTTCCTTTACTTTATTTAAACAAAAAATTATTAGAACACAGTATTTATATGGATTTGGAAGAAACGAGGATTTACCCACAGGAAAATCGATGGTTATTACTACTGGAACCTATAGCAGAGAAAATTATGCAATGCCCTATCTAGGTATAAAATTGGAATCTTATAAATTGCTTGCAAATGAAAATTTTAGACATGGTACAATAAGTGCAGGTTCTAGTTATGATGATGGCCAATTGCAAGACGTTCGATTCATTGCCAGTATAGAACAAATTAACAAGCTTCATTATTTAGAAAGCGGTTATAAATACAGGTCTATTATTAATCTAAGTTTTACGGAGACACTAAAAAATAAATTTAATGAGGCCTTACTGATTAGTAGTAGTTATGGTATACCGCAATTAAATAAAGAGCGAATCTATGGCGGTACCCGTATTACGGCCAATTGGGAATCGGTATGGTATAATTCTAAGTCTTATTTTGGTTTTCGAACCTCCCCTTTTGCCTTTGGTAATATTACCTATTTAAGAACAGTGGGACAACCCATTGGCAATGGTGATATTTATTCCTCCATTGGATCTGGCATGCGGGTGCGTAATGAAAGTCTTATTTTTGGCACCATCGAATTAAAGGGATACTACTTCCCAAGAACCAATATTCAATTGAGCCCATTTAATTTGAGCTTGACTACCAATATCAGGTATAAATACAATTCAAGTATTATTAGCAAGCCCGATTTTGTTCAAATAAATTAGCTTTTTTCATCCTAAACATTGCTTTTTAGTTCAACCTTTCCTATTTATTTTTGTTATATTAAATATGGTTCAAGCGTATAATTTTTTAGCTAGCTGGCAATTGTTTCCCGAAAAAAGTGAATTCGAGTACCAATTAATTCCTAAATCTGGAAATTATAAAATCGAAAGTGTTCAAAATGGCCACGCCCTTAGTTTTAGCCACAATTGGGTAAATATAGAAAATGAAGCTTTTTACGCACAATACAGTGTAATACCAAATGGATTGGCACAAGCATTTGAGAATGAACTATTGGCAGAGGAAGTTATCGCCGAAGTAAACAATGCTTCCTGCCTGACGGTTCAATTTCAAAAAGCAAATCAAATCAAACTAAAAGTTGTTCATGAAATTTTAGCCAATGGATTTTTAAAAGTAACACACCACGGCACAAAAGAAAATGGTGAAGCTTTTAAAAATATAGAAATATACCATAAACAATTAAGTGTACTTCCCTATGCTTCCTCAGCTGGAAGTGTGGCCATTCGACCTACCAAAGAAGGCGTCATAAAACATAAGGCATTATCTGCCATGGAAGATCAAACCAATATGCAGTTAAATCAGATTAAAGAGCAAATAGAATTATTGGCAAGACAGGCACAAGAAATTAGAAAACGTAAGGAATTAAGTTTAATGATTTACGAAGCTAAAATTACTTTCAAACCACAAATTGGTCAAGTATATCATGTGTATGAAAAAACCGATGGCTCACATGTACTCTCTTTAGTAGCGCCTAGTGAATGGGGCGGCGGCTCAGGCCCCTTTGCAGGATTTGTAGCTACCGTTAAATTATTAGCCGATCATACTTGGATTGAAGTATAAGTTATTTGAGAAAGAACTATAACTCAAATCAGAAAAGCCAACACTTTATTAAAAAAATATAATTTATTTTATTAGAAGGTTTATCTAATATCCATATTTATTTAATAACGTAGTCACTTTTTTCTCTACCTCCGTATCCTTCACCACAGCAGGTGCATGATGTTTCTTTATAGTCGCATCTAAAATAAGCGGTCCCTTGCATCCCCAATGTTTATTAATTGTATAGCTATCTACCCCTTCCATATCCTTAGCAGGATTGGTTCTTGTGAAAGTGGCCCAAATAAAATTATTAAATTCAGCTGCCATCCAAGAAGCGTCTTCAGTAATAATAATCATCGCAATGCCTTCTTTTTCTAATAAGCCTTCGCCTAGTCCCTTTAACTTTTCTTGTATAGAATTGATAGATGCCGTTGCAGCATTCACTGCAATCACACCAGGCATCACTAAGCATGCATTGGCATTGAGTGCATTCATATTTTCTGGAATAGCAGTAGCTAGTTTTCTTCTGACATCGCCATAAGCAGCCAAGACTAATTTAGATCCTGTATTTAATCCATCCCCAGAATAATCCAAGGTGTCCATGGTGGTGTTGGTATAAAAATGTAGGTCATTTGAAAAGTCCATTCTCGACAACATATACGCTAAAAATTCAGGCACATTATTTACATCAAGCGGCTTTGCATTTGAGTCATTTCCACTTACACCAGTAGTTTTATTCTCTAACGAATTAGTGTCTTTTAATTTACCCTCTTTCGATTTTTTTGCTTCTGCTGTTATCCAAACAAATTTTGCCAAACTTAATTGTCCTGTGCCTAAAATATGATTGGCAATAGTTAAAATTTCAGCAGGTTTTTGATTTTCTAAAAACGGCGTATACCTTTCACTACCTATGGCTAATAATAAGGGGTGCACACCTGCAGCATCCACTGCATGTACTTCTTTTAATCCTGGAATTTCATTGGAAACAGCAGAACCCGTAATATGATGAATGAGTTGTCCAAAGCTAGTATCCTCTTGAGGTGGTCTTCCTACTACCGTGAATGCCCAGATGGCATTTTTTCTTGCATATACTTTATGCACTTTCATTACAGGGAAAGGATGTTGCAAACTATAATACCCTAAATGATCCCCGAAAGGACCCTCTGGTTTATTCTCTCCAGGAAATACTTCTCCTGTAATTACAAAATCGGCATCGGTACTTATACAGAAACCATCTACATAAGTATAACCAAATCTCTTACCTGCTAATACGCCCGCAAAATTCATTTCACTCATACCTTCTGGTAACGGCATTACCGCTGCAACACTATGTGCAGGTGGACCGCCCACAAAACAACTTACTTTTAAAGGAAGCCCCTTGTCATTGGCCTTGGTTTGATGCACCCCAATACCACGATGTAATTGATAATGCAAACCAATTTCTTTATTCAATATATAATCGTTTCCATTTAATTGAATACGGTACATACCTAAATTAGAATTCCCCATACCTGGCTTATCGGCATCTTCTGTATACACTTGTGGAAGTGTTACAAAAGCACCCCCATCCATGGGCCAATGATGTATTAAGGGTAAATCACTAATATTTATTTCCTCAAATAAAACTGGTTTTGAAATTGGATTTTTATTGGGTAGTGCATTGATAGCCGCAGGTAAAGCGGCCAAAGATTTTATGGGGTTTTGTATTGCCGCTAAAGGATTAATTTTTATATCAATTAATTGCTTTACGGAAGGAAGTGTATCTCTAAAAATAAATTCACTTCTTTCTAGTGTACCGAAAATATTGGAAGCAGCACGAAACTTAGAACCCTTTACTTTTTCAAATAAAATGGCTGGGCCTTTTTGTTCAAAAATGCGCAAATGAATGGCGGCCATTTCTAAGAATGGGTCTACCTCTTCCTTGATGCGCAAAAGTTGCCCGCTACGCTCCAAATCCAATAAACAAGTCTCCAAACTAGAATAAGCCATTTCTTATATTTGAGATGCAAAAATAACTTAAATTCGCCTATGACTCGTTTAAGTGTGAACATAAATAAGATAGCCACTTTAAGAAATAGCCGTGGCGGGGACAATCCTAATTTAGTGCAGGTGGCAAGGGATTGTGAGCGTTTTGGGGCCGAAGGTATTACAGTACACCCAAGACCCGATGAAAGGCATATTCGCTACCAAGATGTTTATGATTTAAGCGCTATTTTAAGCACAGAGTTTAACATAGAAGGCAATCCCAAAGAAAGCAAATTTGTGGAATTGGTTTTAGCCAACAAACCGCATCAAGTAACCTTAGTTCCAGACACCTTGGGGCAATTAACCAGCGACCATGGTTGGGATACCATTAAAGAACAATCTTATTTAAAAGAAATCATTGGAGTATTTAAAAAAGCAGGTATTCGCGTATCCATTTTTGTAGACCCCAATGAAAAAATGGTGGATGCTGCAGCAAGTACTGGCACAGACAGAATAGAATTATACACTGAAATGTATGCAAAGCTATTTGCAGCTGGAGATAAAGAAAAAGCTATTGAGCCATATATAAGCGCAGCAGCTCTTGCTAAAAAATTAGGACTAGGCATTAACGCAGGACATGATTTAGATAGATTCAATTTACCTTATTTAATACAATCTATTCCAAGTATTGATGAAGTAAGTATTGGACATGCTTTAATTAGCGATGCTCTTTATTTAGGTTTAGAAAATACCATTCAATTGTATAAAAGAGCGCTTGTAAATAATTCATAGTAATAGATCGTAATTATAAAAATAACTTTTTACATATACCTTTTAAAATAACAAGCTCTCAAAATAAATTCTACTATAAATATCAAATAAAGTTTTATGAAAAAATATATTTATTTATTTTTCACCATAGTCCTTTTCTTTTTAGCATCTAATAAGATATTAGTGGCTCAAGAAAAATTTGGACCCACCCCTACTAAGCAACAATTGGCTTGGCATGAAAAAGAATTTTATTTGTTTATGCATTTTGGCCCCAACACCTTTACCGATTTAGAATGGGGAAAAGGAAGCGAAGACCCAAATGTGTTTAACCCCACTCAATTAGATTGTAATCAGTGGGCGCGCATTGCCAAAGCAGCAGGCGCCAAAGGAATTATTATAACTGCTAAGCACCACGATGGATTTTGTTTATGGCCTAGTAAGTTTAGTAAACATACAGTAAGAGAATCAAAGTGGATGGATGGAAAAGGTGATGTCATTAAAATGTTATCAGAAGCCTGTAAGAAAGCGGGCATTGAAATGGGCGTATATATTTCACCATGGGATAGAAACCACCCGCAATATGGTACTGCAGCTTACAACGATACCTATATACAAACCATGAAGGAACTGTTAACGGGTTATGGCAAGTTTACGGAACTATGGTGGGATGGCGCGAATGGAGAAGGTCCTAATGGTAAAAAGCAAATATATGATTTTACAAGGTTCAAAGATTCTGCTATGTCTTACCAACCCAATATTGTTATATTCAGTGATATTGGACCTCATATACGTTGGGTAGGTAATGAGAATGGACGAATTAATGAAACCAATTGGAACTTATTAGATACAGCCGGATTTAAAAGAGGTGAAGGTGCTCCTCCTAACGATACCTTGAATAGAGGAAACTTTAATGGAAAGTATTGGATTGGTGCTGAAGCAGATGTTTCTATTCGCAAGGGATGGTTTTATCATGCAGAAGAAGATGCTACTGTTAAATCGGGTAAAACTTTATTTAATTTGTATTTAAATTCTGTAGGTCATGGGGGCAATATGATTTTAAATGTACCTCCTAATAGAAAGGGTTTAATTGCTCCTGAAGATTCTGCTGCCTTAATGGACTTTAGAAAAGTAAGAGAGACAGCCTTTGCAACCAATTTATTTAAAAACGCTATTACAAAGAATCAAAAAAATGAAATGGAAATTTGTGTAGCCAAACCTGTAACCATTAATTCCATTCAATTGCAAGAACAAATTAAATTTGGACAAAGAGTTGTACGCTTTGAAATATATGCTGGAGATAAAGAACCCAATTTGAAAAAAATTGCTGCTAGTACCACCATTGGTAGAAAGAAAATTATTCAATTTCCTTCTGTTACTGCAAAGTGCTTTAAGGTTAAAATAATAGAAGCTAAGGCCAGCCCAGTAATGGGAGCCGTGGCCGGGTATCTAATTAATAATTAAATAAGCTAGAATAAGGAAGCTGAAAAAATATTATATAAAAATCGCAGTTTAATTTAACTTGCATCAAAATTCAATTATGTCTACACCTGCACAAGTTGGTATCATCATGGGAAGCGATAGTGATTTACCTATCATGCAGGCAGCTGCGGATACTTTAAAAACTTTCAATATTCCTTTTGAATTAACAGTGGTGTCTGCGCATCGCACACCCGATAGAATGGTGGAATATGCAAAAACAGCTCGTGGCAGAGGCTTACAAGTAATTATAGCAGGTGCGGGTGGAGCAGCTCATTTACCAGGTATGGTAGCGGCCTTAACTAGTTTACCCGTAATAGGTGTTCCTATAAAATCGACCAATTCAGCAGAAGGCTGGGACAGTATCTTATCTATTTTACAAATGCCAGGCGGAGTACCTGTAGCCACTGTTGCTTTAAATGGTGCTAAGAACGCAGGCTTATTAGCTGCACAAATTATAGGATCTACCAATGCTCAAATTGGCAAAGCTATGGATGACTATAAATTAAATATGGAATCGGAAGTAATGACCAAGGTGGAGAATTTGAAAGGAACTTGGAATAATGAATTCGATAAGAAATAATTTTCAGCTCTATTTTCCATATCAATAGCAACTAATGATATGGAACCTTAAGTTACAGTATCTAAAAAATAAGATTATTAGAAATTTTAGAACTTACTTTTCTAATCCTTGCTAAGCGTAATAATGGTAAAGCAAGGGTTCAAGGTAGTTGAATGTTGCATAATCGCTTCCACCCAATCCCATCCGTAGTCTCCTACCCACTCAGCAAAATTTTCTACTCTTTCTTGTAAACTATTTTTAGGAAATAAAGAACCCTTAATGGCTTGAATGCGGTCAATAGATATTTGTTGTTTTCTTTTTTCAGCACGAATCATTTTCTTTTCTAATAGGGCTAACTTCTTTTGCGCTTGAACAGATAAATTTTTAGCATGATCGCCTAAAGAAGTATCAATTTTTATAACATCTTGCTGAATGGACTCATATAATTCATTGAGCGATGCAATATGATTGGTGAGTGCTAAATTTTCCTTCGTTTGACTTTTAATGTAGTCTAATTCCAATTCCAATACTGGCTTAAACAAATGCTCTAAGGTAAAACCTAATGTATTCCAATTTGCTGTTTGCTTTTCATTCATAAACATAAATGAATTACGTAATTGCAAAATTGGATAATGCACTTTCACTTCATTAAATACATTTTTAAGCTCCATCCAATAAGCAAGCTCTCCTCCACCACCTATAAAGGCTACACCAGGAAGTATTGTTTCTTGGTATACCCCTCTTAAAATTACATTGGGGCTAAATCTTTCAGGATTTGCGTGTAATTCTATAACAATCTCTTCCTCTGTGAAACGAATATCGGTATCTACAACAATATAAGCTCCCTCTTTCTTTTCAATTCTATTTCTAGTATTCTCTTTTAAATAAAATAAATTCAAATCACGGCCATCGGACTGAACATGATAAGTACTTGCTAATTTTTCTTTAGTAGGCCCAATAGCTTTTTGAGAAAACCCTGTTCTTAATTCCTTTTCCATTACAGCAATGAAAAGCGATTTCAATTTCGCGTCATCTGGTTGAACAACTACTAAACCATATTTACCAAAATAGGCATGCACTAGTGCTAAAGTAGCTTCTGAAATAGTTTTCCCTTTTTGATACGCCTGCTTTAAAATTTCTAAAGCCTCTTTACCCAATGGCTTTACAGACCAATAGCCTTCTAGGTTTTGTAATAATTGAATGAGCTCGTCATCTACCTTCATTCTTCCTATAGCCCCTTTCTGCTTTGTATTCCACAGATAAGCTTCTCCTGCTAAAGTATAAGCACCTACTTCTTGCAAGTCGGCATCCTCAGATCCCATATAATAAACGGGTACAAAATTATTTGTAGGAAATTGTTTTTTAAGCTCAGCTGCTAATTGTATAGCATGAATTATTTTATAAATAAAATAAAGAGGGCCGGTGAAAATATTAGGCTGATGCGCAGTAGTTACAGTGAAAGTATTTTCTTTCAATAATAAGCTCACATTATCATTCACCAATTTAAATGACTCTTTATTATTTAGTTCGCTATTATTTTGGGAGCTAGAATCATTAATATCTTTCTCTAATTGAGCATACTGATTTTGTAAAACCTCTACCAAAACTTTTCTATTCGTGGGAAAAGAAGCTCTTTTTTCTATGGCTTTTTTATACCCTTCTATCGTTGCATTGTATTCAACAAAGCTTTGTGCTGTTCCTTTAGCCTCCATATAGTCATTCACCAAATTGCTGAACAATCCAGTGGCACGATAAGTTATGGGAGTGGCTTTAAATTTCATTAATGATCAAATCTTTCTGGATTATAAAAGCTAATGTCAATGCTGGTTGGTTTTTCATCTATAATTTCTGAAACTAATTTACCCGTGCCCGCTCCTAAACTTAATCCCACCATGGAATGTCCGGTAGCCATTACTAAATTGTTCCATTTTTTAGTTCTACCAAGATAAGGTAATCCATCGGCAGAACAAGGGCGGTAACCATACCAAACCTTGTCCATAGTTGGAACCGGTATATCGAATTCAGGAAAATATCTTTTAACGGCTTTTAAAATACCCACTACTCTATTAATTCTTGGCGCTGCATTGGTGGTGGTAATTTCCATAGTTCCTCCAAAGCGCATTTTATTGGTATCCATTGGTGTGATGGCTACACGGCCCTCAATAAATACAGCAGGATAATTGGTTCTATAAGTTGTATCTTCTAAAGTAATTGAATAACCACGGCCTGGCATTAATGGTAAATTAATGTCTAACTGCTCTGCTAACTCTCTACTCCATGAACCAGTTGCCATCACCACTGCATCGGCCTTATATTTATTCGTATTAGTTATAACTGAATTTATTTTTCCGACACCCTTATCAAAATTGACAACCGCTTCATTCATTTTAAATTGCACGCCCTTGCTTTTTAAATCATCTATTAATTGATGCATTAATTTAGCAGGATATAAATGCCCATCACAAGCAAAGTAAATGGCGCCCATTGCATTTAATTTATGATTGGGCTCCATGGCAAATAATTCCTGTTGATTTAACAACTTGGTATCGGTTAAGCCTAATTCATGTGCTCTATGTACTAAATGACGAGAATGTTCTGCTGCTTTTTCTGTTTGAAATATTTCTAGCAAGCCCTTGTGTTCGTAAGCAAATTTAAATTGGGGTAAGGCCTCCCACTGTTTGTACCAATGCTTACTTAAAAATGCGAAATCTCTTAATGGAATGGCCGCACGCTCTACTTTTTCAGGAGTAGCTTCTTTCATAAACTGCAACCCCCATTTTATTAAACTTAAACTTAATCTTGGCTTTACATAAAAAGGACTTTCTGAATTCAACATCCACTTAAATCCTTGCTTCACAATACCTGGTGTAGCTAAGGGTGTAAAGTGGCTTGGACAAACATAACCCGCATTACCATAAGAACAGTTTTGCGTCATATCTGTTTGATCAATAATAGTAACTTGATGCCCTGCCTCTTGTAAAAAATAAGCACTACTTAATCCTACGATACCCCCTCCAATAACAACTACTTCCATAGAATATATTAAAACACAAATTTCGTAAAAATTGCGCTTATAACACACTAAAAAGGGATGGAATTTATAGAATTAACGAGATTAAACCACTTGAAAACCAGCAGCATAGGGATCGTCGGCGCTGTCAATGGATATAGTATTAAATCCGTATATCTTGGCCCAGCCTTCAATAGAGGGAATAATGGCTTCTTTATCACCAATGGTGGTGGTAGACTCTACTTTACCTGTAAATACAGAACCTATTATGCTTTCATGTAAAAAAGGAACTCCTTGTTTTAGCTTACCCTTTGCATGCCAGTGCGCCAGTCTGGCTGAAGTACCGGTTCCACAAGGCGACCTATCAATTGCTTTGTCTCCATAAAAAACGGCATTGCGTGCAGTATTCTTTGCATCTAGTACCTTGCCTGTCCATAATATATGTGAGCAACCATTAATGGTGGGGTCTAATGGATGAACAAATTTATTCGATTCATTAATACGCTTTCTTAATACACTACTCCAAGCAATTAATTGCCCAGCCGTATAATTTTCAATGCCTTTAAAATTTTCTTGCACTTCTACAATGGCATAATAATTTCCACCATAACATACATCTATCGTGAGCATTCCTAAATCGGGGCATTCTACTTGAATGTTTTCAGCAGCCAAAAAAGAAGCTACATTCGTAAGTTTCACAGAACTTACTTTTTTACCTTTCATGGTATATTCTATTTGCACCAGTCCTGCTGGGGCTTCCATACGAATTTTACCAGGAACCTTTGGTTGAATTAAACCCGCTTCAATAGCTACTGTAATTGTTCCAATAGTTCCATGTCCGCACATGGGTAAACAACCACTGGTTTCTATAAATAAAACCGCCACATCATTTTCAGGGTCATGTGGTGGATATAAAATACTTCCACTCATCATATCATGCCCACGAGGTTCAAACATTAAACCCTTTCTTATCCAATCAAATTCTTTTAAAAAATGCTGACGCTTTTCACTCATGGTATTTCCCTCTAATGCAGGGCCACCATTCACCACCACCCTTACAGGATTGCCGCAGGTATGCGCATCTATACATTGAAAAACGGAACCCCCTAATTCGTAGGATCCAAAATGATTAACAGTAATTGGATTTGTTGCAGCCATGAGATAAAATTAATACATTTGAGTAAGCAATGCTTAATTGTCATAGCAAATTTTTATAATATGGAAACTTACGGTAAAATTTTATTGATTGCCATGCCTGCCTTCTTATTATTGGTTTTATTTGAAAAATGGTATGGATGGAGGAAAGGATTTGAAACAGTCAATACCTTGGATATGATTTCTAGCTTAAGCTCGGGGGTAACTAATTCTACTAAAGATGTTTTAGGTTTAAGTATTGCTATATTAAGTTATGGTTGGTTTGTAGATCATTTAGCTATTATGCATGTGCAATCTAGTTTCTGGTTATACCTCATTGCATTTGTATCATTAGACTTTGCTGGATACTGGGTGCACCGCTTAGCACATTCTTATAATTTTTTCTGGAACAACCATATTGTGCATCATAGTAGTGAAGAGTATAATTTAGCTTGTGCGTTAAGACAAAGCATTTCTGTTATTTTCAGAATTTATGCCTTCTTATTAATACCTGCTGCCATTTTTGGAGTGCCTGCCAATGTAATTGCAGTGGTGGCCCCTCTACATTTGTTTGCGCAGTTCTGGTACCATACAAGACATATTAAAAACATGGGTTGGTTGGAATATATCATTGTAACTCCAGCACACCATAGAGTGCACCATGCTATTAACCCAGAATACTTAGATAAAAACTATGGTCAAATATTTATTATCTGGGATAAATTATTTGGAACTTTTGTGCAAGAGCAAGACAATATACCAGCTGTATATGGTATCACCCGTCCTGTTCAAACATGGAACCCTATTAAAATTAATTTCATGCATATGTGGCTTCTTATTAAAGACGCATGGCATACTAAAAACTGGAAAGATAAATTTACCATTTGGTTTCAACCTTTGGGATGGCGCCCTGCAGATGTAATTGATAATTACCCTGTAGATAAAATAAAAGATGTGTTCCATTTTGAGAAGTACAATACCCCAGCCTCTCCTGCTATGAAATTGTATTTGTGGATACAATTATTTTGCATGCTACTTTTGGTTAGCTATTTATTTGGAAATATTGCCAGCATTGGACATACCAATATTTTTATTTACGGCGCCTTTATATTTGCTCAAGTATATGCACTTACCGAATTGATGGATAGAAATAAAAACGCTTGGATATTAGAAACTATAAAGAATATACTTTGTATTTACTGGATAGTAGCTAATGGTGATTGGTTTGGATCGAACCAATTGTCTACTTCCATTGCACCTATTGCGATTGTTTATTTTATAGGAAGTACAGTGGCTGTTTATTACTTTTCAAACATTGAAAAAACTGGAACAATGAAGCAGGCAAGTACCACCGCTAAATTATTTATTCAAGATTAAGTTATAGACTAACTTACTAAATATACAAGACTAGCTTAGAAAAATTCTACTAGTGTTTATTTTTAGATTATTTTGTTTCTTTAGACAAGCTCATCCTTAGTAAGCGCTCCATTGATATTTCTCCAAATACCTAATGGGTTCGTATTTTGTAATGCCAATGGCAATAAATGATTGGACCAGTTTTGAAAAGAGATGGGTCTTAACCATCTTTTAGCGGCGTTTACCCCAACTGCTGTAAATCTGCTATCGGTACTTGCAGGATAAGGACCACCATGCACCATACTGTCACAAACTTCCACCCCTGTAGGCACTCCGTTTAATAATACTCGTCCTGCTATTTGTAAAGACATATTTAAAAGCTCGGGTGTATTTGAAAAATCTACATCGGTACCCATAATGGTTGTAGAAATTTGACCCTTTATACTTTTCCAAACTTCTTTTAATTCATTTATGGAATTACATTGTACTAGTATGGAATAGGGACCAAATACTTCTTCTGCTAAATCGGGATTATTTAAAAAAGTATTGGCGTTTACTGTGGTTAAAACCGGATACCCATTATTTGAACTAGGTGTATTTTTCGTTAAGCATTGAACTTCTTTCTGTGCTAATGCATGGCTACTATTTTTTAAATAAGCTGCTTCAATACCTGCATGCAACATAGCCGAAGGCGAAATGGCATTCATTTCAGAAGCCAAGGTATTAGCAAAAATAGTTAGGGCATCAGATTTAATACCTATTAATATACCTGGGTTGGTACAAAACTGCCCCATTCCTAAAGTAATGGAGCCTGCATAATTTTTTGCTATCGTTTCTGCATTTTTTTCAAGTGCATCTTGCAATAAAAGTACGGGGTTCACAGAACCCATTTCAGCAAAAACTGGAATTGGGTTTTTTCTAGAGCTTGCATAATCTAGTAAAGCGCGGCCTCCTGTTCTTGAACCCGTAAATCCTACAGCATATATATTTTCATCTTGCACTAAGGCCATGCCTGTTTCAAAACTAGTATCGGTAAGATGCTGAAAAATATTTTCAGGCATTTGAGTTGCTTTTGCAGCTTGCACAATAGCTGCTGCCACCATATTCGATGTCGCTAAATGTGCAGGATGTGCCTTTACAATAACAGAACAGCCTACTGCTAGCGCACTAGCCGTATCGCCTCCCGCAGTAGAATAAGCAAAAGGAAAATTGCTTGCACCAAATACGACTACGGGCCCAATGGGATGCATCATTTTACGAATATCTGGCTTGGGTGGTGTTTTAGTAGGAATGGCTGTATCAATGCTTGCTTCTACATAATTACCTTCATTTAACATAGTGGCAAACATGCGGAGTTGAAAACAAGTACGCCCTCTTTCTCCTGTTAATCGAGGCAGGGGTAAATTTGTTTCTTTATTGGCTTGTTCTAATAAGCTATCACCCAATGCTTCAATATTAGTAGCAATGGTTTCTAAAAAATGAGCTCTTTGCAAAGGCGTTGTGAAAGCATACTGCTCAAATGCAAGTGCTGCTTTTTTAGTAATTTCAGAAATATTGCTCATGCGCTATTTTGTATATTTTATAAACTATGAAACTCAGGAAGTATAGGTCTGTTTTTTAAACCTGTATCAATAATAGATTCAATTCTTTTTCTTTCGGCTCCCTCTAAAATTAATCTTGGCTTTCTAACTGTTTCAGAACCAATACCTGCCTTGGCTTCTGCAAATTTGATGTATTGAACTAGCTTAGGATGAATGTCTAATTCTAATAAAGGCATAAACCATCTGTATATTTCTGTAGCTTCTGCAATCTTACCTGCTTTCGCTAATTTATATACGGCCACTGTTTCTGCAGGAAAGGCGCAAACTAAACCTGCTACCCAACCATCGGCTCCTACTAATAATTCTTCTAGCGCCAATGTGTCCACACCACATAAAATACTAAACCTATCTCCAAACTTATTTCGCATTCTAGTGACATTGGTAATATCGCGGGTCGATTCTTTCACTGCTTGAATATTAGGCACGCTCGCTAATTCAGAAAACATATCAATGGTAACTTCTATTTTATAATCCACGGGGTTATTGTAAATCATAATAGGAAGTGATGTACTAGCGGCAATATCTTTAAAGTATTGCACTGTTTCACGATGATCCGATTTATAACGCATAGGAGGAAGCAACATTAAACCCTTGGCGCCCCAGTTCTCTGCATCCTTCGCACATTGAATGGCCACAGATGTACTTCCTTCTGCTATATTAATAACCACAGGAATTTTTCCGTTAACTATTTTAACTGTTTCTTTTACAAGTATTTCTTTTTCTGCATTGGTAAGCACACTAGACTCACCTAAAGTGCCTCCTAATATAATACCATTCACACCAGCTGCAATTTGAGCTTCTATGTTTTTGGTAAATAAAGCTAAATCTAAACTATCGTTGCTTGTGAACTTGGTGGTTACTGCGGGAAATACCCCTTTCCAATTTATTGCCATAAAATAATTTTTAGTGATGAATGCGTATTCAATTTAAGAAATATTATCTATATATGCATCAAAAGTAAAAGCGAATTAATGTCTGTAAATAGTATTAGCTTTAAATAGTATTAGTTTGTAATTCGAATCAATTAATCAATTAATTCCCCCTCTAAATCGTAATCATAGGCCTTGGTTATTTTAACCATTACAAAGTCACCTGGCTTCAAGCGTTTGCTAGTATTAATAACTACTTCGTTGTCTACTTCAACACTATCAAATTCGGTGCGGCCTAAATACCTGCCTGCTTCTTTTTTATCTACTAGCACCTTTAATACTAAACCTTCTTTGGCTTGGTTTCTAGCCAAACTTATTTCTTGTTGCACTTCCATGATCTCTTCAGCGCGTCTTTGCTTTTCTGCAGCAGGCACATCGTCTACTAAATCATGTGCGGAAGTATTTTCTTCGTGGCTATAAGTGAATATACCTACTCTATCAAATTGGTGTTCTATTAAAAATCCTTTAAGTTCTTCAATGTCTTCTAATGTCTCTCCAGGAAAGCCTGCAATTAATGTAGTACGAATGGCAATGCCTGGAACACGCTTGCGAATTTCTTGAATTAACTCCCCCATCTCTTCTCTAGTAATATTACGCTTCATAGCAGCTAGCATATTATTACTTGCATGTTGCAATGGAATGTCAATGTATTTACAAATATTGTCTCGCTCTCTCATTACATCCAATACTTCTAGTGGAAACTTACTTGGATAAGCATAATGTAAACGTATCCACTCCAAGCCTTTTACATCGGCTAGTGCATTTAACAAATCGGGTAATGCTCTTTTTTTATAAATATCTAAACCATAATAAGTTAATTCTTGCGCAATTAACATTACTTCTTTTACTCCTTTTTTCACCAAGCCTTCCGCTTCTGCCACCAATTGCTCAATGGTTTTACTTACATGCTGGCCACGCATTAATGGAATGGCACAAAAAGAACAGGTTCTGTTACAACCCTCACTTATTTTTAAATAAGCATAATGTGAAGGTGTACTTAATAAACGCTCACCTAAAAGTTCTGCTTTATAATTGGCATTTAATTGATTCAACATTAAAGGCAGTTCCATGGTACCAAACCAGGCGTCCACTTCAGGAATTTCTAAAGCTAAATCCGTTCTATATCTTTCACTCAAACAACCCGTAACATATACTTTATCTAATTTTCCTTTTTTCTTTAAAGCCACTTGATCCAATATCGTATTGACGCTCTCTTCTTTTGCTTTATCAATAAAACCACAGGTATTCACCACTACTATATTATGATCTAATTTTTTATTCTCATGCACCACGTCAATTTCATTGGCTAGCAATTGCCCGCTCAGCATTTCACTGTCCACTAAGTTCTTACTACAACCTAATGTGATAATGTTTACTTTATTTTGTTTGAGCGTTTTGGACTTCATAATTATTTATTGACCTCGTTGGTGAAATGAAAGGTAATATCGGGGTTATTCGTAATTTCTGTATTCAAGAACCATTCACTTTGCGCTAAATACACAGGCGCTTCATCCTTATCCATAGCTGCGTTTTGTTGCTTGAATCTTAAAAAGTCATGTAGTTTGTTTTGATCCTTGGAAGTTAACCAACAAGCTTTATAAAAAGGTAGGGTTCTAAATTCACAGGCCGCTCCGTATTCTTGTAATAGACGGTATTGAATTACTTCAAATTGTAAATCGCCCACACAACCAATAATTTTTTTATTGCCACCAAACTGCGTGAATAATTGCGCCACCCCCTCATCGGTTAGTTGGGTAATGCCTTTTTCAAGTTGTTTGGTTTTTAAAGGATCTTTATTGACTAGTTCTTTAAATATCTCTGGTGAGAAAGTAGGAATACCAGTGAAGTAAAACTTTTCTCCTTCCGTAAGTGTATCTCCTATTTTAAAATTACCTGTATCAAATAAACCTACTACATCTCCTGCATAGGCGTCTTCAATAACATCCTTGCTGCGTGCTAAAAAACTATAAGGGTTACTAAAACGCACCTCTTTATCTAGCCTAACATGTTTATAATAGGTATTGCGCTCAAATTTTCCGCTACATACACGCATAAAAGCAATTCGGTCGCGGTGTTTAGGATCTAAGTTGGCATGTATTTTAAATATAAAGCCACTGAATTTATCTTCTCCAACTGCTAAGGTTCTAACACTTGTTTCTCTATCTCTTGGGACCGGTGCTATTTGAATAAAAGTATCTAGCATTTCTTTCACTCCAAAATTGTTCACAGCCGATCCAAAAAATACAGGCGCAATTTTACCCGATAAATAATCGGCAGGGTTTAAGGCTCCGTAAACGCCATCAATTAATTCTACATCCTCTCTTAAAACAGCGGCGTCTTTCTCTCCTATTTTTTCTTGCAAAACACTACTCGATAAATCTTCAATAGCCACTGTATCTTCTTCAGTAGCCTTTGTGCTTGCAGCAAATAATCTTAAATTTTTATTGTGCAAATTATACACACCTTTAAATTCCTTACCACTATTAATGGGCCAGGTCATAGGGTGTAAAGAAATTTTTAATTCATTTTCTAATTCTTCTAATAAATCAAATCGGTTCTTTCCATCACGATCCATTTTATTAATAAAAACAATCACAGGTGTATCGCGCATACTACAAACTTCCATGAGTCTTCTAGTTTGCGCCTCTACTCCATTCACTGAATCAATAACTAGTATAACGCTGTCTACTGCGGTTAAAGTTCTGTAAGTGTCTTCAGCAAAGTCCTTGTGACCTGGTGTGTCTAATAAATTAATTAAGATATTATTATACTCAAAAGACATTACAGAAGTGGCCACCGAGATACCTCTTTGACGCTCAATTTCCATAAAGTCACTGGTAGCGTGTTTCTTTATCTTATTACTTTTTACCGCACCTGCTGTTTGAATAGCTCCACCAAACAACAATAACTTTTCAGTTAAAGTAGTTTTACCAGCATCTGGGTGAGAGATAATAGCAAATGTTTTTCGTCGGTTAATTTCTTTTTCGTACTTCATTATTGTTAAAAATGGCTCGCACTCAAATAATTTGAATCACGAGCCATTCGTCTATTTTATTTAAACTAGTTAGATATCGATTGCTTCACCATAAGCAGCTGCTACTGCTTCTTTTAATCCCTCACTCATGGTTGGGTGCGGATGAATAGCATTTAATAATTCATGTGAAGTAGTTTCTAATTTACGCGCCACTACTGCCTCTGCTATCATTTCTGTTACATTCATTCCAATCATATGACAACCTAAGAACTCGCCATATTTTGCATCAAAGATAACTTTTACAAAACCCTCTGTTGCACCTGATGCACTTGCCTTACCACTTGCCATAAATGGAAACTTACCCACTTTCACTTCATAGCCCGCTTCTTTAGCTGCTTTTTCAGTGTAACCTACGCTCGCAATTTCTGGAATGCAATAAGTACATCCTGGAATATTATTGTAATCAATGCCTTCTGGGATATGATTGTATTTCTTTTCTTGATAAGCAATATGCTCAGCAGCATTAATTCCTTCTTTCGCAGCCACATGTGCTAAGGCTTGGCCAGGAGAACAATCTCCAATAGCATAAATACTAGCAATACTTGTTTGTTGGTATTTATCTACAATAACACGGCCTTTATCTGTCTTAATACCATTTTGCTCTAATCCTATATTTTCTATATTAGCCACTACACCCACAGCGCTTAAAACAATCTCCGATTCTAATGTTACAAATGAACCGTCAAGTTGTTTCACTTTTGCTTTTACTAAAGCACCCGATGTATCCAATGACTCTACTGAAGCATTGGTCATTATTTCTATACCTTGCTTTCTATATTGTTTTTCTAATTCTCTTGAAATATCTTCATCTTCTACAGGAACTATTCTTGGTAAAAATTCTACAATAGTTACTTTCGTTCCCATGCTGTTGTATACATAAGCAAACTCAACACCTATTGCACCACTTCCTACAATAATCATGCTCTTAGGTTGTGTTGGAAGCACCATGGCTTCGCGGTATCCAATTACTTTTTTTCCGTCTTGTTTTAAGTTGGGTAATTCACGAGTGCGACCACCTGTTGCAATAATAATATATTTGGTATCTACTACTTGTGTTTTTCCTTCTGCATCTTTCACTTCTACTTTTCCTCTTGACAATACTTTGCCATAACCCATGATCACTTCAATCTTATTTTTCTTCATTAAGAATTGAACGCCCTTGCTCATTTTATCGGCAACGCCACGGCTACGTTTAATGACCGCACCAAAATCGTGATTCACACCTGTAGTAGTAATACCATAGTTCGCACTATGTTTTACATAATCATACACTTGTGCACTTTTTATCAATGCCTTTGTGGGAATACATCCCCAGTTTAAACAAACACCGCCTAGGCTTTCCTTTTCCACAATAGCTACTTTTAAGCCTAATTGAGAAGCACGAATTGCCGCAGGATAACCACCTGGACCACTGCCAATAACGATAACGTCGTATGCCATTGTAAACTTATTTTAGTAAATTAATGAGGGTGCAAAAATACCCCGAAAATGTGACTATTCAAAGAAAACCCGAACCATCTGAAAAAACCATTTATTGTCATTGGGGCGCTGCTTATTCATCTGATTTTCATCAAACTTGCTTAGTCCAAATAGCCCAGCCATATTGCCCCCTCTAACGGCAATTTCCAAATAGCCTGCAGAGTTAAACCACGCCAGTTTATCGGCGATGGGCACTTCTCCATAATGATGGCTTAGTTCGGTAATGGTTTCGTTGCGGGTAAAAACAATTTTGAAGGTTCGGCCTTGTGCTTGCAAATCAAAATCTTCTTTACGAATGTTCACCACCACATTTTCAAACTGATCTATAAATAAAATTTGTCCCTCCATCCAATTCGGACCCAAGGTAGGTTGCATTGGATAAATTTCTTCTATCTCCTGAAATGCCACACCTGCATCTGCGATATTATTTGTTTTTACAAAAGCCCCAATGGCTTTAAAAATTTCTTGTGTAATTTCTAAAAAAGTATGCGCCTCTTTAAAATCTATTTTAATAATTTCTTTTGGCTTCCCTCCTAACATCATGGTTAAAAAACCATTATCGGGCGTGATAAAATATTGATTATTATGCTTGGTTAAAAGTGCATGCCTTTTAGGAAATTGGAAAAAATTCACCATAATAAAATGCAGCGTGCCTGCAGGATAATGCTTGGCTGCATTGTTAAAAATATAAGCCCCTTGTTGATAATTCTTACTGGATAAATAATGAGTGATGTCGGCAATGCCCATGCCTGGAATAGTTGACAGTATTTGCCCCTTCACAGCGCCAATGATAAAATCTTCTTGGCCAATATCCGAGGTTAAAGTAATGATGGGCATTGATTAATAACGAAAAATTGAGTTTTATATTTTAGAAATTCCTGTATTTATTTAGTGTTCTTCTATTTCACTAGCCTGCCCTCTTTAAAGAAAAATTGATGCACTAATTTATCGGCCCATGCTGGAAAATATTTATTCATCAATACAGTGCGCTTTCCTGTAAAAGTAAGCACCAAACTACGCTTCCTTTTTTCAATAGCATGAATTATATGGTTAGCACATTCCTCCGAGCTCATCATAGAACCTTCATCCATGGGCGACTCTCCTTGTGCTTTTGCATTCTTATCCAGTGCTGCATTTCGAATATTAGAAGTAGTGAACCCAGGGCAAACCCACATTACATGGGTGCCAGATGCATATAGTTCCGTTTTCAAGGCTTCTAACCAACCGTTTAAGGCAAATTTAGAGGCAGAATAACCGCTTCTTCCTGGAAGCCCTCTATACCCTGCAATGGAGGAAACACCTACTATTACCCCCTTATTTTGCTGAATAGATGGAAGGGCTGCCTTTGTGCAATAAACCGTGCCCCAAAAATTAATATCCATTACATTTTGCAGTGTTTGCACTGAAACCTCGGAAACCAAGGCCCTCATAGAAATGCCTGCATTATTTATTAAAACATCTATTCTGCCCCAGTTATCAACAACTTGCTTGATAAATGCTTCCGATTGCTCTTGTTTACTCACATCAACTTGCGCTGTATATAAATTGGAAGAAGGAAATTCTGAAGCTAATAAAGAGAGTTTATTTTCATTTCTACCACAAGTAGCCACTTTTGCACCCAATGCCAAAAACTGCGCCACCAAAGCCTTTCCGATGCCATCAGAACCGCCAGTTATAACCACAATTTTGTCTGTGAAATTGGACATCTTTTAGAGTTTCTACAAATATAATTCTTATTTGAAGATGAACGACTTAGAAGGGTTTTGAGTGGGGAAAATAAATACCCCCTTTTATTTGGATAGTTTTCATTAATGCTTATTTTTGCACTCCCCTAAAAAGGGCGGTTAGAATTGGTAGCTCAGTTGGTAGAGCAATACACTTTTAATGTATGGGCCCTGGGTTCGAGTCCCAGCCAGTTCACAAAGCTTGTCACGAAAGTGACAGGCTTTTTTGTTGCGCAGTCGCGAAACAAGCTATAAAATAGCTCCGATTATCCCTGAATCAAGTATAAATACTCTAATTCCCCATTCATAAAACAGCTACTATTGAGAAAGTAACAATATCTAATATTAGAATAATAATCTAATATTCAGAATAATATTCTAATTTTGTAAAATGAAAATAGAAATAAAATCAAAAAAAGAATACCATGAAATGATGGTAGAGATTTATAATTTGATGAATAAAGGAGAAGGGAAGCTTACTAAAATAGAATCATCAAAATTATCTAAAATGGCAATGGCTGCAGAATTATATGAAGAAAATATATTAGGACTTAAGCCATTTAAAGAACCCGAAACTATTTCTGAATTAGTTGAACTTAAACTATTTGAAAATAAAATGACTCAAGCAAAATTAGCAGAAGAGATGGGCTTGGCTAAATCGAAAGTCTCAGAAATTTTAACTGGCAGACGTAAGGCCGATATTTCTTTTTTAAAAGGAATTCACAAAGTATTAAAGATTGATGCTGAACGTTTATTAGAAATAGTATAAATATAAAATAAACTATAACCATGAACCCAATCAAAATAGCCACCGCTCAATTTGAAAATAAAAGTGGTGACAAAACCTATAACCTTTCCGTTATTGATGAACTAGCTAGAAAAGCATCCTTAGAAGGGATTGAAGTGATTTCATTTCACGAATGCTCTATTACCGGGTATACTTTTGCTTCAAAATTAAATAAAGAGGAATTCTTAGCAGTAGCAGAATTTATTCCGGATGGAGCATCTGTTCAAGCTTTAATAAGCATTGCAAAAAAATATAAAATTATTTTACTAGCAGGTTTATTTGAAAAAGACAAAAATGATAAAGTATACAAAGCCTATGTATGTGTGGATGAAAATGGGCTTATAGCAAAATATAGAAAATTAAGCCCCTTTATAAATAAATATATAAGTGCAGGAAATGAATATTGCATTTTTGATTTAAAAGGCTGGAAATGTAGTATACTTATATGCTATGATAATAATATTATAGAAAATGTAAGGGCCGTAAAATTATTAGGTGCAGAAATTATATTTATGCCACATGTAACTATGTGCACCCCTTCAACTAGACCAGGTGCAGGCTTTGTCGATCCTGCATTATGGCATAACCGCTATAAGGACCCCATTACCCTTATTAATGAGTTTGATAGTTTAAAAGGCAGGGCTTGGCTAATGAAGTGGTTGCCTTCAAGAGCCTATGACAATGCGGTGTATGCCATTTTTTCAAACCCTATTGGCATGGATGACGACCAATTAAAAAATGGATGCTCCATGATTATAGACCCCTATGGGGATATTATTGCCGAATGCAGAACATTCGAGGACTCATTTGTTTCAGCTGAATTAATACATGCTCATATTGAAAAAGCGGGAGGTACCAGGTATTTAAATGCGAGAAGGCCAGACATGTATAAAGATATTATTGGCAAAGAGCATGACACTGTACTTAAAGTTGCTTGGATGAATAAATAGCTATAAGCATGAAAAAACCACCATCAGTTAAAAGAGTAGTTTATGGGGTTGCTG
>CAIPJS010000013.1 GCA_903865435.1 uncultured Bacteroidota bacterium | reverse complement strand
GTGGTTCTTTCGTACTTTCTAATCCTCGTAGGTTGAGGTCGAAAGGTTCATACAAAAAGGCACGTCGTAGTGCTCGACGTGGTACTCGTTCTATGATGTCTTCAACTCATAGTTTTACTAGATGGTGGACCGACCAATAATAACCCACAATACAAAAACTAATTATAAAGCCTAGTAATTTCCAGGCCATTTGTTTTAAGGAGGCCCACAAAGCCGCATCCGTAGCATGTTCCAGAACCGGTACTTTAAATTCAATCACAAGTAAAGTAATGGCGATGGCAAATACCCCATCCGTAAAAAAAGAGATACGGTCTAATTGGAAATGCGTCTTGTTTGCACTATGTCCTGCTTGTGCCATTTTTTTTAATTTTAATTTGTTCTTGAATCATTTTTAATCTTTCTTGTTTTTTAGGCTCTCTAGTATGGTTAGAATTTGCCGTAAAAAAATGATGTGCTCTTAAAAACTTATCTTGAATACTTAGCCATTCTAATTCAGTTAATTTTTTATTCAATTGTATTTCTTGCAATAATTTATTGCTGTTTTCAATATAATCTGCTCTGCCTAAATAATCTAAATCGGCATCACAAACAATTTCTTCATATCTATTTTTAGGGGATTGTGGGATTTTAGTTGCCAAAATCATCCCTGTTATTTTATTAATCTTTGCTTTGGGAAAATTTAAAGCCGTTAACACGGTAGTGGCATATTCAGCCCCTCTAGCCTCATGTCTGGTAGGCTCCCAGATATACCCAACATCGTGTAACCATGCAGCTAGTTTAAGGTCTTCTATTTCTGCTTTGGACATTTTTTCTTTTTTTGCGATTTTTTCAGCCTGTTCTACAACATCTCTGATATGATGGATGGTATGATAAGTATATTTAGTAGGTAAATGCGTAATTAAAAAAGCTTCAATTTTTTCAAAGGCTTGTTCATAATGAAAGGCGGGTCGATGGTACAAGATCTCTTTAATCTGGATAGGTTTAGCCTTGCCTTTCACTTTAACGGGACTTAATTTTTTGGCTTTAAACAATTTATTGTCTTTTACTTGTTTCCAAACAGCGTCAGAAACAATAATTTCATCTGAAGCAGCTACAGAACATAAGCGGGAAGCCAAATTCACTGAATCTCCAATCACTGTAAAATTCATCTGTTGTCTAGAGCCAATATTACCACTAATTACTTTACCTCTATTAATGCCAATACCAATGGTAATAGGAAGTTTAGAATTAATAATTCTTAATTGATTAAATTCAATCAATTTTTCCTGCATTTCAATGGCAGTAAGTACTGCATTTTCTGTGTCTTTGTCTGTGGAATTAGGCGCCCCATAAATGACCATTAAGGCATCCCCAATAATTTTATCAAGTGTGCCATTGTATTTAAAAATTATTTCAATCATTAAATTAAAATAATCATTTAAAGTTTCAACCACTTCAGTAGGTGACATTGTTTCAGACATAGAAGTAAATCCTCTGATGTCTGAAAATAAGATGGTGGCTTCTTGTTCTAGGCCACCTAAGTTTAACATCTCCTCATTTTCCAATAATTGATCTACAATTTGTTTGGAAACGTATTTTTTAAAAGTAGATTTTAATTTATCTAAGTTGGACAAATCTTCCATCGCTACCACCGAACCGATAGGTTCATTTAAATCATTCAACAAGGGGGATACAGAAATATTGACCGATGTTGATTTGCCATTACAATCAATTTGAATTTGTGTTTCTGAAATGGTTGTTAAAACCTCCTCGCATTTTGAAATTAATGCATTAATGATTTCATTGGATTCAAAAACATATTCGTAATGATTGCCAATCACCATTTCTTTTTCTAAGTTAATGATGGCGGTTGCAGCACGATTGACATGGCTTATCTCCCCCATTAAATTGGTAGTAAAAACGCCTGTCACAATGGATTGCATAATGTTATCATTGAAGGTTTTAGCTTCTTTGATATTTTCCATTAATTTGATATTGTTGTAGGCTACGCCTGCTTGAGAAGCAATAGCAGAAAGCATATTGGTATCCGAATCATCAAAAGGAGAAATACCTGCTCTTGATTCTTTGTCAAACAAAACAATCACACCCACTAAATCCTTTTTATCAAGTAGTGGTGCGATCAATCCATAAGTACAATTGGTTCTAGCTAAAAAATTATCATTCGAGATCTGAATATTTAATGGCTTTCTATTTTGATTGACTTCATTAAAGAAGCCTTTCTTTTTATTGAAGATAATACCCTTCAATGCCTCTACGTCGATATTAAATTCGGCTTCGATTTGAAATAAGTCAGAATTATTATTCTGCATTAAAATCAAACCCGAAGACGCATTTAAAACTGCACAGGATTTAATAAGTATTTCTTGCAATAAAATAGAAACATTTTCAAATGAATTTAACTCATTGGTAATGTCTAATAATGTTTCTAATTCAAGGTACTTAAGCTGTAGTTCGTTTATATTAAACTGCTTATTCATTACAATGCGCCTACTGCTTCTTCTTCTGTAGCAAATACAGTTGAATATTTAGTAAGTCCCATGATATTAAAAGTTTTGGCAACAATGGGGGCTAAATTATAGTAACCAATTTTACCATTTACTTCTTGTAATTTTTCAATGATTTCAATTAAAATAGAAACGCCAATACTGTTTACCACTTTGGTTCCAGCCATATTAATTAAAAACTTATGTTGTCCACCTTTTATTTTTTCATAGCAAATTGCTGATATTGCTTCGCCACCTTCGTTGTTTAAATAGCCATCTGTTTCAATGATGACAATTTGGTTTGCTTCTTTAGTGCTTTTGATAAATGAGCTCATTCTTTTTGTTTTAAATTTTAGTGTTTGATATTTTTTTTCATTGTCACAGTGGTACCATCGCTATTTGACTCAAATTCGACAGAATCCATTAATTCTTGGATCAATTGCAATCCCCAGCCTCTTTTGCGTTCATCCTTCCCCATTTTATTTTCAATTTTAGGAATTTCCACTTTTGTTTTATCAAAACCAATGCCTTGATCTATAACTTTCATCACCAAAGAATCTTCTTCGATTAAGAAATGAATAAAAACATTACTGTCGGTTTTAGAATGTTCAAAGGCATTAATACAGGCTTCAATTAAAGCCATACTAATTTCACCGCTTTGGTCATCGGTTAAGTGCATATGCCTAGCAATAACTTCGGCAGTTTGCGTTGCTATTAACTCCATATTCGGGAGAATTGGCAACTTGAGTTCTACTGTTGGTTTTTTCATATTGATTGTTTTATACTAAATTTATATTTTTTAATGCCTTCTTCATTTTTAGGGCTAAGTCTATGATTACTGACCATAATCATTTTTTTTATTACCAATTTATATTAGTTAATTTTCAGTTGTCTAATATAAGAAATTTAATCATTATGACGTTTTTATTCCATTATTATATTGTAAAATAGATTCCCTTTTGAAATGAAAAAAAGATACCAAGTACTAACCGTTTTGTCGCTTCTTTCCATGATTACTTTTTTGGACCGCATTGCACTTTCTTCTGCAAGCGGAAATATTATGGAAGAATTGCATATATCGACGGTACAGTGGGGTTGGATCCTAGGTATGTTTACCATTGCCTATGCGGCTTTTGAAATTCCAACAGGATGGTTGGGGGATAAATTTGGCGGGAAAAGAATTTTAATTCGTGTGGTATTGTGGTGGTCTTTGTTTACCATTATGACAGGCTTTTCATCTGGTTTTATGATGTTGCTTTGTGTTCGTTTCTTATTTGGAATGGGCGAAGCAGGTGCTTATCCCAATACCTCAATTGTACTTGCAAAATATTTCCCTGTTTTAGAAAGAGGTCGGGCGCAAGCCACTATTTGGGGCGCTTCTCGATTAGGCGCAGCCCTCACGCCCTTTATTGTATTGCCTATTCAACAAAAATACAATTGGCAAACTTCGTTTTATGTATTGGGTGCTGTGGGTGTGGTTTGGACTCTGTTCTGGATTTTTTGGCATAAAGAAGAACCATCTGAATGCAAGAACATTTCAAAAGATGAATTAGCCCATATATTGGCTAGCCGAGATTTACCTATACATAAAGAAGATGCCATTAAAATTTCTGTATGGAGCGCATTTAAATCAAGCAATCTTTGGTTTTTATTGGGCATGTACGTTTGTTATGCAGTGGGTGCTTACTTTTTTCAAAGTTGGTTTCATACTTATTTAGAAAAGGGAAGACATATTGCCAAAGACCAACTTATATGGGCAAGCTCTATTCCCTATTTATTAGCCGCCATTGGTTGCTTTACCGGTGGTTGGTTAAGTGACAAAGCCTGTATACGCTTCGGCAAAAAATGGGGAAGACGCATTGTGCCCATGGTAGGATTATCAGTGGCAGGCCTTTGTATTATTGGTGCTGCGCTAGTAGCAGACAACCTAACGGCCATCATTGCACTTGGCATTGGGATGGCCTTTATGGACCTGACTGCTCCTGTAGCCTGGGCCGTAGCGATGGACATGGGTGGAGATAAAAGTGGTACCATTTCAGGCTCTATGAACAGTGCTGGTTTAACAGGGGCTTATTTAAGCACTGTCTTTTTTGGTTATATGGCCAGTACTTATGGATATTATTTGCCCGTACTTTATATAGGTATTATTGTTTTTATTGGTGCATTTGTATGGTTGAAAATTGATGCAAGTCAAAAAATTCAGTTTACTAAAATTGATGGGTCTAATGCCCATTAGCTAAGGTTAATTGTTTGTTACCTTATATAAAAATTCCACCAAAATATTTTGAAACCAACAAGATTCAATAACTTGTTCTGCTTAAATTTTTTACAGTATGAAAAAATATATATTATTCATCAACTTATTATTTGTTGGAGTTTTCAGTCATGCACAGGAAACAAAAATAGAAATACAAAACACCATTAAATTGCCCAACGGTTGGTCATTGAGTCCGGCAGGAAAAAGTTTACCCTTAGGTGACTTGCCCTTAAATATGGCAGTGTCTGCTTCAAAAAAATACATGGCTGTAACCAATAATGGACAAGGCAAACAAAGCATTCAATTAATTAATCTCCCTACCAATAAAATACTTGACAATATACAGGTTGATAAATCTTGGCTAGGCATTGCATTTACCAAAGATGAAAAAACTTTATACGCATCAGGTGGTAATGACAATTGGATTTTAAAATATGCCATCAAAAATGAAAAATTAATTTTAGTAGATTCTATCAAATTAGGTGAAAAGTGGCCCAATAAAATTTCTCCAGCAGGACTATGTATCAATGACCAAAAAAATATTTTATACGTTGTTACTAAAGACGACAGTAGTTTGTATGAAATAAATTTAGCCAATAAAAAAATTATTAAAAAAACTTTACTGCCTGCTGAGGCTTATACATGTGCTTTGTCTACTGATCAATCAGAATTATACATCAGCATTTGGGGCGCAGAAAAATTAGTGATCTACAATACCAGCCAACAAAAAATTACGCATCAAATTGCAACGGGCACCCATCCCAACGATTTTACTATTTCAAAAAATGGACATTTAATTTATGTGGCCAATGGGGAAGACAATAGCGTCTCTGTAATCGATATTAAAAATAAAAAAGTCATTGAAACCCTTAACAGTGCACTGTATCCGGAGGCCCCCACTGGCTCAGCCACCAACGGCATTGCCTTAAGTGAGGATGAGAAAACATTGTACATTGCCAATGCCGATAACAATTGTTTGGCTGTTTTTGATGTAAGTAAAAAAGGGGCTTCTATCTCCAAAGGTTTTATACCAGTGGGATGGTATCCTACCTGTGTGAAAGTAATTGGAAATAAAATATATGTGACCAATGGCAAAGGTTTTTCCTCCTACCCTAATCCATTGGGACCTGATCCTTATAAAAAAAATGCACAGTTAAGTGTACAAAAAGGATTATTGAACTCTATTAAAGATGTTCAATATATAGGCGGATTAATGAAAGGTACTTTAAGTATAATCAATATACCGAGTGACAAACAATTAAGTTTATACGCACAAGCAGTGTATCAAAATACACCTTATAATAAAAAAAATGAACTATTGTCACAGGCAGAAAAAGGTTCGGTGATTCCACAAAAAGTGGGAGATCCTTCTGCCATCAAACATGTTTTTTATATTGTCAAAGAAAATAGAACCTATGATCAAGTTTTAGGTGATGTAAAAGAAGGCAATGGGGATGAAAGCTTGTGTTTATTTGGTGAAAAATATACACCCAACTTACATGCACTAGCCAAAGAATTTGTTTTGTTAGATAATTTTTACGTGGATGGAGAAGTAAGTGCGGATGGACACAATTGGTCATTAGGTGCTTATGCCAACGATTATTTGGAAAAAAATTGGGTGAGCAATTATAGCGATCGTGGAGGAAATTATGACGCAGAAGGTACACGTGCCATTGCGAATAATAAAAACGGATTTATTTGGGACTTCGCAAAAAGAGCAGGCGTATCCTATAGAACTTATGGAGAATTTGCAGATGATTACAAACCTAATTTGCCTGTTTTAAAAAATCATTTTTGTCCTTATTATACGAGTTGGGATCAAACGGTAAGAGACACCACAAGAGTGGGTCAATGGAAGCGTGATTTTGATTCTTTATTGGCCAATAATGCAGTCCCGCAATTGAATACGTTAAGAATCATCAATGACCATACCGAAGGCATGCGATTGGGTAGGCCCTCTCCTTATGCACATGTGGCAGACAACGATTTAGCAGTGGGTATGTTGGTAGATTATTTAAGCAAGAGCCCCATTTGGAACGAATCGGTTGTTTTTGTGGTAGAAGATGATGCACAAGATGGTCCAGATCATGTGGATGCACATCGAAGCCCTGCCTTTATTGCAGGTGGATTTGTAAAACGCAATTTTGTTGATCATACGATGTACTCCACCAGTTCAATTTTAAGAACCATGGAGTTAATATTGGGTATGCCCCCCATGAGCCAATACGATGCAGCAGCCACGCCACTTTGGAGATGTTTTGATAAAACACCAAATGCTAAAGGCTTCACCACTAAACCATTACAATTTGACATCAACGAAAAAAATACATCCCATACCGTGATGCAAAGAAAAAGTGAGCGTTTAAATTTCAAAAAAGAAGACAGCAACAATGACCATGAATTCACTGAAATCTTATGGAAGGGTTTAAAAGGGGAAAATGCAGTGGTCCCAGCACCCAAAAGAGCCGCATTCATTAAAACAAGTAGCAAAACAGGGGCAGATGAGTAGAAATTAACAAAAAATAATAGGTTCTATTTATACATAAAAGGGGATTTCTCATAAAAGAGAAGCCCCTTTTTTTATTAAAAAAGTTATCTTAGGGAAAGCTTTCTAAAACCATCCCTTATGAAAAGAAGTTCCTTTATAAAAAAAACGGTTATTTCTACTGCAGGATTATTCATTACTAAAAATTTAATACGTCCTATGCAAGGTCAAGTATATGGTCAAAATGGTATGACCTATCAACTAAATACCAACTGGGGCAATTTGAATCCCGACCAAACACCGGTGAACGATTGTCATGAAATGATACAAGATGGAAAAGGTAGAATTCTATTATTGACCAACGAAACAAAAAACAACGTCATTGTATATAATAAGAGTGGCCGTTTAATAGAAAGTTGGGGCAATGAATTTCCGGGCGCACATGGATTAACAGTGCAGCACAATGGAAAAGAAGATTTCTTATTCATTACCGATACCAATCGACATCAGGTTTACAAAACAACCATCACTGGTAAAATATTATTAACCATTGATCCACCCGCCGATGTTCTAGCCTATGAAAAAAAAGAAGCCTTCGTGCCCACTGAAACCACAGTGTTAGCGAATGGAGATTTTTATATAGCAGATGGGTATGGCGCACAACATATTTTACATTATGATGAAAGAGGTAAATTAAAAAATGTTTTTGGAGGAAGAGGAGCAGGCGATGAACATTTAGACAACGCACATGGTATTTGTGTAGATTATAGAAATAAAAAAACCACCTTAATTATTACCGACCGCACCAGGAATGCATTCAAACGTTTTTCCATGGACGGAAAATTATTAGAAGTCATTCACTTGCCTGGAGCCTGTGTTTGCAGACCTGTGATTAAAGGAGATTATTTATATGCTGCAGTATTGCGCTCTCCTAATTTGGATACAGTAAACTCAGGATTTGTAACCATCTTAGACAAAGACAATAAAGTAGTTTCTAATTTAGGAGGATCAGCGCCAGTGTATGAAAATGATGTGTTACAACCTATGTCACAAAAAGAAAAAATATTCATTCATCCACATGATGTTTGCGTAGATGATGAAGGCAGCATTTATGTGGCACAATGGGCATCAGGAAAAGTATATCCATATAAATTTACCAAAGTATAACAGGTTTCACTTGGATTGATTCTTATTACAAATTGGCTATGAAAAAATATATCTTATTAGGCATTGTACTTATTGTTGTTGGCTTGTGTTTTGGTATCATCAAATATACCAATGCAAAACAAGCAGCTTCCAATACTTTGGTTTCCTACAATAGAGACATTCGTCCCTTATTATCCGATAAATGTTTTTCTTGTCATGGACCCGATGTATCCAAAGTAAAAGCTGGATTGCGTCTAGATTTACCCGCAAGTGCTTTTGGTGAATTAGAAAAAAACAAAGGGCATTATGCAATTGTTCCTGGGCAACCCGATAAAAGTGAATTGATGAAGCGCATTGCTTCCAATGACCCTGCCATTATGATGCCACTTCCAGAAAGTCATTTGACAAGATTGAGCACAGATGAAATTAAATTATTTAAAAAATGGATTGAACAAGGTGCTAAATATGAAAAGCATTGGGCCTTTGTTGCACCGGTAAAAGTAAAACTGCCCGAAGTAGCACATAGCAGTTGGGTTAAAAATGAAATTGATCCTTTCATTTTACAAAAAATGGAACAAAAAGGATTCAGCCCCAATGAACCCGCTACGCGAGAAACTTTAATTAAAAGAGCCTATGCGGATATTCTTGGTATTGCACCCAATTTTGAAGAATTAAATAAATGGACGAGTGCAAACAGTGAAAATTGGTATGCAGATTTGATTGACCAATTGTTGAAAAAACCAGCTTATGGTGAAAAGATGGCTTTGCTTTGGATGGACCTAGCGCGTTATGCAGATTCTTATGGTTTTCAGGATGACAATATTCGTTCACAATGGCCTTGGAGAGATTGGGTGATCAATGCATTCAATACCAATTTGCCTTATGATCAATTTTTAACCCAACAAATTGCGGGTGACTTAATGCCTAATGCAACCAAATCAAATATTTTAGCCACTGCATTTTTTAGAAACCACAAATACACCGAAGAAGGAGGTGTGATTGAAGAAGAATACAGAGTTTCTTATAATATTGATAAAACAAGAACCTATGGAAAAGCCATTTTAGGTGTGACTATTGAATGTGCACAATGTCATGATCACAAATACGATCCATTTTCCAATAAAGATTATTATCAATTGTATGCCTTCTTTAATATGAGTAAAGAAAAAGGGTATGAAGGTGATGTAAGTGTATCAACACCTGCAAAAACACCCAAATTATTTATCACCGCAGAGGAGAAAAAATCTTTACTCAATTATATCAATCACCCCGATACCAATAAATTAGAAGTGTCTGTAATGGGCGATTGGAAAATTGGAGACACGGTAAAAGCAAGACCAACTTATATTTTAAGCAGGGGCAGTTATGATGCACCCACCACAATCGAAGTAAAACCTACTGCTTTGGAATCCATCCTTCCTTTTGATACCTTAAAATACGAACGCAATAGATTGGGGTTGGCCAAATGGACAGTAGAAAGAAAAAATCCATTGACTGCAAGAGTGTTTGTAAATTTTATTTGGCAAGAAATATTTGGAAAAGGGATTGTTAAAACATCTAGCGATTATGGTTTACAAGGGGAGTTGCCTACGCATCCAGAATTATTAGATTGGTTGGCAGTTGATTTCATGGAACATCATTGGGATGTAAAATATTTAATAAAGAAAATACTCACCAGTGGCACTTACCAACAATCTAGTGTGGTGAGTAAAAAACAAATGGAACAGGATCCTGAAAATGTTTATTATAGTAGATCCCCCCGCTTGCGCTTTAAGGCAGAAATCGTAAGAGACTGGGTGTTAAGCACCAGTGGCTTGTTAAATACAACCATCGGCGGGCCCAGTGTTAAACCATATCAACCAAAAGGGGTATGGGAAAGTACTACATCTGGTAGAGGTGTATTGGCCACTTACAAACAAGACCATGGTGCGGCTATTTACAGAAGAGGCTTGTATACTTTTATTAAATTAACGGCCCCTCCTCCAAGCATGATGGTATTTGATGCCAGCAACAGAGATCAATGCGAAGCCAAAAGAGCCAGCACCAATACTCCTTTGCAAGCTTTAACCATGTTGAACGATCCAGCCGTATTAGAAGCTTCTAGAGTGCTCGCCGAAAATATTTCCTTAACAACTAATAGCATCGAAGATAAGATTGAACAAGCTTTTGAAACCATTATGATTAGAAAGCCTACGCGATTTGAAAAAAATAAATTAATCGCATATTGTGAAAATCAAGTCAATTTTTTTAATACCAATGCGATGCAGTTAAAAAATACATTGGAAGTAGGCGAATATGCACATCCTGTCAAAAAATACAATGCTTCAGAAACTGCTGCATTGATGAAAACCATTTTGATACTTTATAATTTAGAAGAAACCATTACAAAATCCTAAAATATTGCTATGAATGAATTTTTAGAACATGGCTTGAATCAAAACCGAAGAAAATTTTTATCTAAATTAAGTTTAGGTATTGGGGGATTGGCATTGGGTTCTTTAATGGTGCCTGGATTATTTGATGCAAGCAGCGAGGAAGAATTGTTTACCAATGTATTGCCACATTTTGCACCAAAAGCAAAACGTATTATTTATTTGTTTCAAAATGGAGCACCTTCTCAATTAGATTTATTTGATTACAAACCCTTATTGCAAAAAATGCAAGGCGCTGAATTGCCTGCTAGCATTCGCATGGGACAAAGATTGACCGGCATGACGGCCAATCAAGCAAAATTCCCTTTGGCTGGTTCGAAATTTAATTTTGCTCAATATGGAAGCAATGGTGCTTGGTTTAGTGAAACCCTTCCGCATATGGCAAGTATTGCCGATGATTTTTGTATGGTGAAAACAATGTATACCGAAGCCATCAATCACGATCCAGCACTTACTTTTTTTCAAACAGGTTCGCAAGTAGGCAATCGTCCAAGTATGGGTTCTTGGATAAGTTATGGATTAGGTAGTGAGAATAAAAACTTACCTGCATTTTGTGTATTGCTAAGTAAAGGAAAAGGCAACGGACAGGGCGTATATTCCAAATTATGGAACAATGGATTTTTAGACTCAATTCATCAAGGCGTTCAATTTAGTAGTGGAGAAGAGCCAGTAAAATATTTAACCGATCCTGAATTTATAAAACGTGGCGACAAGCGCGTCATGTTAGATGAAATTGCTGAGTTGAATCAGGAGTCTTATAAAAAAATTGGAGATCCCGAAATTGTTACCAAGATTCAACAATATGAATTGGCCTACCGCATGCAAATGGCGGTTCCAGAAATTACTTCATTGCAAAACGAACCAGAGTCCATTGTAAAAATGTATGGACCAGAATGTTTGATCCCAGGTACTTATGCAGCCAATTGTTTATTGGCAAGAAAGCTTTCTGAAAACGGCGTTCGCTTTGTACAATTGTACCATCAAGGCTGGGATACACATGGAAATTTACCTAAAGAATTAGAAGGTCAATGTAAAGATGTAGATCAATCTTCTGCTGCATTGATTAAAGATTTAAAACAAAGAGGTTTATTGGATGAAACCTTAGTAATATGGGGTGGTGAATTTGGAAGAACCAATTATTGCCAAGGGGCATTGACCAAAGATAATTATGGAAGAGACCATCATCCAAAATGTTTTACCATACTGATGGCAGGGGGTGGTGTGAAGCCTGGTGTTTATGGAGAAACAGATGATTTTGGATACAATATTAATTCCTTACCAGTACACATACATGATTTTCAAGCCACCGTTATGCATTTAATGGGTATTGATCACGAACGCTTCACTTTCAAACATCAAGGTAGACGCTATCGATTAACAGATGTATCTGGTAAAGTGATCAATGAAATTATTAGTTAGGCATGCACATCCATAAATTAAATAAATGGGGCGAGAGCTTGCTGTGGTTATTGAATCCGCTATTAATTGTTTTAGCATTCTTTAATGATGTAACAAAATTTTCAAATACCATTCAATGGTTGGGAAAACTACATCCCTTGTTTTTACATTTCCCAATTGTTTTAGGTATTGCTATTGTGGTCTATTTATTATTTTTTCAAGAAAAGAAATTAGACCCTAGTACTGAAAAATTATTATTCACTGGAAATGCACTACTTGCCAGTTTGGTAGCTTTATTTGGATTGTTTTTATCCAAACAAGATGCATATGATACCCATCTACTTACTATACATAAATGGGGTGGCGTTGCCATTGCCGTATTCGGTTGGAGTTTTATTTACATCCATTCAAGTAGTCTTCAATTTAAAAGAGTGCTTGGCCTTGTGTATTTAATCGTCTTACTTATTTTTACGCATAAGGGTGCTCAATTAACCCATGGGGAAGATGTATTGTCCTTCCCAAAGCCAAAACCAGTAAAGGTTGCAGAAAATAATAATGCAGACAGTACCCTAACAGTATATGAAAAAGCCATTGCTCCCATCTTTGAACAAAAATGTATTGGTTGCCATGGTCCTGAAAAAATAAAAGGCAATTTACAATTAACTAGCCCTGAACTCATTATTAAAGGAGGCAAAGCGGGTAACTTATTAAATAGCTTAAATAACAAAGAAGCTTTATTGTTACAAAGAATTCATTTGCCCAATGCAGATGAAGAGCATATGCCTCCCGATGGCAAAATACAATTGACATTAGAAGAACTTAATTTATTGAATAGATGGGTAAAAGCAGGCGGTGATTTTAAGAAAAAAATAAAAGAAATGGCCAAGACGGATAGCTTAGCCCTCCTAGCCATTGCTTACAAAGCTCCTAAAAAAGGGGAAGACAATAGCAAAGGCAATGCCCCTGATTTAAAAGAGTACAATAGCAGTTATTGCACCGTTAACTATTCTTATTATGGATCTGATGAAATTTTTGTTGATTTTTTTCAAGGATCATTTTACAAAACCGCTTCATTAAAAAAATTAGAAGCCATTAAAGCTAAAATTGCAAGTTTAAACATGCAGGGCATGCCACTCACCAAGGAAGACATTGCCATTATAAGTGGTTTTCCCAACCTAAGAAAATTAAACTTAAACTATACTAAACTAAACTTAAACGATTTAACACCTTTGAAAAGTTTGGTAAAATTAAAAAACATTTCTATTTGCGGAATAGATCTAAATCCAATTAGTTTGTCATCCTTTATGGACAAAGCTCCATTTACCGAAGTGCATATTTGGAACAATAAAACCAATGAAAAAGAATATGCTGGTTTGGTGGCCAATAATAAAAAAACAAAAATAATTATTGGCGATAATTTAGATGATCAAATTTTAAAAATTAACAGCCCCGTTATTGAACAGGATTCGGGCATTATCGTAAATCATTTAGATATTTCTTTAAAACATTCTATGAAGGGCGCTGTGATTAGGTATACGACAGATGGAACTGAACCAGACAGCATTAATAGTCCTATTTATACAAAGAAGTTTCAACTTACAAAATACAGCACTTTAAAAATTAAAGCATTCAAACCTGGATGGCTTGCGAGCGATATTATCCAAAAAACATTTTATAAATCTGAGATTCATCCAGATTCTATTTATTTTTTAACCCCACCTGATAAAAAATATCCAGGAAATAATGGGGCAAGAACTTTAATTGATTATGAATTAGGTGAACAAAATTTTTCAAACGGGAAATGGATAGCTTATAGAGATACCACAATGAAGTTTGTTATTAATTTTAAACAAGCCACTACATTGCATCAGGCACATTTTAATGCTTTTGTAGACAATGGTGCTTATATTTTCCCAATTCTTTCAATCAAAATTGAAGGTAGCAATGATGGTAAGTCTTTCAAATATTTAAACGAAGCTACATTTCCTTCTTTAGAAAAAACAGATATGGTAAGAGAAAACAAATCTTTTAGTTGTGCATTCCCAGATAAAGCTGCATACAAATATTATCGTTTTACTTTATTAAATTTGAAAAAATTGCCCAAATGGCATCCTGGTAAAGGAACCCATGCATGGATATTTATAGATGAACTCTTTTTAGATTAGGCCTTTGCTAACTTCTCTTTTATTCAATTACAAACCAATTGTATCCATCAGCAGGAATGGTCAAAGTAAAATCAATCGTGTAATCTCTATTCAAAGTATATTTTTGAACCAGCCCTTTAGCATCTACAATACGCGCTTCCTTGGTAAGTCCAGTATAATAAAGCGGTAAGGAAATGGTTCTGTTGATGGGCTTTTTGGTTGGATTAAAAAATAACATCAACCCTTTTTCTTTTAGTTGTGGATTTACATGCATCCATCCATCCCAGTCTCTCCCGTCTGCCCTCCGCAAAGGAATCATATCTGAATTTAATATGTTTCTGTATTTTTTATACCAGTTAATGGTTTTGGTTACCATGGCTTTGGTCGTTTCCGTATCAAACAACCGAGGCCCTCGGTAACAGGCTTGTACACCTGCTCCATAATATTGCATCATCAGTTGTTCATAATCATTGAGGTGTTCACTCAATGGCTCTAGCACTGCCTCATCGCCACCGCCTTGGTATTTGGTTAATGGAACAAAACCCCAAGCCATCGATGGAATTTTTTCAAGCGTACCATCGTGAATGTTTTGACGATTGATAATTTTTTGTTGTGGTCTAGGTAAAGAAAAATTGACTTCACGATAGCCTAACCCAATTTTATGCGTACCATCTAAAAAATACCAGTCGGGCGCATTGATGTAAACACCTCTTTCATTTAACCAATGATATAATTCTTTTTGAATCTCCATCTGCTTCCACTGGGAATCATCATAGCCCTTGTGCCCAGGATGGGATGTAGAAGCGCATACATCACCTGGATAAGGTCCATCATTTTCCCAAATATCAAAATTGGTTTGCGTAAAGAAATATTTTATTTTATCTCTATACCCTAAGCCCCATTTACTTCCAAAGCAAGGCGCATTGCCAAAAAAAGCACCGCCTGGTTTCCCAGTTTTAATGTCAACTACATCATCTTCATCACTAATTCGTCTACTACTAAACAAAGAATAACCACCCAATAGTATTTTATGTTGATGCGCATAGTCAGCTAAAATTTTCCATTTTTTAATATTCACTGCGCTACTGTCCTCCATATTTAAATGACTTCCAAAACTTAAAATGACTGCTTCATAGCCTGTAGCCACACATTGGTCAATGGCATTTTTAACTTCTTGGTCGTTCTTACTAACCAAGTGCATGAAAATCGGATTCTGTGTGGTCCATGGCGCAATAGTACGATACATTTTTTTTAAGATTAGGCCTCTTCTTTGTCTATCGTAGCTGTCCATCAATAGCTCATTGGTTCTTACCGATTTGAAAACCTCATTCGGCGCTAATTCAATGCCAGGGGCTTTCTCAGGATATATTTCAAGTAAGCAAGGCGTTTCAAAATTATAATTTACTTGAGAGGTATAGCTAGAATCTGTCTTCCAATGGGTGGTTTGATCACTGATATCATAACGCATGGCATTGTTAAATGCATAATTGGTTTCAAAATAAATACCATGTTGTTTTTTCATTTCTTCGGGCTTACCCACTACCGCACTTTCTTCTTCTACCAAACCCAAAACCTCATTCACTACTCGGTTAATTTTTATAGAACTAAGTGAATTATTTTCAATTGAAATCCATTTGGTGATTAAAGGAAGTCTATCATACAATTCATAATGCACTTTGATAAGTATGTTTTTTAAATCTGGTAATTGGGAAACAAATTCAAAAGCTACAGACTGCCCTGTTGCTTGTTGGCTATTGGTTAACCAAGTATTGGCTTTCCAATGAATAAAGGGTTCAATGGGGCTAATGGTATATTTAGTGAAAATAAAATCAGCGTCGTTTTGATATAGATTTTTTTCTACTTCGAGATTCAAATAAGCCTTTTCTTTTTGACCGTGTAAGCCTCCTACATTATAATTATGATTGTTGATGACAAGTTTCGCTTCAGGCTCGATACTTCTAATAAGCTCTTGTCCATTGGTTAAATTGGTGTATTGAATACAAGCCAGATTTGGACCTAATAAAAATATTCGTTTTGATAAGCCATTGTTAAGTATCAATGTCTTACCATCTTGATAAATCATTGCCTTTTCTTTATTGGGTGCGATAAGCCAATCTTGCTTTTGAGCAAATAGCTTATTTGGAATTTCACTGGATGCAAAAAGTACTATGGCCAATAAAAAACGATGCGTTTTTTTCATATACTAAATTAATTGTTTGCCTATGATTGGAATCAGCAATTATGAAAAGAAATTTACGAAATAAATCATAGCTTTGACTATGAAATATCCTATTTATTATTTTAGAAAAGCTTGCTTTACTTTTTTACTATTTCTTGGCCTAATTTCATGTGGAAAAAAACAGGAATCTGTATTCCCAGTAGAGGAAAAAATCACTTCCTCTGTATATGCATCAGGTACCATCAAGAGTGTTTCTCAGTATGAAGTTTATTCAAAAGTAAATGGCATTATTGATCAAATTTTAGTCAAAGAAGGTGCGCTAGTAAAAAATGGTCAAGCCATCTATAAATTATCCAATAAGACACAAGAATTGAATTTTGAAAATGCGAAATTATTGGCCAATTATTCTTCCGAAAATGCCAATCATGAAAAATTAAATCAGGCACAAACAGAAATGGAAGTTGCCAAGTTAAAATTAGACAATGACCTTTCTTTATTAGAACGTCAAAAAAAACTATGGGCAGGAGAAATTGGAACCAAAAACGAAGTAGAACAAAGAGAGTTGGCTTATAAAAATTCAATGGCCTTGTTCAATGCAAGCAAATTAAAATTGAATGATTTAAAAAAGCAAATCGAATTTCAATCCAAGCAAACCGAAAAAAGTGCAGCCATTTCTTCTACTTCAATGAATGATTATATAGTAAAAAGTGAAATAGCAGGAAGAGTGTACAGTTTGTCCAAAGAAAAAGGGGAAATGATCAATACGCAATCCCCTGTGGCCATTATAGGGGATGCCAATAAATTTTATATTGAATTACAAGTAGATGAATATGATATTTCAAAATTAAAAAAAGGACAAAAAACAATTGTTGCTATGGATAGCTATAAAGGACAAACTTTTGAGGCCATCATAGAAAAAATTTATCCGCTGATGAATGATAAAACAAAATCATTTAAAGTAGATGCTTTGTTTACATCACAGCCTGCAAATTTATTCCCCAACTTAAGTGCACAAGCCAATATTGTAATTGAAGTAAAAGAAAAAGTATTGACCATTCCACGTGCTTATTTAATAGACAATGAGTTCGTATACTTGGCAAATAAAGAAAAACGAAAAGTGAAAACAGGCTTAATGGATTATGAAAAAGCAGAAATTGTATCGGGCTTAACTAGTAAAGATGCCATTGTAAAATCCATTCAATGAGCACCAAGCTACTCTTAAATATTGCTAAATCTTTATTACTGGCAAGATGGAAGCAAACGCTTGTAGCAGCCGTGGGTGTTACTTTTAGCATTACTATGTTCATTACATTATTAAGTTTTATGTCGGGCTTAAACGATTTATTGGATGGATTAATTCTTAATCGTACAGCACATGTAAGAATATACAATGACATCAAACCCAATGCCAATCAACCTATTAATGGTAATGCACAATTTAAAGATGCACATAATTTTATAGGTTCTATAAAAGCAGACGCAAGCAGACAGGCCATCTACAATAGCGGCGCAATCATGGAATCCTTAAAAAAAGACAATCGTGTATTGGGGCTTTCTCCCAAATTAACGGCACAAGTATTTTTTAATGATGGTACCATAGATATTACAGGAAGTATTTTTGGTATTAATCCAACGGAAGAAAGTAAATTGTATCATTTTGATGAATATGTGACCACTGGGAATTCTGCCGATTTAGATAAGGTAAACAATGGCATCATATTGGGAAAAGGCTTGGCTGACAAATTATTGGTAGGAATTGGAGATGCAGTACAAGTAACTACTTCCAAGGGAGATCGATTTCAATTAAAAATGGTGGGCACTTTTCAATCAGGCATCAAAGAATTTGACAACATTCAATGTTATGCATCACTTAATACAGTACAAAAAATATTGTCCGTACCTAAAGATTACATCACCAGCATACAAGTAAAATTAAAAGACATTACACTTGCCCCTGCGGTTGCCAAAGAATATGAACAACTATTTCAAACAGATGCCGAAGACATTCAAACGGCCAACTCTCAATTTGAAACGGGTAGCTCTATTCGTACTTTAATTTCATATGCAGTTGGTATTACATTATTGATTGTAGCGGGTTTTGGCATTTACAATATCCTCAACATGATGATATTTGAAAAAATGGATTCCATTGCTATTTTGAAAGCCACTGGATTCTCTGGCAATGATGTAAAAAAGATTTTTATTTATATCGCCATTTCTATTGGAATTTTTGGAGGTATGCTTGGTCTCTTATTTGGGTTTGGACTTTCGGCCACCATCGATCAAATTCCATTCAATACAGCATCGCTACCAACAGTTAAAACTTATCCTATCAATTACAATCCAAGATTTTATATGATAGGTATTGTGTTTTCATTAATTACCACTTACCTAGCAGGTTGGTTTCCCGCCCGCAAAGCAAGTAAAATTGATCCAGTAGTGATTATTAGAGGAAAATAATATGAACAAGATACTAGAAGCAACCCATATCAATAAATACTTTCACGATCCTGTGCGCATACAGGTTTTGTCAGATTTAAGTTTCAGTATTAATAAAGGCGAATTTGTTTCTTTAACCGGTAAATCAGGTTGTGGAAAATCTACCCTCTTGTATGTATTGTCTACGATGGATACCGATTATGAAGGCAGTTTATTCATTGATGGAGAAGCAATGCCTAAAAAAAATGAACCCTTTTTAGCTAAAATTAGAAATGAAAAAATTGGATTTGTATTTCAGTTTCATTATTTATTAAATGAATTCAATGTATTAGAAAATGTAATGTTGCCAGGCTTGAAATTAAATAAGTACAGTAAAGAAGAATTAGAACACCGTGCCATGGAAAAATTAAAAATTTTAGGCATTGATCAATTGGCTTTAAAACAAGCCAATCATATTTCAGGGGGTGAAAAACAAAGGGTAGCCATTGCCAGAGCATTAATCAACGATCCACATATCATTATGGGCGATGAACCTACCGGAAATTTAGATAAGAAAAATAGCGACCTGGTATTTGATATTTTTAATAAGCTTTCCGACGAATTCAATCAAACCTTATTAATTGTTACCCACGACCCTAGCTTTGCAGAGCGCACCCACCGTATTATACATATGGAAGATGGGGTTATTAAATAATATATTAGAAACTCATTTTTCGTTTTCGATAAGCCGATGGATTTTCTCCACTAATTTTTTTAAATATTTTATTGAAATAAGAGAGGCTTTCAAAACCTGTATCATAACAGGCTTCTGTTACATTGGCATCTTGCATCAATAATTTTTTTGCATGGTTTACTCTGTATTGATTTACAAAATCGGTATAAGTAAGTTTAGTTGATTTTTTAAAGTACCTGCAAAATGCTGCATCAGATAAATTGACTACAGAGGCAATTTCACTAATTTTTATTGGCTTTTGGAAATTAGCTTCAACAAACTTATATATTTGATGCATTCTTTCTTGTTCCTTGATAACCGCATGAGAAGCAATAGGGCGCGTATTTAATGAGGTGAATTCTTTACTTATAGCTAATTGTTGAAAAACTTGAATTAATAATACTAACTGATCAAAAGCTGAAAGCCCCGATAATTTTTTTAATAATTCACCTGCTTTCTTTTTTGTTTCACCATAAAAAGCAATACCTGTTTTGGCTCTTTCAAATAAATCATAAATAACTTGCATTTCGGGTTGCTTATAAAATGCATCTTCATAAAAATTTTGTCTAAACTGAACGACTACTGTTTCAACAGTTGTTTTTACACCATAATCAAAATTTAAATGTGGAATATAAGAACCAATTAAGGCTAAGTCACTTCCTTCATAAGTACAAATATGATCACCAATATGTCTTATGCCTTTATCTGCTTCTACATAAACAAGTTCTATCTCTGGATGAAAATGCCAGTAATAAATTTCATTCAAGTTCGGCGTTAAAAGAATTTTAAAGGAGCTGCCTTCGTCTGGTTTTATATTTTCTAAACTTAATTTCATTCAATCGTTGAATTCCTAGAATTACTACTAAAATAACTGACTTGGATACCAAATTAACCATAATTTATCAAAATAGAGCAAAAAATAGCCAATTTAGGGAAAATACTTAGCCCCTTAGAAACTGTACATTTACTTCATCAAACTAAATAGAATTGCTATGGAAAATAAATCAATGGTGCCCAATATGGTACCTACCATGGTGCCTAATAATGCACACAAAGACATTCCTGGAAACCCTTCTACAGCAAAAAGTAGTGCCACTAGTTTAAATGACCGCTCTAATGGCAAACCACTACGTGTATTAAGTGAAGAAGATTGGACCTTCTGGAAACACAATGGTTACATAGTTGTTAAAAATGCAGTGCCGCGTGAACAAGCTTTAGCCACTGCTGCTTTCTTATGGGAGTTTGAAGAGAAGGACCCTAATAATAAAGAAACATGGTACACTGCACCAAGAGCTGAAATGAAAATGAAAGAG
>CAIPJS010000012.1 GCA_903865435.1 uncultured Bacteroidota bacterium | reverse complement strand
TATGTTTAAAGCGCGTGCAATTTTTTCGCTGTAAAATTCCATGGTAGCCACAATCAATGGTGTAAGGTTAAATGCTGGCAAGACCGCATTGCTATCTCCGCTATGAATACCTGCTGGTTCAATATGTTCCATCACACCCATGACATGAAAAGTCTCACCATCAAAAATGGCATCTACTTCTGCTTCTTGGCAACGATCTAAGAAATGATCAATTAATATTTTATTGCTAGGAATATGTTTTAAGATACTTACCACAGCAGTTTCTACTTCTGCATCGTTAATCACAATACGCATTCTTTGTCCACCAATCACATAACTAGGTCTTACCAGTACTGGATAACCTACTTTATTCGCTACTTCAATGGCTTCTTCTGCTGTATAGGCTGTTCCGTAATCGGGATAAGGAATTTCTAATTCTTTTAGTAAATCGCTGAAACGACCTCTGTCTTCTGCTATATCTAAGCTATCAAAAGAAGTACCAATTATTTTAATGCCTCTTTCGCTTAAACGCTTTGCTAATTTTAAAGCAGTTTGACCTCCTAATTGTACAATAACGCCTTCAGGTTTTTCTAATTCAATAATTTCCCAAAGATGTTCCCAAAAAACAGGTTCGAAATATAATTTATCTGCCATATCAAAATCGGTAGAAACTGTTTCTGGGTTACAGTTTACCATAATGGCTTCGTATCCTGATTCTTTAACGGCTAGTAATCCATGTACGCAACAATAATCAAATTCAATACCTTGTCCAATTCTATTAGGGCCACTGCCTAAAACAATAATTTTCTTCTTTTTGGTAGAGATGGATTCGTTAGAATGTAGCGTCTTGCTCATAGGTATTAAATTGGGCAAAAATACATCAGCGAAATCATTTCTACGAATTTTTATCCAAGGGTTTTCCACCAGCTTTTTACCGTACTAGGCATAGCTCCTCCCAGCGGGTGGTATAGCGTTTGCTGCGCCTTTCGCTACGCATTTTCCAGTTTTTCTGAGTACCACTAGTGCCAAATTTCACTATATCGTTGCGGTAGGCGGCATTCATATTGTCTATAACATTCATTAGTTTTTTACGCCTCGTGTCGCTAGGGGCCACAAATAAATTGGTTTGAAGGCTGTTATCGGGGACAAAGTCACTTAAAATAACACCCGCTTTTTTATAAATTTCCCCCTGCTCAAACAGGCTTTTGCCTAGGGTGACCACCGCTTTAATAATATCGGGACTAATCTGGCTGGGGTTGTCAAGCAGGGTGAAGCCACTTACTTGCCTGCCCCTGTGGTAGTAAGCCTTGTCTAAATGAACAGGTGCTTTTTTGAGTAAAAAAACACTTACACCACCAGCGGCACTGTGTTGTCTTCTTAATTTTTCGGCGGCGCGCGTCGCATAAGTGGCAAGGGCTTCTTCTATTTCTTGCCAATCGGTGACTTCGCGCCCAAACATGCGTGTAGTGGCAATCATTTTTTTTTCGGTTCGAGGTGCTTGCATGGAATGACTTTGCGCGCCTTTTAATTCTCTGAGCAATCGAATGCCTGTAATGCCACCTAAGAAACGTTTGCCCCAGCTTAGGTCTTTGATGCTAAGTGCATAAGCGGTGTGTACGCCATAGGTTTTTAATTTTTCACTATAACTAAAACCAATCCCCCAAATATCTTCAATGGGGGTTTGTTGCAAAGCCGCTTGAATTTTTTTAGTATCATTTAATACGACAACGCATCCTGTTTTTATTTTATTTTTTTTCGCCAATCGGTTGGCCACTTTGCTTAATACTTTGTTGGGGCCAACACCAATAGAAACAGAAATACCTGTCCAGGTTTCTATTTTATTTTTCAAATCGGTACAAAAATATTGTAGTTGATCTGCGGGGATATGTTTTAAATCTAAAAAAGCTTCGTCTACCGAATACACTTCTACACAACCCGGTGGGAGCAGCTGTCTCATGGTTTCCATCACGCGCCAACTGATGTCTCCGTATAAATGATAGTTAGAAGAAAAAGCGTGCACTTTATTTTTTTCAATCAAGTCCTTCGCTTGAAAATAAGGCACGGCCATGGCAATACCTAGTTGTTTGGCTTCATCGGAACGCGATACAATACAACCGTCGTTATTGCTTAGTACGACTACGGGTAAATTTTGTAGTTGGGGTTGAAAAAGACGTTCGCAGGAACAATAAAAACTATTACAATCAACAATGGCTTGCACGAAAAATATTTTAAGGAGTACGGATCAACTTTATAAACTATGTATCACAAAACTAACCACGCCCCAGGTACTGTATTGTTCTAATTGCGCTACTTGAATGGTGCCATATCTTTTATTTTCTGGCACCAAACTAATACTGTGTTCTTGAATTTGTAAACGACGTACTAAAAATTCACCATTCAAAACAGCCACCACTACTTTTCCAGAACTAGCAGGCAAACTTCTGTCTACAATTAAAATATCTCCAATGTGAATGCCTGCGCCTAACATCGCATCGCTGTTAACGCGAAAGAAAAAAGTTGCGGGCTTATTGCGAATGAGTTGCTCGTTCAAATCAATACCTCTTTCCATAAAATCGTCGGAGGCCGCTCCAAAACCGGTGGCATTGGCCTGTATAATTTGACCCGATTGGTAGTTCTTATTAATTTGTTGGGTGGCAATTCCTTCTCCTGGCTCTCTATCTATAAATGACATAAAACTAAATTTATTAGCAATATTAACTAAATAATTTAGTATTTAATACATTTATTTATACCCTTTTTTTCTGCTATTTATACCCTGTTTTGGAGGGATTATTTTTTGTAAGCGATTTAATATCAGTACTTTTAATGGCATAAACAGTAATTTTTTTACCCCATGGAGGCTATTTTAAAACATATTGAAAATCTATATAATACAATTCATCCCCATCCTTGGGATCGAATTCAGAAAATACCTCAAAGTGGAGGTGATCGCATCTATTTTAGAATAAGCCAAGGGGAGCAGTCTTGGATTGCGACTTATAATTTAAATATTAAAGAGAATCAGACCTTTATTTATTTCGCAGAATATTTTTATAAAAAGGGAATGCCTGTTCCTAAAATTTTAGCAGTGAATGAATCTTGCAATACTTATTTGCAAGAAGACGTGGGTGCAGTTTCTTTGTTAGATGTTTTAGAGCAAGAGGGAAAAACGGATGCAGTATTTACATTGTTTCAAAAAAGTTTAACAGCCTTAGCTAAATTACAAATAGAAGGAGCGAAGGGCTTAGATTATTCTAAATGTTTAACCTCAAAATATTTTGGGAAGCATTCTATATTAACTGACTTACTTTATTATAAGTATTATTTTTTAGACACTTTGCAATATGCTTATGATAAGCAAGCCTTAATTGATGAGTTTGAAATATTAAGTGATCAGTTAGCGGTAAGTCATTTTGATAATTTTATGTTCCGAGATTTTCAGAGCAGAAATATTATGGTACAAAATGGGGAAGTGTATTTTATAGACTTCCAAGGTGGCATGCAAGGTGGCCTGCCTTATGACGTGGCTTCCTTGTTATGGCAAGCCAAGGCAGGGCTATCCAATGAATGGAAAGAAAAATTATTAGATCATTATATTGCTGAATTACAAAAATTATTACCGAGCCCCTTAGAAGCAAAAGACTTTAAAAAACAGTATAATGGTTTTGTATTATTAAGACTATTACAAGTTTTAGGGGCCTATGGTTTTAGAGGTTTGTTTGAAAGAAAGGCGCACTTCTTAACCAGCATACCTTTGGGTTTAGAAAATTTAAAAAGTTTTTTAAAGACTTATGCTTTAGATAAAGACACACCTGTTTTTGCTTCCATCTTAGATTGGATGGTAAGTGAAGAAGTGATTGAACGTTTCACTCCGCCAACAGCGAATACCAATACCCCTTTAGTAATTACCATAAATAGCTTTAGTTATAAAAAAGGTATTCCTGCAGATAGCTCTGATAATGGCGGTGGCTTTGTATTTGATATGCGAGGTATTTTAAATCCAGGAAGAGTAGAAGAGTATAAAAAACAATCGGGTTTAGATAAACCTGTTCAAGATTTTTTAGAACAAAGAACTAAGATGAACGGATTTTTAAATAGCGTTTGGGATTTAATAGATATTACCGTAGAAGATTATTTAAAAAGAGGCTTCACTTCTCTACATATTAATTTTGGCTGTACGGGTGGGCAACACCGCAGTGTATTTGCAGCCGAACAAACTGCAAGACATCTTAGAAATAAATATAAGATCAAAGTATTGCTAGCACATACCAATAAAGAAAATTGGGTTAAATAATATTTGCATGAAAGCCATGATTTTAGCAGCAGGATTAGGTACAAGGCTAAAACCTTTTACCGATTTTCATCCCAAGGCATTGGCCATGGTGAATGGAAAATCTTTGTTGCAAAGAAATATTGAATACTTACAAGCCTTTGGTATCAACGAAGTGGTAGTGAATGTGCATCATTTTGCAGATCAAATTATAGAAGCGGTAGAAGTTAATAATGGATGGGGTTCCAAGATTTTTATTTCCGATGAAACTGCTGAAGTATTAGAAACAGGCGGCGGTGTATTATATGCTGCCAACTTTTTTGAAAAAGAAGAGAACTGGCTAGTAATGAACGCCGATATTTTAACCAATTTAGATATTGATAAATTAATTGCTGCTGATAAAGTATTGTCAGAAGGTGTTGAAAATTATATTGCCACTTTAGCAGTGACTAACAGAGTGTCCAGCAGAAATTTATTATTTACAACAGAAGGTAATTTAATAGGTTGGAGAAATAATTCCAGCAGAGAAGAAAAGTGGGCTGCTTCAACTATTGAATCGAACCATGCGGGTAATAATTATATTGCTAAAGCTTTCAGTGGCATACAAATATTGCATCACTGTTTTTATAGTACTATTAATTTGACAGGTAAGTTTTCTTTGATAGATGCCTATTTGCAATTGGCATCTAAAAATACCATTGGTTTTTTTGACCACAGTGATGATGTTTTGTTAGATGTGGGGAAACCTGAGCAAATTGAAAAAGCCGCAGGGCTTTTCAAATAAAATAGATATTGTTTACTTATACTTTAATGTATATTTTCTTTTTATCTAGGTAGTAGGCCAATATTCCAAAAAAAGCAATCACACACAAAGCATATAAGAAAGATCCAATGCGTAAATCGCTGGCTACATCTTTACAAACATGCTCATAAAACCAAGGAAGGGCCGAAGTATACACTGGCTTCCCATCAACATCTACATGATCGACCCATCTTAATAAAGTTAAAACGCGCGGTAAGAAACCACTTAATACAAATACAAATAAAGGGTTCTTTCCAAACACATCGAAAAAATGACTCCATTTTCCTTTTGCATTTTGAAACTCTAATAAATAAATAAGCATACCTAAACTTATCATAGCAAGCCCAGTGGTATATAAAACATAACTACTAGTCCATATTTTTTTATTAATGGGAAAACTAAAATCCCAAATATAACCTACTAGTA
>CAIPJS010000011.1 GCA_903865435.1 uncultured Bacteroidota bacterium | reverse complement strand
TTTATTTCCTCTTTAGCAACTGTAATGGTTTTTAATACACAAATAATAATATTAAATTATTACAGTGGATCCGAAATAGCAGCTAAATATTTAGTAATTGTAAGATTTTTTGATATTATCAGAATAGCCGCAACTAATTTTACACAAGTATTATTTCCTAAAATTATACATGCCGAAGTAAATGCTCAATGGCAAGTATTAAAAAATATGTTTTTTACCTTGCTTAAAAGAATTTCATTTTTAATTGTTTTAATTTTCATTTTCTTTTGGTCAATGGGCTTGAAAATTTTTATCTATTGGATCGGATTTAAAGATTTGCAAATGTTGTCTTTGTATCATTTGTACTTAGTATTTACTTGTTTAATCATATTTGACAATGTTTCTGTAGTTTTTTTGTCAGCATTAAAATTAAATAAGGTTCCTACCATACTATCCATATTTCAAGGTATTTTGGGTATTTTATTGTCAATTGTACTATTAAAATACATTGGTTTTAAAGGCTTACTCATCGGTTTTTTATGCTCTTTTTTATTAACCAATTTATTTTTTAATCCTCTTTATCTTCTTCGCTCTTTAAATAAGAAATTGTAATTAAGTATTATTTAAGTTTATTTTATTACTTTTATTCTGTAATTGTAAAAAAATATTTTTTGAAAAACAGATACTTATATATTTTCAGGATATTAATGGATCTAATATCTATCTCCATTGCATTTATTTTGGCACTGGTTATTTGTAATTTTTTAGGTCATTATTATAAATTTGCTTTTTTAGAGCCTATTTTTTTAATTACTTTGTTCATATGGTATATTGCAAGTAAGGTATTTTATCTTTATAATGATATAACACTCGTATCCTATTCACAAGAAATAGTAGGTTTGATAAAGGTGACCATTTTTCATATTTTACTCCTAGTTTTTCTTTTATTTATTTTCAGTTTACAAGATAAATTCAGAACATTTATTTTAGGCTATTCAGTTATTTTATTTCCACTAGTTGCAATTCAAAAATATTTTTATCGAATTTATTATGCAAATAGTAGATTTAAAATTAAAAATGTAAAAAATACATTAATTGTAGGGAATAAAAATATTTCTAATTTTCTAAACGGAACTAATTTATCCAATAACAATCTTAATTTAAATATTATTGGTGTTATTAATGATGATGATACTATTAAGAACGGCTATAATGTGCTAGGTCCAATCAAATCAATTGCTTCGGTTTTAACCAAACATTCCATAGATCAAGTTTTGGTATGTTTGTCAAATGATGATAACGAAAATATAGAATATGTAGTTTCGGTTTGTGAAAATTTAAATATTTTAGTTAGTATACTATCTTCACCAACCAATCAATTTGGAATGGGATCAAAACGTGTAACGAATTACGCTAACATCCCCATTCTGTTTTTTAAAAATTACCCCCTAGATGATGTTGAAAATAAAATTTTTAAAAGATTATTTGATATATTTTTTTCTTTATTAATAATTTTATTCATTTTTTCTTGGCTTTTCCCAATTGTGGCCATTCTTATCAAGTTAACGTCAAGGGGCCCTGTTTTTTTTAATCAATATCGTTGGGGTATCAATAATAAAAAGATTAAATGTTTTAAATTCAGGACTATGTATATTGGCAACAATGAAATTTCTCCCCAAGGAAACTATATGCCAGCTATACAAAATGATCAAAGAATAACACCTATCGGCCATTTTTTAAGAAAAACCAGTATTGATGAAATGCCTCAATTTTTTAATGTTGTCATAGGAGGTATGTCCGTTGTTGGTCCTAGGCCACATCCAATCCCATTAAACTTAGAGTCTAAGGACCACATCAATAATTATTTATTACGACATTTGATCAAACCTGGCATCACAGGTTGGGCGCAAGTAAACGGAAGTAGAGGCGAAGTGAAAGAAATCATTGATATGCAGAATAGAGTTAATTTTGATATTTGGTATATAGAAAATTGGACATATTGGCTTGATCTTCAAATTATTTTCCAAACAATCATTAATTTAATCAAAGGGGACGAAAAAGCTTTTTAATTTAAATACAATTTGTGTTACAAAAATACAAAAACTTACTATTCTTATTTATCTTTTTACAAATTACATCTTTACATGCCCAACAAGTATATGAAAGAAACGATTTGGAAATCAATTATTTTTTGTCATCGATGTCTCAAAAGGGTTATATAGAATGGGATGATTTAATATATCCAATTACAAAAGAAAAAATTAAACAAGCACTCAGTGAAATTGTTGAAAAAAAATATTTATTGAATTCTTTAGAAAAAAAAGAGCTCAATTTTTATTTACAAGAATATAATAATCAAAGAAAGCAATTAGTTTATAAATATGATAGCTCTTTTTCATTGCATATAGATCCTATTTTTACTGGTAGTTACCATGCTGGATCCGGAATTAATTATAAACAATCAAGCATTGGCGTCTCTATTTGGGGTGGTATTGGTAAAAATTTGGGGTATCAATTTTCTTTTCAAGACATCAATTTAAATGGAACACAATTTGATACTTCTATAAATTCTAATTATCAGCAAGGTACAAGAGGTATAGTAGCCTTGAATGATCCCAATATTAAGCAACAGATTAATTATACCGATTTAAGGGGTAGTTTAATCTATCATTTTAAAAAAGGCTCTATCAGTGTTGGTCAAGACGCGCTAACATGGGGCTATGGCGAAAATGGACAATTGGTCTTATCTAATAAAGCACCTCTTTACCCCTATATAAGATTAGACTATCAACCGCTGCCATGGCTTTCATTTAATTATTCACATGCATTTCTTCAATCTAATATAATTGATTCTTCTAGTATTTATCCTATACCAAGTAGAATATTTCCTGCTTCTAGAGAAATATATATTAGAAAATATATGGCTTCGCATAGTATAGACATTAGATTAAGAACTGGCCTGCATTTAAGTATAGGAGAATCTATGATTTACAATGATCAATTGCAAGTGGGCTATTTATTACCTATTATGTTTTTTAAAGCCTATGATAATTTTATTAATAAAGGGGTCATTCAAGCGGGTTCTAATGGACAATTTTTTGGTCAGTTAAGCTCAAAAAATTTATTAATTCCTAAATCTCAATTTTATACTACTTTGTTTATTGATGAAATTAGATTATCATCTTTATTGGATCCATCAAAAGCACGCAATCAAATTGGTTTTAATTTGGGGTTTATAAAACAAGATTTTGTTATACCCAACTTAATCTTAGGGCTTGAATATACCAGACTCAATCCGTTTTTGTATCGAAATTTTTTACCTGCTCAAAATTATACCAGCAATGGTTATTTATTGGGAGAGTGGATAGGTCCGAATAGTGATAAAATGCTATTTTTTGTAAAATATAGTCCTTTACCTAGGTTAAAAACCTATTTAAGGTATCAAGTAATAAGAAAAGGCCCTGTAGGTAGTTTACAAGACCAATATTTTGGCCAACCCCAAATGCCCTTTATGCAAACCGTTTATTTTCAACAGAGAACTTGGTTATTGAAAGCAAGTTATGAATATACAAATAGGCTCTTACTCATTCTAGATTTTACTAATTTTTTGAGCTACGGCAATCAATATGCTCTGGGCCTCAGTTATGGGCTATAAATGCTTGAAAATTAGTGCAATGTTTGATCTAAATTAGCATTCTTTAATATACCTTTGTCTTAATCCCCCCAAACCTTATTTCAAGAATGAGTAAAGATCACTATTTTAACACATTGTAAATGGTTTAAATACTAGGTTATTTCTTATTTTTGTATCCAACATATTTCGCATAATTCGTTGTGCACTAGTCTTTCATGTATCAAATGGGACTAAGCAAGGCGAAGCCATACCAAAAAATGGTAAAATTTTTCTTATGAAATTATTAAAGCTGCTTTTTTTAAGCACATTTTTATTGTTCATTACTGTTGTACTAGAAGCCCAGTCTGGTTCTAATTTATTGACAACCAAGGACTTAAGTACTTTTAAGGTAGATGCATTAACAGCAACCGAATTAAATCAAATGCAAGCCCAGCTTAAACAAGCAGGGCTTAGTATTGAGCAATTAGAACAACAGGCTATTGCTAAAGGCATGTCCACCACAGAATTTGCAAAACTAAAACTGAAATTGAATTCTCTTACAAATGGAAACACAATTAATACCAATAAATCTCCATTAAACAAATTAAGCAATAAGAAATTAACCAATGTAAATCCTACAACAGATAGCACAAATTTTGAATTGAAAGAATTTCCCAAAATAAATCCTTTGATATATGGCGCTGAGCTATTCAATCAAAACACAACAGGTTATACAAGCAATCAAAATTTAGCCACACCCCTTAATTATATTGTTGGGCCAGGCGATGTTTTAACCTTGGTGGTATATGGTGTTCAAGAATACAATAACGATTTAACAGTTACCAAAGAAGGTCGTGTAACCATTGAAAATGTAGGCCAAGTAAAAGTAGCAGGCTTGAGTATTGAAGCTGCCGCCGATTTAGTTAAAGCGCAAATGGCTAATACTGCTTATCCTAGTATTAAAAATGGTAAAACTAAAATAGCTTTAACGCTTGGCAATATTCGTACAGTGCAGGTAACCATTATAGGTGCAATGAAGTCGGGAAGATTTAATGTATCATCTTTATCAAATGTCTTAGCTGTCGTAGCAGAAGCAGGTGGGCCTAATGAAATTGGCTCTTATCGTGAAATTGAATTAATTAGAGATAATAAAGTTTTCAAAAAAATAGATTTGTATGATTTCATGAAAAACGGAGACCAAACTAATATGGTTACTGTTAAAGACAATGATATCATACGCATTCCTCCTTTTAAAAATCGTTTTGAGTTAAAAGGGCAAGTAAAACGTCCAGGCATTTTTGAAATTGCAAAAAACGAAAGTTTTAATAGCTATTTACAATATGCAGGAGGTTTTGATGATACGGCTTATACTGCTTGGGTAAAAATTATTCAAAAAAATGAGAAAGAAAAATTAGTTAAAGATTTAGCCTCTGCAGATTTTCTAAAATACCAACCTAAAGGCGGTGATGTAATTAGCGTCTCTAAAGTTTTAGATCATTTCCAAAATAGGATCAAATTATCTGGCGCAGTATTCAGACCCGATGTATACGAGTTAACACCTGGAATGCGCATTAGCGAATTAATACAAAGAGCAGATGGGCTTAGAGAAGATGCTTTTTTAGGTCGAGCGCAACTGATACGTTTACAACCTAATTTATTAAAAGAATTAATTACTGTAAACCTATCTAAGGCCTTACAAAAAAATCCCATCGACGATATTGAATTAAAAAGAGAAGATGAATTGTATATCAATTCGGTTTTAGATTTAAGAGACTCTTTAACCATAGATTTATTAGGAGAAGTAAGAACAGAAGGTAAGTTTAATTATGTGGACAGTATGACCGTTAAAGATTTAATATTAATGGCAGGTGGTTTTACTTATGCCGCGAACAAACAAGTAGAAGTAGCCAGGCAAATACAATTTGGCGACAATGTCAATTCCAATAAAGTGGCCATCATTTTAAAAACAGAAATTAATGGCGATTTAAGTTTTAAAACAGGCCAAGAAAATTTTGTATTGCAGCCCATGGATGTAGTTACTATTACCAAAAAAGTTGGCTATGTTAAACCAGAAGTGGTCAACATATCTGGCCAGGTGCAAAGTGCAGGAAAATATACATTAAGTTCTAGGGTAGATAGGGTAAGTGATATTGTAAAAAGAGCGGGTGGTTTAATTAGCGATGCTTATAGCGAAGGGGCATTTATTAAAAGAAGCAGAAACAATTTAGATTCATTAAAGTCGGATGAAACTAAAACTAGTATAGAAGAAGCGTATAATAGAAAATTTAAAACACAACAGGACGCAGAAAAAGAAAACTTGTCTAAACTAGCCAATGCAACTAGCACAAATAATAATTCAAGCTTGCTAGATCAAAATTTACAAAAGAAAAAACTAAAAGATACTTTGGATATTCTGATGAAAGAAATGGAAAATGATTATTATCAAATAGCCATCGATATCCAACAAATAATAAAAAATCCTGGATCGGCTTATGATTTGGTATTAAGAGATAAGGATGAAATTGTGGTTCCTAAAATGGACAATCGAGTGAAAATAAGTGGTGGCGTATTAAGGCCAACTAATATTGTATATAGAGAGGGCTTAACCATTGGAGAATGCATTTCTGCAGCAGGAGGTATTTCTGAATATGCACAACGTGGTCGTGCTTATGTAGTGTATGCTAATGGGAAATCTAATAGAACTAAACATTTTGGTTTGTTTAGAATTAACCCAACCATTTTACCAGGAAGCGAAGTGGTACTTCCAGAAACCAATGAGAAAAAAGAAAAAAGTGTAACCACCTTTTTACAATTTACAACCATCATAGCACAATTAGCCTCAGCTATAGCTACCATTAGCATTTTGAAAAAATAATATATTCAATACTTTATGAAATTAATTAGAATTCTAGTTTTAAGTGTTTTTGTACTTTCCCTAAGCTTTCATGCAAATGCTCAATCATTTTTGGTGCAAAAAGACTTAAGTCAATTTAAGGCAGAAACACTTACAGATGCTGATATTGCAAAAATAAAAGATCAAATGCAAACTTCTAATCTAACCATTGATCAATTAAAAATACAAGCAACTGCTAAGGGCATGCCTGCCGCTGAATTTGAAAAACTAAGTTTAAAATTATTGGCTAAGGACACTAAAACCGATAAGTTAAATGAGCCAATGAATCAAATAGGAAGAAATGTAGATTCTATCTATACTGACAAAAAAGAGTATTCCAAATTTGACACTTTGGGTAATTTAATTTTTGGTTCTGAATTATTCTTGAATAAGGGTTCTATTGCATCCAATGCTAATATAGCCACTCCCTTAAACTATGAATTAGGTCCTAATGATGTTTTAAAAATTGTCTTATATGGTATTCAAGAATTTAATGCTGAATTAAAAGTGAGTTATGAAGGCAATATCTCTATACCTAATGTAGGGGTTATAAAAGTTGGCGGATTAAGTATTGAAGCAGCTACTGAAAAAATTCGTCAACAAATGGCGCGCTCGGTTTATTCAAGTTTAAAATTGGGGGAATCTAAATTAGTTATAAGTTTATCCAATATACGTACCATTTATGTAACCATTATAGGCGCTAAAAATCCTGGAACACAAAACCTTAGTTCATTAAGTACTGTATTTAATGCCTTATCCATAGCAGGGGGTCCTTCCAGTATTGGGAGTTACCGAAATATTGAGTTAGTAAGAAATAATAAAGTTATTCGCGTAGTAGATTTGTATCGCTTTATTTTAAATGGAGATCAGTCCGATAATATTGGCTTAAAAGACAATGATGTTATTCGTATTCCTGCTTATCAAAGTAGGGTGGAAGTAATTGGCCAGGTGAAAAGGCCAGGCATTTTTGAGTTAACCAATAAGGAAAACTTTTCAAAAATTTTAGAATTTGCAGGAGGCTTTAATGATATGGCCTATACAAACAATGTAAAAGTGATTCAAAAAGATGGCCGTGAACTTCAAGTAAAGGATTTAGTTAAAAGTGAATTTGATACCTATGCTCCTAAAGGAGGAGATGTATTTGTAATAAGTAAAATATTAAATCGTTTTCAAAACAGGGTTAAATTAACAGGGGCCGTTTATAGGCCTGATACCTACCAGCTAGTAGAAGGAATGCGTATTGCTGATTTAATCAAAAAAGGAGAAGGTTTAAAGGAAGATGCGTTCTCTAATAGTGCGCAGTTGTTTCGCTTAAAGCCTAATTTAATTAAGGAAATGGTAAATATAAATATTTCTAAAGCTTTGGCAGGAGATAAAACAGAGAATTTATTTTTACAAAGAGAAGATGAATTATTTATAAGTTCAATTTTAGATTTGCGCGACTCCTTTAATGTAAAAATAAATGGGGAAGTGCATAATCCCAATAAATATACCTACTCGGATAGTATGACGGTGAAGGATTTAATTACACTAGCTGGAGGACTTACCAATGCAGCCAATAGTAAGGTTGAAGTAGCAAGAATGTATATTCAGAATAATGAAACGGTACAAGGTAATATTATTGCCAGTATTTTAACTACAGAAATAGACGCTAGCATGAACTTTAAACCTGGCTTTAAAAATATTATTTTACAACCCTATGATGTAGTAAATATAACACGTAAAGTAGGGTATGCAGAATCACAAACAGTAAGTATTACTGGTCAAGTAAATTATGCTGGAAAATATTCGCTTATAAATAGAGTGGAAAGAGTAAGTGATATTATAAAACGAGCAGGTGGTTTAATAAATAATGCCTTTGTAGAAGGTGCTTATATTAAAAGAGAAACTATTAAGGCAGATACCATTGCGCAGGTAATTAAAGACAGTTTGAAAAAAGCAAAAATTGAATTGGAAACCCCCGCTAATGTTCAAACTATAGCATTGGAACTTAATGAAGTTTTAAAAAATCCAGGTTCAAGTGCCGATTTGGTTTTAGAAGATAAGGATGAAATAATCATTCCAAAATTTGACAATAAAGTAACTATTAGAGGTGGTGTATTAAGACCCATTACTATTAGTTATCGTGAAGGTCTTACAGTGGGAGATTGTATAAGTGCTGCGGGAGGTGTGGCAGAAAATTCAAGACGGAACAAGGCCTATGTGGTTTATTTCAATGGTAGGGCAAAGCGTACAAGGAGTTTTGGCTTGTTCAGATTTAATCCTAGAATTGAACCAGGTTCTCAGGTGGTTCTTCCAGAAGGCGAAATGCGTAAAGATGCTTTAACTGCTACACTTCAGTTTACGACTGTACTTGCACAAATATTTACAGCCTTAGCTACTGCTAAATTATTAAGTAAATAATTTCTAATTACTATGACGAATCAAAATATAGAAACGGCTACGGAAAATGATGAAATATCCTTAAAGGAATTAATTTTAAAAATTAAGGAATGGTATTTGTTTTTATTAACTAAAAGCAAATTAATTATACTAGTAGGATTGCTTGGGGGTCTAATAGGCTTTACATATGCTTATTTTCAAAAACCTATTTATAAGGCTGTCTTAACTTTTGCCATGGAGGATGAAAAATCTGGCGGAGGTGGTGGACTAGGAGGTGCCCTAGGATTGGCTAGCCAATTTGGAATTGATTTAGGTTCAAGTGGAGGTGGTGCTTTTTCAGGGGCTAATTTAATTGAATTAATGAAAAGCAGAAAGATAGTAGAGAAAACATTATTATCACCCATTCAAGTGCAAGGGAAAACGATGAGTTTGGTTGAATATTATTTGGAGTTTAATGAATTAAAGAAAAATTGGGATGAAAAGCCCTTATTAAAAAATTTGACTTTCCCAGTAGATGCTGATAGAACCCAATTCAATTTACAACAGGATTCCATTTTAAAGAATTTGGCTGCTAATTTAATTAAGACCGATTTAATCATTTCACAAAAAGATAAAAAAGTTAGCATATTAAGTATTGAGATGAATTCAACCAATGAACTTTTTGCAAAGATTTTTTGTGAGACCATTGCCAATGAGACTTCCGATTATTATGTTGAAATTAAGAGTAAGAAATCAAAATTGAATGTTGAAATATTACAACGCCAAGTTGACAGTATTCGCACTGAATTAAACAATGCCATGACCGGAGTGGCTGCTGCAACTGACAATGTATTTAATTTAAATATGGCACTGAATATCAAAAGAGTGCCCGGAACAAGTAGGCAAATAGATGTTCAAGCCAATACAGCCATTTTGACTCAATTGGTAGGAAATTTAGAATTAGCAAAAGTTACTTTAAGAAAAGAAACACCCTTAATACAAGTTATTGACCGCCCTATCTTGCCTTTAGAAAAAGAAAAAGTGGGTAAATTAAAATCACTTATACTAGGTGGTTTTTTAGCAGGTTTTTTAACTGTATTGTATATAGTATTTTCAAACTTATATAAAAAATTAATCGCTTAGTTGAATGACTTTATAAATTATTAAATCTTAATCTATTTAATACAATCCCCCCGTTGTATGCATCAAATAAAAACAAATACTATGTTTAAAAATTTTAGTATTGTACCAAAATTTTGCATTCTTTTATTAGACTTGGGGGCCTCACTTCTAGCTTTATTCATTGCCATTCTAATACAGTACAATGTTTCGGTTAAATTAATTAACTGGAACAATATATTAAATGCAATGATATTGATTACACTCATCAATTCATTGGTATTTATTCTTACCAAATCTTACACAGGTATTGTTAGGTATACCGGTGTTCAAGATGCATTAAGAATCCTCTTAGCCATTTCTGGCTCCTCTTTTCTCATTTTAGTTATTAATACTTTAGCCTTGGGTTATGGAAGTATACTTTCCTTAACTACTTTAGTCATTGTACTTTATACCATTTTCTGTTTTCTTTTTTTAATTAGTTATCGCGTTTTAGTTAGGTATTTATTTGCCTATGCTAAAAATTATAAGATGCAGAAAAAGACAGTAGTTATTTTTGGTGCTGCAGATACCGGGGTGGCTACCCAAAGAGTATTGGAAAATGATGGCCAATCTAATATTCAAGTATTGGCTTTTATAGATGATGACAAGAAAAAAGGCAGCAAGAATTTAAATGGTGCACCTATTATTACCTTTAATGCATTTAAAGAATTAATTGCCCTTCAACCAGTGGATGAATTAATTATTGCCAGCTATTCTATCACAACAAAAAGAAAAAATGAGTTGGTGGATTTTTGTTTGGACCATGATATTAAAGTTTTAAGTGTTCCTCCTTACGCTAAATGGGCCGAGGGTAAATTTACCAGCAGACAATTACAGTCTATCAAAATTGAAGATTTATTAGAGCGTGACCCCATTGTCATCAATAACAATCAAATTCGTGCACAAATCAAGGGCAAGCGTGTTCTTGTTACAGGTGCAGCAGGTTCTATCGGAAGTGAAATTGTACGTCAATTGATTCCTTATGCACCCGAGATGATTATTATGTGCGACCAGGCCGAAACCCCATTACATAATATTGAATTAGAATTGCAAGAGCGTGGCACACGCATTAACTGCATTTCTTTTTTAGCGGATATTACCAATGAAAAAAGAATTGATGGTTTGTTTGATACCTTCAAGCCCCATTATGTTTACCATGCAGCAGCTTATAAGCATGTACCCATGATGGAATTGTGCCCTACCGAAGCTGTGAGAAACAATGTGATTGGCACCAAAATTATTGCCGACTTAGCTGTTAAATACCATGCCGAAAGGTTTGTGATGATTAGCACCGATAAAGCAGTGAATCCTACCAATGTAATGGGCGCAAGTAAACGCATGGCCGAAATTTATGTACAAGGCTTATCCAATGAAAAAAATATTGCCACTAAATTTATCACCACTCGTTTTGGAAATGTATTAGGTAGTAATGGATCGGTGATTAATAGGTTTAAGGATCAAATAGAAAAAGGCGGGCCTTTAACGGTTACCCACCCCAATATTACCCGTTATTTTATGACCATACCCGAAGCCTGCCAATTGGTATTAGAAGCAGGCAGTATGGGCAATGGAGGTGAAATATTTGTATTTGACATGGGCCAACCAGTGGCCATTGCAGATTTGGCTAAGAAAATGATTCGATTGTATGGGATGATTCCTAATATTGATATTAACATAACCTATAGCGGCCTTAGACCTGGTGAAAAATTGTATGAGGAACTATTAAACGACGCCGAAAATACCCTGGCCACTTACCACGATAAAATACTCATTGCCAAAGTGAGGGAAGTGGAACTAAATACTATTTTATCCAGCTTTAACGACCTTAGTTTATTAGTGACTTCGGCTTCCAAGGTATCCAACGAAATGGAATTAGTTGGTAAAATGAAGGAATTAGTGCCTGAGTTTATTAGCAATAATAGCATTTTTGAACGTCTGGACCCTAGCTTGCAAACCAAGATATTGGATATGACGGTGGGGGGGGGGGTAGAGATTTCTAAGGCAAACTAATATTTGCATTTAATTTTTTTGTAATATACTCGTTTATTCTTATTTTTACTACTCAATATTGTATCATTATATAATATTGAATTGAGTATTTTTCATCTTTCATGTGACTCAGAAAGGCGGAGCCGTGTTATACCTAATTGAGCTATTCATCTACCCCAATGATTTTAGATAAAATTTTTACTGGAAAAATTAGAGTACAACTACTTACTAAATTGCTACTCAACCCAGCTAGTACTGTGTATTTGCGTGGTTTGGAGCGCGATTTAGGAGTCAGTAGCAATACTGTTCGTTTGGAATTAAATAAGTTATCGGACATGCAACTCATACAGGAGCATACCGAAACCATCAATACTAAAACCAAACATTATACTGTTAATACCAAGCACCCCATGTTTAGATCCTTGAGAGGAGTTATATTACAGCATGTTGGTCTAGATCAAATTATTGAAAATGTATTGGAAAAACTTGGCAATGTTGACGAAGTGTATTTAACCGGCGACCTTGCTTTAGGAAAAAACAGCCCTTTTGTAGATTTAGTTTTGGTGGGCGATATAGATAAAGCTTATTTGTATAACCTTATCGAAAAAGCTGAAATTTTAATTGATAAAAAAATACGTGTAGGCTTGTATTTACCTCAGGAATTTACTGAAGATAAGTTGAAAGAGGTGGGGGTTTTTATGAAATTGATGTAGGATGTTTGGATTAGTGTGGTCCACACTAATATCGAGTGTTCGCAGATCATCACAAATCATTAATAATTTGAAAATCAAGCACTTTACATGTTTGATTTTTTGTTTATAGGTTACCAAAAAAGGTTGAAAAATAGGTTAAATGTGCGCAGTTTCGTGCGTTATTTAGATAAAACAATAATATAAGCCTTTATTAAATTATCTTTTAAAAAATAAAAAAATGGAAATAACTAGTTTCATTGTAAATTTCGCAGCTCAGTTCGAAGACTCAGATATTAGTAAATTTACCCCAAAAACTAATTTTAAGATTGAGATAGAGGAGTGGGATTCGTTAATTTCGTTATCAGTAATTGCAATGGTTGATGAAAAATATGGTATTGTGATAAAAGGGGAAGATATTAATAATTCCAAAACAATTGAAGATTTATTTTTAATTGTAAAGCAGAAATATGAACAATAATCCTTTTTCATTAATAAACAAAACAATATTAGTTACTGGCTCATCCTCTGGCATAGGTGCATCAGTAGCCATAGAATGCTCAAAACTTGGAGCTAAATTAATTATCACCGGTAGAGATTTAGATAATCTAAATAAAACATACAAAGAACTACATGGACTTGGACACATTCAAGTCATAGCAGACTTGAATAAAGATGAAGATATAAAAGCTTTAGTTTCCGAAATTCCAGAAATTGATGGCATTGTTCACAGTGCAGGTATATTAGGCACAATTCCATTTGGTTTTATAACAAAAGGAAAAATAGATGAAATTTTTGCCATAAATTTTGCAAGTCCAATATTATTAAGTAAAAACTTACTGAAGTATAATAAACTCAAGAAAAATTCTTCAATTGTTTGGATATCATCAATTGCAGGGAATTTAATTACTTCATCTGGTAGTTCTTTATATGGAGCTAGTAAAAGTGCAATTAACGGAATAGCGAAAGGTATGGCACTTGAGTTAGCATCTAAGAAAATACGTGTTAATGTAGTAAGTCCTGGTGTAATAAAAACAAATATATTTAATTCTGGTATTATTTCTGATAACGATTTGAATATGGAAGTAGTTAAATATCCCTTAAAAAGATTTGGGAATCCAGAAGAAGTTGCTTTTGGTGTAATTTACTTTCTTTCTAATGCAAGTTCTTGGACAACCGGTTCATGTTTAACTATAGATGGAGGCTATACTTTACTATGAAAAAATCTTTTATAAAAGCAATTTCTTATTATTTGCCAGAATCAATCTATTCTAATGAAGATTTAGCAAAAGATTTTCCTGAGTGGTCAATAGATAAAATTTCATCAAAACTTGGAATTAAAAATCGACACATTGTAAGTAATAATACATGTGCATCAGATTTAGCATTCCTTGCAGCAAAGAAGTTATTTTTAGAAAATAAAATTGAACCTGATTCAATTGACTTCATATTATTTTGTTCACAAAGTCCAGATTATACATTACCAACAACTGCTTGTATATTGCAAGATCGTTTATCTATACCAACTTCAGCCGGGGCTATAGATTTTAATCAGGGTTGTTCTGGATTTATTTATGGCCTATCTTTAGCTAAGGGTTTAATTTTAGGAGGTATTGCAAATAATATTTTACTTCTAACGGCAGAAACATACAGTAAGTATATACATCCAAAAGATAAAAGTAATAAAGCCATTTTTGGTGATGCTGCAGCTGCAACATTAATTAGTATTGATGGATTTGCAGAAATTAGAAATTTTAGTTTGGGAACAGACGGTAATGGCGCATCTAATCTTATAGTAAAAACCGGAGCCGCTCGAAATCCAAATAAGTCGATGGATATAAATTTTGATGAATTAGGGAATCCTAATTCATCAGATTATTTACACATGAACGGTAGTGAGATTTTTAATTTTACTCTTGAAAAAGTTCCTTTATTGATTAAAGATACGTTGAATAAAAATAATTTATTTCAAAATGAAATCAATTTATTTATATTTCATCAGGCAAATAAATATATTTTAGAATTTTTAAGAAAAAAAATTCAAATTGAAGAAGAAAATTTTTTCTATTATTTAGAAAATATTGGGAATACTGTTTCATCAACAATTCCGATCGCAATTAAAGAAGCGAAAGAAAGAAATTTAATCAAAGGAAATGTTTTATTGTCAGGATTTGGTGTTGGTTATTCCTGGGGCGGAGTTGTATTAAAAATTAGTTAATTATTATGACATCATTTTATAGTCAAGAAGAATTAGTGCATTTAGGATTTAAATCAATTGGGAATAATGTATTAATTAGCAAAAAAAGTAGCTTCTATGGTATAAATAAAATTTGCATAGGTAATAATGTTCGCATAGATGATTTTTGTATTTTTTCTACAGGAAATGGAGGGATAGAGATTGGAAATAATGTACATGTGGCAGCTTATGTATCAATAATTGGGGAATCAAAAATCACAATAAATGATTATTCGGGCATTTCTTCAAGAGTATCTATATATTCAAGTAATGACGATTACAGTGGTGAATTCATGTCCAATCCAACAGTACCAAGTAAATTTACTAATGTGTTTTCTAAAGATGTATTAATTTCTAAACATGTTTTAGTCGGAAGTGGATCAATTATCTTGCCTGGAGTAACACTACATGAAGGATCAGTTATTGGAGCTTTAAGTTTAGTTAATAAAGATTGTGAAAATTTTTTCATTTATAAAGGCAATCCTGCAAAAAAAATTGTAAGAAGAAGCAAACGTTTATTAGAGTTAGAAGTCCAGTTTTTAAGTTCTATGCAAAGTATTAAATCATATAAATAATTAAACGTTTTTTGGTAATGAAAAAGAACATTTTAATTACAGGAGGAGCAGGTTTTATTGGATCGCATGTAGTGCGTTTATTTGTCAATAAATACCCTGATTATCAGATCTTTAATTTAGACGCATTAACTTATGCGGGTAATTTAGAGAACTTAAAGGATATCGAAAAATCATCCAATTATCATTTTGTGAAAGCAGATATTTTAGATGCTGCTGCATTGAAAGACATTTTTGCAAAACATGCGATCACAGATGTGATTCATTTAGCTGCAGAATCGCATGTGGATAGAAGTATCGTTTCACCTTTAGATTTTGTGTACACGAATGTGATTGGCACAGTCAATTTATTGAATACGGCGAAGGAATATTGGAAGGAAGATTTGAGTTATGAAAATGCACATGATGGTACTTGGAACACAAAGAGAGATCATTTGTTTTACCATGTATCAACAGATGAGGTGTATGGAAGTTTAGGGAAAGAAGGCTTGTTTACAGAGACCACACCGTATGATCCAAATTCACCTTATTCTGCAAGTAAAGCAGCGAGCGATCATTTTGTGAGAGCTTATGGAGAGACCTATCATTTACCAATTGTCGTTTCTAATTGTTCTAATAACTATGGCCCTAATCATTTTCCAGAGAAATTAGTTCCATTGTTTATTCATAATATTATCAATAAAAAGCCATTGCCGGTATACGGAGATGGATTGTATACACGTGATTGGTTGTACGTGAAAGATCATGCACGTGCGATTGATTTAGTGTTCCATCAAGGTAAGCGCGCAGACACTTATAATATTGGTGGGTTCAATGAATGGACAAATATCGATTTAGTGAAATTATTATGTGCGCAGATGGATGAGAAATTAGGTAGAGCAAAAGGGGAGAGTGAAGGATTGATTACTTATGTGAAAGATCGTCCAGGACATGATAGACGCTATGCCATTGATGCGACGAAGTTGAATAAAGAATTAGGATGGAGCCCGTCTGTTACTTTTGAACAAGGATTAGCAGAAACCATTGATTGGTATTTGAGCAATGAGGAGTGGTTGACCAATGTAACGAGTGGCGCCTATCAACAATACTATAACGAAATGTATACGAACAGATAATGAGAATTGAACAGACCCCCCTACAAGATTGTTTTGTTGTACACGAGAAAGTGCATGGTGATGTGCGCGGTTATTTTATTGAGACCTATAATAGTAGGGATTTTAAAGCAGCTACAGGGCTTGACATTGAGTTTGTACAAGACAATCAATCAAGATCTTCCAAAGGGGTGCTTAGAGGCTTACACATGCAAAAAGGAGATGCGGCACAAGCAAAATTGGTAAGAGTCTTAGAAGGAGCTGTTTTAGATATCGCAGTGGACTTAAGAAAAGCCTCTCCAAGTTTTGGTCAACATTATGCGATTGAATTGACAGCAGAAAATCACAAACAATTTTTTGTACCAGCAGGTTTTGCACACGGCTTTGTGGTCTTGAGTGAAACAGCTACTTTCTTTTATAAAGTAGACAAGTTTTACCAGCCAGGTAATGAAGTAGGAATTATGTACAATGACAAAGATTTACATATCGACTGGAAATTGCCAGTGAGCGAAATTATTTTATCAGATAAAGACAAAACATTAGGCAGCTTTGCGGATTATGCAGCTAGTTTATAAATAGCAACACATCAACACAAAAAAAGAAACTTATGAAGGGCATTATATTAGCAGGTGGTTCAGGTACAAGATTGTATCCAATTACAAAAGGTATCAGTAAGCAATTAATGCCTATCTACGATAAGCCAATGATTTATTATCCTTTGTCTGTATTGATGTTAGCGGGTATTAAAGAAGTATTGATTATTACGACACCAGAAGACAATGATCAATTTAAAAGATTATTGGGAGATGGTTCTGAAATTGGCTGCAAATTTAGTTATGCAGTTCAAGCTGTACCAAACGGTTTAGCACAAGCATTTGTAATTGGTGCAGATTTTATTGGCAAGGACAAGGTATCCTTAGTACTAGGAGATAATATTTTTTATGGTGCAGGTTTCAGTAAGTTGGTGCAGTCTTTCAACGACGTAGAAGGTGCTGCGGTATTTGCCTATGAAGTGAATGACCCAGAGCGTTATGGTGTTGTTGAGTTTGATGCAAACAACAACGCTTTGTCATTGGAAGAAAAACCAAATGCGCCTAAATCTAATTATGCGGTTCCTGGGTTATACTTTTACGACAATGATGTAGTAGAAATTGCAAAAAATATACCTGCATCTCCAAGAGGTGAATATGAAATCACCGACGTCAATAAAGTGTACTTAGAGTGTAAAAAATTACAAGTAGGTATCATGAATAGAGGTACCGCTTGGTTAGATACGGGTACTTTTGAATCTTTGGCAGATGCATGTGAGTTTGTAAGGGTCATCGAGAAGCGTCAAAGTCAAAAAATCGGTTGTATCGAAGAAGTCGCTTACAGAATGGGCTTTATTGATAAGGCTCAACTATTAGTTTTAGCCGATAAATATGCGAAAAGTGGTTATGGTGAATACTTGAAATTCATTTCAAATATATAATTTTAGTGCCAGCAAATACTTCGACTGGAAAAGCGCTAATTTGGGCAACATTTAATCAACTTGGTGTACAAGTTATAAATTTTGTTGTTACTCTTTTTATGACAAGAATACTAACACCTAAAGATATAGGAACAATTGCATTAATTAGTATTTTAATTGCCATTGGTAGTATGTTAATAAATAGTGGCCTAACTCAATCTTTATTAAGAACAACTGAAGTAAAACCTGATGATTATTCAAATGTTTTTACTATAAATCTTCTGTTGAGTATTTTAATATATACAATCGTTTACTTATTTGCACCAATAATATCTAGGTTTTATGAAATAACAATACTAAAAGATATAATAAGAATTTTTTGTTTGACTTTTGTATTAAATGCTATTTGTAATGTTCAAATTACAAAACTAACAATCGAAATGAATTTTAGATTACAAGCATTAATTTCAATACCATCTTCGATTATAAGTGGAATTATAGGAATAACTTTGGCCTATAATAATTTTGGAGCATGGAGTCTAGTTTGGAGTCAAATTGCAAACCCTTTTTTTATAATTATTTTTTTATTCATCTTTTCAAGATGGAGGCCTAATTTTAATTTAGATATTAATGTAATTAAAAAACATTGGAATTTTGGTTATAAGCTAATGTTAGCAGGATTAATTGATACATTTTTTTCAAACTTTTATTCATCTTTAATAGCTAAGAGATTTAGTGTTGTTGAAGGCGGATTGTTTTACAGAGCTGACACAGTTAAACAATTACCTTTGTCTAACTTAACAATGATATTAAATAAAATTTTATATCCATTGATGACGCCTATACAAAATGATGTAACTCTTCTTAAAGAAAAATCAATAGTTATTCTCAAAATAATTACTTATACTGTATTCCCGGTATTTATATTTTCCTCAATTCTTGCTGAGCCTATTTTTAATATACTATTTACGAATAAATGGGTTGGATCTGCAAAATATTTTCAATTATTATGTTTTAGTGCAATGTTTTATCCCATTCATATATTTAACATAACTATT
>CAIPJS010000010.1 GCA_903865435.1 uncultured Bacteroidota bacterium | reverse complement strand
TAGTAGCCAGCAAACTAGCATATAAGAAAAGGCAAAGGCTAAAGAGGCCCAATAGACTGCTAAATGGGCAAAGCTATTTTTATAAATCCACTCAAATAAAGACTCATTTCCTACTTGAATCAAATTAAGGCAAGTAACTAAGAGTTCTGAAAATAGGTAGATAACAAGCGGATTCTTGCCAAATACCTCAAAAAAGCTGGCAAATTGATGTTGATGGTGTAGCTCAATTCTATAAATAATGGTGGCTAGAATAATCATATCCAAACCCACTGTTAAAAGCACAAAGGAGCTAGTCCATAATTTTTTATTAATAGGGAACTGATAATTCCACATATAGGCTAAGAACATAAAGCCCGCACCCCACATTAATAAATGCGTAAGGCCGTCGTAGGTTTTTCCTTTTTCTTGTACCAGTGTGCCCACCCTATAACCTATTAATACATTTACAATAGCTGGTATCGTACCTAGCCAACCTTCTGGATCAAATGCAAAACCTTCCCCATGATACATATGACTTTCACCCATTAGCCATTTATCAAATCGAATACCTACATTACCTGTAATACTTAATACATCGCCAGTTGCACCATAGTGCATAGATATATACCAATAAGACAATAATAATATACCTGCTAAAATCATCATTACTCTTTCATGCATGAAGTGTGCAATGATTGCAGCAATGCCATAACATAATGCAATTCTTTGCAAGACACCCAATATTCTTGTATCACTCAAAGGGCCTGTAAAAGGAAACCAATACATTAAAAATCCAAGTAGAAAAATGAGCGCGGTACGTTTTGTTATTTTAAATAGAAAAGCAGGGCCACTTAATTTATCCCATTTGGGTAAAACAAAACTCATGGCATTGCCCATGGCAAATAAGAAAGAAGGAAATACTAAATCGGTTGGTGTAAAACCATTCCAACTGGCATGCATAAAAGGCGCAAAGGTATGCGCTCCATCGCCTGGCGTATTGACAATGATCATCAGGCAGATGGTCATCCCCCTAAATACATCTAATGAAAGAAATCTATTATTGGACATACACGCAATTTAGACATTTAAGTTACAAAAAAATAAATCTTTAACCAAAGCAATCCTCCTTAAGGCTGCGCAACGGCCATAGCAATTTTAGAATCGGCCGTGCCATAATACAAAATCCATTTATTTTTGAAATACACCAGACCCTCAACAAAACAAACATTGTTCACCTCTCCTATTAGTTCATAATTTTTATCAGGATGAATAAAATAAGTTTTAGATCGATCTAATAATTTGTAAGGCATGCTGGTATCAAATAAAGCTTGTCCTGCCGCATAGGTATATTTTGGTAAACTTATATCGTTGTTATTGGCTGCATTGCTGCTATTGTATATTAAGACAATCCCTTGCTTGGTATACAATGCATAAGGGCCGGGTTCTACCAAACGACTGTCAAAAAATCCCGCGCGCGGTGCTAAAACAGAAACCAATTTTTTACTTTCCTCATTTTCTAAAGCTTCCCAATGCAATAAATCGGTAGAATACGCCATAAACAAATCGGTATCACCAAAATACATCCAATATTTACCATTGATTTTTTTGGCTACCATATTTTCACCCATTCTTTCTACAACCACTGCTCCCGACTTCGACCAAGTATTGATATATCGATCAGATTTTAAAACAGGTCCTCTTTTTTCCCAATGCATTAAATCGATACTTGTGGCAAAACACAAACGTGCTGTTTTACCGTCATAGGAAGTATAGGTTAATAAATAACCACCATCAGGTGTTGAAACAATACGCGGATCTTCTACACCACCCTTCCATTCATATTTATAAAAGGAATCTTTTGCTGGATAAAAAATAGGTGCTCCCGATTTTTTAAAATGCATGCCATCCTCACTAATGGCCAAGCCCAAACGAGAAGTCATGGAACTGTCCTGAGCTCTATAAATTAAATATACTTTACCGTTCTTAACTAAAGCTGTTGGATTTAAAACATTTTTAGATTCCCAATGCAAGTTTGCATTTTGAATGGGACAAAAGAAAATACTACTCGTGTTTGGGGTTAGAATAGGATTGACTGTATCTAGCTTGCTAAAATTATTAAAAGCCCATTTTAAACTGACAGCCGAAATAGGTGCTGAAAATTTACATGCTCCAGCACCTAAGACTAGGGAGATTAAAAAAATCCAACAGTTTTTATTTTGTAGCATGCTTCAAGTTAAACTTCTATTTCCTTTTCCTAAGCTTCTTCCTGATGTTCCTTCTTACTAGATAGATAAGTATATACTGCAGGAATTACAAACAAAGTAAGAATTAGAGAGAACATCAAGCCACCTACCACCACTGTACCCAATGGTTTACGACTGGTTGCTGCTGCACCTAAACTAATGGCAATGGGCAATGCCCCTAAGGCTGTAGCCAAACTTGTCATTAAAATAGGTCTGAATCGTTGAGCAGCTGCTTCTAAAACAGCAGCTTTTAAACTTAAGCCCGTTTCTCTTTTCTTATTTGCAAATTCAACAATTAAGATACCATTCTTGGTTACCAAACCAATCAACATAATGATACCAATTTCAGAGAAGATATTTAATGTTTGTCCAAACAACCATAAACTTAGCAAAGCACCTGCGATAGCCATCGGTACTGTAAGCATAATTATAAATGGATCTTTAAAACTTTCAAATTGAGCGGCCAATACCAAGTAAATTAATACCAAAGCTAATAAAAGTGCATAAGCAATATTTGAAGAACTTTCTGCGAAATCACGAGATGGACCACTTAATGCAGTTTGGAAACTTTCATCCAATAAATCTTTAGCAATTCTATTCATCGCATCTACGCCATCCCCTATCGTTTTTCCCTCCGCTAAAGAGGCAGACATGGTGGCTGAATTAAATCTATTGTAATGATATAAATTAGGAGGGTTGCTGTTTTCTACTACTTTCAAAACACTAGAAATTGGAATACTCTCTCCTCTATTGTTTCTTAAATAGAGTTTATTAATGTCTGTAGGTGCAGTTCTATCCCCTCTTACCACTTGGGTAATTACTTGATATTGACGATCGTTCATGATAAAATAAGCAGAACGTGCCCCACTAAATGCAGATTGCAATGCTTGTGCGACATCGGCTGTAGTTAACCCAAGATCACGGGTTCTCATCCTGTCAATATTTAAATCAAATTCAGGTTTATTGAACTTTAAATTCACATCCACATTTTGGAAAGTCTTGTCTTTTCTTGCAGCCTCTAAAAATTTAGGAATAACCGATTGTATTTTTGCAAAGTCTAAATTTTGTATAATGTATTGAATCGGTAAAGATCCTCTTGATTGCATCCCCACAGAAATGGTTTGCTCTTCAATGCTAAATATTCTTACATCTTTAAATCTCTTGAACTTTTTATTTAAGTCGGCTACAATTTCAGTTTGAGTTCTGTTCCTATTTTCAATTGGAATAAATCCAATTCTACCCGAAGCGGAACTATTTCCACTAGCGCCGCCATAACCAGGTACACTACCCCAGGTAAAAGCTTGTTCAGGGATTGAATCTTGCATCAATCGAACTGCTTTTAAAAGATTGCCTCCCATATCTTCATAACTAGTTCCTTCTTGTGCAACTAGGTTTACCCTCACCATGCCTTTATCTTCAATAGGTGCTAATTCACTTTGTATATTTTTTCCTACCAAAAAAATGATCCCAACACATATAACAACAATCACCCAAGCCATCCAACGTACACTTAAAAATTTATTTAATAAATTTTTATAGCCCGATTCCATGCCTTTAAAGAAAGGTTCAGTACGCTCATAAAATTTACCATGTTGTCCGTCTTTTCTATTTAAATACACATTTAATACTGGCGTAATGGTTAAGGAAACGAATGCAGAAACCAATACCGCACCAGCTACCACTACTCCAAATTCTTTAAATAGAGATCCTACAAAACCTTGCAAGAAAATAACAGGCATAAATACCACCGCTAGTGTAATTGAGGTAGAAATGACCGCAAAGAAAATTTCTTTACTTCCTTCTCTTGCCGCATCTTTTAAAGACAAACCTTCCTCAATTTTTCTAAAAATATTTTCTGTGACCACAATTCCATCATCCACTACCAACCCCGTAGCCAATACAATGGCTAGTAAGGTTAATACATTTACTGAAAACCCAGCAATGTACATAATAAAGAAAGTAGCAATCAATGAAATTGGAATGTCTACCAAAGGTCTGATGGCAATTAACCAATTTCTAAAGAAGAAAAAGATAACCAATACCACTAACGAAAAAGAAATAAAGATGGTTTCTCTTACTTCTAATAATGCACGACGTACTGTTTTTGTATTGTCAATGGGTACTGCAAACTCAATATCAGATTTATTGCTTTTTTTAACTTCTTCTAATCGCTTGTAAAATTCATCTGCAATCTTAATGTAATTCGCACCAGGCTGCGGAGATAAAGAAATCATCACCGCTTGTACTCCATTAAAATATACGCCTTGATCTTCTTGTTCAGGTCCTAATTCAACTTTAGCCACATCCCCCAATCTAACAATACCTGTTGCATCTTGCTTTAAAATAATATTTCTAAAATCAGCTTCTTTAGTTAGCCTGCCTAAAGTAGTAATGATAAATTCTGTTTTTAAACCATAAATTTTTCCTGCTGGTAATTCCACATTCTCTTGATTCAATGCATTTTGTATGTCATTAAAAGCAATGCCATAAGCATTCAATAAATCTGGGTCTGGGAAGATGCGCATCGAAAAACGCTTGCCTCTTACAGACACCGTACTCACTTCATCAATGGTTTGAAATTTTTGTTGTAAAACATTCTCCGCATATTCTGTTAATTCTAAAGCATTTTTTGATTTACTTCTTAATGTCATCATTAAAATAAAATCAGAATTCGCATCTGCTTTAGATACGATTGGAGGCGCATCAATATCTTGCGGTAAATTTCTTAAAGCTTGACTTACTTTGTCTCTAACATCATTTGTAGCAGTTTCTAAGTTTACACCTAAATTAAATTCTACTGTAATATTCGAAGAGCCCACCGAACTTGACGAGTTGATGGTCCTAATACCAGGTATACCATTGATAGATTTTTCAAGTGGCTCGGTAATTTGACTTTGAATTACTTGAGAATTGGCTCCAGTGTATGAAGTCATTACATTCACAATAGGAGGATCTATGGCAGGATATTCTCTTAAAGCTAAAAATGAAAGTCCAACTAAACCAAAAATTACAATAGCTATATTCATTACTGTTGCCAGTACAGGTCGCTTCAGAGAAAGTTCAGATATATTCATCTAATAATACTATTTAAGGGATCTATTTTGCAATGTCAAAAATAGAAAGGGTTTTGCCTACTTTAATTTTATTGCCATTTCTTACAAACAACATACCTGCCACAACAACGGTGTCACCCACCTCTACTCCTTTTGTAATTTCAACAGAAGTTGCAGTTCTATAACCCGTTTCAACATCTACCAAAGTGGCAATGCCTTTTTTTACCAACACTATTTGTTTGCTCTTAGATTCAGGAATAAGTACATTGGCTGGAACTAAAATAGAAGGTTTTTGTTCGTTTTCACTTAGATACACTTTAACATAAGCCCCTGGCAACATTTTACCTTGTAAAGTGGCACGAACTTTTATATTTCTTGTAGTAGCAATAATTTGAGGTTCTATTGCAAAAACGGTTGCACTTAATTTTTGATTGGTTTCCGTGATACCTTCCAACTTAACATTCTTACCAAGCTTAACATAATGTCCATACATTTCAGGTAAAGTGAAATCAATATTTAAATGATCTGTTTTTTGTAAAGTAGCAATGGTGGTAGTCGTATTTATAAAAGCACCCAAACTAATTTGCCTTAACCCAATTTGTCCAGTAAATGGTGCACGCACAATAGTTTTGTCAATCAATGATTGCGTATAGGCTAAGTCTGTTTTAAAACTTTTTACTTGTTGTAATGAAATATCATAATCACTTTGATTGATGCCTTTCACTTTTAATAACTGTAAATTTCTTTGCTCATTGATATTGGCCAATTCCAATTGCACTTTAATTTTTTCCAATTGAGCTTGTAGATCGGCATCATTTAATTTAGCAAGAATGGTCCCCGCTTGAACTGTTTTTCCTTCTGGAATTTGTAAAAAAACAACACGCCCATTGGTTTCAGGACGCAATTCAACATAGTCAGTGGAGGCAACTGCACCATTTACTTCCACCATTTTTTCTACTTTTTGATTTGCAGCAATGGCAACATCTACTGTAACGGGGGCGTTGGGATTAAACTTATCAAAAGCTTTTGACTTGTCTTTACAGCCAAAAGCCGTGAAAAAACAAGCAACAGCCAAAATGGATATCTTTCTCAAATCACTAAATTTTAGGGCTTGAAGATAACCAAAATATGTTTTTTATGAAAATAATATAGATGAGCGGCCAATGTCTTAAGGGCAGCTTAATGCAGGCTTTTGAATGCTTGATATTTCTTTTCTATATAATACCCCAATTCTAAGTCGTTGAGCAAGCCTAAAACCTCATAGGAAGGCCTGCAATAATTCATAAATTTATCCAATTGCTCCCCTTCCAGATGGGTTAGTTTGGTCACAAATCGCTTGGTAAAACGGTACTGTACGTATTTTTCTTGTTCTTGTTTCAAAAGCCTGTTTTGCAAAAATTGTAAATTTCTATTTCTTTTGACCCGAAACATATTGATTATTTCATCTAAATCCAAACCAACGGTCACGCCACTTGGACCAAACAATTGCTGATTGCCCCCTCCTAATTTAATTGTAGGCCTTTGATAATTAAAAAATTGAGCATAGTCTCTTCTGTTTTGTATGGAATCTAATCTATAATAACTATTTCGAACGCGCACTTCGGGCAATTCAAAACCAGTCACATGAATCATCACATTAAAATTGCGTAAATCCTCTACCGTATCCAAAGGATATTTATGTGTGTTTTTACCAAATAAAGAAAACCAAATGGAATCTTTTGCTTTTACAGTAATCACGTATCTACCAAGAGAATCCGTGAACGCATGATTGTTATTGCTAAATACAATCACGGACTCTATCGGATGTCTTCCTGAAATATCATATACAACCCCACTCACCGTTAAATTTTGCGCTTCTGCTTTGTAAAACAAAACAACTAAAATAAATAAGAAGAGTTGGCGCTTTAGATTCATGATGAGTGCAATATTAAGAAAGCTTAAATTAAATTTAACCCTTACTTTATACAATTAACAGGTTTTTACCTTTTTGCTTACCCAATAAAAGTGGTTAAAAATCCAAATGCAATGGTCATCAACACTATCCATTGCGATGCCAATTTATGTGTATAAATAAGATACGTACTGGTTACAAAAACAAAAATATAACTCAATAAGTGGAAGCTACTCAATGGGTCAATCTCCATTACAATATCTTTAATAAAATACAAGGTAGCACCAAGCATAATGCCTACTACTGCTGCATAAATGCCCTCTAATGACCTATAAAAAATGGCATACCTTTTTAGATTTTGCCAAATGGGAAAGAAAAATAAAACAATAAAAAAACTAGGCAAAAAAATACCCAAGCTGCCAATGAATGCGCCAGCAAATTGCCAGGCTACTCCTTTGTCTTTTAACAAAAAAGCACTTGTAAAACTAGCTACCGAAAAAACAGGACCTGGCATGGCTCTTACGATACCCGAACCTGTTAAAAATGCTTCCTTAGAAATTTTTAATACTTCTCTCTTGCTTTTTTTAATATGCTCAGAATTAGGCCTTGCTACATACTGCTCATACATCATGGGCATCAATACATCACCGCCACCAAATACCAAACTTCCAAAACGATAGTTGTTTTCAAACAAATTAAACACTTTACGGTGTTCCCAATTTTGTCGAGAGGCTTGTTCTGATATAAAACCTGCAATCATAAATAGCAAACTAAAAATAAGGAGACCGAACCACTTAATCGCCTTAGGTGCAGCCCCATCATTTGGAATTCTTTTCTTACTAAAATTGGTGGCAATTCCTGCTAAAATAATCACCAAAGGAATGGCCCAAGGATTTTTAAAGCTGAATAAAATTATAAAGCTTGTGCAAATAAAAATAATTTTTGTGATGGTACTATTGATGGCTTTCTTGTACAATACAATGGTAGCGCTGGCAATAAACCCAATGGCCATGGGTTGAAGTAATCTTAAACTTTTTAACTCTTGTTTTAAATCAAAATAACTATATAAAATGGCAACTAACGCCATTAAAAAAGTAGCAGGCAAAATCCAAACGAGTAAAGTAATAAAAGCTAAAAAGCTACCTCCTCTTTTATTGGCAATGAGAATGATGGTTTGCGTAGAGGAAGCCCCAGGAAGCAATTGACAAAAAGCGTTGTATTCCATCAATTCCTCAGCGCTTAGATCCTTGCGTTGGTCTACAAAACGGTATTGCAGGAGTCCTATATGTACTTGTGGGCCACCAAAAGCAGTCAAACTGTGTTTAAAAACAGCTGTTAAAAACGGGAGATGTCGCAATAGTTTCACAATTGTATAAGATTACCCTTAAAAATATTAATTTTTACGCAAACCCTATTTTTAATTAAACAAAATAGCCTGCACGCTGTCAAATTTAACAACAAGCTTTACCTTTGCTTTTCAATTATTTAAATCTTAAGCGCATGCGCCACTTTGCTTTTATTCTATTCGTACTATTTTTAGGCAGTTGTGCGCAAAGCAATTATGCAAAATTGGAGCCAATCTATGAAAAGCAATCATTGGGTGAAATACCAGATTATAGTAATTTAAATTATTGGGCTGCGCATCCAAATAAAAAAAGTCCTGCGGACAGTTTGCCTAAGGAATTAAGCAAAACCTTTCATCCAGTTCAATTGGTAGATGTTTTCTTTATACACCCTACCACTTATTTGGACTCTAACATGCCTTATGGTATGAATGCTTCCTTACATGACATTAAAGTGAATATTAAAACCGATTATACCACCATTCTAAATCAAGCTAGCATCTTTAATGAAGTAGGAAGAATTTATGCACCACGTTATCGGCAAGCACATATTAAAGCATACAGTCCCAAAGATCAAAAAGATACCGTAATAGCCATTGCCGCTTTTGAATTGGCTTATCAGGATGTGAAAGCTGCTTTTGAATATTATATGGAACATGAAAACAAAGGAAGGCCTATTGTAATTGCTTCACATAGTCAAGGTTCTACCCATGCAAAGCGTTTATTAAGAGAATACTTTGACAACAAGCCACTTGCAAAAAAATTGGTAGCAGCCTATGTGGTGGGCATGGCCATTGACCCTGCTGATTATGTTCAACTCAAACCATGTGATCAACCCAAAGCCATTGGCTGTATTTGCGCATGGAGAACTTATCAAGAAGGTTATACACCCGATTTTGTAGAAAAAGAAAGGTATACTTCTATCGTAACAAACCCTATTTCATGGAATACAAAAGATACCATCGTTGACCGCAGTTTGAATGAAGGTGCTGTCTTGTATAATTTTAACACCATCACTACACATGTGGTAGGCGCCATCAATCATGGAGGCATCTTGTGGACTAAAAAACCAGCATTTCTAGGTAGCTTTTTATACAGAACAAAAAACTACCATATAGCAGATTACAATTTCTATTATTTAAGTGTAAGAAAAAATGTGGCGGAAAGAGTGCATGTTTATTTAGGTGCTAACAACAGTTATACCAATTAATTACCTACTACACTTAAAAATTTAATACGCATTATTTTTAACTGCTCCCAAGAATAGTTGTTCTCGCTTAATTCTTCTTGAGCAATTTGGAGAGAAGAAGTTTCACAATTCTTAAAATATTCTAAAATCTCGGCTTGGTCATATTCATCTAACCATTCATCAATAGCATAATCTAAATTCAATTTAGTGCCACTGGCTGCAATGGTTTCCATTTCCTCTAATAAAGCTTCTAACTTCAGATCTTTGTTTTTGGCAATGGTTTCTAAAGGAATTTTCTTGTCTACATTTTGAATGATGTAAATTTTATGATTGAATTTGTTTGCAACCGACTTCATTACAAAATCGTCTGGCTTTTCAATATTATTTTCTTCAACGTATTTTTCAATTATTTTGACAAAAGGCTTGCCATACTTGATCGCCTTGCCTTTGCTCACACCCTGGCATCTTTCCAATTCTTCTAAAGTAGTTGGATACAAGGTGGCCATGTCTTGTAAAGAAGTTTCTAAAAAAATAACAAAAGGAGGCAAAGCAATTTTTTTGGCTTCTTTTTGTCTCAAATCTTTGAGCATTTCAAATAAAACATCGTTGGTAGTTCCTGCACTTTCAGGGCCATCTTGTTCGTCCTCCTCTGCGTTGGCATCATCAAAAACATTATTCAAAACCATTTTAAAGCTTGTAGGTTTCTTTAAAAATTTTTGCCCTTTAGCCGTTATTTTCAATAACCCATATTCTTCGATGTCTTTTTCAATCATGGTATCCAACATGGCTTGACGCACCATGCTATTCCAGAATAATTTATCGTATGCTTTACCAATTCCAAAAACAGGTAATTTTTCATGTCGATACAAACCTAATTGTGGGGTATATTCTCCTTCTATAACTTGTACTACATAATCTGCTACAAAGCGTTCATTCAATGCTTCAATCACTTTTAACAATTGTACCAATTGCTCTTTGGCTTCAATTTTTTCTTTTGGATTCAAACAATTATCGCAATGACCACAATTGGTATCTTCCCAACTTTCGCCAAAATAATGCAATAAACTTCTTCTTCTGCAAGCACCACTTTCTGCAAATGCAACTGTTTCATCAATTAATTGCGCGCCCACTTCTCTTTCATTGAGGGGCTTGTCTCTTAAAAAATGTTCTAGTTTAGAAACATCTTTATGAGCATAATATAAAATACAATTTCCTTCTAAGCCATCTCGGCCTGCGCGACCAGTTTCTTGATAATAGTTTTCAATAGATTTAGGAATATTGTAATGAATCACAAATCGAATATCTGGTTTGTCAATACCCATACCAAAAGCAATCGTAGCTACAATTACTTGCACCTCTTCATTCAAAAACTGATCCTGTCTATCGGCTCTTAATTTTTGATCTAAGCCTGCATGATAAGCCACGGCTTTAATTTTATTGGCCTTTAATAAATCTGCCAACTCTTCGGTGGTTTTTCTATTCAATGTATAAATAATACCACTCTTCCCTTTATGTTTGGTAATGTACCGGACAATATTTTTTACAGTAACTTCTTTTTTTACTTTGGGTTGTACTTCATAGTACAAATTGGCTCTGTTAAAAGAAGAAATTAAAACTTCAGGATCACGCAATGCTAAGTTTTTTACAATATCACTTTGCACTTTGGGCGTAGCGGTAGCAGTCAATGCTATAATAGGTATTGCCGCATTAATTTCTTCCATCATTTCTTTGAGTCTTCGATACTCGGGCCTAAAATCATGCCCCCATTCTGAAATACAATGGGCTTCATCTACTGCAAAAAATGAAATATTTAAGTCGCTAAAAAAATCTAGATTTTCTTGCTTGGTTAAAGTTTCGGGGGCTACATACAATAACTTTGTTTTGCCACTTAATAAATCGGCTTTCACTTCTTTGATTTGCCCTTTATTTAAAGAAGAATTTAAAAAGTGGGCCACTTCGTCATTTTCACTATAGCCTCTTACTAGATCTACCTGGTTCTTCATCAATGCAATCAATGGAGAAACCACGATGGCACATCCAGGAAGCATCAATGCAGGCAATTGATAACATAAACTCTTTCCACCACCAGTAGGCATAATCACAAAAGTATCTCTGCCGCTCAATAAAGCATCGATGGCTTTTTCTTGCGTTCCTTTAAAATTGGTAAACCCAAAATATTGCTCCAAAGCCTTTAAAATGGTTGCTTTATTAAAAGGGCTCTCCTTTGAAGTGTTGCTGGGGGCTTTTTTACTGGGTTTTTTAGCGGTGGGCATTTGTAATTATCTTAAAATCAACTGTTTCGGTCCAAGTTGGTATATAAGTTAACGAAAATAATTCAGTATTGTTTAATCTAGAGCAAATTTTTGCAAAAAAATAAAGCTTTTCGAAAAATAGAGCATCAATGTGGATGAAACATTAACTTTGCTGCTTCTTATACCGCCTATGGACCAAAGAATTATTTCTATTGCCAAAAGAACGCTGGACATTGAAACAGCCGCAGTAAATGCATTACAAGCAAATATTGACAATGCTTTCGTAGAAGTAGTCAAAGCCATTTATGCTTCCAAGGGTAGATTGGTTATAAGCGGTATTGGCAAAAGCGCCATCATTGCTCAAAAAATAGTAGCTACTTTAAACTCTACTGGAACAAGTGCTTTGTATTTGCATGCAGCCGATGCCATCCATGGCGATTCTGGCATGATTGCTCCAGCTGATATAGTAATGATTATTAGTAAAAGTGGAGAGAGTCCAGAAATAAAAAATTTAGTCCCCCTTATAAAAAAGTTTGGAAACATATTGGTGGCCATGGTAGGCAATATAGAAAGTTACTTAGCCAAAGAAGCGCATTGGGTTTTAAATACAACCGTAGCCAAAGAAGCATGTGTTCATAATTTAGCACCTACTTCATCCACTACAGTTCAAATGGTAATGGGTGATTTGTTGGCGATGTCTTTGATGGAGATCAAAGAATTTAAAGCAACGGATTTTGCAAAATTTCATCCAGGGGGCAACTTAGGAAAAAGATTGACCTTGACCACTGGACAAATGGCGCAAGTAAACCCCAAGCCTTTCGTTATAAAAAGCACTTCATTAAAAGAAGTGATTGTTACAATTTCTAAAAATAGATTGGGTGCGGTCGTTTTGATTGATGACAAGGAAAATGTATTAGGCATCATTACAGATGGAGACATACGTCGTATGTTAGAACAATATAGCAGCTTAACCGATTTAACAGCCGCCCAGATTGCACATGCAGCCCCCATTACCATTAGCCCAAATGCTTTAGCAGTAGAGGCCTTAGCCATCATTGAAAAAAACGACATCAGTCAATTAATTGTTGCAGCTGATAATAAATACCTGGGCATGATTCATATTCACGATTTAATGAAAGAAGGAATTTTATAAAATATAATTGCTAATGCAGAACAAACATCATTATGTAGCCATTATGGCGGGCGGAATTGGAAGTAGGTTTTGGCCGATGAGCAGGACTGCATATCCCAAACAATTTTTAGACGTTTTAAATACAGGGAAAACATTAATTCAATGGACTTATGAAAGATATCTTCCTTTCATCCCTGCAGAAAATATTTTTATTGTAACTTCTGAAGAATATGTAGAGATTGTAAAAAAACAATTGCCCCAATTACCTGATCAAAATATTTTGGCAGAACCTAGTAAAAAAAATACAGCAGCATGTATTGCGTATATCTCTTTTAAGTTAGCACAAATAGACCCTCAAGCCACTTTTATTGTAGCGCCAAGCGATCATTTAATTTTAGAACAAGCTAATTTTGAAAAAGTAGTAGAAAAAGCACTTGACTTTGTCGCTAATATTAATGCATTGGCAACACTGGGTATCCAACCTACCAATCCGAATACTGGCTATGGTTATATTCAATACGAAGGTTTAGAAGTAAGTAATGGGGTTTATAAAGTAAAAACTTTTACAGAAAAACCTACTCAAGAAATTGCAGAGTCTTTTTTAGCGAGTGGTGATTTTTTATGGAATGCAGGCATTTTTGCATGGAAAACAAGTGCCATCTTAAAAGCATTTGAAAAATACCAGCCCGAAATGTTTGAATTATTTGATCAGGAAAAAGAAAATTTCAATACCCCTAATGAGAAAATGGCGATTGAAAAAATTTATCCTCAATGTATTAATATTTCTATTGACATTGCCATCATGGAAAAAGCAGACAATGTGTATGTGCTACCTTCTTCCTTTGGATGGAGTGATTTAGGTACTTGGAATAGTGCTTATGAAAATATGGAAAAAGATTATTTCGGAAACGCCGTTGCCTCTGATAATGTTATTGTGATTGATGCTACCAAGTGTATGATTAATGCACCAAAAGATAAATTAGTTGTCGTGCAAGGAGTGGATGACTTTATTATTGTAGATACCAAAGATGTTTTGCTTATTTGCAGTAAAGAAAAAGAGCAATCCATAAAAGAATATGTCGCCGAGGTTAAAAGACATAAGGGCGATAAATACATTTAGATTCAATAGAAATTCTTATCTTAGATTAGAACGCATTAGCTTATAAAACCTAAAATCTCCTAATGGCAACCATCATCACTGGAACAGGCAGCTACATACCTGGTCTTGTTATACCTAATACCTCATTTCGCGACCATAGCTTTTATGGAGAAGACGGCGTATTAATTAATACGCCCAATGCAGAAATTTTTGAAAAATTTAAAGACATCACAGGTATTTATGAAAGAAGATATGCAGAAAAAAATGTAAATACCTCTGACCTAGCCACCAAGGCAGCCGAATTGGCCATTCAAGATGCAGGCATTGATCCAGAAACCATTGATCAAATAATTGTAGCACATAATTTTGGCAACGTCCTTGATGGCACCACACAAACGGATACCATTCCTGCCATTGCTTCAAGAGTAAAAAATTTATTAGGTATTCGTAATCCCAATTGTGTGGCCTATGATTTATTATTTGGTTGTCCAGGTTGGATTCAAGGTGTCATACATGCCGATTCTTTTATAAAATCAGGTTTAGCCAAAAGATGCTTAATTATTGGTGCTGAAACCTTAAGCAGAGTAGTAGACCCACACGATAGAGACAGCATGATTTTTAGTGATGGTGCAGGTGCATGTATTGTAGAAAACTCAACAGATACGACTAGTGGTATATTAGCAAGCAGTGTTCAAAGCCATTGTATGGATGAAACCTACTACTTATACTTGGGAAAGTCTTATCATCCAGAAGCAGAAGACGCTACCAGGTATATTAAAATGAAGGGTCGTAAAGTATACGAGTATGCCATTAAAAATGTGCCAATTGCTATGAAAGAGTGTATTGAAAAAGCAGGGGTAGACATTCATGATGTCAAAAAATTCTTCTTGCATCAGGCCAATGAAAAAATGGATGAAGGCTTTATTAAAGCTTTGTATAAATTATATGATATAAGAGTGGTTCCTGAAAATGTAATGCCTATGAGTATTCATGATTTAGGCAATAGCTCGGTAGCCACCATCCCTACTTTATACGATATGGTGAAACATGGTAAATACAAAGAACATCAATTGAACAAAGGAGATGTGGTTATTTTTGCTTCTGTGGGTGCAGGGATGAACATCAATGCCATTTGTTATAGAGTATAACTATTAAAGATAGTTCACTTATAAAAAAAGGATCCTAATAAAAGTTAGGATCCTTTTTTTTGAATACGTTTATTTATAATTAATACCCTCTTACATTCTTACCCTCAATATAATTTTTGAAGGCTTTATTACAAACCTTGTTACCGCCTGGTGTGGGATAGTTGCCTGTGAAATACCAGTCTCCAGTATTAGTAGGACAACAATCATGTAAATCCTCAATGGTCTGGTAAATCACTTCAACAGGAATTTTAATATTTTCTGGTGTTATTAACTGCGCAATTTTATCTGAAATTTCTTCAGGAGTAAATGGTTTGTATAATTGACGCACTACATTTTCAGTATGCAATTCATTGCTTGCTTCTAAAGCAATAATTTTTTGATAAGTCTCATCAATCACATGGGTCATTCCCTTTTCATTCAGTAAAGCAATCACCGCTCTAAAGGCAATGAAATCGTTCATCTTGCTCATGTCAATGCCGTAACAGTCGGGGTATCTAATTTGAGGGGCAGAAGAAACTACAATTATTTTTTTAGGGCCTAAGCGAGACAACATTCTGATAATGCTCTCTTTTAAAGTAGTACCTCGCACAATGCTATCATCAATAATCACTAAAGTGTCTTCATCTTTGCGCACGGTACCATAGGTAATATCATACACGTGCTGCACCATCTCGTTTCTGTTGGTATCCTCGGTAATAAAAGTGCGTAATTTTACATCCTTAATCGCAATTTTTTCTTGTCTAATTTTACGATTAATCATGGCTTCCAGTTTTTCTGGATCCACTTCGCTACCCCAACTTAAAATTCTTTCAACTTTAATTTTATTGAGGTACTCTTCCATTCCTTTTACTAAGCCATAAAAAGCTACTTCGGCCGTATTAGGTATGTAAGAGAAGATGGTATTTTTTAAGTCATTGTCAATTCTTTCTAAAACAATTTTACTTAAATGATTGCCTAAGGCAATTCTTTCTCTATAAATTTTTTCATCACTACCTCTGGAAAAATAAATACGCTCAAAAGAACAAGCGCGTCTTTCTTTGGGCGCTATAATTTGCTCAATGGTATATTTTCCTTCGTCATCTACCAATAAAGCCTGACCAGGCATGAGTTCCAGTACTTCATTTTCAGCCACATTAAATGTAGTTCTAATGGCTGCTCTTTCACTTGCTGCAACAATCACTTCGTCGTCAATATAATAATAGGCAGGTCGAATGCCATTGGCATCTCTTAAAATAAAACTATGGCCATTGCCTACCAAACCGCCTACAGTAAAACCACCATCAAATAATGGGACCGCCTTTTTAAGTACATCTACAATATTGGGATTATTGGGATTGAGGCTTTCCTCTAAGGTTAAAAAATGGTGAATCACTTCCATCATAGCTGCCAAATCGCTTTGTTTTTCGAAAGCACCTGGTTCCATTTTGATTTGTTCAAAAAGCTCATCAGTATTCACTAAATTAAAATTGCCTGCTAAGGCTAAATTTTTGCCTGGAACTAAATTGCGTTTAATAAATGGATGACAAAATTCAAGATTGTTTTTACCTTGGGTACCATAACGCAAATGGCCCAATAAAATTTCACCCATAAAAGGCAAATGACCTTTCATTAAGCCAGGATGTTTTGCAATATCTGGTTGAAACTTTTCAAGCTCTTGAATTTCTAAACCAATTTTATAAAATAAATCGGCAATGGGTTGTTGTGCATTACTGCGCAATCTATATAAGAAAGGATTACCCGGTTCAATGTTTAATTTAAGTGTAGCCAAACCTGCACCATCTTGTCCACGATTGTGCTGTTTTTCCATCAAAAGGTAGAGCTTGTTTAATCCGTAGGTAACCGACCCTCTTTTTTGAAGATAATAAGAAAGTGGCTTTCTAAGTCGAATATAGGCTAGCCCACATTCGTGTTTGATTTCGTCGCTCATGATGGAGTTTAAAGAGCTACAAATTTACATCAGTTCGGTAATGCATACCAATTTAGATGTTAAAAACTTTTCAACTAAAATTAAGCAGTAAAATAGGGAATTTCGATGAGCAAAATATCCGACCCAGCAGCGGCTTCAATGGCTACTTTGTCTACCCCACTGATGCCCACAGCGTCTCTGCGGCCAAGGGTTTGGCCCCCAATGGTACAGTTGCCTTCGATACACATGGCATACAATCCTTGGCCTGTTTGATGAAAGCTATATTCCGAAGAAAAAGGCTTTATAAAATGGCCTAAAGACAACCAAGCATCCTGATTGATGAATAAAGTATTAGGGTCATTGGGAGACACTACAGTTAACAATTGGTCTTCTCTATCCTTAGGTAAAAATGATTTTTGATCGTATCTCGGGGTTATATTGCGCTCTTTAGGGAAAATCCAAATTTGAAACAACTCAACTCTTTTATCCCTATTTGGATTCACTTCGCTGTGTTGAATGCCACTACCAGCACTCATAATTTGTACATCATTTTCTTTAATGATGCAATCTCTTCCAGTACTATCTCTATGGTGCAAATCGCCAAACAATGGAATGGTAATGATTTCCATATTGTCATGAGGATGGGTGCCAAAACCCATACCCTCATCAATTTTATCATCATTTAAAACACGGAGTGCTCCGAAATGAACTTTTTTAGCATCATGGTAGCTACCAAAACTAAAACTGTGGTAGGTGTCTAACCAATCAAATTGAACATGTCCTCTTTCGTTGTGCGGAAATGAAATGATATTCATAAAGATTCAATATAAAATTAATACGCTTTCCCTTTTGCCATTTCATTGGCTACTTTGTTCCAATCTTTTAATTCGGTACAAGCTTGAAATTCAGGATCTATGTATATATAATACCCTGGCACATGCACTTTAAACCAATCTTCTAATGCTTGTGTTTTTTTAACCTCTAATGCTCTTAGTGAAACTTTATTGTAATCCTCTTTTAGATTTTCTTTATGCGGCTCTGTTCTTTCTTTGAAAAAAATAAGGCGTACGGCTTTTCTTCCGCGATCATCTAAATACACTTGTGGTTCTGAAACATCACCTGGCTTCATATTCTTGATCACCACCACCATGTCTTTATCTAATTGGTCAATGTTTACATAAGTAGAACCATCACGGCCTGTAACCGAGCCGCCGCTAAATTTACTGCCGTCATCATCACTATTTTTATTGACTGCTTCGCCAAAAGATATTCTACCTGCAACAATCTCTTTTCTAATACTGTCTAAGAAATGTTTGGTTTCGTTAATCTCGTCATTGGTAATTGGCGGGATACGTAAAATATGTTTTACTACTGCGTCATCACCCGATCTGGAAAGCAATTGAATAATATGGTAACCAAATTTTGATTTGATTGGTGCAGATATTTGACCCTCTTTTAATCTAAAAGAACCAGACATAAAAGCTGGATCAAAATTGTGTTCGTTTCTATTTAAATTAAATAGACCCATATTTTCTTTAGCACTTGGATCTTCAGAATACAATTTTACCAATTGATCAAAAGTATTGATACCGGCTTCGATTTGTTTTCTATAGCCTAACATTTGTTGGATAACATATTCTTCCACATCTCTATTGGCCTTAGGGTGCATTACCAAAGAAGTCACCTGTACTTCACTTTCATATAAAATCAAACTATCTACAGGTATTTTATTATAAAAAGCCCTTACTTCATTTGGAGTAATTTTTATTTTATCAACGATTTTTTCTTGCATTTGATCGGCCAATTTTTGCTCTTTGATCAAAACGCGAAAATCCTCTTTTAATTGGACCACGGTTCTTCCAGCTACTTCTTCCAATGCTTCTTTAGAACCAAATTGTTGTACGAAATTTCTAATACGACTCTCTATGGCATTTTCTACTTCGTCTTCAGTAACATTGATGGAATCTTTTTGCGCTTGTAAAACCAAGGCTTTACGAATAAGCTGACCTTCTATAATTTGACAGCTCCCCGGCAATGTGACATTTTCTTGTCCTTGAGATTGTCTTTTATAATCTGCAATGGCATTTTCTACATCCGATTTTAAAATAAATTTATCGCCAACAGTTGCTACAATTTTATCGGCCAATACTTTTTTTACCTGTGCATTAGATTGCAAGGCAAACATAAAAAAAGCAAAAGAAAAAATAACCTTAAATAATTTCATCTATAATTTTATTAATATACAAAGTACTACCAGTTGAAACTTAGTTCCAAATAGTAAATCTTAATTTTTTTATAAAGTACGTTTTACTTCTTCTTCTTCAAAGGCTTCTACAATATCTCCCACTTTAAGGTCAATAAAGTTTTTGATGGTCAAACCACATTCCATGTTGGATACCACATCTTTTACGTCGTCTTTGAAACGTTTCAAACTACCCAATTCAGCACTTTGGCCTTCTCCTTTAGGATATTCCACGATACCGTCACGTATAATTCTAATCTTGCTGTTTCTGCTTAATTTACCGTCTAATACAAAACATCCAGCCACGGTAGCTTTATCAAATTTATAAACTTCTCTCACCTCTACGTTGGCCACAATTTTCTCTTGAATTTTTGGCTCCAACATACCTTCCATCGCACTCTTAATTTCGTCAATGGCGTTGTAGATGATAGAGTACAATTTAATTTCCACCCCTTCTGTTTCGGCCAATTTATTGGCTTGCATAGAAGGTCTTACGTTAAATCCAATAATGATGGCATCAGAAGCTGCTGAAAGCAATACATCCGATTCCGAAATCTGACCTACCCCTTTCAAAATCACTCTAATGGCAATTTCTTCGGTAGATAATTTTTGTAAAGAATCGCTTAAGGCCTCTACAGAACCATCCACATCACCTTTAATGATAATATTTAATTCTTTAAAGTTACCCAATGCCAAACGACGTCCAATTTCATCCAATGTAATATGTTTTCTAGTTCTTAAACCTTGCTCTCTTAATAATTGAGCACGCTTAGTGGCTAATTCTTTTGCTTCTGCTTCATCTTCGAATACTTTAAATTTCTCACCTGCTTGTGGTGCACCATTTAAACCTAATATGACTACTGGTGTAGAAGGTGGTGCTACTTCGATGCGTTGATTACGCTCGTTGAACATGGCTTTTACACGGCCATAATATTGTCCAGATAAAATTAAGTCACCTTGTTTTAAAGTTCCATTCTGTACTAATATAGTGGCAACATATCCACGCCCTTTATCTAAAGAGGCTTCAATAATACTTCCTGAAGCTTCTCTATTTGGATTGGCTTTTAAATCTAATAAATCAGATTCTAAAATAACTTTCTCTAATAAAGTATCTACATTTAAACCTTGTTTCGCAGACAATTCTTGATTTTGAAATTTACCACCCCAAGCTTCTACCAAAATATTCATTTGAGACAATTGCTCATATATTTTTTGTGGATTGGCACCATCTTTATCAATTTTATTCACCGCGAAAATCATGGGTACATTCGCCGCTTGCGCATGACTAATGGCTTCCTTGGTTTGAGGCATCACCGCATCATCAGCAGCCACCACAATAATAGCGATATCGGTTACCTTCGCACCACGCGCACGCATGGCTGTAAAAGCTTCGTGACCTGGTGTATCTAAGAAAGTAATGGCTTTACCATTGGGCAAAGTCACTTCATAAGCACCAATATGTTGCGTAATTCCTCCTGCCTCACCTGCCACCACATTGGCATTACGGATATAATCTAGTAAAGATGTTTTACCATGATCTACGTGACCCATAATAGTTACAATTGGAGGACGCTCCACTAAGTTTGCTAAATCATCTGCTTCTTCTTCTTCATCCATTTCTTCTACATCTTCTAACCCCACAAATTCTACTTCAAAACCAAATTCACTTGCTACCAATTCTATTACCTCTGCATCTAAACGTTGGTTAATAGAAACCATGATGCCCAAGTTCATACATTTGCTAATGATATCTGCAAAACTTACATCCATCAAACTTGACAACTCACTTACCGTAACAAACTCAGTAACTTGTAATTTGTTATCAGTTATTTCATTGGTTTCATTTTCTGCAGCTTCTTCTCTTTTAGCACGACGGTATTTAGATTTCAAACTTTTTCCTCTTCCCCCGGCGCCTGCTAATTTTGCTTGCGTTTCTTTAATCTTATCTTGAATGGCTTTTTGACCAATTTCTTTTTGTTCTGCTGTTTGAGGTGCATTTCTATTGCCACCACGTGCACCACCTTGACCTGGTCTTGCGCCACCACCTGGTCTTGCACCACCGCCTTGTCCTTGATATCCTCCACCTGGTCTTGCACCACCGCCTTGTCCTTGATATCCACCGCCTGGTCTTTGACCACCGCCTTGTCCACCTTGTTGAGGTTGATTTGGATTACCGCCTTGAGAAGGAATACGTTTGCGTTTGCGTTTTTCCTCTTGGCTCATTGGCTTAGGACGTGTATCGCTATTAATAGGCAATTCAATTTTGCCCATTACTTTAGGACCTTCTAATTTTTTGGTAGCAATATTTTCAATTTTTCCATGCACGTTTTCAGGTGCAATGGAATGATCTACTGGAGCGGCTTTCGCATCATCCTCTTTTTTAGTAGATTTTTTTGCAACGGGCTCTTTAGGAGTTGTTGCAGCAGGTTCTTCTGCTTTTTTAGCAGATTTTTTAGGTCTTGTAGAAGAATCTATTAAGGAAAGAT
>CAIPJS010000009.1 GCA_903865435.1 uncultured Bacteroidota bacterium | reverse complement strand
GTTTGTATGTATTTATGCATGTATGTATGTATGTATGTATGTATGTATGTATGTATGTATGTATGTATGTATGTATGTATGTATGTATGTATGTATGTATGTATGTGTGTATGTGTGTATACATTTGTCTATTAACGTATGCGTGTGTATCAAGCAGTCTGTTTTATTCGGGGTTGTACATACGTTTATTGTTATTTTGTTAGGCATGTTTTGCGTTAATATATGTATGTTTATATGTTTTCATACCGGTACGTGAAGAGCGTGGTAGCTTTGTATGTCATTTTATGCTTTTCCCCTTTCCAATAGTGTGTATATTTGTTTTCGTATGTTTTATTGAATGATAGTGCATTGCTATGTATTTCAATGTTTGATATTGACCGGTAATACCTTTCATTAAAGCATTTCTTAACGCTTTTAGCTCAAGAATCAACGGGCCAGCTTGCTTTAGGGTCACGCTCAGAAGACTTGTTTGTTTTAATTTTATTATATAATTACAAGTAACCATGTATTGTTAATTTGACCCCTTTTCTTGGACTCTGGTTTATACATCAAAACACAATTGAAGAGTTTATTATAAAACTTATACCAACCTTGTTACATTTACAAACTTAAACGAAATGTTCTATGTTCTTTTCGAACATACCAGCAGTTGACAAAGGGGACATTATTCGTTTAGCCACGGGTACAAGGAAAGTGTCTTTTTATCTCTAATGCCGTAATCGTAAAGTAGCTCAGTGCCACTCGAAATATCCTGCATACAAAATTGTCATTCAAAGTAGTGAAGTATTGTCGATCTAATATTGATAGTATTTCACGTACCTTTATAGCTCGAAAACATATTCCTGGAGAATCAGACCATGTCTGTGCTTTGATATTTGCGTTGCGCCGGCTATGATTAATAAATCTCCCAATGCATGATGATTTTGTTGCGTCAATACTGCTCCAAAAACATTCATCGTGAGCCGGCGTTTCAAGTTTTAACATGCATTTGAACAAACCAATAAGGCTTGTCCATATGTCTGAAATGATATACGAATCCCATTTTCTCTTTACGGGATCTTGCTCGCTAAAGTGCATAGAATTAGGAAATAAGTCTTCTAATTAATTTATGCAAATAGATTTCCAACCTCTCGATCGTCAGCTTCTTGTGAAGATATCAAATCCCCGTTATAATTACAGACAACTTCTCCCTTTCGTACCGGTATCACAGACTCGGCAACTACTCCCAATCCTTTTCTTGGTATCTTCCTCAACTTTCAAACAAGATTAAAAACGTTTGGGGTGTACATCAAGATATCAGGGACCTTTAGTCGCTTAAAGCATTCCATTTCCGAGCAACAGTTCTAATAAAGAAATAATGTGCGCATTTTGTAAAAACGTGAAGAAAGATTTACCTTGCTTTCTGTCAGCAATATGGGCGATTCTGATCTTGTGTTTATTTTTTTCTCCGATGGGATTCGTATCTGCAACTTCCATTCATCTTTTTTGCTGCTTTGTAATAGCAATGATTTTTGATTCAACCTAACGTAAAAACATTGGTCAACTCGTTAAAGACATGACTTGTTTAGTCTGTTTTAAAGCAAGTAAATAATTATTTTATCAATTCTTTTTGTATAAAAGTAATTTTGTCATTTAGAGAAAAAAAATGAAGAGAAAAAAAAGAGAAAAGAATGTTGTAGTTACTCATTATCATCTTCGTCGCCATTCTTGATTGGACTTTTCCATTGTTCAGCTAGTCGGAGTGACGCTATAATATATCTGGTGCTGGCGCAATGGTGCCCGAAGCACTGGTCGCACATGAATATACCAGGCGAGCAGATGCAATATTTGGTAGCAGGTTTTTGGGAATCATCTAGGAAAAAAGAAAACACGTAAGTACGTATGTTTTAACTTTTGAAAAGATATTAATGATAACATTTTTACCTGGGCAATGAGCCAAACAGTAAACATTGCTTCGGTACCCGGGAACCGCAATGGGCCAGTGCTTTATGTCCTCTCTAAACGCCCCGGGTAAGAGCTCTTGGTCAGCTTGAGAGAAAAGGACATTGCGAGGACCATCTAAACAAAGTTTTGATTAAAATACTTTGCAAATATCCTGCTCTCCTCTTGAGAAGAGATCGAAGCTAAATGTGATGAAAAATATACCTGTAAGTACTTCTGGCTGTCGTCTTTTCTTTCCACCTTGAAAGAAAAAAAGTTTATGATAGCGAATATTTGCTATTTACAAAATCCTACCGTTTTCGGTTGTTGTAAGATGTTTGCTTGATCCCGTGGAATATAGGGATACATCAAGTCGGTCAGTTCCGTGAGTTGGGAAGTTATTGTCATCATCATCATCGTCGCTACGTGTCGTAGTTTTGCGTTTTTGTCCGGCTAAAAAAGGTACATGTTTTCATTCAAATTTACCGTAGTATTTTTCATTTTATTCTAAAGCTTTTATCCTACCCTTTACTGAAACCAGCGATATTCGTCCCACGGTACTGGCTGTGTTTTCTGCCAAATTCGTTAGCGCCTGTCGTTTTTCATGAAGCGACAAGTCTACACGAAAATAGATGAATACTGATTCAAAAAAAGGTTTTCGGAATCCTAAAAAAGATTTAAATACACAATAAATTCTTCACGTCCATCTATTCTAACGTCAACATATTTAACTACCTTCAACAAATTCCTGAGCAGTGTTTGAAGCGGCAACAAGCGGTCTCGTTTTGTCCCTTGCTTGTGCATCCACCGCCTTTCGTTTCCGGGTGCCGGCATTTTCTGTTTCATACATGTTACGTCACAACAAATCTAACTCTCACCCAATGTATTATGTTAGTCGAGAAAGGAAAAAAAAATATTACTTTTTAAGGAATTTAGCTTCAATATTTTGTGCACTGAATTTTTAAATTTTATTTAAAAGGTTAAAAAGAGGTTTATAAATACATTCATATAAATACCTGGCTTTTCATCTGCACGTAGCGGGGACTCCAGCTAAATATTTCGCATTTTATTTTTTTCATATGATTTTATTTTTAAAAATAGTAAACATTAGTTACCTTAACTTCTTCGGCGCAGTCTGGGCATATGTATTTTGTAGGCGAACTTGGTACGCAATACTTGATCATGATAAAGCGATGGCATCTGAAGCAACTTTCTCTTGTTGCTCTATTGGATATCATGCACTTCGGGATGCAAACGAGCGCTTTCTCTACAAAATATAAAAAGTTTAAACAAGGGGTTAAGAAAAGAAGAAACATAAAATGATCTTAATCTTTGGTTTGTCGTTAAATGTAGGTTATGCTACTTTCATAAAGAATAGGATTACCGAAATTCTTGAAGGGCAACCAAGCATTGCATATTTGCCTTATGTAGTCCTACATGGGATTTGTAATTAAAGCTTGATGCATGTAAACGAGAAAATAAGCATCAAGTTTACCTCGAAAAACTTCTTGGGACCGCAATTCTGGCAATAAAACATCCCGATATTTCCTGCTTGATAGTATCCATGACGACCATCTTCGATGTGGCAGCAAGGTAGACCGCACTGAGGATTTTCACAATGACTTGCGGTTCGTTTCATACAGAATTCGCAAAGCTCGATATCGACATTCACGTCGCCTCCTGAAATAAGTTTAAATCTTTTAAACAAGGCAAAGAAAAAAAATAAGGTCTATTGTTTTCTTGCCTTTAAATTTGGCATTGTATGCGGCAGCTTGTTTCTCATGGTTCAAGCACAAATTGCAAATTTCGCTGTCGTTCGATACATCTGATTGCAATGTTTTACAGCAATCTTGACGGAACACTTTGCAGCGTTTGCATTGATTCATGCTCTTCGCTGCAACAAAATCATCTTGACATTGACAGGGCACCATCAATCTTCCCAATGCATTCACTGGCAGAACTATTTCTAAATTTGACAAAATGAGCGAGCTCTTGGTTTGGAATTAAAACGCTTGTTGCAAACCATCACATTGCAGCAGGAGTTGCTGATAAGAAACACACGTTTGATTTTCTAGTTTCGGCAATTGCAATACAAGATCTAAAAATATTGTTTACTTGGTAGATTTGCATGTTTTATTAAAAATGTGATGCAAACCTTGTTTTCCTGATGTTATTTCTTGAGCCTCAGATTTTAGTTTTTTCAGTAAATCATCTTTACTTTCACCTACGATTGTCATTTTGATCATATTCGGTTTTGTTATACCTCTGAACGTACACTTCAGTAATTTTTGTGCGTCGTGTAAAATTTCTTCTTCATATGCCTCTGTTTTAAGAACCAGTATGTTTTCACTTCTGTTATGTAAAGAATTACTCGCTAACCATCGCATATTTCATTCTTGAATTCTCCTGTTAGCAGCTTGAAGACAAAGTTGCCTAAAAGATTTATTTTTAGTTTTGGCGTGGGTTAAGCGATGTATCATACAATATACTGGTCTGAGCTTTTTCTGCATAGGACCATCCTCAGTGAATTGTTCAATTTCGTTAGGGTTTTTTACCGGACTAATATTTTCGTGAAACCATTGAATCATTTTTAGTAGCTTGGAATCCTGAAAATAAATGCATTGGACACTCCTTGTTCTCAAAATGTTATTTGAAAAAAATACCGCAATCACTTTTCCGGTCCATCTTTGATTCACAATAGCCTCAAAATATCGGGTTAGGGTCATTACCGAGTCCTTAAAAATGGTTATAGATAAATTTTTCTGTTAAACATATCTCAATCAGACAGCTTTGATTCGCACCTTTATGAAGTATTTCTGGCGACCCTTGGTTATCTCGTCTTGTAGAGCTGAATACTTTTGTTCCAAGTCTTTAGAAAGCGTATGTTGCATTTGTATTCCTAATGGCAATTATTTTTAAAAATAAAGAAAGCATTAGAAAATTATTCTAGTTGCATTATTTACCTGCTTTAGATGACTTTCTGAGGCTTATG
>CAIPJS010000008.1 GCA_903865435.1 uncultured Bacteroidota bacterium | reverse complement strand
GGCTAAAGTGATCCGGTGGTTCTGTATGGAAGGGCCATCGCTCAAAGGATAAAAGGTACTCCGGGGATAACAGGCTGATCTTACCCAAGAGCTCATATCGACGGTAAGGTTTGGCACCTCGATGTCGGTTCGTCACATCCTGGGGCTGGAGAAGGTCCCAAGGGTTCGGCTGTTCGCCGATTAAAGTGGCACGTGAACTGGGTTCAGAACGTCGCAAGACAGTTCGGTCCCTATCTGTGGTGGGCGTTAGTAAATTGAGTGGACATGCTCTTAGTACGAGAGGACCGGAGCGTACGTACCGCTGGTGTATCTGTTATGCCGCCAGGTGTAATGCAGAGTAGCTATGTACGGCCAGGATAAACGCTGAAAGCATCTAAGCGTGAAACCTTCCACAAGATGAGTTTACTTTTAAGGGTCGTCAAAGACTATGACGTTGATAGGCTACAGATGTAAGGCTAGTAATAGCGAAGTCGAGTAGTACTAATTGCCCGTAAGCTTTATTTTTTTTTCTGTTATTGATTTTACTCCAATATGTAAATTATTGTTTTATCCGTTTAGTTGTCATGACTAAACATCCGATAAAATTACCGTCTTAAGGTGGTTTTGCCGGGGGTGTTCACCTCTTCCCATTCCGAACAGAGAAGTTAAGTCCCCCATGGCCGATGGTACTTGGGTTTTCCTGGGAGAGTAGGTAGCTGCCTTATTTATTAAAGATCCTCATCATTTATTTGATGAGGATTTTTTTTGTCCCTACCTCAACAGCTTTTACAGTAGATCTTATCAAAGTTCAAACACAGCGCCTAAAAAGAATGTATACTGCATAAAAAAGTCAACAGGTGATTGTTGACTTTTAAATTATTGATGCTTCTGCGTTTATTTCTTTTTTGCTTTTACCATCCAATCCCAGGGTGCTGGTGTTTTTAACCAACTAGGAGGTTTGTGAAATTCGGTAGACCACTTGTAATTGATTTTTTCAATTTTCTCTACTTTAAATCCAGCAAGGTTTAATAATAGTTCCAACTCTTCTTTTAAAAAATGTTTAGTAGGCACATCGTCAATATCTGTTACGCCATCTTTTATAAATCTTATTTGACTAATGGCTCTTTTACCTATAGGGGCTTTGTCTTTTTTAGCGCCGTCTACATTGTATTTATTCGCAATGATATGGCTAAACAATTTTGATTCTAGAGAAGGCACAACTAGCACTAAGTCTCCGCCCTTTTTTATATAGGAAGCCATATTTTTAAAAAATAAGTTTCTCTTTTTTAGAGAAGAAGTTAAAATAGCATTGATACAAATCGCGGAATCGTATTTATTTACTTTTACTTTAGTGGCAGACATGTCAACTCTTTCATAAGTAATGTTGGTATACTGCGGATATTTTTTAGCAGCAATCTTTAAATTGTTATTTGAAATATCGATGGCCTGTACTTTACCAAACAGGGGTGCAAGCACCGTCATCCACTTGCCTACGGCGCAACCTATATCTATCACCGATTTTTTAGGTTCTGCAAAATTTATAATTGTTTTTACAATTTTACCAGAGGCATCGTTTTTTAAAACGTCAAAGATTTCGGTTTCATAGGAAGGTGCAATTTTTTCCCAGTAATTTTTTTCCATAGTGGCTTGAAGTTAAAAAATAAAGAGCAAAAAAAATCCCTTCCGAATAAACGGAAAGGATTTTGTAATGTATTGTAACGGTTAAGTTGTGTACAGTTGATTAATATCTATTGTATTCACCACCACCATTTCCACCACGGTCACGATTGTAACCGCCGCCAGTACCGCCGCGATTGAATCCACCGCCGCCGCCAGAGCCGCCGCGATTAAATCCACCACCGCCACCACCAGCACCATAAGGCTTCTTCTTGAAGGTTCTTTCGCCTTCAGGACGTGGAGTTGACTCGTTAACTACGATGTTACGACCCAACATTTCAGTGTCGTGAAGTTGACTGATAGCTGCACGAGCTTCGTCGTCGTTAGCCATTTCAACAAAACCGAAGCCTTTGCTTCTGTTGTTGTTAAATTTGTCTGTTACAATTTTTGCACTTGCTACTGCACCAAATGGAGTAAACAAGTTCTCTAGATCTTCGCTAGTCATATTCCAGCTTAGATTTCCAACATAAATGTTCATGTTCTTTTAAATTAAGTGATCTAATACTAATGGAAGAAATCCGCCATTAGGACACCGAAGATAGGTATAATAACTACAAATTTGTATTTTATACACTTTTTTAATAAAATTGGTGGATAAATACCCTAAAAACCCAACAAAAAACCCCTCCAGAAGGTCTCGAGAGGGGTTTTGGGCACTTTTTTGAGTGTAAATAGGTCCTAAAAAAGGGTTGGAGGCTAATTAAGCTTCTGCGCCAATTTCAATTTCAATATCGGTTGATTGACCATTTCCAAAGTCAATAGTCGCCTTAAAGGTTCCTAATTCTTTGATATCATCTTGAATGGTAATTCTTCTTCTATCAATTTCGTATCCTTTTTGATCACGGATTGCTTGCGTAACTTGTAAAGAAGTAACGCTTCCAAATATCTTGTTGTTCGCGCCTGTTTTAGCGGTTAACTTAACTGGGCTACTAGTTAATACAGTAATTACTTTATTGATTTCAGCTAACATAGCAGCTTCTTTCTTAGCTTTTACTTTTAAACGCTCTTCTAATTGCTTAGAATTTGATTCAGTGGCTTCAACAGCACATTTAGTAGGAAATAAGAAATTACGAGCGTAACCGTTTTTCACGTTTACTAATTCGTCTTTACCGCCTAAATTGTCTACATCTTTAATTAAGATAACTTGCATAATAATTGTTTTAGTTCCCAAGAGCCCAGCATTTTTTTGCTGTCACTCGCCGTGGTCTATTGTTAAGACCGCGAGATTAGGGATGGTTTACTAATAATGAGCCTATTTAAATAAATCGGTTACATAAGGTAACAAAGCCATTTGACGTGATCTTTTAATAGCATCAGCCACTTTGCGTTGGTACTTTAATGAGTTACCGCTTAAACGACGAGGTAACATTTTACCTTGTTCGTTCAAGAATTTCTTTAAGAAGTCTGTATCCTTATAGTCTACATACTTAATACCATACTTTTTAAAACGACAGAATTTCTTCTTAGGTTTTTCCTGCTTGATCGCTGTTAGGTATTTGATTTCATTCTTTGCCATGTTGGTAAAAATTTAATTAAGCCTCAACTGCTTTGTGAACAGGGAAACCGCCGTTTCTCTTAATGTGGTTGTACTCAACTGCGTACTTGTCAAGTTTTGTAATCATGTGACGCATAATTTGTTCGTCACGTAAAAATTGAATTTTCAATTTTTCATTCACTGTAGCTGGCGCTGTGAATTCTAGTATCCAGTAGATACCAGTAGTTTTCTTATCGATAGGATAAGCAAGTGATTTTAAACCCCAAGGATTGGAGGCTACTGTAGACCCACCATTTTCTTTGATGAAGTCTTGGTATTTTTTCTGAGCAGATTTAAAATCTTCTTCAGATAATACCGGTGTAAAAATCACCATTAATTCGTAATTGTTCATTACTTGAATTTATTGGTTAAATAATTGGTTTTTCCCAGTGGACATTCCGATTGCTCGGAATGAATCTGCCAAAACAGATTTGGGACGGCGAAGGTAGGCTATTTTAGTGTATTTCCGCTCAAATTTGGCTTAAAAATAAGGGCCACCGGAAAATGATCGCTGTAACCACCCCTAAACCGGTCTCCATCATAGGTTCTTTTGGGGTAGCCCTGGTATTTACCCTGGGTTTCAATCATGTCGGAGACGGTGTAAATGATTGGTTTGTAGTTGGTTAGCTTGTTATTTTCCTCAGCCCAATGTATACTTAGTAAGATTTGGTCGAATAGGCTCCAGCTGTCTCTAAAAGCGATGCTTCCATAGCCATTTTTAAAAAGGCTGTAAAAGGGGTTTAATAGTTCTAGTTTTTTAATACTTGTATTATTAGGGTTGTCATTAAAATCCCCCATAACTATAAATTTAGATAGAGGGTCAATTTTAGTAACGCTATCCATTATTTTTTTACAGACTGTGGAAGCCCATATTCTTTTATTACTCGAAAGAAAAGACCCCCCTCTTCTACTAGGCCAATGATTTACTAGTATATGGACCCACTCTCCATATAATCTTCCTTTAACATATAAGATATCTCTTGTTGCATAATCATTAAAATGGTCTGCATCGGTTAATGAGTAGGGTTTATATTGATAGGGTTCAAAATAGGTGGAATTATAAATCAAGGCAACATCTACTCCTCGTTGGTCTTTGGAATCAAAGTGCAAATATTTGTAATGGTATTTTTGCAAAAGAGGTTCTGCAATTAATTTTTCCAAAACAAACTTGTTCTCAATTTCCACTACTCCCATTATTGCAATACCATTACTTTTCTCCATTTTTCCTAGCCCATAAATAACTTTTGCAAGATGATTAGACTTTATAGCATACGCTTTGCTGTTATAATTTTTTTGACTACTAGGTAAAAAATCCTCATCAATGACTTTTATTTGATCGGTAGTATCATAAAAATTTTCACAATTATAAAAGCCTACAATAATACTTTGTGCAGAAATCCTATTAAGCATTAGTATAAATAGAGGTATAAAATATTTTTTCATGTTGGACTTATTTTTCAGTAAGTATATGTAAATGATGAATTTGAATATTGCGTATTTGCCGAAAGAATTTGAATTGATAAAAAATACAAATTGTGTTTTCAAAAATGCAATATGGGGTTTATTCGAAAGTTTGTGTTATCGTTTTTCTTTTTAATCGTTATTCAATCTGCTTCTGCTCAAAATGAAGAAGAGGTAATAAAGCAATGGGTGTATGATGAGAATGAGCGGACCTATAACTGGGTACCCACCTTATTAAAATCTAATAAAAACATTCTAAGCAGTATTTCTCAGTTTAATGGGTATATATTTAATTGGGTTCCTAGAGGGCAGTCTTATAATGGTACTACAACAATTGACGGAATAAATTGGGATTCTAATTTAAATGGATGGAACGCTTCTTTTTCATACACAGGAATGTATAAAATCTTTCATCAAAAAGAAAGTGATGAAAATCTAGCATATTCTAGCGAAGGCTATAGTAAAACTTATAGAACAAGTTATTTAACTACTAATTCGAATTTATTCAAAAAGGGTTGGCTATTGCATACAGGATTTTCCAACGCATCCTATATGAATGAGGGACATATTCAATATAGTGCGGTAGGTAATCGAAATGAATGGAGCCTGAATTCATTCTTGGTTTTTCAAAATACACCTAATGGCTTTTCGCCTAGTGGGTTTAAAAAAATAAAAGGTGCTGCATTTAGCTTCGACAAATTATTTAAAAACAATCAATCCATTGGTCTAACACTCTGGTGGAATCAGACAAGTCAAGGTAAGCAGGCTCCGTCTGTTTTAGAAGCTTACACATTATCTCATCAAAGAAATTACAATCCAAGTTGGGGTTGGCTTAATGGCCAAGCTTTTTACCCCAATAGTAAATTCACAAATGTGCCTGTGTTTTCCATTAGGTATGAAAAAAAATGGACAGAGAAGGCTACTGTTCAAATAGATTTAGGACTTGCTCTAGGGGAACAAGGTACATCCCAATTAGATTGGACATCTTCCGCTGATCCTAGGCCCGATTATTATCGCTATTTGCCTAGTTATAGTAAGGATAGTAGTATGCGAATCCAATTAAATAAATGGTTCGAGTTAAATCCACAAGCATTGCAAATCGATTTTGATCGAATACAAAAAATTAATACGGCTTCAGTTTCAAAAAGATCTTTTTATATCATCAATAAAAATATCGCTAATATAATTTCAGCTCGTGCATCTGCGCTTTATAAATTTCAATTAAATAATTATTGGAGTACGAATGCCGGAATACAAATTGCTAGAGATAAAATTCATTATTTTAAAGTAATTGATAATCTTTTAGGTGGAAAGTTCTTTTACAATTACAATGGCTGGGTGATAGATGATGGACTTGTCAATAGTTTTCAAAATGATATACAAAGTCCTGACCAAAAAATTAAAGAAGGGGATATGTGGGGCCCTAATTATGAGTTGCAATCTATGCAGGCAACGAGTTGGTTGCAAGTTAAAAATATAAGTCCACGATGGGAATTTTCCACTGGGCTCAATTATGCTAATGACATGTTTCAGAGAAATGGATTGAATCAAAATGGACTTTTTATAAACAATTCTCTAGGAAGGTCTTCTCTTTTTTATTTCCCAAGTGTAGGGTATAAGGGGGAAGTTTTATATAAGTTTTCTGGACGTATTTATGCAAGATCAATTTTTTTTAATCAACAATATGCTCCGAATGCAGCTACTGTATTTTTAGACCCTTCCTTACATAGTTTTCAAACGCCTTTTTTATTACCTCTTTTAAAAAATGGAATTGATCTTAGCTTTTATTTTAGAGGTGTCGATACTAAAATAATGTTAAGTGCTTATTACCAAAGAGTAAAAAATGAATCAGAAAAAAGGTTTTTTTATCATGATAAGTACAATTCTTTTGTTTATGGAGTAGTAGGTCAAAAGGAAAGTGTTTATCAAGGGTTCGAGTCTTCTATGGAGACTTTGTTATTTAATTTTTTACAACTTGAAATGTCCATTAATATTGGAAAGTATTTTATTTCAAACAATCCTTTGTATGAAATTCTATTAGCCAATGATATATATAAAGTGGAGTCTGGTCTATTGAGATTAAAAAACCTGCCTGCTACAACAAGTCCTGAAATAACAGAAGCTGTTTCAATACAAATGCAACCTACTTATACAACGCGTATTTCCATAACAGGTATTTATGCAGCAAAAAGAGCCATTAATTATGATTATTATAGGCGTTCAGCCTTAGTACTCGATCTATTATCTGCCCAAAAACTTTATACAAGCCTTCATGAGGTCCCCTATTTGCCAAACCAATTTGTTTTAAATGCTTCTTTTTCAAAATCATTTAATCTAAAATACGGAAAACAAAAAATACCCATTTATAGCAATTTTGGCTTTAAAAATATACTGGGCACTCTTATTCCAGTATTAGCATTCGAGCAATCTCGTTTCGATTATATTAATTTAAATCCAAACAAATTCCCTCTTAAGTATTTATATGATCAGGGCGTCATCTATGTTGTTGGCATTCAATTACAAATTCAATAATAATTTTATGAACATTAAATCCTATTTCTCCATTTTTATTTCTTTATTGGCATTTAGTTTTTTATTTTTTTCTGTTGCCTGTTTAAAACAATCTGCTTATGCACAACCTATTAATAACAATGATACAGATACATTAATTAGTATTAGGGCATTTAGAAAATTGCATACCATGGGCAATGTAGAGGCAATTACTAAGTCAATAACATTAGAGGCTACTATAGTAGCTAATGATGAACATGATAATTTATATAAATCAATTAGTATACAGGATACAACTGGCGGTATATTATTAAATTTAGACGGTAGCTCATTGTATCAAACTTACCCAGTTGGAACAACTGTAAGAATTCATTTACAAAATTTATACTTAACGGACTACAGAAGAATGCTGCAAATCGTGGCGTCAGTAGATACTAGTAGTGGGCAATTAAACACTGCGGGTATACCCGCCTCATTATTTTCTAAGTTTATAAGAGTGGTAAAAGATAATCACCTTATTCTACCATTAATGGTATCCTATAAAAATCTATCTGATACGTTACAGGGACGACTCATTAAAATCTCCAATGTTGAATTTTCCGCTGCAGATACAAATTCAACTTTTGCGGATAAAAAAAACAAAATTGGTGCTAGTAGAGGGTTAAAATTTTGTTCTGGAGGAACCATTTATCTAAGGACCAGTGGCTATGCTGATTTTGCTGGAATTGCATTACCCAAAAATAATGGGGAGGTAATTGGTATTTATTCTGTTTACAATTCGGAAAAACAGATTCTCCTCCGAGACACAAGTGACATTTTGTTTACTCAAAAGCGCTGCACCGGGGCGGCCTGGCTGAAAAATTTGCCTAACTAGCCCTTTTGCTTGACAGCTTGGCAGTATTTGAGCTTTGGTACCCTGTTTGCTAGTAGATAGCTAAACAATAGAACTATGCAAAAAGGTCAAATAAGAGTTCAGACTGAGAACATCTTTCCTATCATTAAAAAGTTCCTTTACAGCGACCATGAAATATTTTTACGCGAGTTAGTAAGTAACGCTGTGGATGCTTCCCAAAAATTAAAAACATTGAGCTCCAAAGGCGAAGTGAAAGGCGATATTGGCCACCTTAGAGTAGATGTGATTTTAGATGCCAAAGAAAAAACATTGACCATCATGGACAATGGTATTGGAATGTCTTCCGAAGAAGTGGATAAATACATTAACCAAGTTGCCTTTAGCGGCGCCGAAGAATTTGTAAACAAATACAAAGACGCTAGCATTATTGGTCACTTTGGTTTAGGTTTTTATAGCGCCTTTATGGTGAGTGAAAAAGTAGATATTTATTCTAAAAGCCATAAAGATGCCCCTGGTGTTTTTTGGAGCTGCGATGGTAGCACCGAATATGAATTATATGAAGTAGACTATAGCGCACGCGGTACTAAAATTGTTTTACACATTAACGAAGAAAGCGCTGAGTTCTTAGAAGCCAGCCGTGTAAAATCTATCTTAGATCGTTTTTGTAAATTCTTGCCCGTTGCTATTTATTTTACCGATGCGAATGCTGAGAAAATAGAGGCTAAGAGTGCGGACGGAAAAGCGGCTGATGTTGAAGTAGAAAAACCAATCAACAATACCAATCCTTTATGGATTCGCAAACCTGCAGACTTAACCAAAGAAGACTACGAGAATTTTTATAAAGAATTATATCCTTTTGGGGAGACCCCTTTATTTTGGATTCATTTAAACGTGGATTATCCTTTTAATCTTACTGGTATTTTATATTTCCCTAAAATCAAACAAAGCTTTGAAATTCAAAAGGACAAAATTCAGTTGTATTGCAATCAAGTTTTTGTTACCGATGAAGTGAAAGATATTGTTCCTGAATTTTTAATGTTATTGCATGGCGTTATTGATAGCCCTGATATTCCATTAAACGTGAGTCGTAGTTATTTACAAGGCGACCCGAATGTTAAAAAGATTAACGCACACATTACTAAAAAAGTAGCAGATAAATTAGAAGAAATATTTAACAACGATCGTAAAGCATTTGAAGATAAATGGGAAAGCCTTGGCTTGTTTGTGAAATATGGTATGATTACCGACGACAAATTTTTAGAAAAAGGCAACAAGTTTTTAATTTTAGAAGATGCAGCTAATGTAGGTACTTTTTATACTTTAGACGAATACAAAAAAGCAACCGAGTCCAATCAAAAAAATAAAGACGGCAAACAAGTATTGTTGTATACCACCAACCCTGTTGGGCAAGATGCCTTCATTCAAGCTGCAGTAGGGAAAGGGTATAAGGTGATTAAGTTGGAAACAATGGTAGATGCGGCTTTCATTAACAATGTAGAAATGAAATGGGAAGGCATTCAGTTTGTAAGAGTGGATGCCGATGTGGTGGATAATTTAATTGACAAGCAAGAAAATGTTGATTCTATTTTATCTAAAGAGGAAGTAGAACAAGCTAAAAAATTATTTGAATTCCAAATACCTGAAACAACCATTACCGTTGAAGTGAAAGGCCTTAGCCAAGACGCTGCTCCAGTAATAGCTACGCGCCCCGAATTTATGCGTCGTATGAAAGACATGGCCAGCATGGGCGGTGGAGGCATGACTGCTTTTTATGCGCAAATGCCGGATGAAGTTAATTTAACCATCAATGGCAACCATCCTATTTTCCAAGCCTTGTTAAAAGAAGCTGATGTTGATAAGCAACAAAAACAAGCACGTAATTTGGCCGACTTGGCATTGCTTTCTCAAGGTTTACTTAAAGGGGCAGAGTTAACTAGTTTTATTAACAGAAGTGTTGACTTATTAAAATAGTGTTTATGATTTGCCGGTTGTTTTTATTCAACTTGTAACTTATATGAAATTAAAAAGGTGTTCCATCGAACACCTTTTTTTATGTATATAATTTTAGCTGGACACTTTTATATCGAGTACTTGAATTTGAACAGTCTCATTGCCTTGCCATTCGTTCAATTGCAATTGAAATACAATGTCAAAGGGTTTGCCCGATTTTACAATTGACAAATGTTGCGGCATGTTGTAGCCAATGCCTTTTATAACTTGATTGCCTTGGGTTACATTAAAACTGATATGCGCTTCTTTCATCAATTTAGAATAGCCTGTATCATATACATTCTTTGCAATAAATAGGGGACGCATATTGTCGGGCCCAAATGGTTCCATTTGTGTAATGATCTGATAAAAGTGCTTAGTGATGCTGTCTAATGGCAATACTGCGTTGATGATGATTTCTGGAGTAAGCTGTGCTTCGGTAATTCTTGCACTTACCTCTCTTTCAAATGCAAGTTTAAATGGTTCTAATTGATCAAGCGCAAGGGTCATACCTGCTGCTGCAAAATGACCTCCGTAACCTAGTAAGTGAGCGCGGCAAGCATGCAAGGCTTCATACAAATTAAATCCTATCACACTTCTAGCACTGCCTGCTAACAAATCACCACTTTGTGTTAATACAATGGTGGGTTTATAATGTCTTTCTATCAATCTGCTGGCTACTATGCCTACTACTCCTTTATGCCAATGCGGTTGAAACACCACCGATGATTTTTTATTGGAATGATTTAAATCTAATTCTATTTGTTCCAATGCTTCTTCTGTGATGGTGGTATCGGCTTCTCTTCGGTCCAAATTATCTTGTTGCAATAAACTTCCAATGGCCAATGCTTTGGTATAATCTTTCTCTATAAATAATTGTACCGCTTTTTTAGCATCGTCCATTCTGCCTGCTGCATTGATGCGGGGTGCTACAGCAAATACCAAATTGGTGATGCGCATAGGACTGTTTTGTTTGGCCAATTCCATCAAGGCCAATAAACCAGGGCAGGGGGTTTCATTTACTTGTTGTAATCCAAAAAATGCAAGGGTTCTGTTTTCATCTATAATTGGTACAATATCGGCTGCAATGGCTGTGGCTACTAAATCTAAATATTCCAAATAAGACTCCGCAGGCATCTTGTACTTTTCGGCCAATGCACTGATTAATTTAAATACCACACCACATCCACACAATTCTTTAAAAGGATAATTGCAATCTACTTGTTTCGGATTTAAGATGGCTACTGCAGGTGGTACAATGGCATCGGGTAAATGGTGGTCGCAAATAATAAAGTCAATACCCAATTCCTTTGCATATGCAACCAGTTCAATGGATTTAATCCCGCAGTCCACCGATATAATTAAATCAATGCCTGTTTCTTTAGCGTAATCAATTCCAATTTTTGAAATACCGTAGCCTTCTTTGTATCTATGTGGAATATAATAATCAACATTTTCGGTTAGCTTTTTTAAAAATTGAAATAAGGTGGCAACCGATGTGGTACCATCTACATCGTAATCTCCAAAAACCAATACATGCTGATTTTCCTTTACTGCTTTTTCTATTCTTTCCACTGCCTTTTGCATATCCTTCATCAACCAGGGGTCATGTAAGTGATCTATGCTTGGCCTAAAAAACTTTTTTGCTGCTTCAAAATTGTCAATGCCTCTTTGAACCAATAAGGTACACAATAAAGGGTGTATTTTTAAAGCTTCTTGCAAAGCATTCACTTGAGCGGCCTCGGCGCTTAATATATTCCACCTTTTTTCCATTAAAATTTTCTGTCGGTTGTGTATCTCACTAATTCTTCTAACGCATTCCTGCTTTCACTTTCAGGGAATTGATTCAGCAATACCAATGCTTTGTCTCGATATTCAAACATTTTGGTAGTAGCATATTCAATACCCCCATAGTGTATCACATTGTCAATGACAAATTTAACCTTGTCTTTATCGTTGTTGTTATTTTTTACAATGTATATGATTTGTTTTTTTAAAGCAGGCGATACTTTTTGTAAAATGTGTATTAAGGGCAGGGTTAATTTTTTTTCTTTGATGTCATTGCCTGTGGGTTTGCCAATACTGGCTTCGCCATAATCAAACAAATCGTCTTTTATCTGAAATGCCATTCCTACATTTTCTCCAAACGCTTGCATTTTTTGAATGATAGCTTCGTCTTGTGTTACAGAACTTGCACCTGCTGCACAACTTGATGCCAATAAGGAAGCAGTTTTTCCATTGATGATTTCGTAGTAGATGGATTCATCAAAATTTAAATTTCTTGTTTTTTCTATCTGCAGTAATTCACCTTCGCTCATTTTTTTTACAGCAGTAGACAAAATGGTTAATATTGTAAAATCTTTATTCTCTAATGACAACAACAAGCCTTTTGATAATAAATAATCGCCTACCAACACTGCAATTTTATTTTTCCATAATGCATTAATCGAAAACATGCCTCTTCTTTCAATGGCATCATCCACTACATCGTCATGTACCAAAGTGGCGGTGTGTAAAAGTTCTACTAAAGATGCGGCTCGGTAGGAGCTGTCATTGATTTCGCCATGTAATTTTGCAGAAAGTAAGACAAACATAGGACGCATTTGCTTGCCCTTGCGTTTTACAATGTATTGCATGATGCGGTCTAGCAAGGCAACCCTACTTTTTACTGCTTCTTTGAAATGTTTTTCAAAAAGTTCCAATTCGGCGCCAATCACTTTTTTTGCTAATTCCATGTATACCTGCAATTTATTTTATTTTAGGCAAGCAGCCTTATTTATTTAAGGCTAATACCTATTGATTTAACCTGTTAAAATGCAGGGCGCCAAAATTTTGTAAGGAAGATAATTTGAGATCGGCTGCACCCCAGTGTTCTAATTTCAAATCTTCGGCAGAAGGCACTACGACACAGGTCATTCTTGCGGCCTTGGCTGCGATCATCCCATAATAAGAATCTTCAAAACAAATACATGCCAATGGAGAAGTATGCATACCAGCTGCACAATCTAAATATACTTGAGGATGTGGTTTGGCTAAAGGCAAATGTTGTGCGGAACAACTTGCATGGATGTACTTTCTAATACCTAATTTATCTTTTACCCATTCAACCAATTCTGTTGGAGAGGAAGTGGCTAAGCCCATTTTAAATTCTTTATTTATAAAAAATTCAAAAACACTTTCTACGCCCGGCATCAAGGTAGCATCTTTGTCTATTAGTTCTAAAGCAAGTTTTATAATTTTTTGTTCGGCTCGATCAAATTCCGAAGAAGGCACATCATTTAAATTTAACCAATGCGCAACAAATTCTTTAGAGCGCAGTCCAGTTGTTTGGGCATATTGCACTTCGCTTAATTGAATGCCATATTGTCTAAAAATTTCAGTAGCAGCTTTGTTCCATAATGGCTCGCTATTAATCAATAAGCCATCTATATCAAAAATTACAGCAGATTTTTCCATTGGCTAAAGATACTATTTGTTGTTTAAACAGTGAAAGTTGAATAAAAATTTATGTACTATCTTGCAGCTCAAACAAGTTCACTATCAATATGACACTGCTGGATCGTTTAAAACAAATTCGTCTTTTTCGTTCGGTAATATATGGCGTGGTAGGTTTATTTACTTATCCAGGGCTTGCTTTGTTTAATACAGTTGAAATTGAAGGCACCGAGCATTTACAAAATCTACCAAGAAAGAATGTTTTATTTGTAAGTAACCACCAAACTTATTTTGGAGATGTGATTGCTTTTGTACATATTTTTTGTGCCTTTAAATGGGGAAAGTTTAACAGATTGGGGGTGCCTTATTATTTATTGAATCCTTTTACCAATGTATATTTTGTAGCAGCAGAAGAAACGATGAATAGCAGTTGGCTTACTAGATTGTTTAAATTAGGTGGTGCGTTAACGGTAAAAAGAACTTGGAGAGCCGAAGGGGCTGATGTAAGTAGAGAAAGAGATGTGGTGGATACGCAAAAAATTGATAAAGCTTTGTCTAAAAGTTGGGTTATTACTTTCCCGCAAGGCACTACCAAGCCTTTTGCTCCAGGCAGAAAAGGGACTGCACATATTATTAAAAATAATCAACCCATTGTAATACCAGTGGTGATCAATGGCTTTTGGCGCGCATTTACAAAGAAGGGTCTTACATTTAAAAAAGTGGGCACACCTTTAACGGTTCGATTTAAAGCACCCTTGGTAATTGATTATACTGATTCGGTTGAAGTGATTTTAAATCAAGTAATGGACGCTATTGAGCAAAGCAAAGAATTCATGCTTAAAGGCAAACACCATTTAATAAAATCGGTTTAAAAAATCTCAGTAATTTTTTTATAGCACTAATTAATCTTTCATAAATAAAGCTTTTAATTCAGTAGCATCATCTGGCTTCATTTTTCCTGCTAATATTAAACGAAGTTGTCTACGGCGAAGTGCACTATCGTAAAACTTTTTCTCTTCTTCTGATTCTGCTATAATTGCTGGAACTTGTTTTGGTTTTTTATTTTCATCCAAGGCCACAAAAGTAAAATAAGCCTCGTTGCTTAATTCTTTGCTTTGTGTAATCATATTCTGATTCCATACTTTTAAATGAATTTCCATAGAAGTAGTGAACGCCCTTGTTACTTTTGCTTCAATACAAATTACATTGCCTAATTTAATAGGAGTTTTAAAACTAATATTGTCCACTGATGCGGTCATGGCACCTGAATTACAATGTTTCGCTGCAGACAAATAAGCTGCAATATCCATCCAGTACATTAGCTTACCTCCCATTAAATCACCAAAAGTATTGGTGTCATTGGGTAGTACTAATTCATTCATCGTAATAAATGAATCTTTGGCTTTTCTTGCTTCCATTGTTATTGTTTGTGCCCTAAAGGTACGTCTTAAACCGTAAAATGGTCCAATTTAGCTAAGTAGGCTGGGTCTACTTCTGCGCCAATGCCAGGTGCATCGCTAATGGTTAAATGCATTCCATTAAATTGAACACCTCCAATAATAGGGTCTTCTAAATGACCTAATAAACAAGTGTCCATATCGTAATACTTTACATTGTCCATAGCCATAGCAAAATGCATTTTAGCACTAAGGGCCAATCTACTTTCCAACATACCACCCATCATACAAGGAATATGATTGGCTTTGGCAATAGCATGTATTTTAATAGCTTCATGTATGCCACCGCTTTTGGAAAATTTAATATTAATAGAATGACAAGCTTTTGTCGCCATTAATCTTCTGGCATCATGATGTGTAAATACCGATTCATCAGCCATAATAGCAATCGGAGAGGCTGCACATAATGCAGGTAAATAGTCGTCATAATATTTGCGCATAGGTTGCTCACAAAATTCAATTTGATAAGGGGCTAAACCTTCTAAAACTTTTAAAGCCTCTTCTTTTGCCCAACCTTGGTTGGCGTCAATTCTAATTTTTGTATCGTAACCAATGGCTTCTCTTATACTTTTTATTCTTACAATATCTTCAATAGGGTCTTTCCCTAATTTTACTTTAATAATATTTACACCTTGCTTTACAAAATCAATGGCATCTTTGGCCATGCTTTCGGGTGTATCAATGCCAATGGTTAAATCGGTTTCTATGGGCTTGGACTTTCCCCCTAAAAATGCATACAACGGTTTGCCAGCTGCTTTGCCTGCAATATCGTACAAGGCCAAGTCAAAAGCACTTTTGGCGGTATAGTTGCCTGCAATAATGGTATCTAGTTCAGCTAACCTTTCTGTAATGGCTAAAGGGTCTTTCCCTTTCCAATAACTTGCAAAATCCTTAGCTATATTATAACAGCTTAACTGCGTCTCGCCCACAATCATTGGAAAAGCAGAACATTCTCCCCAACCAATGATGCCTTCATCGGTATGAATTTTAATTACTATGTTTTGAGCATAGTGCATGGTCCCGGTAGCAATGGTAAAAGGCGTCATGGGAATTTTAAACAAGAAAACATCAGTGGAAAGGATTTTCATAAAACTGTTTTTTTATAACAAGTATAAAGATACTTAACTCTTATTTAATGACTATAATCCTTTGATTTTTAATATTTACTACCGATATTTGTGATACGAATGAATGTTAGCATGAGCCTATCTTTAGACAATACCCAAATTGCATTTGCATACAAATCTACCGCTGAATTAAAAAGAGCGCGCTTTCTTTTTTCTGTGATACAAAGTCCCATCATTGTTTCATTAGCTACCAAATTAACACCAGCATTAATGAATTCTGGTTTGCCTGTGAATGGTTTAATTCGCAGCACTATTTTTAATCAATTTGTTGGAGGAGAGACTTTGGAAGAATCTGCTAGAGTGTGTAAACAATTAAGTGCTTATGGCGTTCAAGTTATTTTAGATTATGGTGTGGAAGCTAAAGAAGGTGAAGAAAATTTTGACATTGTAACTGAAAAAATTATAGAAGCAGTGAATTTTGCTGCTACGCAAACTAACATTCCATTTGTAAGTGTTAAGTTAACTGGATTGGCCAGTTTGTTGTTATTAGAAAAATTAAACGAGGCCCCAAGATTAAGAAGTGGCATACATGATAGTGAAGCGGATGATGCAGCCTGGGATAGAGTAAAAGATAGAATGTTTGCGATTTGTGATGTGGCCAACGAAAAAGGGGTTGGAATTTTATTGGATGCAGAAGAAACTTGGATTCAAGATCCTATTGATCGATTGGCCATTGAACTCATGGCCGAATACAATAAAGAGAAAGTGGTGGTATACAATACCTATCAATTGTATCGACATGATCGTCTTCATTTTTTAAAGATTTCGCACAGAATTGCACAAGAGGGTAAATTTTTACTTGGTGCTAAATTGGTGAGAGGGGCATACATGGAAAAAGAAAGATTGCGCGCGCAAAAAAATGGATACACATCGCCCATACATGAAACTAAAGAATTAACTGATCAAGATTTTAATGCTGCGGCTGCTTATTGTATTGAAAATAGAGCAACTATGGCATTGATTCTTGCATCGCACAATCAAGAAAGCAACATGCAAATTGTAGATTTGATGGCAAAAAATAATTTGAGTAAAAATGATGCACATGTTCATTTTTCACAATTGTATGGCATGAGCGATCCCATCACTTTTAATATGGCCGCCGAAGGCTTTAATGTGAGTAAATACCTTCCTTTTGGGCCCATTCATGATGTGATTCCTTATTTAATGCGTAGGGCAGAGGAAAACTCAAGTGTCAATGGGCAAACCAATAGAGAATTGCTTTTAATTAGGAAAGAATTGGCGCGGAGGAAGTCAAAAAAATGATTTCTACATAAAAGGTATTGGTTGTAAATTGCAGCATGCTACAATACCATACTTTATTACAACACATCATAGATCATGGGGCGGAGAAAACAGACCGAACCGGCACGGGTACCAAAAGTTGTTTTGGCTATCAGATGCGCTTTAATTTAGCCGAAGGTTTTCCCATGGTCACCACCAAAAAATTACACTTAAAAAGTATCATTTATGAACTGCTTTGGTTTTTGAATGGAGATACCAATATCAAATACTTAAACGAAAATGGTGTACGCATTTGGGATGAATGGGCCGATGCCAATGGTGATTTAGGTCCAGTGTATGGAAAACAATGGAGAAGTTGGGAAGCTGCGAATGGTGTCGTGATTGATCAAATAACTGAATTGATTGAACAAATAAAAAAGACACCCGATAGCAGAAGATTAATTGTAAGTGCTTGGAATGTGGGCGACTTATCCAAGATGGCTTTGATGCCTTGTCACAATATGTTTCAGTTTTATGTGGCCGATGGAAAATTAAGTTGTCAATTGTATCAACGCAGTGCCGATGTATTTTTAGGTGTGCCTTTTAATATTGCTTCTTATGCTTTGTTAACGATGATGATTGCTTCAGTTTGTGGATTAGAATACGGCGATTTTGTGCATAGTTTTGGCGATGTGCATTTGTACAACAATCATGTAGAGCAAGCAAACTTGCAATTGTCTAGAAAACCTTTCCCACTTCCTACTATGAAAATTAACAAAGAAGTAAAAGACATTTTCTCTTTTCAATTCTCTGATTTTACTTTAGAAAATTATGAATCACATCCTGGTATTAAAGCACCAGTGGCTGTTTAATATAATATAAATGAATATAACCCTTGTAGTTGCTGCTTCTGAAAACAATGCCATTGGTTTAAACAATCAATTATTATGGCATTTGCCTAAAGACATGCGCTTTTTTAAAAATACTACCTGGGGCATGCCCATATTAATGGGGCGCAAAACATTTGAGTCCATGGGAAGTAAGCCTTTGAATGGGAGGTTGAATATGATTATTACCCGCAATAAGAATTGGGTGAACGAAGAGGTAACAGTGCTGCATACCATGGATGAGGCCATCGCATTGGCTACAAAATATAGCTACAATGAATTATTAGTCATTGGTGGTGGTGAAATATATGAAATGGCTTTGCCCTTAGCACAAAAAATTTGGTTGACAAGAGTGCATACTACCATTCAAGGGGATACATTTTTTCCAACACTAGGTTCCGATTGGGAAAGGATAAGCACATTAACCAATGCCGTGGACGCAAAGCATGCATTTGCTTTTGATTTTGAATGTTGGACAAAGAAATAAAATGAAGTACCATACTCTTACCCTTATTAATAAATACATCAGCTATTTATGGAAAGCCTCTAATGGTCGAGGACATGGGGTGCATTCTCCCTTTGTTTATGCTTTTATTAAAAATGTATTGAATACAAATTCGGAAGACATTCATGCGATTGAATTGTATCGTCAACAATTATTAAACAATAAAAAAGAAATTACGATTGTTGATTTGGGTGCTGGTGCAGCTGCACACGGTAATAAATCAAAGCAAATTGCGAAAATAGCAAAAAGTGCATTGAAGCCTAAAAAATATGCCACGCTCTTAAACCGCATTGTTGCTTATTATCAGCCCAATCATATTTTAGAAATGGGAACTTCATTAGGCATTACTACTTGTTATTTAGCGCTGGGTGCGCCCAATGCTTCGGTGGTGACCATGGAAGGAGCACCTGCTGTTGCGCAAGAGGCTTTAAATACTTTTAATAATTTAGGGTATAAAAATATAAAATTAATCAAAGGTAATTTTGATGAAACCTTACCCAATTATTTAAATAGCATTGCAACTATCGGTATGGCCTATGTGGATGGAAATCATAGATATACACCTACCATGAATTATTTTAATTTGCTTTTAAATAAATCAGATGACAGTTCGATTTTTATTTTTGATGACATTCATTGGAGTAGTGAAATGGAAAAAGCTTGGGAGGAAATCAAGGTCAATGCTGGGGTGTCCCTCACCATTGATTTGTTTTATATAGGCATTGTGTTTCTTAAGAAAGGCAATAAGGAAAAGGAAAACTTTACCATTAAATTTTAAGCATTGCTACCTCCGTCATTCATAGCTTCTTTACAAGGATTGCCTGGTTTTGATCGGGATGCTTTTTTGAAGGTACATGAAACGCAGGAGCAGCTTACTTCTATAAGATTGAATCAGCAAAAACCCTTTTCCTTACAAGGCCATGCTTTTTTGGAAAATAAGGAATCTATTCCTTGGTGTACGCATGCCTATTATTTAAATGAACGCCCTTTGTTTGTATTGGATCCTTTATGGCATGCAGGTGCTTATTATGTACAAGAAGCCAGTAGTATGTTTTTACATTATATACTAGAACAAATTACACCAAACCCAGGTCCTTTGAAAGTGCTCGATCTTTGTGCGGCACCTGGCGGCAAAACAACCTTGTTAGCCAATTATTATCACAATGGATTGGTGGTGGCCAATGAAACGATAAAATCTAGAAATGCCATATTGGTAGAAAACTTAACCAAATGGGGTGCAGACCATGTGGTGGTAACACAAAATGATCCAGCACATTTTAAAGCTTTGCCAGATTTTTTTGATGTGTTGATGATTGACGCACCTTGCAGTGGAAGTGGCTTGTTTAGAAAAGACCCTGAAGCCATTGCGCATTGGAGCGAAGACAGTGTTCAACATTGTAGTACACGTCAAGCAAGAATTTTAGAAGATAGCATTGATTGTTTAAAAGAAGGTGGCTATTTAATATATTCCACTTGTTCTTATTCTTTAGAGGAGGATGAAAATAGAATGGATCAAATTGCATCCATACACGGAATGAAAAACATAAAATTGGATTTGCCTGCTGCATGGAATATTGTTACTACTTATAGTAAGGATCACGAATGTCAAGGTTTTAGATTCTATCCTGATAAAGTAAAAGGAGAAGGGTTTTTTATTAGTGTATTTCAAAAAGAAATTTCAAATTCTAGTGGGTATTACAATAATCATACTGTTACGGTGCCCGCGTCAAAAAAAGAATTAGCATTACTTAAAGGGCTTTTTTCTTTACCAGCTAATTATGATTACATCCAACATCAAAATAGCCTACTTGCTTTACCTCAAGTTTTTGCACAAGATTTGAATGGATTGATTCATCATTTGTACATAAAAAAAATGGGCTTGACACTTGGGGAGATGAAAGGAGCCGATTTGATTCCTGCACATGCTTTGGCCATGAGTACTTGGTCCAATTTGCCTTATCAAACCATGGAAATAGACGAATCCACCGCCTTACAATACTTAAGAAGGGCCGATTTGAATTTGCCCAATGGTAAAGGCTGGCATTCACTTACCTATAAGAATATACGTCTTGGGTGGGCTAAATTATTGCCCAATAGATTGAATAATTACTATCCCAATGAATGGAGGATATTGAATTACTAGTAT
>CAIPJS010000007.1 GCA_903865435.1 uncultured Bacteroidota bacterium | reverse complement strand
TTAATCAATATTTTATATTTTTTTTGATTAAAATTATAGTACTATGTATTGCATAGTACTATATAAATACTTAGTTTTGTGTTTCAAATCAATTCTCATGGATATTCAAAACACACAAAGTCAGATGCGCAAGGGCGTTTTGGAGTTTTGCATATTGTCCATCATTCAACAAGGCGAAGTGTATCCAAGTGATATTGTTGAAAAAATGAAGCTGGCCAATTTGCATATTCTAGAAGGCACCTTGTATCCTTTGTTGACGCGTTTAAAAAATGCGGGCCTTTTAAATTATCGTTGGGTAGAAAGTATCAGTGGCCCACCAAGAAAATATTTTGTAATGACCGAAGAGGGCAAGGCCGCTTTCCAAATTTTATTAGTAACCTGGAAGGAGATGACTTCGGCTGTGAATCAGCTAACTCAAAATACAAATCCTATTTCTACATCAGAAGCGTCTGCTTCTTAAATATATATTTTATGAATAAAGTAATCAATATCAATTTTCAAGGGCGCATTCTTCCTATTGAAGAATTAGCGTATGAAACATTGAAACAATATATAGAGTCGCTTCGTGTTTATTTTGCCAACGAAGATGGACGCGATGAAATTATTAATGACATTGAATGTCGCATTGCAGAATTATGTGAAGAACGTTTGAAAAAAGGAACAGTATGTATTGCTGTGGGTGATATCGATTTAATTATTGCGAGCATTGGTCGTCCAGCCGATTTTGAAGCCCAAGATGGATTTGAAGCTACCTCAAGTCAATCTCAGCAAAGTACAAATCAACATAATGATCAAAATAATTATCAGAATACGAGTGGCAGTAATTACTCAAATTTTGATTCTTCAAACAATAGACCCAAAAGATTATATCGCGACGAGCAAAACAAAGTATTGGGTGGCGTTTGTAGTGGTATTGCGAACTATTTTGGCATAGAGCCATTGGTAGTGCGCATTCTTTGGTTCTTTTTAATTGGCGTAAATATATTGGGCTATTTAATATTATGGATTGCAGTACCCAGCACTTCTATAAAAGTGGTAGGTGGTGTGCGTAAAAGATTATTTAGAGATATAGATAATAAAGTAATTGGTGGAGTAGCTGCAGGACTATCAAAATATTTTGGCATTCAAGTATGGATAGTGCGCATATTATTTTTAATTCCATTCATTCGTTTTGTAGTGAATTATAGAAGACATATGCATTTATGGCAATTTTGGGATGCACCCGATTTCCCTAATTTATTAGACATTACTTTTAGCCCAGGAGCTGTTTTTGTATACATCGTTTTATGGTTGGTATTACCTGAAGCCAAAACCAGTGCGGATAAATTAGAAATGGTGGGGGAAAAAGTAGATTTGAATAGCATTAAAAATACCATTCAAAATGACATGGAAGGCTTTAGTAAAAGAGCGCAATCCTGGGGGAGTGATTTATACAATAGAAACAAAGGAAAGAATCATTCAAATGAAGCGAATAAATCTAATATTGAGGGGACAGCAACCACCAATAATGAAGATGCTTATAGCGCTACAGAAAAAAGGAAAGGATTATTATATTACATAGGAAGGATGATTACTATATGTATTAAAGGCTTCGTTTATTTTATCTTAGCGATTGTTGGCATCTCTTTATTGGCTGCTTTATTTGGACTTGGGGTTGCGGCTACTGCCTTATTACCTTTGAAGAATTTCTTAATAGAAGATGGTGCACAAACTTGGTCTGTTATTGGAGCCATTCTACTTTTTGTCTGGGTGCCTATCATAGCGATAGTGACTGCTGTGATCAGAAAAATTGCTGGGTTTAAAAAAGCCAATATTTGGGTAAGGTCAAGCTTTTGGGCTTTATGGATTTTGGGCTGGGTAATGCTTTTCTATTTTGGTAGCAGTTTGGGTAATAGTTTTTCTAGACATAATGTTCCAACCGAACAAAGTATTGCTTTAACCCATCCCAAAATTGATTATTTAGAAATTACGGCAGTGCCTAAAATGAAATATTACGAGAGCCATTGGTTTCATGTTACCCCGTTTGAAGCCTACTCGGATGATGATACTGTTTATGTAAGAAATTTACGCATTAGAATTGTTCAATCTTTAAATGATAGTTTTCAAGTAAGAATTGTGAAACTAAGTAATGGCAAGACAGTTCAAAATGCCAATGATTTGGCCAATAAAATAAACTTTCAACTCACACAACAAGACAGTTTAGTGTATTTAGATAAAGGCATTGGTATTAATAGAAAAGATAAATTCAGAAACCAACATATAATAATGACCATTGCGGTACCTATCGGCAAGCGCATTAAAATAACCAATAAAGGTTGGTCTCAAACTAATATAAACATTAATGGAAGAGGAATCAGAACAGGTACAATTGATGGTTTTTCATCAGATGATAATTGGTATTTCGACGGGAATGAATTTTGGGACAATGAATCCTATTCCTTTGAAAGAGGCATGGAATATAAAATGACCAAAACGGGTTTGGAAAAAATTAAAAGAGCTGATGATTCAGATGATAAAACAGATCAACTAGACACAGATCAACCCAATGAATTAAAGAAAGAATTAAGGGCATTGAAAGAAGAAAGACTCCAATTGCAAAAAGAAGTTGAAAAATCGGCTAAACAATCCAGTAAAATAGATTTGGAAGAAGGAAAAGCTTTGAACAAAGTGAATAAAGCTGCTGCTCAACTAACCGATCTACATTGGGTAATTGACCGATTCACACATTAGTCTTTTGAGACGATTTTTGATTTTTGATTTTGCACCCTTTCTGGTTTAGAAGGGGTGTTTTATTTAGCCTGCTTTTTGATTATCTTCGTACAAATAAATCATCCTATGAGCGAAATTTTAAATACCCCTTTTACCCACAAGCATATTGCATTGGGTGCTAAGATGGCTCCATTTGCAGGTTACAATATGCCTATAAGTTATACAGGTATTAACGATGAACATGCAGTGGTAAGAAATAAAGTGGGTGTATTTGATGTAAGCCATATGGGCGAATTTATTTTAAGAGGCCCACATGCATTGGATTTGATACAAAGCGTTACCTCCAATGATGCTTCTATATTGGAAGATGGCAAAGCACAGTACAGTTGCTTGCCCAATGCAATAGGCGGTATTTTAGATGATTTATTGGTGTACTGTGTAGAAAAAAATAAAGTATACATGTTGGTGGTGAATGCATCTAATATTGAAAAAGATTGGAATTGGATTGTTAAGCACAATACACAAGGTGTTGAAATGCATAATATAAGTCCAAAGACGGCATTGTTAGCGGTGCAAGGTCCTAAAGCTACAGAAGTGATTCAGCAATTGACCAAAATGGATTTAACCAATTTGCCTTATTATAGTTTTGTCAAAGGAGAAATGTTGGGCATTGACAATGTATTGATTAGTGCAACAGGGTATACTGGTGCTGGTGGGGTTGAAATTTATTTTGAAGACATGAATGACAATGCCAATAAAGTTTGGGATGCCATTTTTAAAGCAGGTGCTGCATTTGGCATTCAAGCAATAGGTTTAGGTGCGAGAGACACTTTGCGTTTAGAAATGGGCTTTTGTTTGTATGGCAATGATATTGATGACACCACTAGTCCTATCGAAGCAGGCTTGGGTTGGATTACAAAGTTTACAAAACCTTTTACCAATAGCACAGCTTTGGCAGCACAAAAAGCAAATGGCGTTGACAAAAAATTAGTAGGTTTTGAAATGATTGATCGAGGCATACCAAGACATTATTATGAAATTAAGGATGCGGCTGGTACCCATATAGGGGCTGTTACATCGGGCACACAAGCTCCAAGTTTAGGAAAAGCCATTGGTATGGGTTATGTAGCTACGGAGCATGCCAAGCCTGGGACATTTATTTATATTGACATTCGCAATACACTGGTAAAAGCACAGGTGGTGAAATTCCCATTTAAATAAAAAATAAAATATTCTTTTTTAAAATCATTTCCTGCAAATATTTTGTTCTACCTATAATTGTACCTTTTACTAAGGGAATAAATACTGCATTTTGATTGGCGTAGGAATTGCAATTTTGTTGCTTAACAAAAACATTCTTATGAAAGCAATTAAAAACAAAGTGCAATTGATGGGTCATTTAGGGGCCGATCCAGAAATTAAAATTTTTAAAGAGAACAACAAGTTGGCCAATATGCGATTGGCAGTGAATGATCGTTACAAAAATGCAAAAGGAGAATGGGTGGACGAAACGCAGTGGTTTAATTTGGTGGCTTGGTCAAAGCTGGCCATTTATGCTGAAAAATATTTAAACAAAGGTATTGAACTCGCAATAGAAGGTAGATTGATCAACAAATCTTATGTCGATAAGAATGCTGTAAAAAGGGTTAGTACAGACATTGTGGTTTCAGAAATTTTAATTTTAACTAAAAAGGCTGCAGTCACAAAAGAATTAGTTTAAAAATGGGTGTTTTGTATCTTTGTGTTCTATGAGTGAAAATAAGAATACTAAACCCAGTTTACATACCGTATTAACGCCACAGCTTTTAGATCTTTATGAAATTAAAGATAGCGTTGTAGTGATTATAGATGTATTTAGAGCAACGTCAACTATTGCCACTGCTTTGTACAATGGTGCAACTAAAGTGATTCCTGTGGATTCGCCAGCGCTTTGTATTGAAGTTGGAAAACAAACTGGTGGCATCACTGCTGGTGAAAGAGATGGAAAAATTATTCCAGGATTGTCTTATGGAAATTCACCTTCGGAATATCCAAGATCATTTATAGAAAACAAAACATTAGTCATTACTACAACCAATGGTACCAAATTATTGCACATGGCATTGAAACAGGGTGCAAAAAATATCATCACAGGGTCCTTTCCAAATTTTTCTAAAGTGGTTGAATTTCTTAAAAGTCAAAATGCGCCAGTTATTTTAGGTTGCTCGGGTTGGAAAAATAGATTTAATATAGAAGACGTCTTATTTGCAGGCGCAATTATTGAACAAGTAAAAGCACATTTTGAGATTCATTGTGACAGTAGTTTTATGGCCAATCAGCTTTATATGCAACAAAAAGACCATTTAACAGATTACATTAAAACGGTCACCCATTGGCATAGATTGGCTGCTTATGGGCTAGAAGAGGACATGTTGTATTGTATTTCAAGGGATACGGCGCCTTCTTTACCTATTTTCAAGGAGGACGCACTTATAAATCAGTCTTAGTTTTTATTATTTTCCACAATCCTTTCACTAAGACTACTTAATTAGCACACAATGCCTTACATTTGCAAATTGCCCTTTTTTAAGGGCTTTTTGTACCACTATGGCATTACCCTATTTAGTAAAACACATTTATAGCTACGGCACCGAAGAGGTGATCCGTCGCGGTAAAAAAATATTTGCCCTTAAAAATATTGAATTGGTAAAATTCGATCCTTTAATTGGCACTATCTTTTGCAGAGTGAAAGACGATGGTTACAGTACTTATTACAAAGTAACCATTGAGAATTTCAAAAGCGCTGCCACTTTATCTTTAAGATGCGGATGTCCTTATAATTTGTCGGAAGTATGCCGACACAAGGCAGCAGCATTGTTTTATGTTCAAGATTTGTTGGATAAGAATTTATTAGACTACAAACCTGCTTCTTATAAAACAACGCATACTTTATTAAGAACCAAAAGCTTGGATCTAAAAATGATCCGCATGCTTTGTTCTAAAACTATTTTTGAAAAAGCAGAAGAAACTTTAAAATCCATTCGACCACACATTGTTGAAAGTGAAAATGAAAAAGTAGTAGCTGAGTTTCATGATAAAAGCAAGATCTATCACATCATCATTCAAAAAAATGAAGAAAGATTTTTTGACACTTCTTGTGATTGTTTGTCTGAAACCGAATACCCGCTTTGCTTACATAAGACCATACTCTTGCTCCAATTATTCCAATTAAAAGGAGCTGATTATTTTGAAACCATACGTAACTGGGACAGAGAGAAAAATAAGCTTCTGGCCTTGTATGGCTTTACTTTAGATGATTATATAGAAGATAAGTTTGAATTTATTTACCACGATGGCAAACCCTTTTTAAAAGTATTAGATGAAAAGGTTTTAAAATTAAATTCAACGATTGCTACGACAATAAAAAGGCCCAATTCAAATGATTGGGACTTGGAGGAAGAAGAAAAACCAAGCACCAAGCAAGTAGTTAAGGAGCGCTTTGGTATTGTCATGCAACATCAGCCTACAGCTTATCCTTATATTGTATTTAATGTAATCAAAGGAGAGGTAAATGAAGAAGGTACTTCTTTTGTTGGGAAAGTAGAAAAAACAGATTTGGCGAAACTAGTAGTGCCTGCTTCAATAAAAGAAGAAGATAAAATTTTAATACAACTCGTTAAGAAATTACAAACGGCAGAGATGTCTAAGTATTTAAATAAAAATTCACCTTTTCAGGGCATTTGGGATACTATTGTGCATGCAGAGGAAGACAGCTTGCCCGATGAAACCAAAGAATTAATTCAAGAATACCTGCATCCAAAATTGGAGAAGGTTTGGAGAGATTTATCGGAACATCCATTTAATTTCTTTTTACCGCACAACAAACCTTTTACCACGGCAAATTTACAAAAAGCAGAATTGGTTTTCAATACCATTCAGCCAAGTTTTAAAGTAGAAAAAGAGGCCGATCGCTATTTAGTATATGCAGGTGTGCATTTGCCCGAGGGCAATATTCCATTAGAAGAAAATCATGCAAAATCTAATTTCATCTTTCAATACCACCATCAATTTTTTGTTTGGAAAAATAGAGACGATTTGTATTGGGTTGAAAAATTTATGCCCACAGGGTTTCATGAAATTACATTAGACCAATGGCCAGCGTATTTACAAAGCACTTTATTGCCTTTGTCTAAAAAATACCAGGTAGCATTAGAAAATGTCCTTCAAGAAAAACTAAAAGGGGTAAAACCTCAATTACAAATCTTGTTAAAAGAAAACGGCGACTATTTATTTTTCGAGCCGCTATTTGCATACAATGATATAGTAGTTCAAAAAGAAGATGGTCCTTCGGTGATTCAACAAGTGGGCGATAAAATTATTATCTTAGAAAGAGACTTGGCTGCTGAAAGGCAGTTGATGAATATCATTGAACAATTACATTCTGGGTTTATACGACCTAATGAAGGTAATGTGTTGGCCTTGAAGGGGGCAGAGGTACTCAAGAACAATTGGTTTTTCTTATTTATAGACACATTAAGAGAAAAACAAATTCCATTGTTTGGTACAGAATATTTAAAGCAATTTAAATTCAATACCGCCAAACCATCTACTAAATTATACATCAGCAGCAATACCGATTGGTTTGATGCAAAAGTGGAAATATCTTTTGGAGAACAAAAAGTATCTATTCAAGATATTAAAAATATGTTGTCCAATAAACAACAGTTTGTGCCATTGAAAGATGGTAGCTTAGGGGTGCTTCCAGAAAAATGGTTGAATAAATATTCCTTATTGTTTAAAGTGGGTGAAGGGAAAGCAGATAATTTAAAATTAAGTAAATACCATTTTTCTATTTTAGATGAATTGTATCAACAAAGAGATGAGGAAGAAATTATTTTTCAATTGGAAGGCAAGTATGAAAAAATTAGAGAGCGTTATTCAATAGCCGATGTAACCCCTCCAGAACATTTAATGCCTATTTTGCGTCCATATCAAATTAGTGGTTTCCAATGGTTGAACTATTTACACGATGTACAATGGGGTGGGATCTTAGCAGATGACATGGGATTGGGAAAAACCATTCAAACCCTATCTTTTTTACAACATTTGAAACAAAAGAATGGCAAATTGGTGGCCTTGGTAGTTTGTCCCACTACGCTTTTGTACAACTGGCAAAATGAATTAAAAAAGTTCACTCCTAGTTTAACCTATCATATACATCATGGAGGGGGTAGGAACAAACAATTAATTTTAAAGCAAGAAGTTGAAGTAATTATTACAACTTATGGCACTTTAAGAAGTGACATTAAAATGTTTGTAGAAGTTAATTTTGATTATGTGATATTGGATGAAAGTCAAGCCATTAAAAATCCTGCCAGTAAAGTTACCAAAGCAGCTTGTTTGTTAAAAGCAACCAATAAATTGTGTTTGAGTGGTACGCCATTGCAAAACAATACATTTGATATTTATGCGCAGATGAATTTTTTGAATCCTGGTATGTTGGGTACAGTTGAATATTTCAAGCATAATTTTTCAATGCCCATTGATAAATTTGATGAGCAGGAACAAAAAGAACATTTACGCAAATTTGTATTTCCTTTTATATTAAGAAGAACCAAAGAACAAGTAGCTAAGGATTTGCCTGAGAAACAAGAAATGGTTTTGTATTGCGAAATGGGTGATGCGCAAAGAAAAATTTACGAAGCATATCGCAACGATTACCGCGATAAGTTAATTGGTATGGTGGAAGAGAAAGGCATTCAAAAATCACAACTTTCTATTTTACAAGGTTTGATGAAATTGAGACAAATTTGTGATAGCCCTGCTATTTTAAAAGATGAAGCCTATCCAAACGAATCGGTAAAATTAGAAGAATTAACACGTGAAATAGCCGAAAACATTGGTGGTCACAAGGCTTTGGTGTTCTCACAATTTTTGGGCATGTTGGCACTGATCAAAGAACAATTGAAAAAATTGGGTATTGATTATGAATATTTTGATGGTGGAAGTACCATTCAGGAAAGAGAACGCGCCATTGATCGTTTTCAAAACGATGACAATTGCAGGGTATTTTTAATTTCATTGAAAGCGGGTGGAGTAGGTTTGAATTTAACCGCAGCCGATTACGTGTACATTGTGGATCCATGGTGGAATCCTGCAGTTGAACAACAAGCCATTGATAGAACCCATAGAATTGGACAAACAAAAAATATTTTTGCGTATCGTATGATTTGTAACGATACGGTAGAGGATAAGATCTTAAAATTGCAAGAAAGAAAAAGGAATTTGGCCAAAGAATTAATTTCTGATGAAGTTGGTTTTGTCAAATCTTTAACCAAAGATGATATTGCGTATTTATTTAGCTAAAAAATGTTTGCTTTACTTTTTAAAAATGATTTTCATTTATCTTAGTTCAGGTGTAATTAAAATTTAGCTAGTAAATTAGTATTGTTCATATTTTAGCAAAGTCATTATTTAATTTCTGCTGCTGCTAAATTGGCTTTCGGATTTTTTAAAAATTCATCTTTGCATTCTTTAGAACAAAATCCAATGACTAAATTTTCATAATGAGCGGTATCTCCAATTCCAGCAGTTACTGGCATGCCACAGCTTGGATCTTTTTTATTATTCACTATAGAGGCAGGATAAGATTTTTCAGCGCTGGTATCAGTCATCGCTACTTTGCTCGTATCCGATGTGGATGTATTGGTATTGCTTTGACCACACGCAAGTGCAAATAGGAGCATGCTTGCCATTAAACTGCTTAAAATGATTTTCATAAATTTTAATTTGAAACAAAATTACGATTCTAATGGTGCATGAAAAAACTAACACTCATTCATTTTTAGGGCAATAATGCTCCTTTAAGGGGGCCCCGCTTAAATTAGAGGGGTCCTTAGGCCTAATTTGTCTATTTTTTTTATACTTTTATATCCTCCTTTCAATACAGAAGGGATTAGCTAAATGAAACAAGTACAATTACATACAATATTAACTAATGCAAATCATGCATCTGTACTTGTTTTGAATGAACCCAGCCCAATATGGATGCCTAGCATCGTCGGATTTTTCTGCCGACGTGGTTTCTGATAGGACGAGCAATTGGCACTTGCCCCTATCAGTGGAAAAAAACCCAAAGAATCATTCTTCCGCCAGCATTGTATTTTCCTTTAAATTAATAGCTCATTGGAACAGAAAATAATAGTTCGCGTTGCCCATAGTGGGGACGCTTCTTTTGCAAATACGATTACAGATGAAATGGCCTCGTCGGCTAAAGCGCGTGGGACAGGTATTGCCAAACGTAGTCCTGAATATGTAGCCAAAAAAATTATTGAAGGCAAGTCGGTGATTGCCCATACCGAAGAGGGCACTTGGGTAGGCTTTTGTTATATCGAAGCATGGCAGCATGGACAGTTTGTGGCCAATAGTGGTTTAATTGTGGCACCTGCTTTTAGAAAGACAGGTATTGCCAAAAAAATCAAGCAAACTATCTTTCAATTGTCTAGAGAAAAATATCCTGATGCTAAAATATTTGGTTTGACTACTGGTTTGGCAGTGATGAAAATTAATAGTGAACTAGGCTATGAACCCGTTACTTATAGTGAGCTTACTGACGATGAAGAGTTTTGGGCGGGTTGTAAAAGCTGTGTGAATTATGAAATTCTCATGAGCAAGGATCGAAAAAATTGCATGTGTACAGCGATGTTGTTTGAGCCAAAGCAAGCAAATCCTATTGAAGAAGTTGCTGCGGATTTTTCAAATAACTCAAAATTGTATGAGCGTTTTATGAAAATAAAACAAAGTAAATTATTGAACTGGGTTAGAAAAAAATAAATGTTATGGAAAAAGTTGTTTTAGGTTTTAGTGGAGGATTAGATACTACGTTTTGTGTAAAATACTTAACAGAGGAAAAGGGATTAGAAGTGCACAGTGTAATAGTGAATACAGGGGGCTTTACCGAGGAAGAATTAAAAAAAGTAGAAGCACATGCTTATGGGTTAGGGGTGAAAACGCATACAACTGTTAATGCTGTTAAAGGTTATTATGACAACATCATCAAGTATTTGATTTATGGAAATGTTTTAAAAAACAATACCTATCCATTGAGTGTGAGTGCCGAGCGTTTGAGTCAAGCATTGCATATAGCTGAACATGTAAAAAAATTAGATGCAAAACTGGTAGCACATGGAAGCACCGGTGCAGGCAATGACCAAGTGCGTTTTGATATGATTTTCCAAATTATGATTCCAGGTGTTGAAATTTTAACACCCATTCGTGATTTGCAATTAAGTAGAGAAGCCGAGATTGAATATTTAAAAGACAAAGGGGTACAAATGAATTTTGAAAAGTCGGCTTATTCTATCAATAAAGGATTGTGGGGAACCAGCGTGGGTGGAAAAGAAACATTGCAGTCAAAAGGAATCTTGCCCGAAACTGCATGGCCAACGCCCATGACAAAGGAAGGACAGACAGAAGAATTGGTAATTGGTTTTGAAAAAGGAGAAATTAAAACAGTCAATAAAAAAACTTTTGCACATCCCACCGAAGCCATTCAATACATTCAATCTATTGCATCAGCCTATGGTATTGGAAGAGACATTCATGTGGGCGATACCATTATTGGTATTAAAGGTAGAGTGGGTTTTGAAGCGGCAGGCCCAATGGTGATTTTAAAAGCACATCATGCTTTAGAAAAACATGTCTTAACCAAATGGCAATTGTCATGGAAAGATCAGTTGGCTTCTTTTTATGGCAACTGGTTGCACGAAGGACAAATATTAGACCCAGTAATGCGTGATATAGAAGCTTATTTAACAAGTGCGCAAGCGCAAGTCACTGGAGAAGTGTTTATTCAATTGAATCCATATCGTTTTCAAATTATAGGCATTGAATCAGATCATGATTTAATGAGTGCAAAGTTTGGTAAGTATGGAGAAATGAATACAGGATGGACAGGTGCCGATGTAAGAGGTTTTACCAAAATTTTTGGCAATCAAACAAGTATTTTTCATCAGGTCAAAGATTCGAATAAAAAATAAGCATATGCAAAAAATAAAAACTGGAATAGTGGGAGGTGCGGGGTATACAGGTGGCGAATTGCTACGTGTATTGCTGCGTCATTCAAATGCCCATATTTCATTTGTGCATAGTACCAGTAATGCGGGTGAAATGTTGAGCAAAGTGCATACCGATTTAATGGGAGAGACCGATATGAAATTCGCCAGCGAGCTAGATCAAAATATAGATGTTTTATTTTTATGTGTGGGCCATGGAGATGCAAAAAAGTTTTTAGCAAGTAATGAAATTAAATCCAGTATAAAAATTATTGATTTGTCTCAGGATTTTAGATTGGCTGAAAATGCTGTCGTAGGAGATAGACAATTTGTATACGGTTTGCCAGAATTAAATAAAGCTTCTATTGAAGCTGCACAAAATATTGCTAATCCCGGGTGTTTTGCAACCGCCATTCAATTGAGTTTGTTGCCCTTAGCTGCGCAAGGTGCTTTGACCGATGTGTTTACCACAGGCATAACAGGATCTACTGGAGCGGGCCAAAGTTTAACGTCGACCAATCATTTTAGTTGGAGAGCCAATAATATTCAAGCCTACAAAACACTACAACATCAGCACATTCATGAAATTGGACAAAGCTTGAACCAATTGCAATCAAACAAAAAAGCAGCTGTTCATTTTGTTCCATGGAGAGGAGATTTTACCCGAGGTATTTTCGTAAGTTCAGTATTGTCAAGCAATTTGAGCTTGGAAGCCTTGTATGAAATGTATCAAAATTTTTATTCGACCGCTGCATTTACGCAGGTGAGTAAAAATAATATCGATTTAAAACAAGTAGTGAATACCAATAAATGTTTGATTCATATCGAACAAGCAGGTGATAAAATAACCATTCATACGGTCTTGGATAATTTATTAAAAGGGGCAGTAGGACAAGCAGTTCAAAATATGAATTTAATATTTGGCTTAGAAGAAACAACTGGGCTTCAATTAAAAGCCAATTATTTTTAATCAATCAATTTAAATAACAACATGTCATTATTCAATGTATATCCTTTAAATCCAATTGCAATCACCAAAGCCGCAGGTAGTCGCGTGTGGGATGATAAGGGGCAGGAATATTTGGACATGTATGGTGGGCATGCGGTAATAAGTATTGGACACACCCATCCACATTGGGTAAAACGCATCGAAGATCAATTGCATGCCATTGCATTTTATTCTAATTCAGTAGTGATGCCTATTCAAGAACAATTGGCTACTGCTATCAATGAAATAAGTGGCAAAAAAGATTTTCAATTGTTTTTATGTAATAGTGGTGCAGAAGCCAATGAAAATGCATTGAAACTAGCTTCCTTTCATACTGGAAGAAAAAAAATTATTGCTT
>CAIPJS010000006.1 GCA_903865435.1 uncultured Bacteroidota bacterium | reverse complement strand
TGTCGCTCTAACCTACTGAGCTACGCCCTCCATATAGGGCGGCAAAAATACGTTAATTAGGGAATCTAAGAAATAAGTTTTGCTAGTTTTTATAAATTTGTCATAAAAATGGCGCTTTGGTGTAAAGTATGGCCCTAACCTAGCCATTTTACACTATTTTTGAAAACTTCATGCACAGATTTATGACATATGTAAAACAAAATAAGTGGAAAGCTTTTGCCACGATCATTTTATTAGGCGGTTTATTCTTCGCATTCAATTCGTTTAATACAGCTGGACCAGAAAATCAAGACATCAGACATCGCAAGTTATTGTCTACAATTGCCCATTTAATTGAGACCGAGCATTATAGTCCAAGAAAAATTGATGATCAATTTTCAAAAGAGGTATTTGATGCGTATTTAAAAACATTAGATCCTGAAAAAAATCTGTTGCTTCAAAAAGACATTGACTCTTTAAAAGTATTCGCCACCACTATTGATGATGAGATTCATGGAAGTCCTATTTCATTTGAGCCTGCCGCCGATGCGATTTATGAAAGACGAGTAGGGGAAGCCAAGAAAATATTTGAACAAATCATTGAAAAAACTTTTGATTTTTCAATAGATGATTCTTTAAAATTAGAAGTGGACAGCATTCAATATCCAGCCAATTTAAAAGAAAAATTTTCAAGATGGAATCAAATTTTGAAATACAGGGCTTTAGACAAATATGTAAGTTTAATTGAGGACAGAGATAAGCAGCAAGCACTCAAAGCAACAAGAGATACTGCGAAGATAAAAGATACCAGTAAATTTATATTTGTTTATAAATCTGATTCGGTATTAGAAACGGAGGCAAGAGCTTCGGTGAAGAAAACATATTTAAAAAGATTTAGTGCCTTAGAAAAAACTTTTGACAAAGAAAAAAGATTCGAATCTTTTTTAAATACCATCACTGGTTTAATGGATCCGCATACCGATTATTTTGCCCCTGTAGAAAAAAGATCTTTTACAGAACAAATGAGCGGTGTTTTTTATGGCATTGGAGCACAACTTACGCAAGATGATTATGGAATTAAGATTGCCAGCGTACAGCCAGGTGGCCCCGCATGGAAATCGGGGCAATTGGTGATGAATGATGTAATCATAAAAATTGCACAGGGTGCAGAAGAGCCTGTGGATGTGGTTGGTTTTGAAACGACCGATGCAGTGAAGCTAATAAGAGGCGATTTAGGAACTGAAGTAAGGTTAACCATTAAGAAACCTGATGGCAGTATCAAAGTAGTGGCTTTAAAAAGAGAGAAAATTATTTTGGATGAAGGTTATGCAAGAAGCGCCATCATTCAAAAAGGGAATGACAAATATGGCCTTATATTACTTCCAGATTTTTATGCCGACTTTGAAAGAGAAGAAGGACATCGTTGTTCAAAAGATGTCGCCATAGAAATTGAAAAATTAAAAGCAGAGAAAGTAAAGGGCATTATTATAGACATTCGTTATAATGGAGGTGGCTCTTTGTATGAAGTAGTTCAAATGGCCGGTTTGTTTATTGACAAAGGCCCCATTGTTCAAATTAGAGACAGGGACGGGAAATCACAAGTATTATCTGATGAAAAACCAGGAATTTTATATGATGGTCCATTGGTAGTGATGGTGAATGAGTTTAGTGCTTCTGCTAGCGAGATTTTCGCAGGGGCCATTCAAGATTACAATAGAGGTTTGATAGTAGGGAGTACATCTACCTATGGAAAAGGAACGGTTCAACGTACTGTTTCTTTTGGTAAGCCATTAGATGCCATGGGGATTCAAACAGAATATGGTTCTGTAAAATTAACTTTTCAAAAATTTTATAGAGTCACTGGAAGCTCCACCCAAAAGAAAGGGGTGATGTCTGACGTGGTGTTTCCTGATGATTATGAGTTTTTGAAGTACCGTGAAAAAGACAATCCAGCTGCATTGCAATGGGATGAAATGGAAAGGGCCAAGTTTACACCTTGGACAAGTAGCCATGAAATAGCCAATATTGCAGCCGTGGCCAATAAAAAAATTCAAAATGATACCACCAATATTCGGTTTAAGAAAAATTTAGCATGGGTGACAGCGCAAGTAGATCGTCCCATTGCATTGGAATACCACAAATACATTCGTTATAAAAAAGAGTTGCAAGCAGTGATCCAACAAAACGAAAATATTTTAAAATTAAAAGATACCATGCAAGTAACTTCGCTTAAAGCAGATTATGATAAATTTTACAACAATCCTGATAAAACAAAACAAGATCGTTATCAAGCTTGGTTAAAAATGGTCGCCAAAGATTTACAAATAAGTGAGTCAAGTAAATTATTGGGGCAATTTTCGCATACTAATGCCGTTGCTAAAAAAGGATAAATTATTTGATACATGAAAGCAGCAGAATTGGCCAATGTTAAAACCTGGCATGTTATATATACCAAGTCAAAATGGGAGAAGAAGGTGGACGGGCTATTAACCAAGAACGGTTTTGAAAGTTGGTGCCCAGTACAAAAAAGAGAAAGACAATGGTCAGATCGAAAAAAAATTATCGAAGAACCTTTGTTTCGTTCTTATGTTTTTATTAAAGCAAGTAAGGAAGATTACACTAAAATTTTATCTACCATTGGGGTAGTTAATTTTTTATACTTTTTAAAAAAGCCAGCCATCATCAGAGACAATGAAATAGAAGCCATCAGAAAATATTTGGGGCAGTCCAATGCAAGCATAGAAGTAGTTGATATGGCCAATTTACCAGCCAATACCAAAGTGTCTATCAATCAAGGTTTGTTTATGGGGCAAAAAGGAGAAGTCATCAAAACCAGCAAAAAAACAGTGTATGTTCGTTTAGAGAGCATCAACATGATGATGATTGTTGAATTTAAAGTTGGGGAAGTATCTGTTAGCTAGGCAACTTAACTAAGCCAGCGTCCAATCTATAATTTGATTGCTGTAAGCTGCTTTAAATGGAGTATTTACTTTAATATAATTATCGGTATAGCCTTCGAGCAAGCCATCACCCATTTCTTCTTTACTGTGTTTAATCGATTCAAATAAAACCTTACGCGTACTGCCTAGATGTTGCGCCGTAAAATATTGTAATTTTTGGTAAGATAGGTTTCTGGCAATTTTATTTCTTTCTTGTCTAATTGAAATAGGTACAATGGGTTTGATGTCTAATGCTTTAGTAGCAGCTCTTTCGGAATAAGTAAATACATGCAAATAAGCAATATCTAATGCATGCAAAAAATCAATACTTTCTTTAAAATAAGCTTCAGTTTCGCCTGGTGAGCCCACAATTACATCCACACCAATACAAGCATGTGGCATTATTTTTTTGATTAAACCAACACGCTCTTTATACAATTCGCTATTGTATCTTCTTTGCATTAATTTCAAAACAGCATCTGACCCACTTTGTAAGGGAATATGAAAATGTGGCATAAATTTATTGCTCTGTGCCACCCATTCTATAATTTCATTAGTCAATAAATTAGGTTCGATAGATGAAATGCGATAACGAGGAATATCCGTAGTTTGATCCAATGCTTTTACTAAATCAAAAAAATTTTCTTCCTTTTTTTTACCGCCCTCCTCTCCCTTGCCAAAGTCGCCTAAATTAATTCCTGTAAGTACAATTTCTTTAACCCCATTTTTTGACAATGCTTGTGCTTGCGCTACTACATTTTCAATTCGGTCGCTCCTGCTTTTGCCACGTGCCATGGGAATGGTGCAAAAAGTGCAACTGTAATCGCAACCATCCTGTACTTTTAAAAAAGTGCGGGTACGGTCATTAACCGAGTAAGAAGCATGAAAGCCATTTACATCTTCAATATCACAACTACAAATTTTAGTGGCATCACCCTTGGTTAAACTGGCCAAATGTTGCACCAAATTAAATTTTTCAGCAGCACCCAATACCAAATCAACCCCAGGAATTTCAGCAATTTCAACCGGTTTCAATTGTGCATAACAGCCTGTAATCACTACAAAGCTTTCTGGGGCCAGCCTTTGTATGCGTCTAACCAATTGTCGGCATTCCTTGTCTGCATTTTCAGTGACAGAGCAGGTATTGATCACATATATATCGGCTTTGTCTGTAAAAGCTTTTTTCTCAAATCCTTCCTGCTCCAGTTGTCTGGAAAGGGTAGATGTTTCTGAAAAGTTCAGTTTACAGCCTAAAGTATGAAAAGCGACAGAACGTGGTTGACTCATGGGCCACAAAGATAAAAAACATAGGGGGAACAGGGAAATCTTAAAATATACTTAAAGCTTCTATATATTTTCCATTTTGGCTAGATTCGTTTAAGTTTGCAACTAATAAAATCCTCAAAATGGACTTCAAAAAAATTAATAATTGGACGGGTTGGATGGTGACCCTAATTGCTTGTACCGCCTATGTGATGACCACCGAGGCCACCGGTAGTTTTTGGGATTGTGGAGAATTTATAAGCAGTGCCTATAAATTACAAATTCCCCATCCTCCAGGAGCGCCTATGTTTGTTTTATTGGGTCGATTGTTTATCATCTTTTTTGGAGACAATCCTTTAACAGCAGCAAAGGCAGTGAATACCATGAGCGCCTTAGCAAGTGGGTTTACCATTTTATTTTTGTTTTGGACCATTACGCATTTTGCTAAGAGATTGGTGGAGAAACAAACAGGTACTGCCTTATCCAATCAGCAAATTATATTAATTATGGGTGCAGGCATCGTAGGTGCTTTGGCATACACATTTAGTGATACGGCTTGGTACAGTGCCGTGGAAGGTGAGGTATATGCATTAAGTTCTTTCTTTACCGCCTTGGTATTTTGGGCTATTTTAAAATGGGAACATAAGGCCGATGAACCCGGTGCAGATAAATGGATCATTTTTATATTCTATCTAATGGGGGTTTCAATTGGGGTGCATTTGTTAAATATCTTAACGATACCAGCCATTGTGATGGTGTATTACTTTAGACAATACAAGCCTAGTTTCAAAGGGGGCTTACTTGCATTTTTTATAGGGGTCATTATTACAGGATTTGTACAAGTATTTTTAATTCAATATACCATTAAGTGGGCGGGTGCTTTTGACATTAGTTTTGTGAACACTTTTGGTTTGCCTTTCTTTAGTGGTTTCATCTTCTTCTTTGTTTTAGTAGCAGTGATTCTTGCATTAGGAATTTTATACGCGAATAAAAAAGGGTTTTATTTTTTAAAATTGGGTATTTGGTCGGTGGTATTTTTCTTATTGGGGTATACTAGCTATTTGACCACCATGATTCGATCTAATGCAGATCCTTCGGTAGATATGTACAATGTAGACAATCCTGTAACCTTGATGGGTTATTTAGGAAGAGAGCAATATGGAGATTGGCCAATTGTATTTGGTCCAGATTATGTAGATAAAGTGGAGAATGTAGAAAATGGGGATCAATACGTAAAAGCAAAGGCTACGTATGCCATTGCTGGAAAAAATTATAAGAGAGATTGGACTTCGGCTCCTTCGGCGCATTTGTTTCCTAGAATGTGGGATTCGGACAATGACAGAGGCCAGATGGATAGCTTCAAAGCCTTTGCAGGAGTGGAAGACGGCACGCCACCTACATTAAGAGACAATATTAAATACTTTACCAACTATCAATTTGGTTTTATGTACCTGCGTTATTTCTTATGGAATTTTGCAGGAAAACAAAACGACTTGCAAGGTTTTGGTAATGTAAGAGATGGCAATTTTAGCACAGGCATTTCTGTAATAGACAATCTGTTTTTTGGAGACCAATCTAAATTACCGGATTCTATTAAAGATCAAAATAAAGCACATAACAATTTGTTCATGCTTCCATTAATTTTAGGAATTATTGGATTTATTTTTCAATATCAACATAATAAAAAAGATTTAATTGTAACAGGTTTACTTTTCTTTTTTACTGGTATTGCAATTGTCATGTATTTGAATCAACAAAGCCTACAACCACGTGAACGAGATTATGCATATGTAGGATCCTTCTACGTATTTACCATTTGGATTGGACTAGGTGTATTGCAAATTGCTTTATGGATTGAGAAATTCATGTCTAAAAAAATGGCAGCCATTGTGGCTACTGTGGTTTCATTTTTAGCAGTGCCTGCACTGATGGCGCAACAAGAATGGAACGATCATGATAGAAGTCAAAAAACTTTGCCTCGTGATTTAGCGCGCAACTATTTAGAAAGTTGTCCTCCTAATGCTATATTATTTTCATTTGGTGACAATGACACTTACCCATTATGGTATGCACAAGAAGTAGAAGGCATTCGTCCAGATGTGCGTGTGGTAGTGAATAGTTTATTGGGATCTGATTGGTATATGAAAGAGCTTAGATACAAAGTAAACAAGAGTGATAAATTTGATGTGATCTTTACAGAAGATCAAGTATTGGGCAATAAGTTAAATGTAGCGTATTACAATGCTTTGCCAGATTATGGAGAAACAACTTACCATAATTTAGATTCAGTATTAAGATATGTGGTGGCCGATCCAACAGGGAAATATCAAGCTTCTACAGCCGAAGGTCCAGTAAATATCTTCCCAACGCATAAGTTCAAAGTGCCAGTTAATAAAGCCAATGCACTGGCTTCTGGTATTGCTAAACCTAATGATAAAATCCTTGACGATTTGTTGATTGATTTTAATCCTAAGAGACAATACTTATTAAAGAATGAAATGGCTATTTACGCCATCATTGCTACTTCTCAATTTAAGCGCCCAATTTGTTTTACTTCAACACAAGAATTAAAAGAAATGGGCTTAGAGAAATATGTTCGTCAAACAGGGATGTCTTATCAATTGGTGCCTGTAGCAGATGGAGGTATTGATGCAGCTACTTCTTATAAGAATGTAATGACCAAGTTTGCATTCGGGAATGCAAAAAATCCTACAGTTTATTATGACGAAGAAAATAGACGTCATTTGAATTCTATCCGATTGGCTGTAGCTCAAATTGCGCAAGCATTGGTTTCAGAAGGTAAATTAGATAGTGCAAGACAAATACTTAGAAAAATGGATAGTGAAACCAATGAAAAGTCCTTCCCTTATGGCATGACTTCAAACAGGGGCAATCAGCATAATTATTTCTCTTATTTATTTTTACAAGCTTGTTATACTTCTGGAGAGTTGAATCTTGCTAAAAAAGTTTCTGCTTCTATTATGAAAGATTTAAAGCAAGAAGTTGCTTATTATAAATCATTAGGAGATGCTATGAGTGAGGACCAATTTCAACAAGGTATTGAAGCTGCTTATCAAAACAAACCAAGTAGTTTAAACAATAAGCAAGCTTCCTTTGTACAAGATGCATTAACTTCTTATCAATTAATTGCAGCACTCAATAAAATGGAGCAGGATTTTGCACCAAAAAAATAATTAAATTACTTAGATGAATTTTAAAGCAGGGGTACTTAACAAAGTGCTCCTGTTTTTTTTTGGTAGACTTATAATTTTATAAAAGACTTACTAGGGTAGCGACCACTTTGTCAATTTCGGCTTTGGTATTGTGTTTGGAGAAAGAAAAACGAACTGTCGCCATGGTATTTGCTTTGTTCAATGCCTGAATCACATGAGAACCTTGCTGTGCACCACTTGAGCAGGCGCTTCCGCCACTGGCGCAAATATGATGAATGTCTAAATTAAACAAAAGCATTCCGGTTTTTTCAGATTTTGGGAAATTGACACTTAATAAAGTGTACAATGATTTTCCAAAAGGATCTCCATTAAAACTAATACCCGATATTTTTTCAATTAGCAAATCGTACATGTATTTTTTCAAAGACTGAATATAAGCGCTGTCTTTTTCATAATGCGCTGTGGCTATGTCTAAAGCTTTGGCAAAGCCAACTATACCATATACATTTTCAGTACCTGCGCGCATGTTTCTTTCTTGCGCGCCGCCATGAATAAAGGGAGTGATCTTAATATTTTCATTGATGTACAAAATACCAACACCTTTTGGTCCATGAAATTTATGACTGGCTCCAGTAATAAAATCAACGGGGGTATTGCTTAAGTCAAAAGCAAAATGTCCCACAGTTTGAACGGTATCACTATGAAAGTAAGCATTGTGTTTTTTGCATATAGAACCTATCTCCACCAAATCAATCATATTACCAATTTCATTGTTGGCGTGCATAATTGTTACAATCGTCTTTTCAGGATGCTCAGTTAACAATGTTTCCAAATGTGATGTATCGATATGACCATTTGGTAAAATTTGAACAAAGCTCAATTGCACATTTTCTAACTTGGCTAAATGTTGAACCGTATGTAAAGTGGCATGGTGTTCGATGGGGGAGCTAATAATATGTGTACAACCTAAATTTTCAATGGCAGCATGCAATATGGTATTGGTGCTTTCGGTACCACCGCTGGTAAAAAATATTTCCGAAGTTCGGGCACCTAAATTTTTAGCAACTAATTTTCGAGCTTGTTCAATGGCCATTCTTGTTTCGCGACCATAGCTATAGATTGAAGATGGATTCCCGAATTGCTCGCTTAAAAATGGCATCATGGCCTCCAGTACAACTGGATCCATTGGAGTGCTTGCCGCATTGTCAAAATATATTCTATCCATCTGGCTAAATTACTTAATTGTTTCAATAACTGAAATAATCTCTAAAGCCAATTTATCGGCATCGGCTTGCGAAGTAGATTCGGTATAGATGCGAATAATAGGCTCAGTATTGCTTGTTCTTAAGTGAACCCACTTCTTGTCAAAATCAATTTTCAAACCATCTTCTTTGTTGATGGCAAAATCTTTGAACTTTTCTTCAAGTGTGCTAAATATTTTGATTAAAGAAGTACCTGCCTCTAAATCTATTTTCATCTTGCTCATAAAATAAGCAGGATAGCTGGCTCTTAATGCAGATGCGCTTAATTTGGTTTTGGCCAAGTGAGTTAAAAACAAAGCAATACCAATTAAGGCATCTCTTCCATAATGCAAATCGGGTACAATAATACCACCATTGCCTTCTCCACCAATCACTGCTTTTTCTTGTTTCATTTTGTTCACCACATTCACTTCGCCCACTGCACTTGCAAAATAACTGCAGCCATGTTTTTCGGTAACATCTCTTAAAGCTCTTGTAGAAGATAAATTGCTAACTGTGCTTCCTTTTTTATTTAGTAAAATATAATCGGCAACAGCCACTAAAGTATATTCTTCACCAAATAAATTTCCATCTTCACTCACAAAGCACAAGCGGTCCACATCTGGATCCACAGCAATTCCTAAATGTGCTTTTTTATTTAACACTGTGCTACACAATTCTGTTAAATGTTCTTTCAACGGTTCTGGATTGTGTGCAAATTCGCCATTCATTGTTTCATTGAGTACCGTGATCTTTTTAACGCCAATGGCTTTCAATAATGCAGGCACTGCAAAAGCGCCAGAACTATTAATGGCATCTACGACTACAGAAAAATCTGCTTGCTGTATTGCAGCAATATCAATCAATGAATTTTTTACAATAGCTTCAATATGTTTTTCTAAACTATTGCTGTTCGGAATAATTTTGCCAATAGCATCTATAGTTGCATAATTAAATTCTTCATTTGCGGCCAAGGTTAAAATTGTTTTGCCTTCTTCTCCACTAACAAATTCTCCTTTTTCGTTCAATAGTTTTAAAGCATTCCATTGCTTGGGGTTATGGCTGGCGGTTAAAATAATACCTCCATCTGCTTTTTCAAATACTACGGCCATTTCAACAGTGGGGGTCGTGCTTAAGCCTAAATGAATCACATCAATTCCAAGGGCAAGTAAGCTTTGTTCCACCAAGGCTTCCACCATTTCACCACTAATTCTGCCATCTCGGCCCACCACCACTTTTTTCTTGCCTGGGGCTTTACGGAGCAACCAACTGCCATAAGCAGAGGCAAATTTAACAATATCAATAGGCGTAAGATTGTCATTGGGTTTGCCTCCAATGGTGCCTCTGAATCCTGAAATACTCTTAATAAGTGACATAAGGGCGCATTTTACTTTATAAATGGTTGGGCAAATTTACTTTAAATTTTTACACTTCACTGTATCTTTATGCCATGATACTAGACATTTGGGCAACCATCAATCAGGCAGATCAGGCATTATTTGACTGCATCAATGGAAAATGGACCAATTCATTCTTTGATACCATCATGCCTTGGTTGCGCACTTCTGAGCATTGGATCCCCATGTATTTGGTTTTGTTGGGGTTCTTATTTTACAAATGGGGTTGGAAGGCCTGGAAATGGTTGGTGGCAGTAGCCATTTCCATTTCATTGACGGACCAACTAAGTAGTTTTGTTTTTAAGCCATTTATTCATCGATTAAGACCCTGTGCCGATCCAAATTTTTTGACGCATGTGAAATTATTAATTGGAGCATGCCCAACCAGTTTCAGTTTTACTTCCTCACATGCTGCCAATCATTTTAGTTTGGCCATATTTATGTGTATGACATTGCAACCCTTGTTAAAAAAATACAGGTACTTATTATTTTTATGGGCAGGGTTAATCTCTTTTGCACAAATTTATGTAGGTGTACATTATCCATTGGATGTTTTGGCAGGCACAATGATCGGATTAGCAGTTGGCTATGTATGCGCTAAGCTATATTTAAAATGGACAAAACCGCCTCAGCATTAAAAATTAAATTGCGTTGTATTTTTTGGGTAGATGAGTTCGTAACTTTTTCGAATCCCTTTTGCATTAACATGAAAAATATTTATTTGTTGGTCATTGATCCCAAACAATACTTCGCAAAAAACATTCAGCTGATTCAATTGTTTTATATTTTTTATTTCAAAATAAGTCCAAGTACTTTCTTTTTGAATTTCAAATCCAACATATTCTAAATTATACTTCGCGCCATTTATCGATAAGCTAATGCGTTTGGTTAAATAAGCTTTTAGGAGTGCGTCGGCTTTATTTTTTTGGCTGGCTTGCGATAAGTCTATCGTTGTTTTGGTTTCGGCAGCAATCATTTTTTCCAAGTCGTTGGTAAAACTGCGCACACTAATTTCAAGGGTCGCCTCTTTTTCATTATGGTTGATGTCAATCACGGACACGAAAAAGGGGTGCATTAAAGTGAACAAAGCAGCAAAAAAGGTATTCCATCCTACTAAGAGCATATAAGTTTATTTGTATCTTACAAAGGTCTTGATTAATTTAACATTTCAAAATTTTCATGGTATGAATGACCTATTTATTTATGTGCATCTAGGATTTAGGCATATTATTGACATCAATGGGTCCGATCATATATTGTTTATTCTAGCCCTAGTCATTCGGTATTTGGCTGCAGATTGGAAAAAGATACTAATTTTAGTTACTGCATTTACCATTGGCCACTCTATTACCTTGGCTTTAAGTACTTTAGACTGGGTTCATTTCCCGGTTACTTTAGTTGAATTACTCATCCCACTCACAATCTTATTGACCGCAATTTCAAATCTTTTGGTCAAGGATTTTAGCTTCACCGCCAGGTATCCTATTATCTATTTTTTTGCTTTGTTTTTTGGCTTGATTCATGGTTTGGGCTTTAGCAATTACCTCAAAAGCTTGCTAGGTAAAGAGGAAAGTATTGTTTTGCCGCTATTTTCCTTCAATGTAGGGCTTGAATTGGGTCAGTTATTGATTGTAGGAATTATTTTAGTATTTTCATTTAACTTTATAAATCAGTTTAAGGTTGACCGAAAATGGTATCTTCGAATTGGATCTTTAATTACTATTGGGCTTTCTTTAAATATGATAATAGAACGTATTTCTCCTTTTTTAAACAAATAGATTTTATGAAAATCAAAAATTTAGTTTTGTCAAGTCTTGTTTTTTTAACAAGCATCAGTTGTTTAATGGCGCAAGACATTCACAACAATCCTACTTCCAACCATGGAAATAAATTTGAGCAGTTGGGAACTATTTTAGCCACACCCAATGAGTATCGTACAGCAAGTGGAGCGCCTGGGCCAAAGTATTGGCAACAAAGAGCGGATTATGATATCAAAGCTACATTGGATGAAAAAAAATTATTGCTATCTGGTGCTGAAACGGTTACTTATTATAACAATTCTCCCGACGTACTTACTTATTTATGGTTGCAGTTAGATGAAAACGAACATAGTTCTGTAAACAATGCTGATTTTCCAGAAGAGAGTCGTATTGGTCGTGGGGTAACCACTGCCACAATTGATAATATGATAGAACAAAAAACCGACAATGGACTTGGGCACATCATATCCTCTTTAACAGATGCCATGGGTGCAAAATTAAAATACACCATCAACGGTACAATGATGCGTATTGAAACGCCCACTCCTTTAAAGCCTGGTCAAAAAATTACTTTCAAAGTAAATTGGAGTTATAAAATTACCGATCGTTTAACTGTAGCTGGTAGAGGGGGTTACGAGTATTTCCCAGAAGATGGGAACTATTTATTTACGATGACGCAATGGTATCCTCGTTTGTGTGTGTATTCTGATTTCCAAGGATGGCAAAACCATCAATTTACTGGACGTGGAGAATTTGCGTTGGTTTTTGGTAATTATAAAGTGGCCATTACGGTGCCAAGTGATCATGTGGTGATGGCTACTGGTCAAGGTCAAAATTATCCTGCAGTACTTTCTGCTGCACAGCTGGCTAGATGGAATAAGGCACAAACAGCTAAAGAGCCTGTAGAAGTGGTGACATTAGAGGAAGCGAAAGCTGCGGAAAAAAATAAAGCAAGTACACAAAAGACATGGGTATTTAATGCCGAGAATGTGCGTGATTTTGCTTTTGGAAGCAGTCGTAAATTTATTTGGGATGCCATGGCAGCCAATGTAGAAGGGAAGAAAATAATGTGCATGAGTGCTTATGGTAAAGAAGCGTATGGTTTGTATCGTAAGTTTTCAACCAAAGCAGTAGCGCATACTATTAAATCCTATTCAAAGTTTACAATACCTTATCCTTATCCGGTGGCGCAAAGTATTGAAGCTTCTAATGGTATGGAATATCCAATGATCTGTTTTAATTATGGACGTACAGATAAAGATGGTACTTATACAGAATCTGCTAAAAATGGCATGTTGGGTGTTATCATTCATGAAGTAGGCCATAACTTTTTCCCAATGATCATCAACAGTGATGAACGTCAATGGTCATGGATGGACGAAGGTTTAAATTCATTTGTAGAATATTTAACCGAAGAATTGTACGATAATAAATTTCCTACAAGAGGAGGTCCAGCCTGGACCATTGCAGATTACATGCGCTTACCTAAGGATCAATTGGAACCTATTATGACCAATAGCGAAAACATCATCCAATTTGGACCCAATGCGTATACTAAACCTGCAACCGCTTTAAATATTTTAAGAGAAACCATCATGGGGCGTGATCTTTTTGATTATTCATTTAAAGAGTATGCACGCCGTTGGGCATTCAAACATCCAACACCTGCAGATTTGTTTAGGACCATGGAAGATGCCAGTGCGGTTGATTTAGATTGGTATTGGAGAGGATGGTTTTATGGAATAGATCCCGTAGACATTGCAATTGATACGGTGATTCATGCAGTGTATGATCCATCTTCAACAGCAGCGCCTTCACCGGGTGGTGGTCGACGAGCTAGAACAATGAATGCAGGTTCAAATGGACCAAGAGGCATTGATAAACCATTACTTCCTGGTTTTGATGACCTATCAAAAGTTAGAAATAGAGCCGATAAGTCGATTGTCTTTTTAACAGATGCCGATACCTCACTTCGTGATTTTTATTGGAGATATGATAGAGGTTTGGAGCCTTATGATTCAGTAACAAAACAACCTGCAATGAGTTATGGGGCCATTGAGCCGTTAACAGATGCCGAAAAGGCGAAGTATACCAATGTAAATTTGTATGAAATTACATTTTTGAATAAAGGTGGTTTGGTTATGCCAATTATTGTTGAGTTTACGTTTGAAGATGGTACAAAAGAATTAAAAAAGTTATCTGCACAAATATGGAGACACAATGAAAATAAAGTAATTAGTACTTTTTTAACCAATAAAAAAGCAGTCTCTATTCAATTGGATCCAATGCGTGAAACAGCAGATATAGATGAGTCCAATAACAAATGGCCTAAAGTATCAGCCCCTTCTAATTTTTCTTTATTTAAGATGAGAGGTTTTGGACGTGGACAATCTATAGGTTTGTCGCCAATGCAAAATGCGCAAAATAAAAAATAAGCATTGCACTAAAATTGTTTTAATTTTTCTACAGTATAAAAAAGAATCTTCCTTTATCGGGAAGATTCTTTTTTATAACCACTATTGTATAAGAATTTGATTATTGATTCGCCGAAGCTTTGTAATTTTTCCATTTTTCTATCACCGCTTGCATGTCTGAAGGTAAAGGACTGTCGAAAGTAATTTTCTTTTCGGTGGTAGGATGAATAAAGCCAAGGGTTTGTGCATGTAGGGCACATCTAGGGCAGGCTTCAAAACAATTGTCAACAAATTGTTTGTACTTGGTATAAATGGTTCCTTTTAAAATTTTATCGCCACCATATTCAAAGTCATTGAATAGCGTATGGCCAATGTGTTTCATGTGTACCCTTATTTGATGCGTTCTGCCTGTTTCTAAAATACAGGACACTAAAGTGACATAGTTATAGCGTTCAATTACTTTAAAATGTGTAACAGCATGTTTTCCAATTTCTTCATCAGGATAAGCATCAAACATTTTTCTATTGGATTTATGACGCGCAATATTGGCTATAATGGTGCCTTCTTCTTGTTCCATATCTCCCCAAACCACGGCAACATATTTTCTTTCGACTGTATGATTAAAAAATTGTTTGGCCAAATGACTCGCGGCTTCGGGGGTTTTAGCAAGTACAATTAAGCCAGTGGTATTTTTATCTATGCGGTGTACCAATCCAAAACGAGGCAAAAGCTCCTCATTTAAATTTGGATTTTGTGATAACAAATGATGCGCCACACCATTCAACAAAGTGCCTGTATAATTTCCAATGCCAGGGTGAACCACCATATTGGAGGGTTTATTGATTACCATCACCGCTTCATCTTCATACACAATATCCAAATCCATGACTTCAGGTTTAAGCTCGGTATAATCGGGATTGATGATGCTTAAATAAACCACTTCGTCGCCTGGTCTTGTTTTGTAATTACTTTTAACTACTTTCCCATTTACAGTCAAAAAACCAGCGTCAATGCCGTTTTGTAATTTATTTCTAGTAATGCCTTCGATGCGGGCTTGTACCCATTTATCGATACGGGTAGGTTCTTGTCCTTTGTCTACCATAAATGTAGAACGCTCGTAAAGGGACTCGTTATTTTCTTCTTGTATAGGATCTTGTATTTCAGCCATGGTGCAAAAGTAAGATATTGCTGCTTAGTTTGTAACTTTGCTTCATGCGTCAAAAAGTGGTATTTGAAGATTTAGGCATTCGTTCCTATCAACCTACTTGGGAATATCAGGAGGCTTTGCTCTTAAAAAATACACAAATCAAATGGTCGGCTAGGCAAAACGAAGAAGCCATAAGCCAGACAGCAACTGAACATACATTTTTGATGGTAGAGCATCCGCCCGTGTTTACCTTGGGAAAGAGTGGAAAAAGGGAGCATGTATTGGTTACAGAGGCGCATCTGCAAAAATTAGGCATTGAGTTTTTTCATATCAATCGAGGAGGCGATGTCACTTACCATGGCTTACAACAAGTGGTGGGTTACCCAATTTTAGATTTAGATAAATTCAAAACCGATTTAGGTTGGTATTTGAGAAGTTTAGAGCAGGTGATTATAAATGTATTAGAGGAATATGGATTGAAAGGAGAGAGAAGTGCAGGAGAAACAGGTGTATGGTTGCAACCCGATGATCCTTTTATGGCAAGAAAAATTTGTGCCATGGGCATTAAATGCAGTAGATGGATTACCATGCATGGTTTTGCTTTAAATGTCAATACCGATTTGTCTCATTTTGAATTGATTGTACCCTGCGGCATACAAGGCAAAAAAGTTACATCCTTAGAAAAAGAATTAGGTAGTAAAGTGAATTATGAAGAAGTGAAGGGTAAAATCAAAAAACATTTTGCCCTGGTATTTGACTGCGATTTGGTTAATGCTTAAAAAAGCAATGTACCATTGGGCAAGGATCTGTTCCCTTGTAAGCCTCCACTGTGTAGGACAAGTACTTTGCTATTAGCTTCAAAATAATTTTCTTTAATTAGTGCTTTCACAGCAAAAAGCAATTTGCCAGTATATACCATATCGGTTGGAACTTTTTCATGCGTCCATAATGCATTCATAAATTCAATTAAAGCTGGATTGATTTTGGCATAACCTCCTTGATGAAATTGATGTAATAATTTCCAATTGGCGTCTTTGTTAATGACCAGCGCATTAATTTCTGCATCTAAACTTATTTCGTTTTTTAAAATAGGGATGCCAATAATTTTTTGTTTTGGACTTGCGCTATTGATGATGCCAGCCAACATGGTCCCAGTGCCTACAGCAGCTATGATGTAATCAAATTGGCTAGTAGCTTGACTGCTAAGTATGGTGGAAGCACCTTGAGCTCCAAGAATTCCGTAGCCACCTTCGTCTATAAAATATAAAGCAGAAAACGTATCTTCTTTATTTGTTTCAATCAATTTGTTTTTAATGGATTGAAAATGGGTTCTTCCAATAAATTCTAAATGCATGCCGTATTGCATTGCGTCTTCTAAACTTGGGGTGAGTGGCTCGTTAATATTGGCCCTTACATAGCCAATGCTCTTAAAATTATTTTCTTTAGCCGCATAAGCCAATGCTACCAAATGATTGGAATAAGGACCTCCAAAACTCGCAATGGTCTTAGCCTTCTTTTCTAAAGCATCTTGAATATAAAATCTTAATTTATACCATTTGTTGCCGCTTACAATTGAATGTAATTGATCTAATCTTAGTAGGCTTACTTGGCTCGCCGTACTAGTATAAGTAGGTAGGAATTGAATGATAGGATTTGCAGTCAATGTTTTTCTATTTAATCAAAATCAGTTAATTTTACACAATGTATTTTTATCAAGCAGGGTAAAAATACCAATTTAATACAATGTAAAGCGGTCAAAAATTATGACACCTACTTTAGTGATTTTAGCAGCAGGCATGGCGAGCAGATATGGAAGTATGAAACAAACAGAAGGTTTTGGTCCTTCTGGAGAGACCATCATGGAATATTCCATTTATGATGCCATTAGAGCAGGTTTTGGGAAAGTTGTATTTATTATAAGGGAAGATTTTGCTGAAGCCTTTAAAAACGCAATAGAACCCAAGCTGGCTGGGAAAATTAAAACAGCCTATGTCTATCAGTCTTTGGATAAGTTTACAGAAGGATATAACCTGCCAGTAGATCGCGTAAAACCATGGGGTACTGCGCATGCTTTATTGTGTTGTAAAGAGGAAGTAAAAGAAGTTTTTGCAGTGATCAATGCCGATGATTATTATGGCAATGAAGCATTTGTGCAAGCTTATAATTTTTTAACCAATGACTGTAATGAATCTACCAATTGCATATTGGGTTATGAATTGGCAAATACCTTAAGTGAAAACGGAACGGTGAGTAGGGGGGTTTGTTCTATCAATGAACAAGGTTATTTAACTTCTATTCATGAACGCACTAAAATTTACCGCAAAGAAAACGGACAAATTGTATTTGAAGAAAACGAAGTAGAAACACCACTGGAAGAAAAAACAAGAGTAAGCATGAATTTCATGTGTTTTTCTCCTGGCTTTATTCATTTATGTGAGCAAGAGTTTGACCTATTTTTAAAAGCGAAAGGACAAGAATTAAAGTCTGAATATTATATACCTTATGTAGCTGGTAGATTTAAAGAATTGGGATTGGGTCAGGTAAAAGTGATTCCTACCAATGCAAAATGGTTTGGAGTTACTTATAAGGAAGATGCGCCAGGTGTAAAATTAAGTATTGATGCCTTGGTAGCTGATAAAATATATCCTAAAAATCTTTGGAGCTAAGGAACATTTTTTTAATTGTAGGAACGTACACTAAAAATATAGTTCTTATAATTAGTAATTTGATTTTTTCTATTAAAGGTCTCTTGATGCGCTTCTTTAGAAATTTTCAATTTAACATCATTTGCTTCTTCTTTATCATTTACTGCATGCATTAAATCAATTATTTTGTTTGATTTAATAGCAAATGCAACACCAACTGCTAATTTTTCTCTGGTACTAATAATGCCTATCAATTCGGCTTTGTCATTGAATAATGGTGCTCCAGAACTACCCGGGTTGGCGCTTATCTGAACTTGGAAAGTACTACTGTCTCCTTCGAATCCGGTTTGTGCACTTAAATAACCCTTGCCATATACAATCGTGTTGTCATTTCTGGGGTAGCCCAATGTAAAAATCTCTTCGCCCAAGTCACTCATTTTTTTGCGAATGGTAAAAGGAATGGTGGCAGGGGCTGAAAAATCTTTGTCTTCAATTTTAAGCAGGGCAAGATCTATATTTTTATCTGCGTAAATAATACTTGCATGTAATTCTTGACCTAAATTATTAATGACAATGGCTCCATTGCCTTTGATTACATGTGCATTGGTAATGATATAACCTTTAGGGTCAATTAAAAAGCCCGAGCCTCCGCTAAGTAAGGTTGCATTTTCAGGTACTTTAGATTTTACTTCATTTAAGAGATGACCTTGAACCTGTTGATTTTTTTTAATGACTTCGATGTCTTTACTTAGTTGTAATAATTTATTGCCATTTAAACTTGGAGCAAAATACATAATAAAAGCAGAAGTGGCTAAAGCGATGAAGCCGCCCACTGAAGCTGCAATGGCGGTAACTTTTTTATATTTATTCCAGAGTTGAATCATTTTAACTTTGGATGGCAAAGCGCTATTCATGGCCCATTCGCCTCTGGCAAGTAAATGCTGAAAAGTAGATTCGGTTAATTTTGTAAAATTGCGTCTAGTTGCATAAGCATCCATCTGTTGTAAGAACAAACTATGCTCTACTACCATCTGATCAAGCTCGGGTGTATTTTTTCGAGTAATTTCAAATGTAGCCATTTCTTGAGCAGACATTTTGCCTGTCAAATAATCTTCTATCGTTTCTAATAATTTTCTGTCTTCCATAATTGTTCTATTTTCTTAATCCCCAATGGAGTACTGAGCAAAAAATAGTTTTTTTAAACGCAGTAAACACTTGTATTTCTGATTCTTCGCATTGTCTGCATTCGTATAGCCAAAATTATCAGCCAATTCCTGCATTCCCTTTTTATTGATATAATATCCTTCTAATAAACTTTTACATGGCTCACCTAAACTATTTAATGCGTAGTGCATCATTTCAAAAGCAGCGTCTTTCTTTTCAAAGTCTATCAAATCATCATCGACCGAAATACTATCTTCTTCTACATTCAAGGAGCCACTAAATTTGCTCATTTGGTGCAAGCGTTTCAACCACAAATGCTTGCAAATAGAAAAAAGGTAGGTTTTGATTTGACAAGTGAGCACAAATGAATCAGATTGTACCTTTTCATAAAGTGCAATCATCGCTTCTTGAAATACATCCCTAGCATCATCAAAAGAGCCATTGTTATTTAAAACAAAGTGCTGAATCATATTAAAATGACTTTTATAAAGCGTTTCCACCGCTTTGGAGTCATTATTGGCTAACCCTTTTAAAAGGGCTTGTTCATTTAATTCAGCTTTCAAGATATTAATACTTAATTCGTGTAAAAGTAACCCAAAATAGGCTTTTTTAAGTTTTTTAAGTGTGGAGAGGTTACCTTTTTGCACTTCCCGTATTAAGGGTATAATTAATTAATTTAAAAACAAATCCAAATGAAAAAAGTAATCGCAATTTTCGCTATCGCTGCATTAGCTGCTTGTGGTGGTGCTGCAACTGAAACTAAAACTGATTCAACTGCAAAGACTGTTGACACTGCAAAAGCTATGACTGTTGACACTGCTGCTAAAGCGGTTGATACTGCTGCTAAAGCAAAATAAATAATTGAACTGTTGGCGGCTGATTATTTAGCCCTGCTTGCCAGCTTACAGTTTTTGAACTACTTATCAGGCAAGCAATAAGGAAACCGCTGCGTATTTCGTGGCGGTTTTTTTTATTCCCATATGAAAATTTGAAAATGATGCTGTTGCCAGGATTATTCAAATTCCTTAAAAGCGAATATTTGTTAGTTTTTAGCTCTAAAAATGGAAACATTTTTGATTAATAGCCTAGTTTAACCTATCTTTGTTCTCCGATGAAAGCAAATATTAACAATTGGTTTTACTTTTTCTTTTATTTCTACTTTAACCAAAGTAGCCGGGTAGTATTTGTAAAAGCGTAAACGAAACAACTAAATATACAATCCCGGCTCACAAGGCCGGGATTTTTGTTTAAAAGCGGATAAGAACATAGTGGGGATGGATTAAAAAGGTAAAAAGAATAGGAAGTAATTAGAATGAATAAAAAAGTAGCAATACAAGGGTACGAAGGGAGTTTCCACCAAGTGGCAGCTAGGCATTTTTTTGGTAAAAATGTAGAAGTAATTACTTGCGATACATTTAGAAAAGTAGTTCAATTAGGGGGCGATGCTAAATTGTCGGACGGCGCTGTGATGGCTATAGAGAATTCAATTGCTGGAAGTATTCTACCTAATTATAATTTATTGCAAAAAAGTAAGTTGCAAGTTATTGGTGAAGTGTATTTATCTATTAGCCAAAATCTTTTAACTTATCCAGGTGTAAAATTAGAAGATATTAAAGAAGTGCATAGTCATCCCATGGCTATCTTACAATGTTTGGATTATTTAGAAAAGTATAATTGGAAATTAGTAGAGTCGGAGGATACTGCCCTTAGTGCTAAAATAGTGCATCAACAAAAAAGCAAACATACAGCTGCCATTGCTAGTAAGCTAGCCGCTCAAATGTTTGATTTAAATATTATCACACCAGATATTCATACTTTAAAAAATAATATCACTCGTTTTTTAATAGTAAGTCCTGCAAGTACTAAAACAGCAGTAGCGCAAGCGAATAAAGCATCTATCTATTTTCAAACCGATCACTCTAGAGGTATACTTGCTAATGTACTTGCCAAAATTGCGCAAGGAAATGTGAATTTGAGTAAGCTACAAAGTATGCCTATACCAGGTAGTACTTTTAAATACGGGTTTTATGCCGACTTAGAATTTGATAATAATAAACAAATTGAAAAAGTATTAGAAGCCTTGAAAGGCTTAACCAATAGTATTAGAATATTCGGTATGTATCAAAAAGGTAAAGTGGTAAAAGGGTAATTATGAAATGGACAACCGCACATAGATTAGAGGGTATTGGAGAATATTATTTTTCTACCAAACTGCGCGAAATTGACGAGCTCAATAAAGCCGGTAAGGGAATACTTAATTTAGGTATTGGCAGTCCCGATTTACCGCCGCATCCAGAGGTGATTCAAACTTTACACGAAGAAGCGATTAAAGAAAATGTCCATGGTTATCAATCTTATAAAGGCTCGCCTATATTAAGAGAAGCGGTAGCGAATTGGTATAAAAAATATTTCAAGGTAGCGGATATCAATCCGGCTACTGAAATACTTCCTTTATTAGGAAGTAAGGAAGGGATCATGCATATATGTATGACCTATTTAAATGAAGGTGATCAGGTATTGATTCCCAATCCTGGTTATCCAACCTACACAAGTGCAGTTAAATTAGCGGGTGGGACCCCGTTATACTATGAGTTGACTGCCGAAAACAGTTGGGCGCCTGACTTTGAAAATTTAGAAAAATCAGATTTATCAAAAGTCAAGTTAATGTGGGTGAATTATCCGCATATGCCAACAGGCCAAAGGCCTACGAAAGAACTATTTGAAAAAATAGTCGCCTTTGGAATAAAGCATCAAATATTGATTTGTCATGACAATCCTTATGCCTTTATCTTAAATGATCAACCTGAAAGTTTATTATCAATTAAAAGGGCCAAAGAGGTAGTGATCGAATTAAACTCTCTAAGTAAAAGTCAGAATATGGCAGGATGGAGAGTAGGCATGTTAATTGCTGCCGAAGATAGAATCAATGAAATACTTAGGTTTAAATCCAATATGGACAGCGGTATGTTTTTACCCGTGCAATTAGCAGCTGCTAAAGCATTAAGTCTGGATCAAAGTTGGTATGACTCCGTGAATAAAATTTATACAGCACGACGCGAAAAAGTATTCGAGTTATTAGATGTTTTAAAATGTGTCTACACTAAACAACAAGTAGGCATGTTTGTATGGGCCAAAATTCCCGCAACTTACAAAGATGGATATGCATTAAGTGATAAGGTATTATACGATGCAAATGTTTTTATTACTCCAGGAGGCATTTTTGGCTCTGCAGGTAACGAATACATTAGAGTGAGTTTATGTGGTTCCATAGAAAAATTTAGTGATGCCATAAAAAGAATTGAAGCATGCGTTTAACAGTTATTGGGATTGGTTTAATGGGAGGTTCACTGGCTTTGTCTTTGAAAAAGAAAGGCATGGTATCCAAGGTGATTGGGGTGGACCAAAACATTGAACACCAAAACCAAGCATTGCAATTGGGTATTGTGGATGAGATCATGTCCTTGGAAGATGCTATTGCTGCTTCCGATGTGATTGCTATTGCCACGCCCATTAATGTAGCAGAAAATTTATTGCCCACTATTTTAAACCTGGTGAACAAGCAAGTTGTTTTTGATTTAGGTTCTACGAAAGAAAGTATTGTTAAGATTGCGAACGAGCATATGAACAAAGGCCGATTCGTTCCAACACATCCTATGTGGGGAACTGAATTTAGCGGTCCTGCTGCAGCACAAAACGATGCTTTCATTGACAAGGCTACTATTATTTGTAATAAAGAACAAGTAGACAAGGATGCCTTGGCATTAGTAGAAAAAATTTATCAAGCTTTAGGTATGCATATACTTTATATGGATGCCATTAAACATGACATACATGTAGCGTATGTGAGTCATATCTCACATATTACTTCTTTTGCATTGGCGAATACCGTGTTAGAGAAGGAAAAAGAGTCTGATGCTATTTTTGAGTTAGCAAGTAGTGGTTTTGAAAGCACAGTGCGTTTGGCTAAGTCCAATGCAGAAATGTGGGTTCCCATTTTTATGCAAAACAAAGAAAATGTATTAGACGTTTTGAATGAGCATATTAGTCAGTTGCGTAAGTTTAAAGCTAGTTTGGAAAAAGAAAATCCAGACTACCTTTTGGAATTGATTCAAAGTGCCAATCAAATAAAAAAGATTTTAAAATAATTAAAAAAAAGCGAAGCGCATAAAGTGACTTAGCAAAAAAAATATAAAAATGAAGAAGAAAGAAGAAGTGGAAATTACGAATGAATTAATAGAGGCCGTTAAATCGAAAAAAACGTTTACTGAAATTGGAATTAATGACCAGTTGGTAAAAGCGGTAACAGAATTAGGGTATACACATGCTACTGAAATTCAAGAGCGTTCTATTCCAGTTTTAATAAGTGGAACTAAAGATTTTATTGGATTAGCGCAAACAGGTACAGGTAAAACTGCTGCCTTTGGTTTGCCCTTATTACAATTAATTAAAACAGCAGAAAAATTCCCTCAAGCCTTAGTGGTTTGTCCTACAAGAGAATTATGTATGCAAATTGTAAGCGAAATGAATTTGTTTAAAAAACACATTCCAGGTTTGCAAGTTTTAGCCGTTTATGGAGGAACCTCAATTGGTTTGCAAATTAAAGATTTAAAAAGAGGGGTACAAGTAGTGGTAGCGACTCCAGGTCGTTTAATTGACTTAATAGAAAGAAAGGCCATTAACTTAGAGAAGATTGAATACGTTGTATTAGATGAAGCAGATGAGATGTTAAACATGGGATTCCAGGATGACATTGAATTTATTTTAAAGAATACGCCCAATAGAGAAAGTATCTGGTTGTTTAGTGCCACTATGCCTGCTGAAATTAGAAAAGTAAGTAAGCGTTACATGAAAGAGCCAGTAGAAGTAACTATTGGTAAGGTAAATGCTACGAACAAAAGTATTGACCATCAGTACTATTTAACCTCGGCCCAACATCGTTATGAGACTTTAAAAAGAATCATTGATTTTAACCCAGGTATTTATGGTATTATTTTTACCAGAACAAAGGCCGATGCACAAGAAGTAGCACAACGTTTAACACGTGAAGGTTATGACATTGATGCCATTCATGGCGATTTAACACAACAACAACGTGATAGAGTCATGGGTCAATTCCGTGACAAGAGTTTACAATTATTAATTGCAACCGATGTGGCTGCAAGAGGTATTGATGTAAAAGGCATTACCCATGTCATCAATTTTGAATTACCTGATGATGTAGAAGTATACACACATAGAAGTGGTAGAACGGGTCGTGCAGGTAGTCAAGGTATTTGTATTTCTATTGTCCATGCACGTGAGTCTTATCGTTTGCGTCAGATTGAAAATATGAACAAGTGTACTTTTCATAAATTAGATATTCCTAGTGGTAAGGATGTTTGTAGAAAACAATTTTTCCATGTAATGGATAAATTAATGTCTACCGATGTTAGTCATGGCGATTACGAAACTTATGTACCTATGTTGGCTGAGAAATTTGCTGATATGAGTAAGGAAGAAATTTTAAAGCGTGTGGCGGCATTAGAGTTCAACCGATTCTTAAGTTATTATGAAAATGCGCAGGATTTAAATATTCGCACTGCAGATAAAGGACGTCGTGAACCTATGCAACAACAAGATCGCAACCGTGATAGAGGCCGTCAAGAATTTGGTGGTGCCGATCGTGGCAGAACAAGAACCAATGAAAGAGGTATGGAGCGCAGTTCATCCGATCGTGGAAGTCGCGGTGCAGAAAGAGGTGCAAGTGGGTATACTAAATTGTTTGTAAACTTGGGTACCAAGGATGGTTTTTACAAAGCAAGCTTTTTGCAATTTATTTTAGACATGAGCGACTTAAAAAAAGAGACTTTAGGCAAAATAGACATGCGCGATATGAATAGTTGGGTAGAAATTGAATCGGGTGCTGCTAAACAAATGATTAATGCGGTAGATGGTAAAAATTATAAAGGCCGTCGCATTAGAATGAATGATGCAGACAGTGGTGGACCCAAAGGTTTTTCTAAAAGAGAAGGCTAATTAGAAAGATCAAATAGCAAGTTCAAAAAAGTAAAATAAATATTTAAATATTAAAATTGGAAAAAATGGGAGACTTAACAGAACAACAACAAAAAGTAAGCATTTTATTAAAAAAATCACCCTTGATTATTTCTGGTCCATGCAGCGCAGAGACCGAAGAACAAGTAATGCAAACGGCTATTCGTTTAGCGGCTACTGGTAAAGTAGATATTATGCGTGCAGGTATTTGGAAACCAAGAACCAGACCCGGAAGTTTTGAAGGCATTGGTACCAAAGGTTTGCCATGGATGCAACAAGCAAAAAAAGAAACAGGCTTGCCTATTGCTATAGAAGTAGCCACTGCTAAGCAAGTAGAAGATGCTTTGCATTTTGGAGTGGATGTATTGTGGGTAGGGGCGCGTACCACTGTAAACCCTTTTAGTGTGCAAGAAATTGCAGACTCATTAAAAGGAGTGAAAGTGCCTGTTTTGATTAAGAATCCTATTAATCCAGATTTAGAATTATGGATTGGTGGTATGGAGCGTATTGCTAAAGCAGGTATTGAAGAATTAGGATTGATCCATCGTGGATTTAGCTCTTATGGAAATACCGAATACAGAAATGCACCTATGTGGCATTTGGCTATTGAAATGAAACGTCGTTACCCAGGCATTCCAATGATCAACGATCCTTCCCATATTTGTGGTCGTCGCGATATTTTACAAGAAGTAGCGCAACAAGCTATTGACTTAGACTTTGATGGTTTAATTATTGAATCACATATTGACCCGGACAATGCTTGGAGTGATGCGAAACAACAAATTACTCCAGAGGTATTAAAAATAATGTTGGAAGCCATTCGTTGGAGAAAAGAAGACGTAGCTTCTGCAGAATACCATGCAGCGCTTGAAAAATTACGTCAACAAATTAATCAATTAGATGACGAGTTGTTGCAAGTATTATCAACGCGTATGAAAGTGGCTGAAAAAATTGGTGAGTATAAGAAAAACAATGACATCACTATTTTGCAAACCAATCGTTGGAATGAAATTTTAGAGCGCGCTGTAGGCAAAGGAAATAAAGTAGGCTTAAGTGAAGATTTTATTACTAAGTATATGGACGCCGTACATATGGAAAGTATCAATCATCAAAATAAAATAATGAATAGCTAGTGAGTGTTTATAGTATTTGTGCACATTTATAATTTTGTACACTATCAAAATATAAAATCTGTATTTCTACTATTAACTAATTCTCATTACTTAATGTAAAGCATCCAAAATTTAAAGCATCATTCAATGAAAAACTGGAAAGTAAAGTTTTCGTCTCAAACAGTATCTTTTTTCTTAGAGGGTAAGTTTGCTGCCATACCTAATATGGTAGACAAGACGAATGCGTTTTACATTACAGATGAAAATGTATATGCCTTACACCAAAAAAAATTTAAAGCAAAGAAAACCATTGTCATTCCTGCTGGTGAAGAACATAAGCAGCAAGCTACCGTAGATTTTATCATTGAGGCCTTAGTTAATTTTGGTGCCACCAGACAAGCGGTACTCATTGGCGTGGGTGGCGGTGTGGTCACTGATATGGTAGGTTATGTGGCTGGTGTATACATGCGTGGAGTAGCTGTGGGCTTTGTGCCTACTACTATACTTGCCATGGTAGACGCTTCTATTGGAGGTAAAAATGGAATTGATTTGGGTATATATAAAAATATGGTGGGCTTAATAAGACAACCTTCTTTTTTAGTATACGATACTGATTTTTTAAAAACCTTACCGAAGCATCAGTGGGAAAATGGGTTTGCTGAAATTATTAAACATGCTGCTATTAAAGATGCAGCCATGATGAAGGCTTTAGCAAGTCATGATCTTTCTTATTACCAGAAAAATAAAAAAGCCTTACAGCTTTTAATAGAAAAAAATGTACAGCTAAAAGTGAAAGTGGTACAAAAGGACGAGTTTGAAAAAGGCGATCGCAAGTTGCTGAATTTTGGACATACCCTTGGACATGCCATTGAAAACCAACATGCATTATTGCATGGCCATGCTATTAGTATTGGAATGGTCTATGCTGCTAAAATTTCTCAAGTGCTAGAAGGCTTTAAGGATGCTGGCTTGTTGGTAGATACTTTGAAAAAATACGGACTACCTACAAGTATGCGATTCGATATAAGTGAAGCCATGCAAGTCATGCATAAGGATAAGAAAAAAGCTACTACAGGTATGCAATATGTGCTTTTACAAAAAATGGGTAAGGCTGTGTATCAAACGGTGCCCATGAAATCATTAGAAAAATTAATAAAATTGTATTCTTAAGATGGTTGCGATAGTTCATCCAAGTAAACTAAGTGGTTCACAAATAGCACCAGCCAGCAAAAGCTCTATGCAAAGAGCATGCGCTGCATCATTAATACATGTTGGAAAAACTATTATACATAATCCTGGTCACTCGAATGATGACTTAGCAGCCCTAGATGTGATTCAGAAATTAGGAGCTATTGTTGAAACGGAAAAACTAGTTAATGAAAATGGAAATGCGGCTAGTATAGTAGTGCACTCTAATGGCGTAAAACCTATTGGTCCTTCAATGAACTGTGGGGAGAGCGGATTAGGTATTCGAATGTTTACACCCATTGCAGCATTAAGCCATGAATTAATAAGTATTGAAGGCAAAGGAAGCTTGGTGAAAAGACCCATGCATTTTTTTGATGAAATATTGCCCTTGGTGGGCGTTAAAGTAAAGTCGCAAAAAGGTTTTTTACCTATTGAAATTCAAGGCCCTTTAGTTCCTGCAAGTATTACCATTGATGGTTCTTTAAGTTCTCAATTTTTAACAGGCATGTTAATGGCTTATGCGGCTACTGAAAAGCATGATGTTGAAATAAAAGTACTAGACTTAAAAAGCAAACCCTACATTGATTTAACCTTAGCCGTTTTAAATGCCTTTGGTTGGAAAGTAGAACATACAAACTATGAAAGCTTCCGTTTTTTAGCGCATGCACCTTTAGAACCTGTTATTGAATATACAGTGGAAGGCGATTGGAGTGGAGCCGCATTTTTATTAGTAGCTGGTGCCATTGCTGGTCCCATAAAACTGAAAGGTTTACAATTAAATTCTACACAGGCCGATAAAAAAATAATGGAGGCGCTGCTTAGTGCAAAGGCCAATATGAAGCAAGCGGAAGATGAAATTTTGATAGGGCCTTCGGCGGATGTTTCAAGTCATAACGCTAATAATAACTCTGATAATAATTCAAACCATTCTAATGTTTACTCTAATGGTTTAATTGCATTTGAATTTGATGCCACTGATTGTCCTGATTTATTTCCTCCACTAGTGGCACTTGCAAGTGTATGTAATGGGGTTACTAAAATAAAAGGCGTAAGCAGACTAGCGCATAAAGAAAGTGATAGAGGACTTACCTTGCAAACTGAATTTGCAAAAATGGGCGTTAAAATTGATTTACTAGGAGACGAGATGCTTATTTATGGTGGAGCTACTATTCAATCAACTACTGTTTTCTCACAACATGATCATCGAATAGCCATGGCATGCGGAGTAGCTGCATTAGTAGCGAACGGACCCATTGAAATAACAGAGGCAGAAGCCATCAATAAATCCTATACAGATTTCTTCAAGCACCTTCAACAATTGGGGGCAAAAGTAGATTTAGATTAAATTGCTTAACTTGTAATATCGAAATAAAGACATGAACAAATTTGGAACCTTATTTACTGTACAAATTTTTGGCGAATCGCATGGTGCCTGTGT
>CAIPJS010000005.1 GCA_903865435.1 uncultured Bacteroidota bacterium | reverse complement strand
TATTATTTAAAATTCCAAATCATTGATCCTCAATTCATATATACTTGATTTAGAAATGGACTTTACTCTTTTTCATACGTACACATTATGATTGTTTTTATGTTGGTAAATCGAGCCTTGGCTTACCTAGCACTTTTGTACCTTCGCGTCATCTTAAAAGCATAAGCAACAACAATGGAGATTACCGTCAAAACCGCACAGCAACTTAGACTTACCGAAGCAGAATTTGAAAGTATAAAAACAAAACTAGGCCGTACACCTAATTTTACAGAGCTATGTGCTTTTAGTGGCATGTGGAGTGAGCATTGTAGTTATAAAAATTCTATCAAGTGGTTAAAAACTTTACCACGTGATGGTGGTAGAATGTTGGTGGCTGCGGGTGAAGAGAATGCAGGTTTGATGGATATTGGCAATGATTATGGTGTAGTTTTTAAAATTGAATCACACAATCACCCAAGTGCATTGGAACCTTTTCAAGGAGCAGCTACTGGAGTGGGTGGAATACAAAGAGATATTTTCACGATGGGTGCAAGACCCATTGCTTCTTTAAATAGTTTGCGTTTTGGAAATTTAGAAGATAAAAAAACAAAAGGGTTATTAGCAGGTGTGGTGCATGGCATTGGACATTATGGAAATTGTTTTGGTGTGCCTACGGTGGGTGGGGAATTGTATTTTGAAGATTGTTACCATACCAATCCATTGGTAAATGCCATGAGTGTGGGTATTGTGAAAGCGGGTAAAACAGTGAGTGCTATTGCACTTGGCGAAGGCAATCCAGTTTTTTTTGTAGGTAGTGCCACAGGTAAAGATGGTATTGGTGGTGCAAGCTTTGCTTCTGCAGAAATTACTGCAGACAGCGTAGAAGATTTACCTGCGGTGCAAGTAGGAGATCCTTTCCAAGAAAAAAAATTATTAGAAGCGTGTTTAGAAGTAATAGAGACAGGTGGTGTGGTAGGTATGCAGGATATGGGTGCAGCAGGTATTATTTGTTCTACAGCCGAAATGAGTGCCAAAGGACAAGTAGGTATGCGCATTGATTTAGATAAAGTACCTACGCGTCAACAAAACATGAAGGCTTGGGAATTATTATTAAGTGAAAGTCAAGAAAGAATGTTGATGGTGGTGGAGAAAGGAAAAGAAGCACAAGTATTAGCAGTGTTTGAAAAATGGGATTTGTCTTGTAGCAATATTGGAGAAGTTACTTCCGATGGTTTATTAAATTTTTACATGCACGGAGTATTAGAAGCATCGCTGCCTGCCTATGAATTGGTCTTAGGTGGAGGTGCACCTCAATATTCGCGTGAATACAAAGAACCCGCTTACTTATCCAAAGTGAATGCTTTTGATATGCATTCCGTTCCTGATGTGACCAACTTGCAAGAGACGGTAAAGCAGATGGTGCAAATTCCAAACATTGCATCCAAGCGTTGGATATACACACAATACGATAGCATGGTAGGTGCTGCAAATACTTCTACCAATGCACCAAGTGATGCTTCCATAGTCATTGCAAAAGGAACGGGTAAAGCATTAGCGATGACAGTAGATTGTAATAGTAAATATGTTTATGCAAATCCTGAAGTAGGTGCCATGATAGCAGTAGCAGAAGCAGCAAGAAATATTGTTTGTTCTGGTGGTGAACCCATAGGAGTTACGAACTGTTTAAACTTTGGTAATCCTTATGATCCTGAAGTGTATTATCAGTTTGTAAAATCGGTAGAAGGTATGGGCGCTGCATGTAGAAAATTCAACACGCCTGTAACAGGAGGGAATGTAAGTTTTTATAATCAAAACCCAGATGGTCCTGTATTTCCTACACCTACCATTGGTATGGTAGGTATTGTAGAGGATTTGAAAAATAGAATGACTTTAGATTTTAAAACCGCAGGAGACGTGATTGTTTTATTGGGTACCCAAAGAAATGATATTGGCTCCTCTGAATATGTAAATAAAATAAAAGGGGTCGCACATTCTCAAGCACCTTATTTTGATTTGGAAGAAGAATTTGCATTGCATCAATTGGTTACTGGTTTAATTAAAGAACAAAAAATAAAAAGTGCCCACGATATTAGTGAGGGTGGTTTAATCATCACTTTATTAGAATCCGCATTTGTAAACAATAAAGGTTTCGAAGTAAGTTCCAACAACACTACTTTAAGATCTGATGCTTATTGGTTAGGCGAAGCACAAAGCCGAGTAGTGGTATCTTGTGATGCAGTCAATCTTACTTCAATTGAAACAATGGCCAAGCAATTGGGTATTGTTTCTAATGTCATTGGAAAAGTAACCGAAGGAACCATTCAAGTGAACAACGAAAAATGGGAGGCCATTGCAAATTGGAAAAATGCGTATGATACTGCTATTGAAAAAAAATTAGTATAAATTAAAATGTCAAAGCAACCCGCCATCGTCGTTACAGGTACTGCAGGCTTTATTGGCTCTGTGATGGTGCAGTATTTAAATGAAAAGGGCTTTACTAATTTATTATTAGTAGATGATTTTGGTGTAGAAGGAAAAAGAAAAAACTGGGAGCAAAAAAAATACACCAAGATCATAGAGCGTCAGGCATTTTTAGATCAATTAATAAATGAGGAACATGAGATTGATATCATTATTCATTTAGGTGCCAGAACCGATACCACTGAATTTAATTATGCCATTCATGAAGAGTTGAATGTGGAATATTCAAAATCTATTTGGAATTACGCCACTAAAAAACAAATTCCTTTAATTTACGCATCTTCTGCAGCCACTTATGGCAGTGGTGAACAAGGATACGATGACAGCCATACTATTTTAGATCAACTGGTTCCACTGAATCCCTATGGTGTATCTAAAAATGAATTTGATAAATGGGCAATTGCACAAACCAAGCAACCTCCTTTATGGACTGGCTTGAAGTTCTTTAATGTTTATGGGCCTAATGAAGGACATAAGGCTAGAATGGCCAGTGTTATTTTTCATGCCTTTAATCAAATCAAAGAAACCGGTTTGGTTAAATTATTTAAAAGCCACCGTCCCGATTTCAAAGACGGAGAACAACTAAGAGACTTTATATATGTGAAAGACTTAGTGAATGTGATAGGATGGATGATGCACGAGATGTTTGCTTCTAATTGGACTCCAGCTAAAAATGGTTTATATAATTTAGGAACAGGAAAAGCGAGAAGCTTTTATGATTTAGCTGCTAACACTTTTACCTCGCAAGGTTTAAAGCCCAATATTGAATTTATTGATATGCCTTTGGATATAAGAGATAAATATCAATATTTTACAGAAGCCAATATGCATAAGCTTCGCAGTGCAGGATATACCAAACCCTTTACTAGTTTAGAAGAAGGGGTTGCTGACTATGTAAAAAATTATTTGCTTCCCTCAAGGGGTTATTAATTTTTCTTCTATTTTTTCAAACTTTCTTACTGACGTTTTATAAAAGCTTCCATTGGCCTCCGCGGCAAGAACCGAAGTCGGCTGCATGGAACTATCATAAAACTTTCAAAACAATTTTTAAAAACTTAATTCTATCAAATGTCAAATAATAAAATAGCCATCATAGGCGGCGGCAATTTAGGGGCTTCTATAGCAGAAGGCTTAATACAAAGTGGTTTTGTGCAAGCGCAACAAATTACCATTACCAAAAGAAATTTACAAACCATTCAGCACTTGGCAGATAAAGGGGTAAACGTTACAAGTAATAATGTGGCTGCCGTAAAAGAAGCGCAGTATGTTATTCTAGCAGTAAAACCCTTTCAAATAAAGGATATACTTACAGAAATAAAACCAGGCTTAGATTCAAATCAACACACTATTATTAGCGTTGCTACAGGAGTTTGGTTAAAAGACATGGAGGCCATAGTAGGAGCGAATTTTGCACTGTTCAGAGCCATGCCTAATACGGCCATTTCCATTGGACAAAGTATGACTTGTATTTGCTCCAATACTGAAGCCAATAAGCAAGTTGGATTTGTGACCGACTTATTCAATCAATTAGGAAAAACTATTCTGATTGATGAAAAATTAATGGATGCAGCAGCTGTATTGGGTGCTTGTGGAACAGCTTATGCATTAAGATATATTAGAGCCAATATTCAAGGGGGTATTGAAATTGGTTTTAGCGCTGCGCAAGCTTCTTTGATTGCTGCTCAAACCGTGAAGGGGGCTGCAGATTTATTATTGACTAAAAACACCCATCCAGAACAAGAAATAGATAAAGTCACCACACCGATGGGTTGCACGATTGCAGGCTTGAACGAAATGGAGCATCAAGGATTTAGTTCATCTTTAATCCGCGGCTTAACAACTAGCTTTCAAAAAATTAAGAAGGATATGTAAAAATTTTCTTGAGGTTTTTGCGCCAATCATTGCGTATTTTTTATAAGTAGTTAACTTTTAAATAAAAGAGAAAATATACTATTCCGTAGCGAACATTCGAGCTTGCGAGCTGAGCGCCTAGGGATAGGTATATTTTCTCTTAAGTAAATCAAATTAATGTGCTTTTAAAAATGCAATGGCTTTAGCATAGGCATCTTCTTTCGCTGCAGCATTATAAGTAGGGTTACTTGGATTGGCAAAACCATGTCCTGCTTCATATCTATTCACCGCTAAATTTTTACCTGCTTCTTTCATATTCTTTTCAAAATCATTCACCATGACAGGAGAAGGGCTTTGATCCAAGTTGCCAAAAAAGCCAATGATATCACATTGAATAGATTTCAATTTATCCATATTCGTTTCTGGTCTACCATAATACATCACTGTTCCTTTTGCTTGTGGTCCTGCAAGTATGGCTGTTTGTAAACTCCACATACCACCAAAACACCAACCCACACTATAAATAGAGGCTTTACTACCTGCATATTTAATAGCTCCTTGAATAATAGCTGTCATTCTTCCCATATCTGCACCACGCATTAATTTCATAGCGCTATCTGGTGTAGCAGCAACTTTTCCATCATACATATCTACAGCAATCACATTTACATCACCTAAATCGGTATAATATTTATCCGATTCTATTTTTACATTGTCATTCAAACCCCACCATTCTTGTATGACAATTAAATACTTATTGGTTTTCTTTTTTGCAGCAATAAAATAAGCATTGGCTTGCTTGCCATCGGCAGCATCAAATGTCATCATCTTACCTAATAAGTTTTCTGGATTTACAACTAAAGGGCTTGGGTGCATGGCTGCAAAAGCTGGGGTGCTTGCCTCTAATTTGTAAGCTTGCTGAGTTTCCATATTCAAACACTCAATTACTTCCGCTTTTTCTACGGTTGGGTGTTGGGTTTTGGTCCAATTCCAGCTAATTAAACTAGCAGTCAAAAGGACACTAAAAAGGACATAAATGGCTTTTTTCATTGATTTTTATTTATTTTTTTGAAGATGTTCACTTTTATATAACAGTTATAAACATTTTTTGTTGAGTATTAGGTATCATTTTGTTGCCCCCTTTTTTTGGCGTAGGTTTGTACGACCTCTAAGAATTTTTCCAAATAAAGATAGGTCCTAAAAAGTAATTAACCATTTTGAAAATGGTCTATACACAATAGTTTTTTTCTATTGGGTGTATTCTATTTTTGAAAAAGAAGTAAAAAGTATGGCAAAGTATATATTTGTAACGGGTGGTGTAACGAGTAGTTTGGGAAAAGGCATTATTGCTGCTTCATTGGCAAAATTATTGCAAGCAAGAGGCCTTACTGCAACCATACAAAAATTTGATCCATATATTAATGTGGATCCAGGTACCTTGAATCCTTATGAGCATGGAGAATGTTATGTAACAGAAGATGGTGCCGAAACAGATTTAGATTTAGGGCACTATGAGCGTTTTTTAAGTACGCCTACTTCACAAGCGAACAATGTAACTACAGGAAGAATTTATCAAACAGTTATTAATAAAGAAAGGGCCGGTGAATTCTTAGGTAAAACGGTACAAGTGGTACCGCATATTACCGATGAAATTAAGCGTCGTATGTTGTTGTTGGGTCAAGATGGGAAATTTGATATTGTGATTACTGAAATTGGTGGAACAGTAGGTGATATTGAGAGTACTCCTTTTATTGAAACCGTTCGTCAAATTCAATGGGAATTACCTGAAGAAGATGTAATGGTGGTACATTTAACTTTAATTCCTTATTTAAGTGCTGCAAAAGAATTAAAAACAAAGCCTACTCAACATAGTGTTAGAATGTTAAGTGAGACCGGAGTACATCCCGATGTAATTGTTTGTAGAACAGAGCATCCTTTAAATGATGACATTAAAAGAAAAATTGCTTTATTCTGTAATGTAAAAGCGGGTAATGTAATTGAATCATTGGATGCAAGTACGATTTATGAAGTGCCCTTATTGATGTTGAAAGAAAAGCTTGATTTAATTGTATTGAAAAAATTAAACATTCAAAATTTCAAGGAGCCAGATTTAGTCAAATGGAATATTTTTTTAGATAAATTAAAACATCCAAAAGCTACAGTAAACATTGGCTTGATTGGCAAATACATTGAATTACAAGATGCTTACAAATCAATACTTGAGAGCTTTATACATGCTGGTGCAATGAATGAAGTAAAAGTAAAAGTGGTAAACGTGCATAGTGAAAATTTAACAGATGCCAATGTGAATGAGCAATTGGCTGGCTTGCATGGTTTATTGGTAGCGCCAGGTTTTGGCAATAGGGGTATCGAAGGAAAAATTATTGCAGTAAAATATGCAAGAGAAAATAATTTGCCATTTTTTGGAATTTGTTTAGGCATGCAAATGGCTGTAATAGAATTTGCACGCAATGTTTTACATTTGAAAGGTGCACACTCGGTTGAAATGGATGCAAATACAGAACATCCGGTGATTGATATGATGGAAGATCAAAAAAGAATTACCATGAAGGGTGGTACCATGCGATTAGGTTCTTATCCTTGCAACATTGCCAAAGATACCCTTGCATTTAAAATATATGGCCAAGCAAATATCAATGAACGTCATCGTCATAGATATGAGTTCAACAATACCTTCTTAAAATTATTCCAAGAAAAAGGAATGGTTACCAGTGGAATCAACCCAGAATTAGGATTGGTTGAAATTGTAGAATTGCCCAATCATCCATTTTTTATTGGGGTACAATACCATCCCGAATTAAAAAGTACAGTGGAACATCCAGCTCCATTATTTGTGCACTTTATTGCAGCGGCCAAACTGCAGGCAGCTAAAAAAGCATAGATAGTTTTTGTTTGTTTTAGTTTGTTATGTAGCTAACATTTGTTAGCTTTATAGCATGAATAATATCCGTATCCTTACATCCACTAGTTTATTTGATGGACATGATGCCTCTATAAACATTATGCGTCGTGTACTTCAAGAAAAAGGAGCAGAGATTATTCATTTTGGCCACAATCGTTCCGCACAAGAAATTGTGGCCGCTGCCATTGAAGAAGATGTACAAGGCATTGCGATTACTTCTTATCAAGGTGGGCATCTTGAATTTTTTACCTACGTCAGAAAATTATTAAATGATGCCGGCTATGGGCATATTAAAATTGTTGGAGGTGGAGGTGGAACGATTTTACCTAAAGAAGCCGCTCATTTAGAAAAAATTGGTATCTCTAAAATTTATTTACCAGCAGATGGATTGAAATTGGGCATCGAAGGGATGATTGATGAAGTCATTCAACTTTGTAATTATACCTTGAAAGATTTTCCTAAAAAGAAATTACCCAAATTATCTGTTCCTAAAAAAATAGATCCGCGTTTTGTAAGTAGAGCGATAACGCTCTTGCAAAATAGTGATGCAAAAAATGCTAGTTTAAAAAAAACTACAAAGAAAACAAATACAAAAAAAACAAAGCCAAATATTCCCATCATTGGACTTACGGGTACAGGGGGTGCTGGAAAATCTACAGTTTGTGATAGAATCGTACAATATTTTTTATTAGCAAATCCTACTAAAACCATTGCGATTGTTTCAGTAGACCCTAGTAAAAGAAAAACAGGTGGTGCATTACTAGGAGACCGAATTAGAATGAATGCCATTGATCATCCCCATGTTTTTATGCGCTCTTTAGCAACTAGGTCTGATAAAAATACCATTGCAAGTTCCATGGACGGCGTGATTGCGCTTTTAATAGAGGCAGGCTATGATGCTATTATAATTGAGACAGCAGGGGTGGGCCAGAATGACGCCACCATTGTAGATTATGTAAGTATTCCTATTTATGTGATGACGCCCGAATTTGGCGCGCCTACTCAGTTAGAGAAAATTAATATGATTGATTATGCAAAATTAATTGCCATTAATAAATTTGATAGAGCAGGTGGTTTAGATGCTGTAAGAGATGTGCGCAAACAATATCGTCGCGCTCATCATATATGGGCAGATGAAAAAAATACACTTCCTGTTTTTGGTACCATTGCTTCTCACTTCAATGATCCTGGCATGCAAGTCGTGTACAATACTTTAGCATCAATAGTTTTTCAAACACATACCATACTATGGAATCCACTTCCATGGGAAACCCACTATAATGAAAATGAAGTAACCGCACCTACCATTCCAAATAAAAGAACTCAATATTTAGGGGAAATTGTATCTGCTATTCAAAAAAATAATCAATGGATTGATGCGCAGAAAAATATTGCTTCTAAATGGTATTGCTTTCAAGAAGTTTTAAAAGAACCTAGTTTAAAATACGATAAAAAAATTATAAAAGCTAACCAACTTATTGAAGAGGGTATTGACAAAGAAGTAAAACAACTAATTATAGATTGGCCAGCAAAAAGCAAATCCTATCAAGAAGCTTTTATTGAGATAGATCATAAAGGGAAAAAAACCAAGCAGTCTATTTGTTTTGAAACTCCTTCTGGAACCCTTATTCAAAAAATTCAAGTACCTAGTTTTAAAGATTGGGGCGATATAGCGCACTGGCATTTGAAAGAAAATTTGCCGGGTTATTTTCCATACACAGCAGGGGTTTTTAAATTCAAACAAAACAATGAAGACCCCACAAGAATGTTTGCTGGCGAAGGTTGTCCTGAAAGAACCAATGCAAGGTTTCATTTTTTAAGCAAAGGGCAAAATTCAGTACGTCTCTCTACTGCATTTGATAGTGTTACCTTATATGGGCATGATCCTGAAAAAAGATTAGATGTATATGGTAAGATTGGTAATGCAGGAGTGAATGTGGCAAGCATTGATGATGCCAAAAAATTATATAGTGGCATTGATTTAAATAGTTCAAGCACTTCAGTAAGTATGACTATTAATGGCCCAGCACCCATACTCATGGCGCAGTTTTTTAATACTGCCATAGACCAAGCCTGTGAAAAATATATTAAAGCTAATAAATTATGGCCTGCTGTAAGAAAGAAAATAAAGCTTTTGTTTAAAGGGGCCATCCCTCCTGAATATTTCAATGTAAACAAATCATTAAATTTTAAGGACTGGCATAACGGCCTAGGCCTTCAATTATTAGGGGTTTCGGGAGATCAAGTTTTGGAGCCAGCAGTGTACAATAAAATAAAACAGGAAGTGCTAACGAATGTAAGAGGCACATTGCAAGCCGATATTTTAAAAGAAGACCAAGCCCAAAATACTTGTATTTTTTCTACCGATTTTGCTTTAAGAATGATGGGTGATGTGCAGGCTTATTTTGCAGAGAATCGTGTCAAACATTTTTATAGTATTTCAATTTCTGGTTATCATATTGCAGAAGCGGGAGCGAATCCAATCACACAATTGGCTTTTACTTTAGCCAATGGTTTTACCTATGTTGAATATTTCATGAATAGAGGTATTGCCATAAATGATTTCACTGCGAACCTTAGTTTTTTCTTTAGCAATGGAATGGATCCGGAATATGCAGTCATTGGAAGAGTAGCTAGAAGAATTTGGGCCAATGCAATGAAACATAAATACCATGCCAATGAACGTTCTCAAAAATTAAAATACCATATTCAAACCAGTGGAAGAAGTTTGCATGCACAGGAAATAGATTTTAATGATATTAGAACCACTTTGCAAGCCTTGTATGCAATATATGACCAGTGCAATAGTTTGCACACCAATGCATATGATGAAGCCATCACTACGCCTACTGAAGAAAGTGTTAGAAGAGCTTTAGCTATACAATTAATTATAAATAAAGAATTGGGTACCACCAAAGTGGAAAATTTTCAACAAGGAAGTTTTTTAATTACAGAGTTAACCAATTTGGTAGAAGAAGCAGTAATGCAAGAATTTGAAAGGATTAATAATAGAGGAGGCGTTTTAGGTGCCATGGAAAGAATGTATCAAAGAACTAAAATTCAAGAAGAAAGCATGCAGTATGAAACCAAAAAACATACTGGAGAAATTCCGATTATTGGTGTGAATAGTTTTGTACAACCCAGTCAAAAAAACAATGCTGATACACAGGCCATTTTTAGATCTTCTTCCTCAGAGCAAAATAGGCAAATTGAAAACCTAGCCCAATTCAAAAAAAGAAATCAATCAGTCAGCGCTCAATATTTAAAAAAGCTCCAAAAAGCGGCTGTAGAGAATGACAATATTTTCTCCATTTTAATGGAAGCGGTCAAATATTGCAGTTTAGGGGAAATTTCCAATGCCCTTTACCAGGTAGGGGGTAAATACAGTCGAAATTTGTAAAAAAACGATACCTTTGCCCCTCGTTTAAATACGTTTAAAAACTGATTATGAATACGGATAAAAATACGGTCATTGGGTTTGTTTTATTAGCAGGTTTGTTTTTTATGTACTTCTGGTACACCAATAAGCAACAAACCGAATTGGCTACTTATAAAAAGCATTTTGATGATTCTGTGGCAATGATTAAAGCAACAGCCGAAAAAGCTGCCGCTTTAAAAAATCCTATTAAAATTGATAGCGCTTCAGGTGCAGCAGGAATAGCAAAGCCTTTAGATTCTGTAAAAGAAACTTTTTCTTATTTAGAGAACGAAGTGGTTAAAGTTAAATTGAGTAATAAAGGTGGACAAGTAGTTGGGGTTACTTTAAAAAAGTATAACAATTATAAAAAAGAAAATGTCTACTTAGGTGACAGCAGTTCATTAAGTTATCCAATTAATTTGGGCAATAACCAAACGGTTCAAATCAATCAGATTTTATTTCCTACCACTACCATATTGCCTTCTGAAAATGGCGTACAAAAAATTGAATATAGTTTTACAACAGCTGCTGGAAAAACAGTGCGTCATCAATTTTCATTGCAACCTAATAAGTACAATATCGAATTCAATATACAATTGGATGGAACAGATCAATTGTTGACCAACAATCAAGTAAACTTAATTTGGGATGTACATTCCTATCAACAAGAACGTACCTCTGTATACGAACGTCAAATGTCTAATGTCTGTTTTTCAGAAGGCGGTGAATTTGATTATGTATCTAGCAAAACTACTAAGGCTTTTGAAAAACCCATTCAATGGATTGGATTGGTGCAACAATTTTTTAATACTACCATTATTGCTAAAGATGGGCTTGCATCGGGCAAATTAGATTGGCAAAGAAAAATAGACAGTGGCAACGGATTGGCCGCATTGCAAGCGCAAATGCAAACCAAGACTACTGGCAGCAATGCTAGCATTGCATTGTCTTTATATTATGGTCCTAATGATTTTCAAATTTTGAAAACGCAGGCACCAGAGATGGAGAAAATTGTAAACTTGGGTAGAGACTTATATTCTTTTGTACGACCTATCAATAAGTACATCATCATGCCTGTATTTGATTTCTTTGCAGGCTTTGTTAAGAATTTTGGATGGGTAGTATTGTGGTTGACTATTTTTATTCGTTTGGTTACTTCGCCACTTACTTATTCTAGTTATTTAAGCAGTGCTAAAATGAAAGTGCTTAAACCCGAATTGGACGGCATTAAAAAAAGATTGGGAGATGATCAACAAGGTTTTGCGATGGAGCAAATGAAATTGTTTAGAGAAGCAGGGGTAAATCCATTGGGTGGTTGTATTCCAGCTTTATTACAAATTCCAATCTTCTTTGCCTTGTATAGTTTTTTTAACTCCAATATTTCATTGAGAGGGCAATCCTTTTTATGGAGTCAAGATTTATCAAGCTATGATGTAATTGCAAAATTACCATTTACCGTACCTATGGGATTTGGTGACCACATTAGTTTATTTACTATTACTGCTGTTATTACCAGTGTATTTATTTCGGTATACAATATGTCCATGACGCCTACGCAAGACAATCCTGCTTTAAAATACATGCCGTATATTTTCCCTGTGATGCTTTTGTTTATCTTTAATCGATTGCCATCTGCATTAACTTGGTATTATACTGTTTCTAATATTGTAACATTAATTTTACAATTGATTATTCAAAAGTTCATCATCAATCATGATAGTATTTTAGCGGCCATAGAGGTAAAGCGTAAAACACCAAAGAAGAAAAGCAATTGGCAAAGCAAGTATGAGCAAATGATGGAAGCACAAAAGAAAGTTCAAGATTTAAAAGACAAAACTAAAAAATAATATAAGCATTGAGCACATGTTGTATGCTTAGGTGCTCAATTTTTAGCGTTCATGAAATGTAAAATTACCCCCCTAATTCTGAGCATTTTCTTTACGATTGCTAGCGCCCATGCACAAGTTAAAGTGGTTGGGGAGTGTGCCCTTCAATTCGAAATTTTAGAAAAACAAAGCAGTCAATGGGTGCCCATTGGTACTAAAAATGTTTTGGTAAAAGGCAGTCAATGTAAAACCATCTTTAGTACACCTCAATTGGTGCAAGCTTTAATTTTTAATACACAATTCGAAACGGCTACTATTTTAAAGGACATTGGTCAAAGTCATTTTCTACAAGAAATAAAATATCCCCCTGCTAATTTGCCCACCATGCTTTCAATGAAGGAATCGGCAGATTCTGCTATTTCTATTTTGGGCTATTTATGTAAAAAAGTACAACTTACCTGGAGCGATGGTCTTGTTTATGAAATACAATATACCAATGAAATGATGACTACTGTAAATGCTTTTGAGGCTGCATTCAAAGACATACCTGGATTGGTTTTGGCCTATACGATCATACCACAAAAAGGAAATTCAATTCAATACCATGCAACCAGTATCGATTTGAGTCCTATTTCCTTAAATCAGTTCAATGTGAACAAAGACCAATATCAAATCATAGATTAATCTTACTTGATCTTCAAGTACACAAAATAAGAACATTAAAACTTAATTGGAATTGAATTATGGCTGAACCGGACTTGGTGTCTTAAATTTAGACAACACTACATGGTATCTATAAGGAATGATGTAAGAAATATTACCCTTATTGAATTTAATATAATTGCTATTTACATCTGCATTAGGCGTGTTCACAGAAAAACCTTTAAAAACTAAACTAGACTTTAAAGAATTAAAAGTGGCAGTTTTATGCGTAAAGCTGCTAATGTTTTTTAAAGTATATTTTTCAGCAATTTTTTTTGATTCAATAGTACTATTCACAATTGTTGAAGAGAATGTACTTTTAGATACAAGCAAAAACATTGCAAGGCAAGCACTTAATAGTATAGTTTTTATAGTGGACATGATCTAAACAAAGGTAAACAATTTAATAAATCTATAAAAAATATATTTTTAACCTTTTTATAGGCATATGTGAAGAACAAATTATTGATTATTAACATGTTAATTGTACATTTATTTAAAGCATAAATGATTTTATCTTTAAGATTAAATACTTGAAAATCAATGCTTTATTCCTAACCCAACAATTAAAAACCATGTTCGATAACCATCGTGACGAGGAGGGCGGAGACATCCAAGAGCTAATGCAGCGCTTTCAAAACCTGAAATTAGGCCGCACCAACTCCTATATAGAAGAAGACGACTTTGAAAGAATTATAGAGCACTTGGACGAAAAGGATGAAATGGTTGAAGCCATTGAAGCGGCGAATATGGCATTGAATCAATATCCTCATTCTTCTTTATTGATGATCAAAAAAGCAGATTTGCTTTTAGCCACTAGAAAATACAAGGAAGCTTTAAAATTATTAGATGAAGCAGCTTTGTATGATCACAAGGATATGAATTTATTTATTCTTAAAACTGATGCCTACTTAGCATTGGATCAGCCCGAAAAAGCAATTGTCTTATTGCAAGAAGCCCTGCATTTATTTGAAGGGCCAGAACGTACCGAAGTTTTATTTGAATTAGCGGATGTATATGACGACCACGAAGCATTTGACAAAGTGTTTGATTGTTTGCAATTGGTATTAGAAGAAGATCCCACCAACGAAGAAGCTTTGTATAAAATTTGTTTCTGGACCGATTTCACGGGAAGAAACGAAGAAAGTATTCGGTTGCATCAACGCATTATAGATGAACAACCTTACAATGCATTGGCTTGGTTTAATTTGGCTGCGGCCTATCAAGGAATAAAATTACACGAGAAAGCCATTGATGCGTATCAATATGCCATTGTCATAGATGAAAAATTTGATTACGCTTACCGCAATATGGGTGATGCTTTTTTACGTTTGAGAAAATACAAAGAAGCCATTGAAGCTTTGGAAAAAGTATTAGAACTCTCTAGGCCCGAAGATGTGATTTATGAAGCCATTGGACATTGTTACCATAGAATGAAAAATTATGCGCAAGCAAGATTTCATTATAAAAAAGCAGTTCATTTAAATCAAGATGACAGCAGATTGTATCAAAAAATTGCTGGCACTTATATGCAAGAAGAAAACTGGGAAATGGCCATTAAACAATTGGAGCACGCTTTAAGAATTCACCAACACATTAACGAGTATTATATCTTAATGGGGGAGTGTTACATGCACTTAAGTCAATTTAGAGAAGCAGCTCAATTTTTTGGAACTGTAGTTAAAAATAAACCAAAACAAATCGCAGGCTGGGAGTCGTTAATTAAGTGTTTAGTGGCCAATGAGCAATTGGACATCGCCTTAGAACAAACCGAATTAGCCTATATCAGTACCCAAGGCAAAGTGACTTTTATTTTTTACAGAAGTGCCATTTTATTTATGATGAATAAAAGTGCTGAGGGTTTATTGCAATTAGAAATGGCTTTATCTAAATCTACAAAACTGTTAAAAAAGTTTACAAAGTTTTATCCCGAAATCGTACAAGATACAAAAGTGGCAGAATTGATTGGGCAATACAAGAAGGTAAAAAAGTCTTAATCAATTAGGTTATCTTTGCGCCTAATCTACAAAGTACAAGCATCATGATCAATTATAGCTTATCTCAAATTCCAGAAAGAACAGCCAAGCCTAGAAAGAGTGGACTTACCATGGTCATGGATAAAGGTTTAAGTTTTGGAGAAGCAGAAAATTTTTTAAGTGTGGCAGGTATTCATACCGATATCATTAAATTAGGTTTTGGTACTTCTTTTGTAACACCCAATTTGCGAAAAAAAATTGAATTGTATCAAGCACATGGGATCCCTGTTTATTTTGGCGGTACCTTATTTGAGGCCTTTGTAATTAGAAATCAATTTGAGGATTATGTGGCCATTTGTAAAGATTATAAAATTGATTTGATTGAAGTAAGTGATGGATCCATTACCATTCCACATGCAGAAAAATGTGGCTATATTGAAAAGATTGCAAAATTTGCTACCGTATTAAGTGAAGTAGGCAGTAAAGATGCAGCGCATATCATCCCTCCCTATAAATGGATTGAATTAATGAGTGCAGAATTAAGTGCGGGATCAGCCTATGTGATTGCAGAAGCAAGAGAAGCAGGTAATGTGGGCATCTATAGAGGAAGTGGAGAAGTACGTGAAGGATTGGTGCAAGAAATTTTAACAAAAATTCCAGCCGAAAAAATTCTTTGGGAAGCGCCACAAAAAGCACAGCAATTGTATTTCTTAGAATTGGTGGGTTGCAATGTGAACTTAGGTAATATTGCCCCCTCCGAAGTGATACCATTGGAAACGATGCGCATTGGATTAAGAAGCGATACTTTTGAATTATACTTAAATAAATAATTTTGCGCCAGTTTGGATTAATAGGGTACCCCTTGTCTCATTCTTTTTCAAAAGGATTTTTTACTGAAAAATTCTTGAAAGAAAATATTGCGAATGTACAGTACGAAAACTTCCCCATTGCCTCTATTCATGCATTTGATGCACTTTGGCAGGATCCCAATTTAGAAGGTTTAAACGTTACCATCCCCTATAAAAAAGAAGTGATTGCTTTTGTTCATCATCCTTCAACAGTCGTTTCAAAAATCAATGCATGCAATTGTATTCGTCGATACAAAAATGAATTGTATGGCTACAATACGGATGTGGTGGGATTTGAAAAATCATTATTGCCGTTATTAAAACCAAGCCATACTCAAGCATTGATATTAGGAACAGGGGGCGCAGCGGCAGCAGTAGAATGGGTTTTGCAAAAATTATCCATCACCTATCAATTGGTGTCCAGAAACAAGCAAGCGAATGCTTCAATTTTTAATGCACCGGTTATACAATATGATTCATTAAATGTAGACATCATTACAAAACATACGCTCATCATCAACACCAGTCCCATTGGCATGTATCCCAATATACAGGAGGCCCCATTGATTCCTTTTGAAGCCCTTGGTGCTACGCATTATTTGTACGATTTGGTATACAACCCTGCGGAAACTTTATTTTTAGCCAGGGGGAAAGAAAAAGGAGCGGCCATTAAAAATGGATTGGACATGTTGCATTTGCAAGCAAAGGAGAGTTGGAACATTTGGAATGCAGCAACTCCCCCCATGCAATAATCAATTTGTATTTATTTTTAAAGTGCTTTTAAAAAAGAAAAAAGTTGGGTGACTGCTTTTTGTCGGTGGCTATAAACATTTTTCTCCTCCATATTCATTTCTGCAAAACTTTTACTGGCACCATCTGGAATAAATATGGGATCGTATCCAAATCCTTTTGCACCATGCATCACTTTAGAAATAGATCCTTTACAAATACCTTCAAAATAATATTCTTTGTTTTCCCAAATCAAACAGACGATGGTTCTAAATTGTGCGCTTCTGTTTTCAGTTGAAATTAATTCCACTAAAACTTTGTCGATATTGGCTTGAAAATTTCTGTCTTCGCCAGCATACCTAGCACTTTTCACACCCGGCGCGCCATGTAAAAAATCAATTTCTAATCCTGTGTCTTCGCTAAAACAATTATTTTGCGTGAGTTGGTATATGGTTCTTGCTTTTTCTGCAGCATTGTCTTGTAAATTGTCATGCGGCTCAGGAATATCAATATCAATGCCCGCTTCTTTTAGTGGGATGATGTGAAAATCATTGCCCACTAAGGATTGTATCTCATCTACTTTGTGCTGATTGTTGGTGGCAAATACAAGCGTATGCATTTTAATAAGTAAAATTATAATTGAAAAATTTGTTTTAAGACGGTCCACAATTTTGCTTTTTCTTGTTTAGCATGGGTATCCATACCTTGCATGCTGGCCAATGATTTGCTAAACAATAAATTACTTTCGCCTAATGGAATTACTTTATACAAGTGGGTAGGTAATTTTATTTTTAAGGCTTTGCTATCCAATTCAAAAGCAATCACTAATTTAGAAGGAAGTATATTCAATATTTGATGAAGACTTGCTTTTTGATTGCCCAAATTTACTAAAGCAATGTCTGCGATGGTTAATCTGCATGCATTCAAAATAGAAGTAAGTAAAATAAAATCTGATTCATTTAAATAAACCGAAGCAGGGTCATTTACAACTACTACAATTTTTTTATGATGGTCTCCTAAATACTTGATATTGGAAAGTGTTTCCATCATTTCTTCCGGAACGGATACTTCTTCATTGATGTTGGATTCAATGGTAGGCTCCTTCTTTTTATTCTTTTGAGCAAATGCTTCTTGGTCCGCGGCCAAACTTGCATTTTGCTGTTCAATTAAAGCGGGGTTTATTTTATTTTCAGGTAGGACCAAGCTATCTTTGAACAAAGAAACTAGAACAGCAGGGGGCAATATTGTTTTATTTTCTTTCATTAGCTTGGAAAATTAAATGAATTGGCTCAAACTGAAAAATAACACTTGTAAGTTTTCAATTATTTCGTTTCTTTGTAACCTTGATACTTTTAAATCAAATTTATGTCTACACCCACCATCCCAGTTACCAAAACCAGTCATTCTAGTTTACCCAATTTCAATATGGATGAAATTGCTTTCGGCAAAAATTTTACCGATCATATGTTGATTGCCGACTATGAAGACGGTGAATGGAAAAATGTAGCCATCCAACCTTTTTCACCCATCTCATTGGACCCATCATGTGCAGTCTTGCATTACGGCCAAACTATTTTTGAAGGTATTAAAGCTTTTAAAAATGATAAGGGTGAGGTAGTTATTTTTAGACCAGACCAAAATTTAATTCGATTTAATGTTTCTGCAGACCGTATGCAAATGCCTGCAGTTCCTGAATGGTTATTTATGGAGGGCATGAAGCAATTAATTAACTTAGATAAAGATTGGATTCCTACCAAGCCTGATTCTTCTTTATACATTCGTCCTTTTATGATTGCCACGGATCCATTTTTAGGAGTGCGCCCATCAATGAGATACCATTTTATGATTATTTTAGGCCCAAGTGGTCCTTATTTTTCTGCCCCAATGAAAATTTTAATTGAGCAAAAGTACACACGTGCAACACCCGGTGGTGTTGGTTTTGCGAAGAATGGCGGAAACTATGCAGCAAGCTTACATCCTGTGGAGTTGGCTAAGAAAAAAGGTTTCGATCAAGTTTTATGGACCGATGCCATTGAACATAAATATGTAGAAGAAGTAGGTGTGATGAATGTGATGTTTGTCATTGATGGAAAAGTAATTACGCCAAGTTTAGAAAGAGGTACGGTATTAAAAGGCGTAACGCGTGATAGCGCTATTATTTTATTGCGTGAAATGGGCTATGAAGTAGAAGAAAGAAATTTATCTGTAGATGAAATTGTAGCTGCACATAAAAAAGGCGTCTTCCAAGAAATTTTTGGCGTAGGGACTGCTGCGGTCGTTTCTATGATTAAACAATTGGCCAACGGCGATTACATCATGGACTTTGATCCTGAGAATATGCCTATCGCAAAAGCTTTAAAACAAGAATTGCATGAGATTCGCATGGGACGAAAAGCAGACAAGCACGGTTGGATGGTCAAAATTTAAATAAATACCTGATTCTGAGAAGGATAGGCCATAATTTTTAGCAGAATTGTATCTAAAAACGGCCATTTACCTTATTTTTTTAAAATTAGACAATAAACATTTTGGTAATTGGCTCACAGCCATTACCTTTGCCGTCCGAATTTTTTATAAATCAAAATTGAACAAAACAGCATAATAAATGCCTACTATTCAACAATTAGTTAGAAAAGGCCGTGAGATCATCAGGGCTAAAAGTAAATCAAGAGCATTGGACGCATGTCCTCAGCGTCGTGGCGTTTGTACTAGAGTGTATACAACTACACCTAAAAAACCTAACTCTGCGTTACGTAAAGTAGCCAAAGTGCGTTTGACAAATAAAATCGAAGTCATTGCTTATATACCTGGAGAAGGGCACAACTTACAAGAGCACAGTATCGTTTTGATACGTGGTGGTCGTGTGAAGGATTTGCCAGGGGTACGTTATCATATTGTACGTGGAAGCTTGGATACTGCTGGTGTTAAAGACCGTAAGCAGTCTCGTAGTAAATACGGAACTAAGAAAGAAAAAGCTAAAAAATAATTAATCAAGTAACAACTAACTCATATTCGACATGCGTAAAGCACAACC
>CAIPJS010000004.1 GCA_903865435.1 uncultured Bacteroidota bacterium | reverse complement strand
GAAGACACTCTTTCCCTACACACGCTCTTCCGATCTGTATTGAATCAAATTTTCTCATTTACCCTTCCCCTTTGACCTTTTTAACTCAAATTTGCCCATATGTCAAAACCATTCACTCAATTATTGCTGAAATGGAATAAAACCAGCAATCATCGACCCATGCCTTGGAAAGGGGAGCCAGATCCATATAAAATATGGCTGAGTGAAATTATTTTACAACAAACCCGGGTGGAACAGGGTTGGGCCTATTATGAAAGATTTGTAAAAAATTATCCTACCATTTTTAAATTAGCAAAAGCCAAAGACCAAGAAGTATTTAAATTATGGGAAGGCCTAGGTTATTACAATCGCTGCAGAAATTTATTACATACAGCTCGTTTTATTGTGGATGAGTACAATGGAATTTTTCCAAATAACTATGAGGCATTGCTAGCATTAAAAGGGATTGGACCTTATACAGCAGCTGCCATTGCATCATTTGCTTTTAATTTACCTCATGCAGTTGTGGATGGAAATGTATTTAGAGTATTTTCTAGATTTTATGGAATAGCCAATGCTATTGATACCAGAGAAGGCATTCAGATTTTCAATCAAGTTGCCAATGAAAATTTAGATCCAAAAAAAGCAGGCATCTACAATCAAGCCCTGATGGATTTTGGCGCCACCGTATGTAAGCCAATGGGGCCTTTGTGTAATGATTGCATCCTGCAAAAAGAATGTGTTGCATTTAATCGCAATCAAGTGAATGTATTGCCCTTTAAAGTAAAACAGATTCAAAAGAAAAAAAGATATTTTGATTTTTTTATTTTTAATTATAAAAATAATTGGCTCCTACAAAAGCGTGGGCAGGAAGATATTTGGGCAGGCTTGTATCAATTTTATTTAGTGGAAAACAATGCATTGACGCTTGCCGATGCGGCTTATTTTAAACAAGTGCTTCAGCAGCAATTGGCTATAAAGCAAAACCAAGTAATGGCTACTGCCATTTCAGATCCAATGAAGCAACTACTTACGCATCAACACCTTACAGTAAGGTTTATTGAAGTGGCTCTAAAAAGCAAGCCAATAGCCTTTTCGAAGGCATTGTGGATCCCTAAGGCCAACTTAAATAAATATCCGTTTCCAAAGCTTATTGCGGACTATTTAAAAAAGAAGGCATAGGGGTAAAATTTTTATTTTTGTCTTTTTAAAATCGGTAACTTTCCATTTATAAATTACACATACATTGGAACCTCATTCGGGACCTCAATTGTTGGCTTCTATTAATTATTTATTGCAACTGCAAAAAGATAGCAGCTTATTCATCATAATGTGTTTGCTTTTATTTCTTTCATTTGTAATTGCTGGATCTGAAGTGGCTTTCTTTTCTCTTTCTTATAAAGACATACAGTCCATAAAAAATAAACCTTATCGTCCTTTCCAAAGAATTATTGTTTTGTTAGAAGCACCTAAGAAATTATTGACTTCTATGCTGATTGCCAATAGCTTCATCAATATTTGTATCATCTTAATTGCCAATATTATTATCGATCATTTTTTTATTTTTGATTCCAATACGTTTCCTGGTCTAGAATTTGTGGTAAAAGTTATATTGGTTACTTTGCTTTTATTATTTTTTGGAGAAATTCTACCCAAAGTATTGGCCACACAAAACAACATTCGATTTGCACAAGATTTTAGTTGGATCATTCAAGGTGTTTATTTTATTTTTTCCAAACCCAGTGCTTTTATGGTTAAGTACACCAATAGCATTGAAAAATTATTAACGCAGAAAAGAAATAACAATTCTTATAGTATGGAAGAGTTGGACCATGCCATTGAACTGACGACCTCTCCAGTACATCAAACACAAGAAAAAAATATTTTAAAAGGGATTGTAAAATTTGGTAATATTTCCGTCAAACAAATTATGAAAACCAGGCTGGATGTAGATGGGGTAGAAGAGCAGATTGATTTTAATAATTTATTGGAGCATATCAAAGAACACAATTACAGCAGGTTTCCTATTTTTAAAGAAGATTTAGATACCATCGTGGGGATGATCCATACCAAAGACATTATTCCGCATATCAATGAAGGTGCTACCTATAATTGGAAACAATTAATAAGACCTGCTTTTTTTGTACATGAACAAAAGATGGTTGAAGATTTATTGAAAGAGTTTCAATTAAAACGCATTCACTTTGCAATAGTGGTAGATGAATTTGGTGGCACCAGTGGCATCATTACTTTAGAAGATATTTTAGAAGAAATTGTGGGGGATATTAAAGATGAATTTGATGACGAAGAATCCATGATTAAAAAAATTGATGAGCATCTTTATATGGTTGAAGGCAAAACCACTATTAATGATTTTTGTAATTTTATTGACACAGCGACCAATACTTTTGACGCAGTCAAAGGAGAAAGTGATACCATGGCTGGTTTGTTTTTAGAATTGGCAGGTCACTTTCCTGCTTTGCAACAAGTAGTAAAGTATAAACAATTTAGTTTTACGGTAATGGAGATTCAAAAAAATAGAATACATAAAATTCAATTAATCATTGCACCTTTACCAACCCAAAACCCAGATTATGCATAGGTTTTTAGTGGCAATTTTACTGCTATGTTTTTTATTTTTTGAAGCTTGTAATGCGCCATTTACTTCAAAAAATAAAGGCTATGCATCCATTGCTTTTCCAATTAAAAGCTATCAAGTTTTTAAAGAACCCGGTTATCCCTATACTTTTGAATTTCCTACTTATGCGCAGATTGACAAAAATGTCAATTATTTTGGGGCCAGTAAAAAAACAGATTCTTGGATCAATATTCATTTTCCCAGTATGGGCGCAACGCTTTATGTGAGCTATTCTAAAATTAAAGCCCAACAATTGGATACCCTTATTAAAGATGCATATACTTTTGCCAATAACCACAATGCAAAAGCAAATTTTATTTCTGACTCTTTGTTTTCTAATGGGCATGGGGTAGAAGGTGTATTTTTTCATTTGGGAGGCGATGTGGCTACCAGTTATCAGTTTTTTTTAACCGATTCTACGACTCATTTTTTTAGGGGGGCGCTATATTTTGATACCACACCCAATGAGGATTCCTTGGCACCCGTCAACGATTTTTTGTATAAAGATTTGAAACATTTAGTAAATACATTTCGTTGGAAATAAAACTATCTTTGTGCTTTAAACTTAGCTATGATTATAATTGACAATGTTTTAGTAAGCGATATGGTGGTAGAGGAGCAATTTGTATGTGATTTAACAAAATGCAAAGGAGGCTGTTGTGAAGATGGAGACGCAGGCGCACCGCTGGAAAATCAAGAAAAAGAATTTATCAAGGAATATTACGATTTGGTAGAACCTTATATGACCAAGGAAGGCATCAAAGAGGTGAAACAAGTGGGTCAATTTTTATATGATCGAGAATTTGGTTGGGTCACGCCAACATTGAATGGCGAAATTTGTACTTATGGTTTCAGAGACAAAGCAGGCATCATCAAATGTGCTTTTGAACAAGCCTATAATGACGGAAAAATTCCTTGGAAAAAACCCATCAGTTGTCATTTATTTCCCATCAAGGTTCAAAAAAGCAAGGCCGACCCCGCAATGGAATACATGAATTATGAGCCTAGAGAGGATCTTTGCAAAGCGGCCTGCTCATTGGGAGTGAAATTAAAAGTACCCGCTTATGAATTTTTAAAAGAATCCATTGTTAGAAAGTATGGGGAAACTTTCTACGAAGCATTGGAGGCTTCAGCAAAACATCTTAAGAATAAATAGTTATTTTTGACCTCATGCAAAACATCTTCGCCAAATCTTTTCTTACCAAAAGCAATGCCAAAGCGGTCGACTTAGCGCATCGAAGAAAAATTAATTTTAATATTGGCAAATACAATGCGGTGGTGCCTAAGGGAAAAGAGCAGTTTACCGATTTAGAAAGGGTAAGAGAAATGGCTAAGAACAGAAAATGGGAAGCCATAGAACATTTGGATACTTATTTAACTCAATTTGAAGAACAATTAACCAAAAGAGGTGGGCAGGTTTTATGGGCCGAAGATGCTGGACAAGCCTTGGACTTTATTGGAAAAATTTGTTCAGAAAAAAATTGCAGGTCGATTGTGAAAAGCAAAAGTATGGTGACTGAAGAAATTCATTTAAATAATTATTTGGAATCTATAGGTATCGAAAGTGTGGAAACTGATTTGGGTGAATACATTCAACAAATGGATGGTGAAGCACCTTATCATATAGTGACACCTGCCATGCATAAAAGCAAGGAGGATGTAGCTAAATTATTCAATGAGAAATTAGGTACCGATATAAATTTAACGCCCGAGGAACTGACCTTGGTAGCAAGAAAAAATTTAAGAGACAAATACGTGCAAGCAGAAATTGGAGTTACTGGTGCTAATTTTATTATTCCAGATATTGGAGGCATTGCACTTACTGAAAACGAAGGCAATGCTAGGCTTTCTGCTTCTTGGCCTAAAACACATATAGTAATTGTAGGCATTGAAAAAGTAATTCCTTCAATAGCAGATCTAGGATTGTTTTGGCCACTTTTATCTACTTTTGGAACAGGACAACAAGTAACTGTTTACAATAGTATTATCTCCGGTCCAAGACAAGCAGATGAATTGGATGGTCCTGAAGAAATGATTGTGATTTTATTGGACAATGGACGTACCGATTTATTGGCCAACGCTAAAGCCAGAGAAGCCTTATACTGCATACGTTGTGGAGCTTGCTTGAATGCTTGCCCTGTCTATAAAAATATTGGAGGACATTCCTATGACACTACCTATAGTGGTCCTATTGGTAGTGTCATCACGCCCCATTTAAGAGGCATGCACGATTACAAACATTTAAGTTATGCTTCTAGTTTGTGTGGAAACTGTACCGAGGTATGTCCAGTGCGCATCAATTTGCATGAACTTTTATTGGAAAACAGAAAAGAATCTGTAGAAGCAGGAGAAAGTAATTTTGCTGAAAATTTTGCATGGAAAATGTGGAAGCAAGCTTCTATGAGTCGTACTTTAATGAATCAAGGCAATGCTGCTATTAAAAATTGGGTAATCAATAAAATGTTCACAGGATGGAGCAATCAACGTGCCCCTTTAGAATTTCCCAAAAAGACATTTAATCAACTTTGGAAAGAAGACCATAAAAAATAATACAATTACATTCCATCTGCATCTGCGATGGCTTCTACTGGATCTTTTTGATTTTTCAAACTATTGTTTACTAAGTATACACCAATTAATGTAGAGATGGTACCAATAATACTATTTAAAGACATTTTTTCATTGAGTAATAAAGAGCCTACCCAAATAGCAACAATAGGATTGATGTAGGCGTACAAACTTGCAATGGCAGGTTTTAAATTTTTCATACTGTATATAAAAGATACAAAAGCCAATACAGACCCACCCAATACCATATAGGCCAATATGCCCCAGGTATTAGCTGGTATCTCGTTTATTGGAATGTATTTACCTGAAAACAAAGTAATCATTCCCATGGTGAATGCACTAATGAGCATTTGCCATCCAATAGAATAATAGGCGTTCATGCTTATTTTATTTCTGGAGATGATAATAGAACCTACACTCCAGGTAATCATTGCAAATAAAGATAAGCCTACACCAAGTAGGTAATGTGTACCATGCATTTGCAAGCTGTCCTTGTAAAAAATAAATAAAATACCCAATAAGCCTAAAAACAAACCCAGTAAGGTTTGTGGTGTTATTTTAATTGCTTTAAAATAATATCTTTCTATCAATACTACCGAAAGTGGATACAAGGCTGCAATCAATGCGGCCAGTCCACTGGTGATAAATTGTAAACCATAAGTAGCAATTCCATTGGAGGATACAAACATTAAAAATGCCATCGGAATCAACCAAGCAAATTGACTCTTGGTTGGGAATTTCTCTCCCATGATTAAAAAGAAGACCACATAAATGGTACCACCCATAAATTGTCGAATGCTGGCCAATTCAAAAGCAGGTAAATGCGCTATACCCATTTTACTTGCTACCCAAGTCGTTCCCCATACTATACTGGTAACGCTTAGTGCGAGGTATGCTTTCTTTTTGCTGGCCATTTATTGCTAATGTTTGAAATGTCTCAATTGTGTCATCACCATAGCCAAACCATTGGCTTGACAATATGCAATGCTGTCTTTATCTCTTACCGATCCTCCAGGTTGTATGTACGCTTCAATACCTTGTTCATGTGCTATGCTTACACAATCGTCAAATGGGAAAAATGCATCTGATGCCAAAACTGCACCTTTCAAATCAAAACTAAATTGCTTTGCTTTTTCAATGGCATGTCTTAAAGCATCTACACGACTTGTTTGTCCGCAACCCTTGCCCACCAATTGTTTATTTTTGATCAAGGCAATGGCATTGCTTTTTAAATGTTTGCATATGATATTAGCGAAAATTAGATCTTCTTTTTCTGAAGCAGTACAAGGTCTTGCGCCTACTTCTTCCCATTGGCTGTAATTTCCATGATCCAATCCTTGTTCTAGCGTTCCGTTAAGTATAGATTTTTTTTGACTTTGGTTGAATGTAACACCAGATTTTAATTCTAGCAATACTCTATTTTTCTTCGTGGTCAAAATAGCCAATGCAGCTGCATCAAAAGCAGGCGCAATCAATACTTCAAAAAATATTTCTTGAATGGCTTCCGCTGTAGCAGTATCAATTGTAGCGTTAGTCACAAGTACACCACCAAAAGCACTTTCCGGATCTCCTGCCAAAGCGGTTTGCCAGCTTTCAAATACGGTATTTCTTTGGGCTACACCACATACATTGGTGTGTTTGATGATTGCAAAACTTGTATTAGGCAATTCGCCTATCAAAGCTATAGCAGCATCTACATCCACTAAATTATTGTATGACAATTCTTTTCCATGCAATTGGGTAAACCAATTTTCCAAATGGCCATAGAAGGTAGCTACCTGGTGTGGGTTTTCGCCGTACCTCAATACTTTTCCAGGATTAAAATAATCACTGATAGCAATATCATAATGCATGACTACTTCAAATGCTTTTGCTGCAAATGCTTTTCTTTGTTCTGATTGGGTACTTCCGTTTTGTTGAATTAGAATGTCATTCAATTTTGTGTAATCATCTTTGGCTGCAATCACAACCAAGTCTCTAAAATTTTTAGCAGCAGCACGAATCATAGAAGGCCCACCAATATCTATTTTCTCGATGATTAATTTTTCTTCATCTGTTGATTTAAGGGTCTCTTCGAAAGGATATAGATCAACAATGACTAAATCTAACTCTGGAATTTTATATTGTTCCATTTCTTTAACATCTTGCTCCTCATACCTTCTTCCTAAAATACCTCCAAAAATGGATGGGTGTAATGTTTTTACCCTGCCCCCTAAAATGGAAGGATAGCCTGTTACGGTTTCTACACCGATACAAGGGATGCCCAAATCTTCTAAAAATTTTTGCGTTCCTCCTGTAGAGTAAATAGTAATGTTTTGAGCTTGTAAGGTTTTTGCGAGTGGGGCTAGACCGTCTTTGTAAAAGACCGAAATGAGTGCCGATTTAATTTTCTTTTCCATAATCAAAGGTACTATCTTCTCTATTTTTTGTACTGGCAGCTTTTCCACAAAAATTATAGAAGACTGAATAACTTTAACAGCGCGTAAATAACCATTAATCCAAGTAAGTAGACCAAGTAAAAAGCTTTTTTCTTTAGTAGCCATCTGTAGAGCAACCAAAGGGCGATATAATAGCTGACCGTCTGTATTTTATCCATATGCATTGGGATGCTTCCGCTGATGGGCTGTGCATCTATAAAACGAATGCTGGCATTGATCCATAAAACATAATATTGTATCCATTGTCCTAATATATGGGGAAGCTGAAAGATGGGTGGACATGCCACCAATACCACTAAACTATATAGTAGTATATTACTTAATGGGACCATAATAAAATTACTAATGATGACCATGGTGGCCATCTGATGAAAATGAAACACCAAGATGGGGAAAGTGATTAATTGCGCCGAAAAACTAACACATAAATTACTCCATAAAAAAATAAGCAAAGGATTGTCCATAGGGAGCATTTTAAAAAACAAAGGATAAAATAAATGAATACCCAATACGGCAGCATAGGACAATTGCAAACCAATATTATCTATATTTTTTACATCAAATAACAATAGAATGAGCATGCCCGTAGCAATCGTATTTAATGTAACAATGCTTTGCTGCAAATATTTCCCAATAAAATAAATACTAAAAAATACACTGGCCCTAACAATAGAAGGGCTTGCATTTGCCATGAATGTATACAACCAAACACCACTTAACACAATGAATAATTCCAAGCCTAAATAAAATTTTCTTCTAGGCAAGAAATTTGTAATGCGTGTTAGGTTTTTAAAAATGATTTCTAAATGCATCCCGCTAATGGCTACAATATGAATGATACCCAATTGTGTATAGGCTTGCAAAACTGATTTATTTAAATCAGATTTTACCCCTAATAGTAAAGCCAATGAAAAACCATTGGCTTCTTTGTCTACAATAGTTGTATTTATTTTTTGAACAACCCAGTTTCTGCAAAAATCAACCCAAGATTTTGGATAGGGTATTTGAATTAAATTCTTTTCCTGCGTGGCCATATGAATGGCAATGCCCCAGGATATTAAAATGCAATAAAAAAAGAATCCCTTTAGTAAAAATGGAATTGGCAATAGACGTATACCTAACAATAGCAATGATCCTGAAGCAATAATTGCAATTGAAAAAATTGGAGTGTTTACTGCTTTGAAAAAATGATTGCCAATCAATATTCCAAGAATAAATGATGTAGAGATAAATAAAAACGGATGTGCCGCTTTCCAATGGGCATTTGATTTTTCCACCCCACATCTTACAAAAAACTAAAATTTGATTTGTTTCGGTAACTACGCAGTTATTTACCTAAAAGAAAAATCACTAATTTTTTATGCAATGCTGGTATGTTATTTCTCCAATAAGCAATGGTAGCTGTAGTAATGATTTCATTTGGTGCTGTAATATCAACGCCAATACAAAGTCGGGTATTGGGATGACAGTTTTGCAAGATGGCTTCTAATAGTTGATTGTTGCGATACGGGGTTTCTATAAACAGTTGGGTGCAATCTCTTTGTTGGCTGTCTGTTTCCAATGCTTGTATTTTTTTCTTTCGTTCTAGTACATCAATGGGTAAATAGCCATGAAATTGAAATAAATTTCCATTCATGCCACTTGCCATGAGTGCCAATAAGATAGAGGATGGTCCTACATAAGGCTTTACAACAGCCCCTAGTTCTTGGGCAGCAGCCACCAACAATTGGCCTGGGTCGGCAATGCCTGCGCAGCCTGCTTCTGATACGATTCCAATATTTTTTCCTTGCTTTAATAATTGAGTAAAGGACTGAATTTGCTCGGCTTCTACTTTATGAATTGGATACCATATATAATTGTCTATCACCATTTCTTTCCATAGCTTTTTAAAATATCTTCTTGCTGTTTTTTCTTCTTCCACAAAAAATGCATCGCATTGTTGTATCCATTTTACGGTATCAGCAGGCAAGGCTTCGAAACCTTCTTCGTGCAGTACCATGGGCAATAAATATACTTTTCCTAATTTCATTATGCGTTGTCTTTAACTTCTAATGTATTTAATTTTGCTGCAATCAAAGCATAAAATGGAGCGGTCATCCAACCAATAATTGGAATAAAATGCAACAAGTAAAAAACCAATCCATTGCCAATGGGCAATCCTTTGTGATTGTTCACGTATGCCGCTGCCGCAATTTTATTTTTATTTTCTGAAGCCAAACTATAATCCAGCATCGCTGCACCTAAAAAATAACATTCTAACAAGATGGTAAAGATGGGTGTAAACCAACCTATGATGGGCAAAGTACAAATGATGACGATGGGAATTAAATACACAGTTTGCCAAAGTAAATTGGTCACATTTAAAAGCAAGGCCCTTGTAATTAATTTTCTATAAGCTGTAACATTAAAAATAAATGGAATGTCTTTTTTAATGGCATCGATGCGTAAATGTAAGTAGGCAAAAAAAGGTGAAAATACTATTAAGAATAAATATTTGAATAAGGCAAAATAAAATAGCAATAAGGTGAACCACAACCAGAAACTTCCCATGGTTATAAAAAAGCCAAGTAAATCATTGCTAAGGGTATCCACCCAAGATTTCAATCCTGTTTTTAAAATAATGGCTTCGATAAAAAAACTAGAAGATTGACTAAAATAATTCATGCCCAATACAAATAAATAGGCATAAACCAAACCAGGAACAATCATCCATTTCCACAACTTATGTTCTAGAATAAAACGATGTGCACTAAAATAAGCGCGAATGGCTAAAATGAGTTCTTTAAGCAATGGTTTCTTTTAGAAGTAAAGATACGAACTAGTAATTTAGTTCTGTATTTTGGTGCCATAAGCCAAATCACCTGCGTCACCAAGCCCAGGAAGGATATAGCTTTTGTCATTTAAAGTGTCATCAATATCTCCACACCAAATAGGAATATTTTTACCCAAAGCGGCTTCTACTGTTTCAATACCTTTTTTGCTAGCAATGGCTACTACAATATGAATTTCTTTGGGTTGATGCTTTTGAGTAATGGCTTGAATGGTTTGCACTAAAGAAGCGCCTGTTGCCAACATGGGGTCGCTGACAATAAGAATGCGATTGTTTAATTCGGGGCAACTAAAATATTCAATACTTATTTCAAAACTTCCGTTATCATGATGTTTTCTGTAGGCAGAAATAAACGCATTATCAGCTTTATCAAAATAGTTCAGCATGCCTTGATGTAATGGTAGTCCTGCTCTTAATATAGTGGCCAATACGGGTTGTTCTGCTAAAACTTTAGATGAGTGGATGCCTAAAGGAGTAGTGGTTTGAATTGTCTTAGTAGGCATCAATTTGCTCATTTCATAAGCAGCTACTTCACCAATCCTTTCCAAATTGCGACGGAAGCGCATACGATCTCCTTGTATAGAAACGTCTCTTAATTCAGCAATCCAATTGCTCAAAAGACTGTGTTTTTCGCTTAAATGATGCACCATGAGGCAATATTTTTTTCAAATCTAAGTTTCTTGCCGACAATTTTAAAATAATTTAAAGGCAGTTCCATCAAACAAGCCTTTATCACTCAATTTTAATTGTGGAATCACTAATAAGGCCATAAAACTTAAAGTCATGAAGGGTGAACCCAAGCGACTGCCCAAGGCTTTTGCCATATGATCAATTTGGGTATAGTCGGCTGCCACTTGGTAAGGATCTTCCACACTCATGAGTCCAGCTACAGGCAGACCCAATACTTTTATGACATCTCCAAGCACACAACTAATGCCTCCTTGTTCTTTAATAACCGCATTGATAGCGTTCACAATTTCTTCGTCGGTTACGCCAACTGCAATAATATTATGACTGTCATGTGCAACGGTGGAAGCAATGGCACCATTTTTAAAGCCAAAATTTTTGATAAAGCCCATTTTAGGTGGAGCTGCATGGTATCTATTGTAGACTACAATTTTTAAAATGTCTTTACTTGTATCTGTATTAATTTCATTGTCAATGATAGCAAGCAGTTCCCATAAACAATTTGTAATCAATTGACCATCGATGGCCTCAATGACTGCATAGCGGCCATCTTTTTGAGGATAGTCGTTTGCTTTGATTTTTATATCCTTAATAGTGATAGCAAGCGCATTGAATTGATTGATGATTTTTTCATGAATCATTGGAATCAAAGATTTTCCTGCTTCTGCCACTTTATTTCCGTTGATATAAGTTTGTATTACTTCAAAATCAATCAAATTTTTTACCACAATAAAATTGGCTGCATCACCTACTTGAAACAAACCAGTGGGTAGTTGATAATGTTTTACTGGATTGATGCAAGCTGCTTTTAAAACGTTAAATTGGTCAATGCCTTTGGCAACGGCTCTTGCACACAAAGCATTGATGTGTCCTTCCAATAAACTATCAGGGTGTTTGTCATCGCTGCACAACATGGTATGGTTGGGATGATCGTCTAGTAATTCATACAAAGCTTCGAAATTTTTTGCAGCGCTACCATCTCTAATTAATATTTTCATCCCATGAGATAATTTATCTAATGCTTCTTCGATAGTAAAACATTCATGATCGGTACTAATGCCTGCCTCAATATATTTTTTTGCATCTTCACCTCTTAAACCTGGTGCGTGTCCATCTACTGGCTTGCCTGCTTTATGCGCCGCTGCAATTTTTTTCATCACTTCTTCATCCTCAAATAATACGCCTGGAAAATTCATCATCTCACTTAAATAATAAATGTCCTTATTGCCTAACAAATTAGCAACAGCTTCACTTCTAATGGCAGCGCCAGCGGTTTCAAACTCAGTGGCTGGCACACAACTGGGTGCCCCAAAGAAAAAATGGAAGGGTACTTTTTTTCCATTGTCAATCATATAATGAACGCCTTCTACGCCACAAACATTAGCAATTTCATGCGGGTCGCTAATGGTGCCAATGGTGCCATGGGTCACGGCTAACCTGGCAAAGGAGCTTGGCACAAGCATGCTACTTTCTATATGCACATGGGCATCAATAAATCCTGGAAGCAAAAAATGATGAGGGGCAACAGGTATTTTTTCTATGGCAGTAATCAGGCCATGATCAATCGTCACTACTGCTGGAAAAATTTGCTTTCTAGCAATGTCTACATATTGTCCCTCTATTTTAAATGAGGTAGCCATAAAATAATTTGGTTATAAGTTAAACCAGTAATTGAACTTAAAGATAAGGGCTCTGTTTTTATTTTTAAGCATTGGGTCGGTAAAATAGTTGTCGGTATACACTAAGAAAAAATCGCTCATAGGCTTGTACCTGTATTGCAAACGACTATTGATGTTGAAATTATTGGTTTGTGTGTTAAACTGTACGAAGGTGGTCCAGAATAATTTTGTGTTAAAGTTGTATTCAAGTTTGGGGGCAATCAAAATCAAATCATTGTTACCATATTTCTTTGGCAATTGAATTTTGTCTACTTCTCCGTTGATTGATAAGGTTAAATGAGGTTGATTTCTCCAGATGATGCCAG
>CAIPJS010000003.1 GCA_903865435.1 uncultured Bacteroidota bacterium | reverse complement strand
TTGAATAAAAAATTAAAAGGTGTCACGCATCACTCTTTATTTTTTGATACCGACTTTGCTATTCATGGTAAAGAAATTTATACCGAACCAAGTTGGCCCACCAAGCCTTTGTTTTATGCTTCTGTTCCTTCTGTTACCGATTCTACTGTGGCTCCAGCAGGCAGTGAAAATTTATTTTTATTAATTCCAGTAGCTGCAGGCTTAGAAGGGGATACTGAAGAGCTAAGAGAAAAATATTTTCAGGAACTGATAGCCCGTTTAGAGCAAAGATGGGGTCAATCTATTGCAGATAGCATTGTCTATAAAAGGACCTTTGCAGTATCCGATTTTAAAAACGATTATCATTCCTTTAAGGGGAATGCCTATGGTCTTGCCAATACACTATTACAAACAGCTATTTTAAAGCCTTCTTGTAAAAGCAAAAAGGTAAAAAACTTATATTATACCGGACAATTAACGGTGCCAGGCCCAGGCGTGCCACCAAGTTTAATTAGTGGGGAAGTGGTAGCGGAATTGATTGATAAAAATTATATAAATTTACAAACTAAGAATGTCTGATTTAAAACTATATAATGAAGTTACTGGCTTAAGCAGTAAAACCACTACGCTATTGTATAGCTCTAGTTTTTCATCTGCCATTAAGTTACTACATGCCGACTTGCGTCAGCCCATTTATGATATTTATGGTTTTGTAAGATTTGCCGATGAAATTGTGGATACTTTTCATGGTTATGACAAGGCTACATTATTTGCGCAGTTTAAAAAAGACACTTATTTAGCCTTAGAGCAGGGCATTAGTTTGAATCCCATTTTACACCGTTTTCAATTAACGTATTCAAAATATAAAATAGATCCTGCTTTATTAGAAGCATTTTTGGTAAGTATGGAAATGGATTTAAATAAGCAGCAATATGATTTAGCTACTTATCAAACTTATATTTATGGAAGTGCTGAAGTAGTAGGCTTGATGTGTTTGCATATTTTTTGTGAAGGCAATATGTTGGAATTTGAAAAATTAAAACCATCCGCCAAACATTTAGGCGCTGCTTTTCAGAAAGTCAATTTCTTGCGTGATATTAAGGCAGATTTCGAGGGATTGGATAGGATGTATTTTCCCAATTGTGATTTTTCTAATTTTACTTTATCAGATAAGGCAATTATTGAATCGGATATACAGGCCGATTTTGAAGAAGCCTTAAAAGGCATTAAAATGCTGCCTTTGAAAGCTAGATTTGGGGTATATGTGGCTTTTAAATATTATTATTCTTTGTTTAAAAAAATAAAGAAAACGCATCCGGAGGCTATTTTGAAAGCAAGAATTAGAATACCCACACCTGGAAAATTATTTATTGTAGCCAAGGCTACTTTACGCAGTCAGTTGAATTTGTTGTAGTAAATTTGTTATACAATTTAATAAAATAGAATTTATGGTTTTTATATTAGTGATGTTGCTTACTTTTTGCATTATGGAAGGGATTACTTGGTTAACCCACCGTTATGTTATGCATGGTTTTTTATGGTATTTACACGAAGACCATCACCAACCCACAGGTCATTTTTTAGAAAAAAACGATGCTTTCTTTTTAATTTTTGCTATACCCAGTATGGTCTGTATTTTCTATGGTAATTTCGTTGGTCCCATTTGGGTAGCGGGTATAGGAACCGGTGTTGCTATGTATGGTTTTGCTTATTTTATTGTGCATGAAGTTATTATACACCAAAGAATTAAGTGGTTTACTAAATCTAATAGTCGTTACATCAAAGCCATTCGTTGGGCACATAAAATGCATCATAAGCATTTGGATAAAGAAGAAGGAGAAAGCTTTGGTATGTTAATCGTTGCCAAAAAATATTGGGATAAAGTGCGTCGAGACGAAGCCTTACAAAGTAATGAGTAATGCTATCATATCTAATACGAATTTAGCAAGCTACGACTATATTATAGCAGGAGCCGGCGGGGCTGGTTTATCATTATTACATTATTTAATGGAGTCCCCTAGTTTAGCATCCAAATCCATTTTAGTTATTGATAAGTCTTTTCAAAAAACCAATGATCGTACCTGGTGTTTTTGGGAAAAAAATATTTCCACTTTTGAAAATTTAGTGCATCACCGTTGGGATACTATTTCCATTCATGCAGATGGGTCTGATAAACAACTCCCTACTGCTCCCTTTTCTTATAAGATGATTCAGGGGATTGATTTTTACAATTCAGTGCTAAGCAAAGCAAAAATAAAAACTAATATACATTTTCAGGAAGCCACTATAACCGGGATCTCAGTGCTAGATTCGTTAAGTACATCCAATGCTATTAATGCGAACACAGAAAATAGTAGTAAAAATATAAATAGTAAAGAAGGTATAAGTAAGAGCGCTAAAGTAGAATGGGAGGGTGGGTCTGCAATGGGGGACTATATTTTTTCTAGTTTGCTTCCTTTTCAAATGAATCAGTTAGCAACTGCTGCTGCTTATTCTAA
>CAIPJS010000002.1 GCA_903865435.1 uncultured Bacteroidota bacterium | reverse complement strand
TTAATTAATTATTTAATTTGATGTGATTTGCTGACTGGTTTTGCCAAATCTGCGCTCCCTGGATTGATAATCCAATAGGGCATCAATCAAATCCTTTTTCCGAAAATTAGGCCAACGTGTGTTCGTAAAATACAGTTCGGCATACGCAATTTGAAACAATAAAAAATTGCTAATTCTAAATTCGCCGCTGGTGCGAATCAATAATTCTGGATCTGGAAAATCACTGGTAGTAAGGTTTTTAGACAAAGTCGCTTCGGTAATTTGGTCTATTGTAAGTAGGCCATTTTGTACCTGTAAAGCAATTTTTTTAGCTGCTTCGGCAAGCTCCCATCGACTGCTGTAACTCAAGGCGATGATCAACTCTAGACCCGTATTTTGGGCAGTTTGTTCCATCCCTGCAGCCAAGGCCTTTTGCGCCTCCTCTGGCAAAAGCGCTAGATTCCCAATAAAGTGCAATTTGATGTTATTTTTATGCAAATCGGGGACTTCTTTAGCAATGGTATCCACAAATAGGCTCATCAACCCATTTACTTCGGTTTCGGGTCGATCCCAATTCTCTGTACTAAATGCGTATAAAGTAAGGTATTTGATGCCTATTTCAGTGGCCGCCTCCACCACTTTTCTTACACTAACAACTCCTTCATAATGACCAAATAAACGATCCTGCCCCTGTTCTTGCGCCCATCTGCCATTCCCATCCATAATGATGGCTATATGTTTAGGCAGTTTATGTAAATCCAAATTTTCCATAATGTGAAATTAAGAAAATAACTAGGTTAATGGCGCTTAAAAAAGGAGAAGAAGCCTTTTTTGTTTGCCGTTTTTTCACCAGAGGCTTCGCTGCTTAAAATACTTTTTTTCTTGGTTTTTTTAGGAAGCTCAGGACCATATATTTTTTGAAGATTGTAAGAAAGACCCGATTTAAAACTAAAGTAACGGTCGTTGCCGGAAGTACTGCCTTGGTAAATTGTATTTCCAACAGTAATTCCATCATCCGACAGAAAATCTAAATTGTCGGTATTGGTAAATCGATAAGTGGCTTCTCCAAAAATATTAAAAGAACCAAAGAAATTATATTTGAATCCAAAATTGATAGGAAAGGAAATAATTTTTGCTGAAGCAGTAGTTGTATGCGGGGCATCTGCAAATTTTAAATAACTACTAATTGATTTTAAACCCCCTACACCAAAACTTAAATAAGGTGTAAATCGATATCGATTGTTCTCTTCGATAAATTTTAAAAAATGTAATTCCAACATAATGCTTGCCTCATGTGCCACTCTTTCAAAACTTGCTTTTCTAGCATAGACATAATAATTGGAAGTGAAATTATCATCTCCTTGTAAAGTAATTCTTTCATAATTAAATCGAATGCCTACATAGTCGTTAAGCGCTTTTTTATAAAAGCCACCATAGGTTGTATTGAAAAAATATGACTTAGGCGAGATGTCTCCTTGATAGGTTACCATGCCTTGAAACAACCCAATCTCTCCTCTGTTTTCCACCAATTGGGTATACTGCGCATCTGAAGTAATGGCAAGTATTAGATAGAAAAATAAAAAAAATATTCCTTTTCGCATGGACTAATTTCTTTTGTCTAAACCCCATGTTAATTTTGTTCGGAGTGTAGTTAAATAGCTGTTCTCATTCAGTCTTATAAAATGTACCATAAAATTTTCTTTCTTTACAGCCAACTGAATATTCTTTGCCACAATTTCTTTTCTTGCATCCATGGCACAAATTAGTTCCTCTGTTCTTCCTTCTACTTCAAAAGAAATTACCGAGGAATCTGGAACTACTATTGAACGAACATTTAAATTGTGAGGTGCCACTGGAGTGATTACAAAACTGGCAGAATCAGGAAATAGTATTGGGCCATTACAGCTCATATTGTAACCAGTAGATCCGGTTGGGGTTGCAACAATAATTCCATCTGCCCAATAAGAATTTAAAAATTCACCATTTAAATAAGTATGAATTTTAATCATCGGAGACGTATCTCTTTTATGTATGGCAAATTCATTTAGTGCGTAGGGGGCCGATCCAAAAATGGGTAAATTGGAATCTAGGTGTAGCAAAGATCTTTTTTCAATGACATAAGATCTGTTCACCAAAGCCTCCACCATAATACTTAATTCATCTTTTGAAATGGTAGCCAAAAAACCCAATCGACCATAATTGATTCCTAAAATTGGAATGGTTGTATTGCCGACAATGGTCACAGTATCTAAAACAGTACCATCGCCGCCTAAACTTATTAAACAATCTACTATATTTTGTAAATCTAATATTGAAGTAAAAGGGATCAATGCATTTTTACCACTGGCTTCATTTAAATCAAATTTTTCAATAAGATCTGCAAATACATAAATAGTAGAATCATATCGATTTAATTCAGACAACAATGCATTTAAAGATTGTTGTTGATCCAAGTCTACCCCTCTACTATAAATTGCGACTTTCATGTTCAAAGATTAAAAATTTAAACCAGCACGCAAATATAACCCTTTGTCCCCAAGCTGATTCAAGCTGTAATCAATTTTTAATACAAAATCATAAATACTGATAATGTCTATGCCCATGCCGGCTGTTCGCAAAAGCGTATTAGAAAGCCTTGAATTGTCCGATGGCCTGTCCGAATAGACATACCCTAAATTGGTAAATGCTTTTAACCAAAACCTATATTTCACTTCGGGTAAGGTTTTTTTAGCTATTAAATTTTTCACTGTAAAACCTCCCAACGGATGGTGCCATTCTGCTCTAAACAAAGTTCCAGCATTTCCATCTACAACATAATACTCTAAACCAGACATTTGCATATTTCCATAGCCCATTAATCTTGCATCTGTATAATTGTGATTGGATAAAAATTTAACTAGTGTATTGGATTCAAATAAAATAAAATTACTGTTACCTAAAGGCTGGGCCAATATTTTTCTTAACTGTAGAGAACTTAAATCACTGTGTGCAGAAAACCGATGGTACGCAGTAAATTCCAAAGCGGCACCTTTGGACGGATAAGCATTGTAATCAAAATTTATTTTTGAATAGGCATAATTCATATCAAGGTAATTAAACGATTTACCAAGTGTAGGTAAAAAAGCTGGTTGTATTAAAAATGCAGAATCTGAAATTTCATTTGTGCCAAAACCAATTTGTACATTTTGTCTTTCATAAAAATTAGGTCGGTAAAAAAAACTAATATTAGATCGATATCCTTTTTGTATTACTGCATCTGTTTTTAAAAAAATTTGTTTGTCCAAATTGGTGGACGTATTCATTTCTTTTTGCGTAAAATATTGAAAGCCAAATCCAATCCCAAAACGCAATTGCTTATCAAAATAAGGCAATTGATACCTTACTATGGCTTGTTGAGTATATCCCGCTACCAACCCAAGCGTCAATTTATCATTGTTGCCTGTTAAATTGCTTTCTCTAAAGTTAATTCCATAATTCACCCGATCTAAACTTCTATTTCCTTCATGCCACCATTGGCTAAAATTTCTATCTGCCCATCGAGCATAAGGGATTGGGAAAAAATACCAACGCTCTTTTAATTGAATATGAATCGTACAGGAAAGACTGTCATCGGCTTGAACAGTAACATAAGCTTCATTGAACAAGGAAGTATTGATAAGATGTTGATGTGCAATGCTATTGTAATAAGACAAAGAATCCTTTGGAATGATGTCACCTACATGATAAGGCAATTCTCTCAGGATGATATAATTCTTTGTTTTTTCATTACCCTCAATCGTAATGGCGTTTATTTTAATTTGCGCTTGAATCCTTGCTACACAAAAGAAACTTAGTAGACATAAAAAGAAAGCATGTTTGTTTTTTTTAAACATCTAAATAATTCATTAAATGATGGTAATGATCTTCGATGTCATTGTTTAATGGTGAATTTCCAAAATAATGCAGCACCTGGTAATCGTATCTTTGTAATGTTGCAATAATTGCAGAAGCTTCTTCTCTATTTAATTTAATGGTAATCACCATGACCCCATTAGATGGATCAAACAATGAATTTAATTGTACAATTTGTGCATTGTTGGTTTCCACCAAACGACTCAACTCTGCTAGTGAATATTGTAATGGTGAAATAGACAAGACAATCATAGCACCGGGTTGATCTAGTCCTAAAAATTGCGCCAACTGATCATTTAAATTTTTTTGTGGTATTACACCAATGCATTCCTGTTGTTCATTCAATACAGGCAATAAACTTAATTGATGCACTGAAAATAAATTCAACGCAGTTAAAAAATGAGCAGAAGAAGCAATTCCAAATCGCGATAAAGGATCTATCAATTGAGCCATCGTTTGTTTGGCATCCAAATCCAAAACCGCTTCTTTATGCACCAATCCAATAAAATAATCGTCTTTCACAACAGGCAAATGCTGCACGTCAAAATCTTCCATGCATTTTAAAACAAATGCAGCCGTATCTTCTAATCGAAGCATGGGAAAGCCTTGTATGGCAATGTCTTTGGCTAGCATTTCCATTATTGTGGTAAGGCTTTTAAAAACTTTTCTAAAATCTCATTAAATGCTTCGGGTACTTCCATCATAGGTGCATGACCACATTTGTCAATAAATTGTAATTGACTATTTGGAATTAATTTTTTAAACTCTTCTGCAACAAAAGGAGGTGTTACAATATCATTCTTACCCCATATTAATAAAGTGGGTTGTTGTATTTGATTCAATTCTTCTCCTAAATTATTTCTAATGGCACTTTTAGCCAATGATATAATTTTAATTACTTTAATTCTATTACGCGTAATTTCAAAAACCTCATCCACCAAGGCAGGTGTGGCCATGGCAGGATCATAAAAGGTTTGCGCAGTTTTGTTTTTTATATATTCGTAGTCTCCTCTTTTAGGATAAGAATCACCCATTGCATTTTCAAACAATCCGCTACTTCCTGTTAATATTAAAGATTTTACGCGTTCGGGTGTTTTTAAAACATAAAGCAATGCAACATGACCTCCCAAAGAATTCCCTAATAAATGAATATTCTGATAATTTTTTTCTTCAATAAATTGAGTAACGTGTTTGGCGAGACCGGTGACACTGGTATGCAAAATGTCTAAATCAAATAAAGGCAATAAAGGGACTACCACTTTGTGGGTATGTCTAAATCTTTCAATCAAGTCAGAAAAATTACTTAGGGCACCAAATAAGCCATGAAGTAGCATTAGGGTTTCCCCTTCGCCTACTTCTAAGTAATCAAATTTCCCATCTTTTTTTATTTCGTACTCCATATACTATTGTGCTTTCAACACTACTTTACAAAAATACAGGTACAGCAAGCTTACCTATTTGGATAAAGATACTTAATTCACAGTAAAAAATAGGCTAAGCCATTGAGTGCTAGCTTATTTTTCTCAAACCTTAACAATTTAGTAATTTATTCAGAATCAAGCAGTTTGAGGAAATTCCTATAACTTAAATGGATTTGAAAATGTTGACAAAGTACTTTTGACCGAAGGAAGCCAAACAGCAATTTTCTCCATGCAATAAGGCCACCATTTTTGAAGCCAGGAATAGGCATAAGTAGCTTTCATTTTTGTGGCTTCAAGCACACCTAAAATTTCTAAGAAATAAACAACAGCACTCAACATGGTAAAATAAATAAACCCATATAAAATAATGCCCAAGAGTTTGTTCAACCAACCCAACATCAACCACTCTGCTGTTTGTTGTAATATACTGGCCATCCATCTTAATACAATCAACACCAATATCAGCACAATCAGAAATGAAATAAATGGCAACCAATGAGAAGCAATTTTAGTATGTTCCTTTAGCTGATTGGCCACCCATCCAGCAAACTGAAATGCCAAAATCAACCCAATGAATAAGGAGAAGAAAGAAATTAATGCTCTAATAAAACCGTTCTTGTATCCTTTTAAAATTGCAATAATTAAAATGGTACCTGTTAAAATATCTAACCACATACTTTAATTGCTTAATAATTCTTTAGCAATCGCCGATATTACTTTTCCATCTGCTTGTCCTGCCAATTGTTTGGTAGCAGTGCCCATCACCTTGCCTAAATCTTGCGGACCCGCCGCACCTACTTGTGCAATTATGGCTTGAACAGCAGCTTTCACTGCGTCTTCACTCATTTGTGCAGGTAAGAATTTTTCAATGACAGCAATTTCTTCTGCTTCTTTTAAAGCCAAGTCGGCTCTATTTTGTTGTTCAAAAATGGTTAAAGAATCTTTGCGTGATTTAACTAGTTTTTGTAACAATTTTAATTCGGTATCCTTAGAAATTTCACCGTTGGCACCTGGTTCGGTTTTGGCTTTGATAATTTCTGCTTTAATGGCTCTTAACCCACGTAGCAAAGCTTCATCTTTATTTTTCATAGCGTCTTTTAACAAAGACATTACATCTGTTTCTAAACTCATGGTAAATTATTTTGAATTTTGTGAAAGTTGACTGGCTCTAAATTTAGTATAAAATATTTTTGCGAATTCTTTAAACTCATTAGATAAGCTTTCGTCTTGTGTGGCTCTTAAAAAGGCATCACTCATCCCCATCAAATTTTGATAAAAGAAATCGGCCATTTCATCTACCATCATTTCCTTAGTCCACAAATCAATGCGCAAGGCGGTTTTGTCGGTAGGGTCCCAAAAAGTAAGCATCATGGCGCGTGCTTCCTGCGCCTCTGTAGCAGTACTGTCCGAAGCAGACCATTTAATATTTTGCGGGATTTTTTCTTCGTCAAGGCCTATTTGAACTTGAATATTTGATTGGTGCATGTTAAAAATTTGAATGGCAAAAATACAATTTAATTGAATAAAATAGTTAACTCTTTAAGTCGATAGGAATTTTCACAAAATGATTCAAATTTCTGTTTTCTGTTAATGCAAGTAGCCACTCTTTGCCCATTTTAGCCCTGCCTTGCCTAAACATTTCATCTTTATAATACAATTTGAAATGATTGGAAAGTGCATTCTTTTCAGAAAATAAAAAAACTTCCCCAGCGTTTAACCATGAACTAGGTATGGCATCATTTTGATTCAAGAGGAGCGGAATGTCATAATGAATGGCCCATTCCACCATACTGGTTTTATCAAAGTCAACCCCATCCAATAAAACTGTATACGCAGCTGCCAGCCATTCTATTTTTAATTCAGCCAAAGTTTTTACCAGCACGGCTTCTATAAACTTATAGCCTTTAAGAATTTGATTGGCTGATACTAATTGGGTTTCATTCTCTACTATAAATAGGATACACATGGTTGTTTGCTGCCATTTTTTAAAAACAGAGAACTCTTTTAAAGTAAGGATAAGATTGTTTATGGGTGTAAAAGAAATAAAATAACTATTGCCTTGGGTAAGTTCATTTCTAGTTTCAGACAAATCTACCCATTCTAACTTTGGTAATAAGGAAATAGGCAACCAAGCTTCTTGAAATTTAGATTGCATTGAATTGTAATGTTGTCTTAAACTATCTATCGACCAATCATTGATGCAAAAAGTAGCATCCGAATCTTTAATCAACCTTTTAAAAACTGAGGCTTGTTTCCATTTTTTAAACAAGGACTTGTATTGGATAATATGAGGTGAGGACAGCGGAATAAAATAATGCGGAAACTGCTTACTCCCCTTTAATGCTGAACCAAAATGGATCACTATGGCATTGGTCACCTCTCCTATTAATTTCTCTGCTTGATGTTTTTTAAGGATAGTGACATTGCCATAATTGGTGTATAGATCTTGATGGTCAATTGGCATACGATCCCCTACAATGTAAAAATGTAAATGAGCAGAATGGGTACCTACTTCAATGATATCCAACACCTTTTGATAGATAATCTGAGTGGGTTGAATGAAATTGGTGTCGGTTAATAGGAATATGCGCATATGCAAAACTACAGCATACTTAACAATTTATCCACCAATCATTTGTAAGACTTTGTTCCTATTAAATGTATCCTAACTTTGTACTATGGCAAAACACTTGCATCAATTAGATTTATTTGGACTAGAAGCGGCCGAGCCCGTAAGCATCATAGCACCCAAAGAGAATTTGACTGTATACAAAACAGCTGTTGAAACCAAAAGCAATATCGTCGCAGAAGAAAAATTGCCCACAGTTTCCAGAACGCCCATGTCCATCAATAAAAATGGCCAGCTCCATAAAAGAGGTAGAAAATCATTTGCTGCCATGGACGCTGAAATAAATAGTTTGCAAGTTCCGTCTAATGAAGAGTTGATTAAAAAATTATACTACCCTATTGGAGAAGTAGCTATTTGGTTTAATGTAAATACTTCTTTAATTAGATATTGGGAAAAAGAATTCAAACAATTACAGCCCAGAAAAACAAGAAAGGGTGATCGCTTGTTTCGTGCACAAGACATAGAATTTTTAAAACAGATTTATTATTTACTAAGAGAAAAAAAATATTCCATAGAAGGAGCAAAAACATATTTAAAGAATAATAAAGAAAAGGCGGAGAAAGATATTTCTTTATTGAATAGCTTAAAGGATCTTAAAACTTTTTTGATTTCTTTAAAAGCCTCACTCTAATTTCATCATCTACTTACGTTACGCTTTTTCAGCAAAATTAATTTGATGTTGGTTGGCATAAGCCACTGCGGCTAAATTTAATTTTTCTCTAAGCATTTGAAATGTCTCTAAACTGCTTTCCATAGAAACATAACACTCTGCATGGATCACGTGAAATTGTTTACCCGACTCTGAAATAAATACATATTGATTTAAGATGCTGGATTCATTTGCAATTTGATTTCTTAAGTATGCTGCGAAATTGGCCAACTTATCTGCAGAAGTAGCTACACTTAATTGCAAATCCATTTCAATTTTTCTTTCGGTTCTTAAACTTATATTATCAACAATGGTGTCTACCATTTGCTTATTGGGTACCGAAATATACGTTTTGTCTTGGGTTCTAATGCGGGTACTGCGCAATCCAATTTTTTCGATACTGCCAGTAAAATTATTCACTTTCACCAAATCGCCTACGGTAAATGGCTTGTCAAAAAATATAATAAAAGAAGCAATGATATTTTCCAAACTTTCTCGCATAGACAATGCCACAGCGGCTCCCACAATACTTAAGCTGGTTACTAAGTTGCCGATGTTTTCATTGAATACATAATGTAATATCAATAAAAATCCAATAATATAAAGAATTACTTTAAAAAAATCTCTAAAAAATAAAATCAATTGATCATCTGTTTGATCTTTGGTTAGTTTTGCTTTCTCTTCTAAAATAATTGAAATAAATTCAAGCGTGCGCAAACAAACACGGATAAACAAAATAATGAATAAAAATTTAACTATCGATTCTGTTACTTGTTGAAGGGTTAACTTAAATAAATGAATGTTCCAGCTTTCAGGAAAATGAAGTTCATACAAAGCAATCACAGCCACCAAATAAAGTAGAAACTGTTCAATAGGGACAATCAAACGGTGCACATGCGATTTTCGTAATTCAGAATGATTTTTTTTATCAATCCAGGTATAAATCAAACCTGCAAAAAAACGCGATATAAATCTTTTTACAAGAAAAGCTACTAATAAAATAACTACAATAACAATATAAGTTTGAACTGAATTGTTTAAAAATTGTTGCTCTAAATTCATAATGTGTAATTTTAAATAGGCATGATTATCCTTTCCATTCTATCAATTGCATCTGCTGCCCATCAAATACACCATAGGTATTTAGTCTTAACCAATCGCCTAAATTAATGTATCTGGCGTCCGCTGCTATGGGCAAATCAATGGCATAATGTCGATGGCCAAAAATAAAATAATTTGCTTTTATTTCTTTTGCTTTTTGTTTTGCATATACGATTAACCATTCTTTGTCCTCCCCTAAAAATACCTCATCGGCACTGCCCGTTTTTGCTCTGCTTTTTCCACTAAAATAATTGGCCAAGCGAATGCCTGCATCTGGATGCAACCAACGAAATAAAAATTGACAAACTGGATTGGTAAATATTTTTTTCAAAAACTTATAGCCATTATCGCCTGGACCTAAACCATCGCCGTGACCAATAAAAAATTGTTGGGTACCAATGGTGAAAATATTAGGTTCAAAATAAACCCTTGCATTTAATTCCTTGCTTAAATAATCATTCATCCATAAATCATGATTTCCAGTAAAAATATGAAGCGCAATGCCTGCATCTGAAATTTGGGCCAAACAGCCTAAAATACGCACAAATCCTTTTGGGACTACTGTTTTGTACTCAAACCAGAAGTCAAAGATATCCCCTACAATAAAAATAGCTGCTGCGTCTTGTTTGGCGGTATTTAAAAAACGAACCAATCGATCCTCACGTTCCCTACTTGCCATTTCATTGGGTGCACCCAAATGAAAATCAGATAAAAAATAAACTTTTTTTCCCGCTGCTAGTTCCATGAAGCCCTTGGTTATAATGAATGAATGATCTACTAAAAGTACTAATCTAAAAGCTTTTCAACTAAAAAACAATATACTTCTTTAGGGCCATGTACGCCAACCACTAAGGTTTTCTCAATATCTGCAGTACGACTTGGCCCCGTTGCAAAACTGATCATAGAAGGTAGTGTATCCATTTCTTTTTTAAATTGGGTCAAGCTATCTGAAATATCAAATACCAATTGATGCGTATAGGCAATACAAATATGAATGGGTGCATACACGCTGGTGGTTCTTCCACTTAATTGTTGACTGCTTAAAACAATGGTACCCGTGCGTGCAATTAAATGTTCACATAAAGTAATAGAAGCATCACAAGCAGCTAAGTCATCGGTAGTCACTGGATCAAAACTATATTCTTTCATATCATCTAGCCAACCTGATTCAACAGAATATATTTTATCCCATTTATGGGCATGAATCAATTGCGCTAATTTATTCACCAACTCAGATTCATTTTCGCAATAAACAAACTTACCTAAAAGGGATGTAAATTTTTCTGCAAATTCTATAGCCAACTCATTTTCATTAGGTATAAAGACAGGCCTATCCGAAATTTGTTCAGGAAAAGGCATGGCAACAGGGTTTTTTAATGCCTCTGTAATTTTATGTAGTATGTTGGCTCTTGCCAGTTTTGATTCCATAAGAATAAGTTCAATACTTAAGCAATGGGTGCAGTTGGTGTTGATTCAGAGACCTCTGGTGTAGCAGTAGTTTCTGCAGCAGGTGCAGCAGTATCTTCTACAGCAGGTACAACTGGCGTTTCTTCTACATCAAACGTAACCACCTTCTCTTCTTCGTAAGGTCTTCTTCCAATCAATGCTTCAACATCACTTTTATGTAAAACTTCTTTGTCTAATAATTCTTTTGCTAATTTTTCTACTTCTGCTTTTCTTAAAGTGAGTAAATCTAAAGTGCGGTGATACGCCGCATCAATCATTTTACGAACCTCTTCATCAATAATTTTTCCTGTCTCTTCACTGAATGGTTTTTGGAAAGTATTTTCTTGAGAGGGATCGTAGAAACTTACATTACCAATTTTATCATTCATTCCATAAGTAGTGACCATGGAATAAGCCATCTTAGTAATTTGTTGTAAATCGTTGGAGGCACCTGTAGATATTTTTCCAAAGAAAATTTGTTCTGCAGCACGACCACCTAAAGTCATACACATTTGATCGGTCAATTGTTCAATGGTATACAAGTATTGTTCTTTAGGCGTGTATTGCGCATAACCCAATGCAGCCGTACCTCTTGGGACAATGGTTACTTTTAACAAAGGATAAGCATGCTCTAAGAACCAACCACAAATAGCATGTCCTGCTTCGTGGTAAGCAATCACTTCTTTTTCTTCCTTAGATATAATTTTATTTTTCTTTTCCAATCCACCAATGACTCTATCAATGGCATCTTGAAAATCTTTCATCTCTACACCAGTCTTTCCTTTACGCGCAGCAATCAATGCAGCTTCGTTACAAACATTCGCAATATCGGCACCCGCAAAACCTGGTGTTTGTTCTGCTAATTTATGTACGTCTAAATTTTCAGAAACTTTAATAGGACCTAAATGCACTTTAAATATTTCTTCACGCCCTTTTACATCCGGACGATCAATAGATATTTGACGATCAAAACGACCTGGTCTTAATAAAGCAGAATCCAATACATCGGGACGATTCGTAGCAGCTAATATAATAATACCCGTATCTCCACCAAAGCCATCCATCTCTACTAATAATTGGTTCAAAGTATTTTCACGCTCGTCATTGCTCATCATGGCATTCTTACCACGCGCACGACCAATCGCATCAATCTCATCAATGAAAATGATACAAGGCGCTTTTTCGCGGGCTTGTTTAAATAAATCACGCACTCTACTAGCACCCACACCTACAAACATCTCCACAAAATCAGAACCACTCAAACTAAAGAAAGGTACTTGTGCTTCTCCAGCCATGGCTTTGGCCAATAAAGTTTTACCTGTACCTGGAGGGCCTATTAATAAAGCACCTTTAGGAATCTTACCTCCAAGGGCTGTATATTTTTTAGGTTGTTTTAAGAAGTCAACAATTTCCATGACTTCTTCTTTGGCTTCTTCTAATCCTGCAACATCGGCAAAAGTGATATTCACTTTGGTGCCGCCTTTTTCAAATAAAGTAGCTTTAGATTTGCCTACATTAAAAATACCGCCAGGGCCACCACCGCTACCCCCTGCGCCTCCCCCCATTTTACGCATCAATAAAACCCAAACCACCACAATCAATACCAAAGAAAAAACAGTATTGGCAATTGGGCCAAACCACTCTCCTTCCTTAATTGTATTCTGAGGAATTTCGGTAATATTATTTTGTTCGTAAAATTTTTGCAATCGGCTATTGAAACTATTCCAATCCGTAACACTAAACTCAAATAAAGGAACACCCTTTACTTTTGCCTTGGTCATTTTTGTTTTAAACTTCTGAACATAAAAATCCTTTTCAATGCTATCAGGTTTAATGTATACACGAACAGTTTGTTTGTTGTCTACAAAATCCAAGCGCTCCACATCTCCATGCAATAACATCACTTGCTTAAACTCTTGTTCGGTCGTAGTAGTAATGTCTGGTGCCATTTGAAAGAAACGGGCAGACAATAAGGAAAGAGCAATCAAGCCATAGATCCAATAGATATTGAATTTTGGCAATTTAGGCCCTTGTCCTAAAGGTGAACCTTCTTTTTTTGAATTATTATCAGGTGTCATTGGTATCGGTTGTGTCTTTGTTGTTAGATATAACAACAACTTTTAAAATTAGTTTTTCAATTCGTGAATTTTCATATCTGCATCGCTCCACATTTCTTCCAATTGGTAAAATCTTCTGGCTTCTGGATGCATGATATGAACCACTACATTAATGTAATCAATCAACAACCATTGTGCCGCTTGCTTGCCTTCGCTCTTATAGGGCATTTCAGCACATTTGGTTTTAACCTCATATTCAATAGAATCAGCAATGGCTTTTAATTGAGTGGTATTACTTGCTTCGCAGATGATAAAAAAATCCGAAGTTGCTTCGTGAATTTTTTTAAGATCAAGGCTAACAATATTCTCGCCTTTTTTATCTTGAATGGCCTGTATAATGGTTTTGAAGATTTTAGAGCTACGTGTAATTTGAAGGATCGAGGATTTAGGTCGATTTTTAAGTGCGTTCAACGCTGAAATAGGTTCCAATGATGCTTGTATTTTTTTGGTGATATGCTTGTTAGTGAAAACATTTTATTTGACTAAAATGATTCTAAACTAACTTTACAAAAATAGCAATTCTTTGTTACCTGCCACACCAAATATCATATTAGGGGAGCCGTTCATAGAACTTACTTCCATAGATAGTACCAATATTTATGCCATGGAACTGGTTCATAAGGGTTTGGCCTTATCTGGCAGTTGCATCCGGGCTCATTTTCAGACCCAGGGAAAGGGGCAACATGGGCGAAATTGGGAGAGTTCGGCCGGCCTAAACCTGCTTTGCTCTTATATTTTAGAGCTAAAACAGTTAAAAACAGGTAAAATTTGGACCCCAGCCGATCAAATTGGGTTTTCCGCGGCCGTTGCACTAGGCGCCAGAGCCTTTTTTGCCTCATTTGCGGGTGCAGAAACAAAGATAAAAAAGCCCAATGATATCTATTGGGGTGACAGAAAGGCAGGGGGTATCTTGATTGAGAATGTAGTAAGGGGTCAGGCTTGGACCTGGTCGGTGGTAGGAATTGGCATCAATATCCATCAAATGGATTTTCCCAATGAAGCGGGCAATCCCATTTCTTTGAAACAAATCACCCAAGAAAATTTTGAGCTGAATATTTTGCAAAAAGAATTATCTCAACATTTAATTGAAGCATTAACGAATTGGATAAAAATGGGTGAAGTAGCTACCTTAGAAAAGTTAGAGGCACAATCTGTGATTATAAAAAAGTAAAAGAATAATTTTAGAACATGGACATTAAATTAACACAACATTCAAAAGGCGGCGGCTGTGGATGTAAAATTTCGCCAGCCATCCTTTCAGAAATATTAGCAGCGCACAATGTAGGTGCTAAAAGTAAAGTGCCACAATTATTGGTAGGAAATGATAGTAGAGATGATGCAGCTGTGTATCAGTTAGATGAAAAAACGGCAATGATTAGCACCACCGATTTTTTTATGCCTATTGTAGATGATGCATTTTCCTTTGGACAAATTGCTGCAGCCAATGCAATCAGTGATGTGTATGCCATGGGAGGTAAACCCATTTTTGCTTTAGCGGTTTTGGGATGGCCACTCGCAAATTTACCTGCAAGTGAAGCAGCCAAAGTAATGGAGGGTGCGCGCAAAACCTGTACAGAAGCAGGCATTGTGATTGCAGGTGGACATAGTATTGATAGTCAGGATCCCATTTTTGGATTGGTGGTGAATGGATTGGTAGATATTGAAAATTTAAAAAGAAATGATACCGCAGAAGAAGGGGATGTATTGATATTGACTAAACCATTGGGTGTGGGTATCATGGCTACTGCACAAAAAAGAGCGGTGCTTAGTGAAGAAGATTTAAATTTTTTAGTCAAACAATTAACCACCATCAACAAAGCAGGCGAAGCCTTAGGAAAAATAAAACATGTGCATGCCATGACCGATGTAACAGGGTTTGGCTTGTTAGGTCATTTAACAGAAATGATGCAAGGCAGTAATTTAACTGCCAAAATCAATTACAATAAAATTCCCATCATTCCAGCAGTAAGAAATTACATCGCACAAAAAACAATCCCAGGTGCTACAGCCCGCAATTGGAGCTCCTGCAGTGCTGGCGTACATTTTGGAGCAAGTATAGACCAAGCTGAAGCGACGGTTTTATTGCCCGATCCGCAAACTAATGGTGGCCTACTCATTGCAGTTGCACCTGAGGCTTTAGAACAAGTACAAACTATTTTAAATGCAATTGGAATTGAATTCATTGAACCTATTGGCTATTGTATTGCAGCTAAAGAGAAAAGAATTTACGTCGATTAGAAAATATAGCCAAGATAAAATTAGAAAAGTATACAGAGGTAAACTTTTGAAAAATATTTATTCAAAAATAAGGTGCCCTTTGTTTTTTATTTGATCTGGGGTTAGTTCGGCAACTAGTTGTACCCCTTTGATACCACGCACGGTTTGCAAAATATCATTTACTTTTTCATCTTCAATCCATTCCCCTCTTATCCACCAAATAAAATCCATGTGTTTTAATTCAGGCAATAAATATTCCCCGTCAAATTGATTGTGGTAAACAAAATGTTGAATAGAAGTATTGGGCTCATTGCCTTCATACATAGAAAAATAATAAGTTCTATTTTTTCTTTTTAAAGCAATTTCATGATTGGGATTGAACCTGAATTCAAAACCCATGTATTGGTTGAGTAAAATGCAAAACTGATAATTTTTAATGGGTGCTGAAATACCTAAAATACGAGAGCCTTCAAAATCACTTTCGTTGATGGCATCTTGATCTAAAATTAATTTACTACTCATCAATAAATTTTATTTAAAATTCAATATCAATTTTTATTTCTTCCTTGCCTCTTTTATAAGTTAATGTGGTCTTGTCTCCTTTCTTAAATTTAGAAAGTGTTTGCATATAATTGATTACATCCACAATTTTATAATCGCCCATTTGCAATAAAACATCACCTCCTTTTAATCCAATTTTTTCTCCTAATTTACCTTGACTAGCGCCTTCAATCCTAAGACCAACTCCAGTAAAAGCATAATCTGGCAGGACCCCTAAACTTACCGTATACTTAGTGCTGCGGCCCATGGCAGCTTCTCTGGTTTTTAAAAAATCAAGTTTCCCGAGACCATCTGTATTTTTAATAATTTCTTGAACATACCTTACCACTTCTTTTTCACCTTCATAATTTATTTTATCCCAGTCGTCGGTAGATTTATGATAATCTGCATGACTGCCAGTAAACATAAACAACACAGGCATGTCTTTTCTGTAAAAACTTGCATGATCACTTGGACCTGAGCCAGCACTGTCATAATGAGTCAATAATTGAGTGGGTGTTGTAGCCAATATATTTGCCCAAGCACTAGAAGTACCAAAACCACCAACAGTTAATTTTCTTGCCGTATCATACCTGCCCACCATATCCATATTAATCATGTAATTAAAATTACCAGTATAGGTAGGATGTTCTAACCAATATTTACTGCCCAATAAGCCCAACTCTTCTCCAGAAAAATGAATGATCAAATAATTATTATGCTTAGGCGATTTTTTATTTAAAGATTTTGCCAATTCAATCAAAGCAGCAGTACCGCTGGCATTGTCATCGGCACCGTTGTGTACGAAATTGTTAAGATCCAAACCATGTTTGTCCTCGTTGTATCCTAAATGATCTAAGTGCGCACCAATGATTACCGTATTGCTGGCATGATTGTCAATAAAGGCCACCACATTGTGTGCGGTGCGCGTGGGATGCTCAAATTGAAGCGCAGCTTCAATCTCATAAGTTGCTAATTCGTCATTAAAATATTTTGCGAACCCTTCCTTAGTGAGGTACAATACCGGTATGGGCAATGCTTTTGAAGTATCAAACTTATAAAATTGAATGTTGTCTACTATTTTGCCGCTATTGTGTAAAAACAAAGCAGTAGCACCCTTCTGTTTGATTTCTATAGCAGTATTGGTTAACCATTGCGTCAAATCAAAATGAGGATTGTTGGTGTTTTCTTCCAACACTTCATTTAAATCTTTAAACCAAACTTGTTTGTTTTCATTTAGTGAAATGGCTGCTTTTGAAATTATATGTCCTGTTCCGCTATTGGAAATTGGGAAAAAAGAACTGTCTATTGCAAGCGCTTGTTTGTTAATTTTTAAAAAAGAATTTGCGGTTAAGCTATTGCCTTCATCAATGGGAAAATCTTGGATGTATCCATTGATGCCCGATGAACTTATTCCAGCTGCTTGATATTGACTAATTATATAATCCACTGCTTTTTGTTCGCCAACGGTTCCAGCTCGTCTACCTTCTAGTGCATCACTAGCCAAAAATTGAATATGATTTTTTAATGCTTTAACTAATTTTTTATCTGCACTGCTAAAATTTTGTGCATTTAATAAAAAAGGCAAGCATAAAAACAATAAGGAAATCCGATAAAGCATGAGTACGTATTTAATGCTCAAAGTTAAATAAAGCAGCTAGCAAATGGATGCCTAATTTAAAAAACCTTTCTTATGACAAATGTCAGGCTTCCAAGCAGGCTCAATTTCTGAATTCGTAAGTAGGTGCCAGCCATAAACCATAGCTTTGCGAGGACATGAATCCTGGTTTACATATAGCACTCGTGGGAAATCCAAACAGCGGAAAAAGCTCGCTTTTTAACGCACTTACCGGCATGCACCAAAAAGTAGGCAATTTCCCAGGCGTTACTGTTGACAAAAAAACAGGACAAGTGGAAATGGCAGGACAAACCACTATTTTAATTGATTTACCTGGTACGTATAGTTTTTATCCAAAAAGAGAAGATGAATGGGTGGCTTATAAAGTTTTAATGGGTGTAGATGCCGATCTGAAAACCGATTTAATTTTATTGATTGCGGATGCAAGTAATTTAAAAAGAAACTTGCTTTTTTGTAGTCAAATTATAGATTTAAAAATTCCAGTGGTCTTGGCATTGACCATGAATGATTTGGCCGCTAAAAAAGGAATTAAAATTGACATTGCAGGATTACAAGAAGATTTAGGCATTCCAGTGGTAGCAGTAGATGCCCGAAAAAATAAAGGACTAACAGAATTAAAAACAGCCTTAGCCAATATTATTCAAACAACTCGTTCTAAAAATCAGGAAAGTTTTATTGACAATAAAGAATTAGCACCTAAAGCCATTGAAGCATTTAAAAAATTATATCCTACGCACAGCGATTACGCTGCATTACATTATTTAATGCATCATGAAGCATTTCCATTAGACCAGGAAATGCAATCTGCCATTGAACAAATTGAACTTGAAAATAATTTCAACCCCACCAAAACACAGGCGCAGGAAATATTACAAAGGTACAGTCACATACAGGAGATCATGAAACAAAGAGTGGTCACTCCCGATCCTGGTGCCAAGAAAAAAAGATCAGAAAAATTAGACAATATATTTTTACACAGAGTGGGTGGTTATGCTATTTTATTAACAGTATTATTTGTATTATTTCAATCGGTATTTTGGATGGCTAAATTTCCCATGGATGGCATTGAATGGATCTTTACTCATTTAACTACTTATCTCAATTCCATACTCCCAAATATTTGGTGGGAAGATTTATTGGTGAATGGCTTGGTAGCAGGCATTGGTGGAATTGTTGTTTTTGTACCACAAATTATGATTTTATTTGGGCTGATTACTTTATTAGAAGATACAGGCTATATGGCGCGCATAAGTTTTTTAAGCGATAAATTAATGCGTAAAGTTGGATTGAATGGGAAGAGTGTAATGCCTATGATTAGTGGTTTTGCTTGTGCCGTACCCGCCATCATGAGTGCCAGAAATATTGAAAATAAAAAAGAGCGTTTACTTACAATTATGGTAACCCCTTTCATGAGCTGCAGTGCAAGGTTACCGGTGTATACTATCTTAATATCATTGGTGATCGATCAAAAAGTATATTTTGGATTTTTAAGTTTACAAGGACTGGTAATGATGGGCTTGTATGTAATGGGCATTGTGATGGCCTTGCTGGCTAGCATGGTTTTGAAATGGTTTATTAAAATAAAGGAGAAGAGTTATTTTATTTTAGAATTACCCGTATACCGCGCACCCCGTTGGAAAAATATAGGTACGACCATGATTCAAAAAGCAGGCATATTTGTTAGAGATGCAGGTAAAGTAATTATAGTGATTAGTTTGTTATTGTGGTTTTTAAGCAGCTATGGCCCAAGTGCACCTATGCAAAAAATAAATGCACATTATACAGCACAAAAATTAGTATCAAAAAATAATGTTGCCGCAGCAAAACAAATTGAAAAAGAATACCGTACTCAAAAATTAGAAAATTCTTACGCAGGTATTTTAGGAAAAAAATTAGAACCCGTCATTGCACCCATGGGATTTGATTGGAAGATTGGCATTGCCTTGGTGACCTCTTTTGCCGCAAGAGAAGTATTTGTAGGAACGATGGCTACTTTATATAGTGTAGAAGAATCAGACAACAGCTCTCTCAGAGAAAAATTAAAAGCTGCAGTAAGACCCGATGGCACACCTGTATACAGTTTAGCCGCAGCATTATCCTTAATGGTGTTTTATGTGTTGGCCATGCAATGCATGAGTACACTTGCTGTGGTGAAAAGAGAAACGCAGTCTTGGAAATGGCCCACCATCCAATTTTTCATGATGACGGGTCTTGCTTATGTAATGAGCTGGATGGTATATGCAGTAATGAAATAATTATCTGCTTTTTACTTCTTCAAAGGCTTCATCATAGTCGGCACGAATAGTACCCATCATTCTATCCCAAAAAAGAAAGTACAAACCATAATTACCTTTGAAATATTTATGGTGTTGATTATGGTTGACTGAAGTATTCACCCATTTGCCTATTATACTTTTACTAAACCCTTTGGGGTATAATTCCCAGCCTAAGTGGCCGTATATATTATACAGAATGGAAAGTAAAAAGAAAATAAGAAGATGTGTTTTATGAACGGGTATGGTAAATAAAAAAACGACGAAAATACCTACTTCCACAATAGACTCTAAAGGATGAAATGCATAGGCCGCCCAGGGAGAAGGGTTGGTAGACTTGTGATGCACCAAGTGCATAATATTAAATAAGCTTTTATGATGCATGATACGGTGCGTCCAATAAAAATAAGTATCGTGCATGACAAACATAATGGGATAGGCTAAAAAATAATAGAACCATCCGTAATCACTAATATTATCATATAAAGTCGTATGGGGCTTCACCGCAGGATTGGTAGTAATAAAAACAGGTATGAAAGCAAATATGAAAATAGTAATGGTACTATAAAATATTTCACGCAGGTAATCACTGTTCTTAGGAAAAATGGATTGTATTTTTTGATGTAGAATTTTATTTTTAAGTACTACATAAAATAAAAAGAAAACGGCACCAGCAATTAAATAATACCTGCTGCCAACTCTTTGTAAAAAGAAAAAATATTTATCAAATTCAATACTCATCATTGATTGCAAAATTATACCTTAATATTTTATAAAAAAAATGTTCGAAGTAAAATATTTAGAAATTATTTAATTAAGCCTTTTGTTATTGCCGCCTCTAGCTTAAGCGTAAGAATGTCTTCTTTGATACGATTTATTTCTAGTAACAAGGTTCCATTATACACCCCTCGAATACGACGTTTTTGATCTACTAAAATAAAATTTTCGGTGTGTAAAAATTCATTACCCGTTTGATAATAGCCTACCGAATCTCCAGCAAAATATTGCTGTTTAGCCAATGCATAAATTTCATTTTTGTTCCCAGTAAGTAAATGCCATTTTTTTGAATCTACCTTATTTAGGATTGCATATTTTTTTAGAACGGCTATAGAATCTATTTCGGGTGTAACCGAATGTGAAAGCAAGCGTATTGTTGAGTCATTTTTAAAGGCCTCTTGTAATAAAGACATGTTGGTTGTCATCTTAGGACAAATCCCTCTACACTTGGTATAAAAAAAATTAGCAATATAAATTTTCCCATCCACGTCAGCTTCAGTGAAATTATTACCCTCTTGATCTGTAAAAGAAAAAGCTGGAATGCTATGAATTTGTTGATACCCACTGTCCTCTTTATTGATCCACTCGGGTGTCCAATCAGGATGATTAAAAAATGGAAGCGCTAAAGTTGTATCTGTCTTATTATTTAGATTTTTATTATGGGCATTATTACAGGCCATCAACATCCATAAACCAAAAGCAATCAAAAATTTATATGGTAACATCTCCCCCTTATTTAAATTTATAATTAATTGAATCTTTTGGCGTCATACATAATTTTAATCCAATAAGGCCATATCTTCTGCCTTGCTTCACCACATAATTGGCCCGTATCACCCCGTTTTCCCACCACATTTTTTGACTGCCCTTTTCATAGCCCATACTATAATGAAACGCTTTATAGGCTTGGCCATTGGCATACCATTCATTGGCGGTACCGTCATGTTCTCCCTGGGTAAAATAAAATTCAAATCTGGGTTTTCCATCTTCCCAAAAACCAATATGCTTTCCAATTTTTTTACCTTCCTCATAAAACCTAGACTCGGCCAACTGCTTATTTGCATACCATTTCTTAAAGACACCTTGTTCCAATCCATTCAAAAAATGGCCCATCATGGAAGTATCTCCATTGGGATAAAGATTAAAAATAATTCCGCTGAATTTTTTGTCATGGAAAAAGAGGGTGTCCTGATGCATTTGCAAAAAAGAGTCCTTACCATTGATGACCACATCTGTGATTTTACTATTTATATCTTCGCTGTCAATTGTGATTGATTTTTTTGATAAAATAGTATGATTGGAATGATTACATGCTTGAAAAAAAAGACAAGTAATCATACAAAGAATATAAAAAATAAATTTCATTTATTGTGAAATCGTACCTGGTGTTCCATAATAGCCGGACCCGTTAATGTATGGATCGGTAAGCGTAGTATGGTAATGATAGATACCACTAGGATAATCTGCTGTGACAGTCGTATGCCCATGGTAAGCATCCAATTTAGCATTATCAATAGTAGCTCCATTTTCCTCCGGGCCATATACTGGAAAACCATCTAATAAAAAACCCAATAAAGAAGACTTTGTAGCTTTGACTGTTGTTAAATACAATGGCTCCACATGATAATGATATTGTCCTGTGGGTGCAGGATGACCCCAATACCTATCAAAAGAAACCACCTCGCCTGTTAAGGGTTGATTTGGCCCTGCATACTGATTAAAAAATGGAACCCCATTTAATGAAACACCAATCGCACCTAATGGAGTGGGTGCATGCATGCTCGCTACCTTAGGGTCTATTGGAATTTTAAATACATATACCTTTTCTACAATTGAATTTGGATTTTTTGAAAAAGTGTAGCCTCCAAAAGTGGTTCCAGAAAAATTATCATACAATGCATTGGTGGTAGCATAGTAAGAACTCTTGTGATCGGGTAGCCCATTAGATTTGATAGTAATAAATGTACCATCAGAAGTAATACTACTGGCCCCATATATTTTCTTATAAATATCAGGTACCACTGTATTGGTATTGGCTGGATTACTCGTGTTGCTATAATCTACAGTAGTAGTGGTACTTGAACTTTTAGAACAAGCTGCTATAAAAATAGAAATACTCAGAAAAGTGAAAAATCTTATTTGCATGCCTAGCTATATTATAATTAGGATTGCAATTTATTGAAATAGTTTAATGATTACCAACCACTAATGGCTAAAATTTCTTTAGTGTGGTCCTTGGTGTCGGGCTTATCAATAATATGTCTAACCATTCCCGCTTCATCAATCAAAAAAGTGGTACGGGTAGTACCCATATAAGTGCGGCCCATGAATTTCTTCTGGCCCCATAAATTGTATTTGTCTACAATTTTCTTGTCCTCATCTGCAATTAAAGAAAAAGGTAAATCGTACTTAGCAATAAACTTCTCATGCGACTTCACCGAGTCCACACTGATGCCTAAAATTTGCAAACCTTTCTTTTGCAGGGCTTTATAATTATCGCGCAAGTTACAAGCCTGGGCGGTACATCCTGGTGTGTCGTCTTTTGGGTAAAAATAAAGGACAAGCTTTTTGCCCTTAAAATCGGCTATAGAAACTGTATTGCCATGCTGATCAACGCCTTTAAAGGCGGGTGCTTTGGAACCTTCTTTAATAACTGCCATATACTTGAATTGGCGGTGAAGATAGCATTTAAAAAGGACAAAAATGTTTAGGCTTAAAATAGGGCAAATTCGGGCAAATTTTAGTAGGTTTGCGCAATTTATATTTTTGTACGCCATGCCAAAAGACAATTCCTTAAAAACGATATTAATTGTAGGTTCTGGACCCATTATTATTGGTCAAGCCTGCGAATTTGATTACTCTGGGTCACAAGCAGCCCGTTCTTTAAGAGAGGAAGGTATCAAGGTCATCCTCATTAATAGCAATCCGGCTACGATCATGACCGACCCCATGATGGCAGATAAAGTTTATTTATTGCCATTGACCATTGAAAGCATTGAACAAATTTTACAAGAAAATCAAATTGATGCCGTGCTTCCTACGATGGGCGGACAAACTGCATTAAACTTATGTAAGGAAGCAGATGAAATTGGTTTATGGAAACAATACAATTGTAGAATGATTGGTGTGGATGTAGCAGCCATTGATTTAGCAGAAGATAGAGAGCAGTTCAGACAATTGATGGTAAAAATTGGAGTAGCTGTTGCACCCAGTAGAGTAGCCAATAGTTTTTTAGAAGGAAAAGAATTTGCACAAGTAATCGGTTTTCCATTGGTTATACGTCCATCCTTCACCTTAGGTGGAACCGGTGGAGGATTTGTGCACGACGCATCTGAATTAGATGCAGCATTAGAAAAAGGTTTGAAAGCCTCTCCTATTCACGAAGTGTTAGTAGAGAAAGCAGTATTAGGTTGGAAAGAATATGAATTAGAATTATTAAGAGACCAAGCCGATAACGTAGTCATTATATGTACCGTAGAAAACTTGGACCCCATGGGAGTGCATACAGGAGATTCTATCACCGTAGCGCCTGCCATGACTTTGAGCGACACTTCTTTCCAAGACATGCGTAACAAAGCCATGCTCATGATGCGTAGTTTAGGAAATTTTGCAGGAGGATGTAATGTACAGTTTGCACAAAACCCAGTAACTGAAGAATTAATTGCAGTGGAAATTAATCCAAGGGTATCACGTTCCTCTGCACTTGCATCAAAAGCCACTGGTTACCCTATTGCAAAAATTGCAGCGAAACTAGCCATTGGTTATAGATTAGATGAATTAAAAAATCAAATCACGCAAACTACTTCTGCCTACTTTGAACCCGCATTAGATTATGTGATTGTAAAAATGCCAAGATGGAATTTTGATAAGTTCAAAGGCGCCAACGATACTTTAGGATTACAAATGAAAAGTGTGGGAGAAGTAATGGCCATTGGAAGAAGCTTTACGGAAGCCATTCAAAAAGCTTGTCAAAGTTTAGAGAATGAAGCCATTGGTTTAGGCTATTATGGAAAGAGTTTAATGAAGAATGAGGAGCTAATGGAATATATAAAAGTTCCAAAATGGGATCGCATCTTTAGAATTAAAGATGCATTGATGCAAGGATCTACGGTGCGTTCCATTGCAGCAGCCACGGGCATTGACAACTGGTTTTTATACCAAATAAGAATTATCTGCAATGTTGAAAAAGAATTAATGAAGCATTCTCTTGAAACGATTACCATAGAATTAATGAAAGAAGCCAAGCAACATGGTTTTAGCGATATGCAAATTGCTAAACTATTAACGGGCAATACGAACGACGATGCGGTCTATGAAAAAAGAAAGGCTTGGGGTATTACAAGGGTTTACAAAATGGTAGATACTTGTAGCGCCGAATTTGAAGCCAAGACCCCCTATTTTTATTCCACCTTTGAAAATTAATTCAACCCATCGAATTCTATACAACTAATTAAAGAAAACTAAATACTATGAACGTAAAAGACATTGTAGCCTTAAATGAAAAAGAAACCAGAGCTGGATTTGGCGAAGGCATTCATGAATTGGCTAAAGAAAATAGTGAAGTAGTTGTACTTACTGCCGACTTAGCAGGTTCATTTAAATTAGGACCCTTTATAAAAGAATTTCCAGATCGTTTTATAGAAGTAGGCATTGCAGAAGCCAATATGATTAGTATGGCAGCGGGTTTAACCATTGGTGGCAAAATTCCTTACACGACTACCTTCGCGAATTTTAGTACAGGTAGAGTGTATGATCAAATTAGACAAAGTGTTGCTTACTCCGATAAAAATGTAAAAATTTGTGCATCGCATGCAGGTTTAACTTTAGGAGAAGATGGTGCCACCCATCAAATATTAGAAGACATTGGACTGATGAAAATGCTACCTGGCATGACCGTGGTAGTACCATGTGACTTTAACCAAACCAAGGCTGCCACCAAGGCGATTGCTAATTATCATGGTCCGGTGTACTTACGTTTTGGAAGACCGAAGTGGCCAAATTTCACCAAGGAAGATGGCTCTGATTTTGTAATTAGTAAAGCACAAAAATTAAGTGATGGTAAAGACATTACTTTGTTTGCTTGTGGTCACTTAGTTTGGAAGGCTATTGAAGCAGGTAAAATTTTGGAAGCAACCGGTGTAAGTGTTGAAGTCATTAATATACATACCATTAAACCTTTAGATGTTGCAGCTATTGTAGAAAGTATTTCAAAAACAGGCTGCGCAGTCACTTGCGAAGAGCATAATATTATTGGTGGTATGGGCGATTGCATTGCACAAGTGGCAGCAACACATTGCCCTATTCCTATTGAATATGTAGGAACGAAAGATACATTTGGAGAAAGTGGCACACCAAATCAATTATTAGCGAAGTACGGATTAGATACACCGAATATTGTAGAAGCAGCGAAGAAAGTGCTTGCAAGGAAGAAGTAATTACTTAAAGAGTTATAAAATAAAAAGTCCCTTCGATAATTCGGAGGGACTTTTTTTATAATTAAAGTTTCTTGGAGAACTAAGTATTTGATATTAACATTGAGAAAATTTCCGAACGAATAACTTTAGATTAATTTACAGATTTCTTCTTTTAATTTTCCGGCTTAAAAATTTAAGCAAATGGAAATTATACAAAGTGTTCAAAATAGGATTTATCAGATACGTGGACAAAGAGTAATACTAGACAAGGATATTGCTTTTTTATATGAAATAGAAACAAAAGTGTTAAATCAAGCTGTAAATAGAAATATTAAACGATTTCCACTTGATTTTATGTTTCAATTAACAAAAGAAGAATTAGAGCTATTAAGATTACAAAAGAAACAGGTTAATGAGCTCACTCCAAACTTGAGGTCACAAATTGTGACCTCAAGTTTGGAGTCCTGGGGTGGGAATCGATATTTACCAAACGCCTTCACGGAGCAGGGTGTAGCAATGATGAGTGGCATTATTAACTCAGATAAAGCAATACAAATGAATATTGCTATCATGCGCGCTTTTGTGGAGCTTAGAAGAATTCTATTAATTAAATCTGATTTTAAACTACAGCTTGATCTTATAAAAGATAGATTAAGTGGCTACGATGCACAATTGAATCAAATATATGATGCCATTGAAAATATAATGGATGAAACAGTTGCAAAAAATAAATGGGATAATAGAACTAGAATTGGCTTTATAAAAGGAGATAATGTCTAACTAATAAAGATATAATACCCTAAGGCGCTAATCTAACTTTCGTCCATTGATGGTTTTCAAAACGATAACGAATACGATCGTGCAAGCGTGAACTGCGACCTTGCCAAAATTCAACCTGCGTTGGATGTACGATATAACCACCCCAATGTGGAGGTAAGGGTACGGTTCCTTCTTTATATTTTTCTGTTTGTTCAGTAAAGTTTTTTTCAAGAAATGCTCTATTCGAAATTACCTGACTTTGTGGTGAAGCCCAAGCCCCTACTTGACTTCCCAAGGGGCGTGAATGAAAGTATTCAGCAGATTCTTCTGAGCTTATTTTTTTAATCGTTCCAGTAATACGCACTTGACGCTCTAATTCTTTCCAGAAAAAATTCATGGCTACATTAGGGTTAGCAGCTATCTCTTTGCCTTTATCGCTATCGTAGTTGGTAAAGAAAATAAAACCTTCAGGGGTGTAGCCTTTGAGAAGTACTACGCGCGACGCAGGAGCGCGGTTAGCATCAACAGTGGAAAGTACAAAGGCATTGACTTCATCGATATTACTAGTAGTCGCCTCTTCCCACCAATGTGTGAACTGATCCATGGGATTGGCTGCGCTAGCTGCTTCATCTAAGGAAGCCATTTGATAATCGCGGCGTATAGAAGCAATATCTTTTTGCATACATTAATTATTTAGTAGCGTACAATATATTGATGACCGACAATAATAAAAGCATTCCCACCAACTGATGCAATTGCGCCAACCACTCAAAGCCAGCCCAAACACCCGGAATGATATGTACACTGGATAACACTGTAAAAATACCTAAAAGAACTTGTATGAACACCAACAAAACAGGGGCAATTCTAGCACGCACCCAAAATGGATTGCCTTGTAATTTTAATAAACGCAGGCTCCAAACTATAATGAGCGCTAATAATATATAAGCAAGTCCTCTATGTACAAAATGAATCCAAATAGTATTGTTAATGGCATTCAAAAAAAAGTTACTACCCTGTATTAAACTCGAAGGCATCCACTCTCCATTAATGGTGGGCCAGGTGCTTGCTACATTAGCAGCCTTATGGCCTGCCATTAAAGCCCCATATATTAATTGAAAAAATAAAATCAATAAAATAAGCCAAGCAAAATTTCGAATGGTACTTATTTTATTACTTGCATCCTGATTGCCCGAATTTCTACGTATGGGTTGTACTGTTAGCGATAAGGCAAACCAATAAGTATAACAAAGTAATCCTAATGCAAAAATAAAATGAAGTGCCAAACGCGTAGGCTTTACATAAACAGCATCACCTTCTAAACCACTTGCCACCATAATCCAACCAATGGCTCCTTGCATAGCACCTAATAAAAATAAAATGAGTAAAGGTTTGATCATTCTAGGTTGAAAATATTTTTTCACTAAAAAATAAATAAAACCAAAAGCAAATACCAAGCCAATGCTGCGCGCCCATAAACGGTGAAACCATTCCCAAAAAAAGATGAACTTAAAGTTACTAATGGTAAAATCAAAATTGAGTAATTGAAATTGAGGCGTGGTTTTATACTTCTCAAATAAGATTTGCCATGCGCTTTCACTCATAGGAGGCAAGGACCCTGTGACTACATCCCACTCCGTAATAGAAAGGCCAGATCCTGTTAAACGCGTAATGCCGCCTAAGGCAATTTGAATCACCGTCATGATCACCCCTACTAATAGCCAATTGGCTACTTTTTTTGATTTATGATCGTTCAAATCCACGGCTTTAATTTAGGCTACAAAGGTACAAAGGAATCAAACAAAGAAGCGAGATTGGTTTTGCTTTATTATAGATTGATTTTGGTTTCTGCTCAATATGTTTCAATTTTACAGCAATACTTTAAAGCAAAACTGAACAATTTTTAAAATATAGATAACACTTGATATACCCCTTAGAAACACTATACATAAACCATAAGATTACACTTCATCATATAACTTGCCTAAACTACTGAATCAATATCAAGACTTATTATTAGAAGCCGGCTGCGATGAGGCAGGCCGTGGTTGTTATGCTGGGCCTGTATTTGCAGCAGCTGTGATATTACCTAAAGATTTTTATCACCCCATGCTCAACGACAGCAAACAGCTCACTGAAAAACAGAGAGAAGAATTGGTACCTATTATAAAAGAGGCAGCCATTACATGGGCTGTGGCGAGGCAATCGGCTGCAGAAATTGACGCCTCTAATATTTTAAAGGCAGCCATCAAATGCATGCATTTATCCTTGGACCAATTAAAACCCAAAGCAAAATTTATTGCAGTAGATGGTAATCGTTTTTATGCCTATAAAAAAATTCCGCATCAAACTATCATTAAGGGCGATGGGCTATATGCCAATATAGCCGCAGCCAGTATCCTGGCTAAAACGGCGCGTGATAGTTGGATGCAAAAATTACATAAGAAGTACCCGCAATATGGTTGGGATAAAAATAAAGGATATGGGACGGCCGCACACCGCGCGGCCATTGCCCAATATGGTTTATGTTTCGAACATCGAAAAAGTTTTAAGATACTACCAGCACAACTAAGCTTGTTATAAACTTCAATTACAAATTTCTATAAGTGTAGGTCTTATTTTTATAATGATATTTTTAATTACCCTATTTGAATTAGGATTCATTGCAGATTAGTATTAATACTCCCAAACACCCAGGCCTTGGCGCAGTAATACATATTCGTCGGCAGTACAATCAATCACAGTAGAAGGGACAATACCTCCAATGCCTCCATCCACCACCATATCAATTTGATTGCTCCAGTTTTCATAAATAATTTCAGGATCGGTATAGTCTTCTACATTTTCTCCAGGAAAAGAAGCCGATAAAATAGGATGTCCTAAAGTTTCAATAATAGAGAGCGCAATTTTATTATTAGGTATACGTAAGCCAATTGTTTTTTTCTTGGATTGTAAAATTTTTGGCACTTGTTTGCTGGCGGGTAAAATAAAAGTAAAGGGTCCAGGTAAAGTTTTTTTCAAAACTCTGTATAAAGCATTGTCTATACTTTTAGCATAAGCACTCAAATCACTTAAATCGGCACAAATAAAACTTAATTGTGCTTTTTCAGGATCTACTTTTTTTATAGCACAAATTTTCTCAACAGCTTCATGATGTAATATGGAACAACCAAGCCCATAAATGGTATCCGTGGGATAAGCAATGATGCCGCCATCGTCTAAACATGCTTTAACCATAGTAAGTTGTCTAGCTTGCGGATTCTCGGGGTGTATTCTAATTAGCATAAAGTGTAGGATACAAATCTACCTGTTTTTATTCCAATCAATTTATATTTAATTTGTAGAAACAATTAAGCTATGTTTTCTATCCTTTATCTTGAAGAAAAAATTGCGACACGCAGTGCATTTCAATTGGCAATTGAAAAACAAGAAGCATGCAAAGTTCAATACAGTACTGGCTGTGTAGAGGATTTTTGCAGGTTTATACATACAAGTACATTGATTCCCGATTTATGTATATTATCAGATTCATATAATTACATCCAATTGCAAACGGTAATTAAAGCCATCAAATCAAAAAGCAATCACCCATTTATCTTATTAAAGTCCGATTCAAAATTTATAAAGTCAATTTGTTTTTTAATGAAGAACGGACTGCATGGCATATTTTTTACCGACGAGCCCTTGATTGATTTAAAGTATACTGTGCGCAACAGAACAAGATTTAATTTATCAGCAGACAAAACAAAAATGATTACTAGTAATGTGTTAGGAGAAATAAATATCAAGGAATTTAATTACAATCGATCTCCCCTAACAAAGAATGAAATCTTATTTATACAGCAATGCAGTAAGGATATGAGTTATGATGAAATTGCAAGGGCTTTAAACAAAAGTGTACATACCATTTATGGTTATCGCGATCGCATATTTAAAAAATTAAAAGTAAGGCAGAGAACCGCCATGGTGATGACGGCACTTAAAAGAAATTATATAGACTTATAATGCACATGGAAATTGAGCAAAAAAAATAAGCCTCTTTTGAAGGCTTATTTTTTTATTTTAAAAACTTAAGTTGAAATTATTTAATCTCCCAAGTTTCTTTACCACGAATCAATTTATCTAAATCGCCTGCGCCTTTAGCCAACGCTTCTTGAATTTGCAAGCTCATCATTTCCTCATAACAAGGGCGGTCATTGGTATAGAAAACACCAAATGGTCTTGGGAACACTGCACCTTCTTCAGAAGGATTGTCAAACAAGCGCGTTAATATTTGTGCTTTGTAAAAATCTTTTTCATCATGAATCCACATATCATCAGCACTGTATTTGGTTCCAATCTCCACTACTTCTGGACGCATGCCATCAAAACGAATACCCATTTCTCCATTGGCCCCAAAAGTCAATGGCTTTCCTTGCTCTACGTATAAACCATGAACTTGCTTGGTTGATTTTTCAGTAAAAATTTCAAAAGCGCCGTCGTTGAATATGTTACAGTTTTGATAGATCTCTAAAAAAGAAGTACCCTGATGTTTTTCGGCACGAGCAATCATTGTTTGCATGTGTTTAGGATCACGATCCATAGTACGACCTACAAAACTAGCATCAGCACCTAATGCCAAAGCAGCAGGATTGAATGGATGATCAATACTTCCTTGAGGAGAACTCTTAGTTACCTTATTCACTTCAGAAGTAGGTGAATATTGACCCTTGGTCAAACCATAAATTTGGTTATTGAACACTAAAAAATTAACGTTTAAATTTCTTCTCAACATATGAATGGTATGGTTACCACCAATACTCATTGAATCTCCATCACCCGCTACGATCCAAACACTTAGCTCTGGACGACTTGCTTTTAAACCGCTAGCAATCGCAGTAGCACGACCATGAATAGAATGCATACCGTAAGTATTCATATAATAAGGGAAACGACTGCTGCAACCAATCCCACTAATGATTACAATGTTTTCTTTGGCAACGCCAATGGTGGGCATCACTCTTTGTACAGAAGCTAAAATGGAATAATCACCACATCCAGGGCACCAACGCACTTCTTGGTCTGTTACAAAATCTTTGGCGGTTAAAGCAGCTACGGTGCTTTCTACTGTTTCTGTCGACATATCAATTCAATTTTTAAGTAGGCAAAATTACATAAAGAAGGTCAATTTAAAGCTATAAAACTTCAAATTATATATCGTTTTTAGGTTTAAAATAGGAGCAAATGGCAAGCAAAAAGCCAATTTTAAGGTGAATTGCTTCCACAGACCCTTATTTTACCCTTCTACCCTTCCAAGTATAGGTTTTTACTTGGCCAAAAAGACCGGCCAGAATGGTATACGCAATATGAAAAGGTTGATACAAAACAAAGTACTTTAATTGGGTTTGTAAGTTGTAAAACTTGGCCACAGGATCTAAAAAAAACAATTCAAAAAAAGTTTTAAAGGCTAAGGCAATCCATAAACTTCCAAAATGACCCATTAATAATAGGAGTAAAAAACTAAAATTAAAAAGATAGACAAATAGCAATACCCAAAAAATAGAACGGTCATCATAAAAACGCGCTTTGCTGGACCATCTAATTCTTTGCATCAAAAAACTTTTCCAATCTTGCATCGCCTTTGTTAAAACAATGGCATCGGGATGAAATAAATATCCAATTCGATTAGATAAAGTCATTTTCATTTTATGCATTAAAAACATATCATCTCCACTTGCAATTTCATCCACTCCTTGATAGCCTCCAACTGCAACAAAAGCCGATTTTTCAAAAGCCAAATTGGCCCCATTGCTCATAGAATGTTTGCCAGCGCCTACTGCAGCAGCCGTAATACCTTGTAAGGCTAAAAAATCTAGTAATTGGAATTGATTTAAAAACCCTTTTTCTTTAATAAACATTACGGGCGCTGCTATAAAAACAGGTTGATATTTTTCGATGTATTGATGAAATAATAATAACCAATTGGGAGGTGCAATACAATCTGCATCTGTGGTTACAATCCAATTTCCTCGGGCATGTAAAATTGCTTTTTCTATGGCTTTCTTTTTATAAGCACTTATTTCCTCTTGTTTAAAATAATCTGACAAACTTAATAAATGCACATTGGCGTTTTGCGCATGAAGTGCTTTAACAATAAAAGCAGTATCATCTTCTGAAAAATCATCCATCACAATAATTTCAAAAAAATCAGCAGGATAATTTTGAGCTAAAATGGACTCCACGCAGGTTTTGATATTGGCAGCTTCATTGCGTGCAGGAATAACGATAGAAAAACGAGTGGGATGTGCAGGTGGCACCGATTGAAAACCTGTATCCGATTTAAAATAACGTAAACGCCCAAACCAATACCAGTAAGCCATTAACAAAATGGAATACAAAAGGGTTAAAAAGGCTACAGACCAATCTAAAAGGTGGTGCATGTTACAAAGTTAATTGCTTTTCCATGGCAGAAATAGGATTTTTTGATTGTTTTATTTAAATTGTATATCCATTCCATAGCCATCACAGATACCAATAATATATGAGCATTCAAAAGCAACTTGTTTTGCAAATACATCCCAAGGACAATGTGTTGGTTGCCTTAGCCAATTTAAAAAAAGGGGATGTCATTGTTTACCATCAACAAACTTATAGCTTAAAAGAAGATATAGCAGAGAAACATAAATTTTTTATACAGCCTTTGTCAAAGGGCGAACTCATTACCATGTATGGCATTACAGTAGGTAAAATTACAACCAATCAGGTTGCAGTAGGCGAAAGAATGTCGGTTGAAAATACCAAACATGAAGCAGATGCCTATGCTTATAGAAATGCAAAATACCAATGGCAGGCACCCGTCATTACTAAATATGAAAATAAAAATTTCAATGGCTACCACCGCAATGATGGAAAAGTAGGTACTGCCAATTATTGGTTATTCATTCCAACTGTATTTTGTGAAAATAGAAACTTAGATGTAATTAAAGAAGCATTGCATTATGCATTGGGATATACCATCACAGACAAATACAAAACATTTGCAGAGCAAGTAGTGAATAATATGGGCAATGAGAAAAATAGCATCATAGATGAACAAGCTGCATGCGCCCCCATCCAAAACAAAAGGGTGTTTAAAAATATAGACGGCATCAAATTCTTGAACCACAATGGAGGTTGCGGTGGCACTAGACAAGATGCCGCAACACTTAGTGATTTATTGGCAGCTTATGCCGATCATCCTAATGTGGCAGGCATTACCTTATTAAGTTTAGGCTGTCAACATTTGCAAATTGATGATTTTAAAAATGACCTGAAACAAAGAAATCCAAAATTTAACAAACCGCTCATTGTATTTGAACAACAACAAGCACAAAGCGAAGAGCAGTTAATAAAAGCATCCATACAAGCCACCATCAAAGAATTAATTGAAGTAAATAAAATAGAAAGAAAACCAGCGCCCTTAAGCAAATTATGTATTGGGGTAAAATGTGGCGGCAGTGATGGCTTTAGTGGAATTTCTGCCAATCCAGCCGTGGGCCATACTGCAGATTTATTGGTGGCATTGGGTGGTCAAATTTTATTGGCAGAATTTCCAGAATTGTGTGGAGCAGAACAGGAATTAATAGACAGATGTGTGGATGAAAAAATTGCCAATAAATTTATTCGATTGATGGAAGACTACAATAAAATGGCGCATGCTGTTGGAAGTGGTTTTCACATGAATCCTTCTCCAGGAAATATTAAAGATGGCTTAATTACCGATGCCATTAAAAGTGCAGGTGCCTGTAAAAAAGGGGGCACAGCGCCAGTGGTAGATGTATTGGATTACACCGAACCAGCTACCAAAGCAGGCTTGAGCTTAGTGTGTACGCCTGGCAATGATGTAGAAGCCACTACTGGAAAAGCAGCAAGTGGTGCAACTTTAATTTTATTCACTACTGGATTAGGCACACCCACAGGCAATCCAGTTTGTCCAGTAATTAAAGTAGCCACCAATACAAAACTCGCCAATAGAATGTCAGACATCATCGACATCAACACTGGTGAAATTATTGATGGCATTAAAACCATCGAACAACTGGGTGAAGAGATTTTAGATTATTGCATTCTTGCAGCAAGCGGAGAAGTCATTCCAAAAGCAGTTCAATTGCAACAAGACGATTTTATTCCTTGGAAAAGAGGTGTATCCTTATAAAAAATAAAAAAATATGTTTTTACTAAATAATAAAATAGCGGTAGTTACTGGTGGCGGAAGTGGCATAGGAAAAGAAGTTTGTAATGTACTTGCAAAACAAGGTGCAAAAGTATTTGTATTGGACCTAAATAAAGATCAAGCCGAAGCAACAGTGCAAGCAATTATAAAAGAAGGGGGCCAAGCCAATGCCATCGAAATAAATGTGACCAATCAAAGTGCAATGGTACAAGCATATGCAAGCATTGGGAACATGCATATCATGGTCAATTGTGCAGGCATCTCTCATATTGGGAATGCCATCAATACCCACGAAGCAGATTTTGAAAAAATATTTAATGTGAATGTAAAAGGCGTTTACAATAGTTTGCATGCGGGCATCCCCTTAATGCAAAAAGCAGGTGGTGGTTCGATTGTAAATATTAGTTCAATTGTTGCCAAAGTGGGTGTATCCGATCGTTTTGCTTATGGTATGAGCAAAGGTGCTGTGCATGCAATGACATTAAGTGTAGCAAAGGATTTTATCAAAGACGGCATTAGATGCAATAGCCTATCACCAGGCAGAGTGCATACGCCATTTGTAGATGGATTTTTAAAAAAGAATTACCCTGGGCAAGAAACGGAAATGTTTGAAAAATTATCTAAAACACAACCCATTGGAAGAATGGGCAAACCCATAGAAATTGCTCATCAAGTATTGTATTTGTGTAGTGACGAAGCAGGGTTTATTACAGGAAGCGATTATGCAATTGATGGAGGATTCGTTACATTAAATAGTTAAGAAAAAAGAAATAGAATGAAATTAATCAGATTTGGAAAAGAAGGACAAGAAAAACCAGGCGTGCACATTGATGGTAAGAATTATGATGTGAGCCCATTTGTAAAAGATTACGATGAAAGTTTTTTCACGAATCAAGGTATAGAAAAATTAACTGCAGTAATTGCTAAAGAAAAATTAGTTCCCATTAACGATAGGGAAAGAATAGGATCTTCCGTAGCAAGGCCCTCAAAAATTTTATGCATTGGGTTAAATTATGCCAAGCATGCCAAAGAAACAGGAGCAGCCATTCCAACTGAGCCAATTTTATTTATGAAGTCCACTACCTCATTAACAGGCCCTTTTGATCCTATCATCATTCCAAAAAATTCAGAAAAAACAGATTGGGAAGTAGAGTTGGCAGTAGTCATTGGAAAGAAAGCAAGTTATGTAACCGAAGCAGCAGCCATGGATTATGTAGCAGGTTATGTATTGCACAACGATGTAAGTGAAAGATCATTTCAATTAGAAAGAGGTGGTACTTGGGACAAAGGAAAAGGTTGTGATAGTTTTGCGCCACTGGGCCCATGGCTGGTGACCAAAGATGAAATTCCTAATCCACATGCATTAAGATTGTGGTTGAGTTTAAATGGGAAAATGATGCAGGACAGCAATACCGATGATTTAATATTTAATATTCCACAACTTATTTCTTATTGCAGTCACTTTATGACTTTATTACCAGGTGATGTAATTAGTACGGGAACCCCTGCTGGTGTGGGTTTGGGCTTTAGCCCCAATATTTATTTAAAGCCAGGCGATGTAGTAGAGTTAGGTATTGATGGATTAGGCGTAAGCAAACAAACAGTGGTGGCTTATCAACAATAAGAAGCATGAAAATTATTGATACACATCAACACTTTTGGAAATACGAAGCCAAAAAACAAGATTGGATCAATCAAGACATGCAGGCCATTCAAAAAGATTTTTTACCAGCAGACTTAGCTCCCCTATTAAAAGAAAACAAGATTGATGGATGCATTAGTGTGCAAGCAGCTCAAAGTAAAGAAGAAACAGAATTCTTATTAGCGCAAGCAAATCAGTTTCCTTTTATACAAGGAGTTGTTGGTTGGATAGATGTATGCGATCCAAAAATGGAGCAAACATTAGAAAAATACACTAAGCAAAATTTACTAAAAGGTTTTAGACATGTTTTGCAAGACGAAGCCGACGGATTTATGTTACAAACCAATTTTATCAATGGATTAAAAATAGTAAATACGCATCATTATACATATGATTTATTGATCAATGCCCATCAATTAAAAGAAGCAAATGAATTGGTCAAACATTTGCCAACATTACCTATTGTTATAGATCATATCGCTAAACCCAATATCAAAAAAGGAGCAATAGAAAACTGGAAAAAAGAAATCATCCAAATTGCTCAAAACCCCAATGTCTATTGTAAAATAAGTGGCATGGCAACCGAGGCAAATTGGGAAAGCTGGACGATGGACGATCTAAAACCTTACCTAGATTTGGTGGTAGCCGCTTTTGGAACCAATCGGATAATGTTTGGAAGCGATTGGCCTGTATGTTTGGTGGCGAGTACCTATTCAAAATGGTTAAACACTGTACAAAATTATTTCAATACATTTAACCAAAACGAACAAGAAGCTTTTTTTGCAAGCAATGCAATAAAATTTTATAAACTTTAAAATATGGACTTACAATTACAAGGAAAGATTATCATAGTATCTGGTGGTGCCAGAGGTATTGGCGAAGGCATCACGAATGTCTTGGCAGCAGAAGGAGCCCTGCCCATTATTATAGGAAGAAGTGAAGAACATAATTTGATATTGGTAAAATTGATTCAACAACAAGGTTTTCAAGCCGATCAGGTGGTAGCAGAATTAACCAATCCTCTTGAATGTGAACAGGCCATCAATAAAATAATTACCAAATATGGCCAGATAGACGGCTTGGTAAATAATGCAGGAGAAAACGATAGTGTTGGTTTAGAAAATGGCAACTATGAATTATTTATGCAAAGCATGCATAAAAATTTAGTGCACTATTATTTATTAGCGCATCATGCCCTACCCTATTTAAAAAAATCAAAAGGCAATATTGTCAACATCAATTCAAAGACAGCAGAAACAGGACAAGGAGGTACTTCGGCTTATGCTGCAGCCAATGGGGGGCGCAATGCACTCACAAGAGAATGGGCTGTGGAATTATTAAAATATGGCATCCGTGTCAATGCAGTGATTGTCGCAGAATGTTTTACGCCCTTATATGAAAAATGGATCAACAACTTGCCTAATCCCGAAGAAAAATTAAAATCCATACTTACAAAAATTCCATTAGGCAACCGTTTCACCACCAAAGAGGAAATTGCCCATACCGTAGCTTTTTTATTGTCTGAAAAATCAAGCCATACGACTGGTCAGCTGATACATGTGGATGGCGGCTATGTACATTTAGACAGGGCTTTATAATTCAGAATTAAATTGTAGTTTCGATTTTTAACAGGGTACCCAATTTTATGCAAAAGAAAGTTTTAGTGAGTGGTTGTTTTGATTTATTACATAGTGGTCATGTTGCTTTTTTAAAAAATGCAGCTAACTATGGTGACTTATATGTTTGTATTGGTTCAGATAAAACAGTGCATGGTCTAAAAGGAAGGTATCCAGTAATTACACAGGATGAAAGAAAGTACATGATTGAAAACCTTGCCTGTGTAAAAGAATGTAAAATTAATAAAGGCAGTGGTTTACTAGACTTCATGGCTGAATTAGAAGAAATCCAACCCCATGTTTTTGTGGTGAATGAAGATGGGAACACACCTAACAAAATTGAATTGTGCAAAACAAAAAATATCGAGTTGATCGTATTAGACCGAGTACCCACTGAAGGCCTACCTGCAAGGTCTACTACCAGTTTAAGAACCAATTCAATCATTCCTTTTCGTATTGATTTAGCAGGGGGCTGGTTGGATCAACCTTATGTCAATAAATTATATCCAGGCCCAGTGCTCACTATATCCATTGAACCTACCATAGAATTTAACAATCGAAGTGGTATGGCCAGTAGCACAAGAAACAAAGCCATTGAATTATGGAAGGCACAATTACCCGAGGGAGATCCAATACTATTGAGTAAAATTTTATTTAGTTACGAAAATCCTCCAGGTACAAAAGATGTAGCAGGCGCTCAAGATGCATTAGGAATTGTAATGCCTTGTTTAAATTATCATCATTATAGTCAAGATTGTTATTGGCCTACTGAAATAAAATCAATTGATGATGAATCCATTTTAAGTTGGCTCGAAAAACATTTGTATTTAATTCCACTCGATCCAAGAACTAGTAATTACAATGTACTTGCCAATACAAATATTACAAAAGAAGGTGCCAAAAATTTAGCAGATGCGGCAATCAACTGTTGGGAGGCAATATTAAAAAAAGATTTAAAAACTTTTGGAAGCGCTTTTTTAGCATCCTTCCATGCACAAATTGCCATGTTCCCTAATATGGTTGACGAAACCATTCATCCCATCATTGATCAATATGCATCAAAAAGTATTGGCTATAAATTATCAGGGGCTGGTGGTGGTGGCTATTTGATATTGATCTCCGAAAAGGAAATCGAAAACGCCATTCAAATTAAAATTAGACGTAAAAATTTAATGTAATCGCTCAAATCTGATGCCTTAATCCACGAAATTACCCCTTTTTCTCCTTTTTCTATTTTAGCTAAAATGGCCCATTTTGACCCAAAATGGGGTAAAATCATTCAAAAAAATACAAAAAAGGGCAAATATTTAGCAAAATATACAAAATTGATTGTACATTTATATTAGTTGCATAACTAACTATATGTCAAACAACCAATTTAAAAGAGGAGAACTCTACAGTGTCATCAATGGCATGGCTACAACGGCTGTTGCCCGTCGATTACAAAAGAATTTTAGAAAAGCCGGACTCGATATTACCATTGAGCAATGGTCTGTCTTATATCATCTTTGGAAAGAAGATGGACTCAGTCAATTGGAATTAGGCAATCGAACTTTTAGAGACAAAGCAAGTACGACCCGACTTATTGATAATTTAGAAAAACAAGAATTGGTAGTGCGTGTTGCATCGAAAGATGATCGACGTATTAATTTGGTGTACTTAACGGATATCGCCAAACCTTTACAACAAATTACTTATGAATTGGCCAATCAAACCATGAATGAAGCATTGTTAAACATTAGCAAAGAAGAAATTGATATCGTAAAAAATGTTTTTCAAAGAGTGTATGATAATTTAACCAACAAGGATTTACTCTAAATGATTGACAACAAAAAATTAATTGAAAAAGATAAATTCAACATAATTTAACAAAGAAATTTTAAATAAATTTTATGGAAACTACCAAAACAGTAATTAAAGGAGGCGAATGGATCATTAGAGAAGTTCAAGCCGATGAAATATTTGTACCTGAACAATACAATGAAGAGCAATTGATGGTACGTGACATGTGTACGCAGTTTATTGATACCGAAGTATTGACTGTTGCAGATAGAATTGATAAGTTAGAACCAGGTTTAATGCCTTCCTTACTTGAAAAAGCAGGCGCACAGGGCTTATTAGGCATTACCGTACCCGAAGCTTACGGTGGATCTGGAAAAGATTTTGTGACTTCTGTTATTGTTGCAGAATATTTAGGTGCTGGTTATTCTTTCTCTGTTGCCAATGCGGCACATTCAGGTATTGGTACTTTACCCATTTTGTATTTTGGCACAGAAGCACAAAAACAAAAATATGTAACCAAATTGGCTACAGGTGAATACAAAGGTTCTTATGGATTGACCGAACCTAATAGTGGTTCTGATGCATTGAGTGCCAAGACCACCGCAAAATTATCTGCCGATGGAAAACACTATATCATCAATGGACAAAAATGCTGGATCACCAATGGTGGCTTTGCAGATGTATATACTGTGTTTGCAAAAATAGATGGAGAACAATTTACTGCATTCATTATAGAAAGAGGTACAGAAGGTTTCACACAAGGACCCGAAGAACATAAGATGGGCATCAAAGGATCTTCTACTGTGCAATTGTATTTTCAAGATTGTAAAGTGCCTGTAGAAAATGTATTGGGTGAAATTGGCAAAGGACATATCATTGCGTTTAATATTTTAAATATTGGAAGATTAAAATTAGGCGGAGCTACCTTAGGCGGTGCGAGACGTGCATTGAGCGAATCGGTACAATATGCAAAAACAAGAGAACAATTTAAATTACCCATTGTAAAATTTGGCGCCATCCGACATAAATTGGCCGAAATGGCCATTCGTATGTGGGTGGGCGAAAGTGCTTTGTACAGAGTCTCTTACAATATAGATGAGCAAGAACAAATATTATTGGCCCAAGGAAAATCATTGTCAGAATCATTATTAGGTGCTGCCGAAGAATATGCTATTGAGTGTGCCATCTTAAAAGTATTTGGTAGTGAGGTTTTAGATTTTGTAGTAGACGAAGGCGTACAAATACATGGAGGCAATGGCTACAGTGATGAATATGCTATTTCAAAAGCATACCGCGATAGTCGTATCAATAGAATTTACGAAGGCACCAATGAAATCAATAGATTGCTAACGGTAGACATGGTTTTAAAACGAGCCATGAAAGGCAAACTAGATTTAATGGGCCCTGCCATGAATGTGCAAAAAGAATTAATGAGCATTCCTGATTTTGGTGGTGGAGATGAAACTCCATTCGCCAAAGAAAAACAAGCCATCGCAAATTTTAAGAAATGTATTTTGATGGTAGCAGGTGCAGCCGTTCAAAAATTAATGATGACCTTAAATAAGGAACAAGAAATATTAATGAACATTGCAGACATGTCCATTATCACTTTTCATGCCGAATCTGCTTTGTTAAGATTAGAAAAGTTAACCACCATGAAAGGTGAAGCAGCTGTTGCTGTGCAAGCCGATATCGTGCGCACTTATATTTATGATGCAGCCGATGCCATTAACAAAGCTGGTAAAGATGCAGTAAATAGTTTTGCCGAAGGGGATGAATTGCGTATGATGAATATTGGATTAAAGCGATTTACCAAAGTAGATGCCTTTAACAGCAAAGAAGCACGTAGAAGAATTTGCGCGCAGTTGGTAGCCGATGATGGTTATAAATTATAAGATTAAATAAAAATATATGTAGTAAGTACAAAGCGTCCCGCAAATTATAATGTGGGACTCTTTTTTATTTATGCTTTTACAATTTTATAACCCAGTTTATCTGGTGTAATAGGTAGGTCTCTTACTCTTTTACCTGTAGCGTTATAAACCGCATTGGCAATAGCTCCAGCAAACCCAATCAATGCAATTTCTCCAATACCTTTAGATCCGATATCATTGACATGTGGATCAGGTTTATTGACAAAGTAAACTTCGGTATTTGGAATTTGAGAATGTAAAGGAACATGGTATCCACCAAAACTAGCATTGATAATTTGTCCTGTAGTATGATCCATCTCTACTTTTTCGGTTAATGCCATGCCAATGCCACCTACTACGCCACCCAGCATTTGGCTTCTCGCAGTTTTAGGACTTACAATTTTACCAGCATCTCCTGTAGTAACTACATTCAACACTTTTATAGTTCCATCTTTTGGATTCACTGCCAATTTTACAAAGTGTGCTGAAAAAGAATTACTGGTATACTTAAGTTGTTCAGCAGTTTTACCAGAAGAAGTTATGGTTAAATCAATTTTATCTTGATTGGCCAATTTTAATAAACTTGGCACTTCAATTTTAATAGCTGCATTGGCTTTGGCTACCACCATTTCATTTTTTACTTCTAAGGCGTCCGCAGTCATGCCTGTGAATGCAGGTGCGAACTGAATGGCCAATTCTTTTAATTTGAGTTGCACTGTTTTGCAAGCCATATCCACAGCAGATCCTACAGTAGAAGTTGTACCCGATCCACCTTGTGATGGACCTGGAGGCAAATCAGAATCACCTAATTTGAATTTAATTTTTTGCATCGGCATTTGCATTGCTTCAGCAGCAATTTTTGTCATAGAAGTCATTGTGCCCGGACCCATATCACTAACTGCACATTCCAATATCAATTTACCGTCATTGCTCAATACAATTCTTACTGATGCTGTTCCCTTACCTGCACCAAAGACACCCACCGACATACCATAGCCAATCAGCATTCCATTTTCTTTTAAAGAACCTGGCACCATGGGACGATTTTTCCATCCAATTTTTTCCATACCATATGCATAGCAATCTTTAATATTGATATCAGAGAAGGGTAATTTATTGTCTGGATTAATCGCTGTGAAATTTTTGATTCTCAATTGGACTGGATCCATATTTAATTTATACGCTAACTCATCAATGGCCGATTCCAAAGCAAAGCAACCGGTAGCTTCTCCAGGACCACGCATCCAAATTGGCGAACTCATATCCAAAGGAAGTATGCTGTGTTTGGTATCCACATTTTCACATGCATATAAAAATTTAGAAGCTTCTACAATACCTTCTCTAAAATCTTCGTATCTAGCACAATTGCTGATGGCTTCATGCGATATGCCCATAAAATTTCCAGACGCATCTGCACCAATACCCACTTTTTGCCAGGATTGTGGTCGATAGCCAACCAATGTAAACATTTGAGGTCGAGTCAACACCAACTTCACTGGACGATTTAATTTTTTTGCAGCAATACATGCAGCAGGTACATTGGCCCAAGTTCTTAAACCACTTCCAAACGCACCACCCACATTTTCGGTAATCACTCTAACATTTTTATCAGTCAGTCCAAAAGTTCTTACTACCGTAGACTGTGTGCTTTTAGGACCTTGTGTTTTATCGTATAAAGTAACTCTATCTTCTCCTTCCCAAAAAGCAATGGTAGCAAACAATTCCATTGCATTGTGCACTTCAATAGGAATATTGTATTCTGCTTCAACAAAGCTAGCAGCTTCTTTGAATTTTTTTTCTGTACCTCTTTTATAATTAACGGGTGATTTTAAAAGCGTAGGATCTAATCGTGCTTTATCAAAATTAGTTTCAAATTTTTCAATCTCATATTCGGCTTTCACCAATCTAACTGCAGCATTGGCATTCTCAAAACTATCTGCTACCACTAAGGCAATGGGCTGCCCAAAAAAGCGTACTTTATTGTCATACAAAACTTTATAGCCTCTCCACTCAGATACATTTTTTGGTCTGTCTGCAGCATTGCTAGCATAACCAGGCACAGCAGGGCAATTGGCATAATAAATTACATCCAATACACCTGGTGAAGCCAAGGCTTTGGAAGTATCTAAAGTTTTAATGTTTCCTTTGGCAATGGTACTGGTAACAAATACTGCATAAGCCATATTGGGTAAACTATGTTCAGCAGCATATTTGGCTTTGCCTGTTACTTTGTCGGAGCCATCCACTCTTTCATCTTCTATCAATAGGGTATTATTATTTGATTTCATAAGGTTGAATTAAAGTATTTAAATTTTAGCACCCGATTTAGCTACTTCTTCAATAGCATCTACAATGTTTTGATACGCACCGCATCTACAAATATTTGTATCCATATAAGCTTGAATACTTTTTCTTGTTTTTGCATTGCCTTCTCTTACGCAAGTAACAGCCGACATAATTTGACCGCTTGTACAATAACCACATTGAAAAGCATCATTCTTTAAAAATGCAGCTTGCATAGGATGTAATTCAGTACCATCGCTTAATCCTTCGATGGTGGTGATTTTATTGTTTTGATTGCTTAAGGCCAATTGAATACAAGACTTGGTTCTTTTGCCATTGATGTGAATGGTACATGCCCCACATTGTCCCATCTCACAACCTTTTTTCGTACCCGTATAGGCTAAATCTTCTCTTAATAAATTAAGCAAAGTAGTTCTTGCATCTATTTCAAGATTCATTAATTTTCCATTGATGGTAATGGTTAATTTTTCTTTAGCAATTGGCAAAGGCACTACACGGTCTATGGCAAAAGTTTTAACTAAAGTAGCAGGTGCCAAATATAATGCTGCAATAGATGCAGATTTTTTTAAAAAGCCCCTTCTGCTTTTATAAGAATTACAGGGATTCATAAGCTTAGATTTGATGTAATTTACAAACGAAATTTTAAACAATCTTCACATTACGAGAAAAACTTTCTTCCAAAGAAATTAAGGTTTCAGTTCGCTCAATTCCTTTAATTTTTTGCAGTTCATCATGTAGTACAAAACGAAGTTGTTGAATGTCTTTGCAAACAATTTCCACAAACATGCTATAATTACCCGTGGTATAATTCACACGCACTACTTGAGGAATATTTTTTAAGGCCAAGGCCACCGTATCATACATTGAACTTTTTTCCAAGTAAATACCAATAAAGGCAATGATATCATAGCCCAACACTTTTAAATCAACAGCTAAACGCTTGCCTTTCACAATGCCCAACTCCTCTAGTTTCTTAATACGCACGTGAATGGTACCGCCCGATACAAAAAACTGCTTGCCTAAATCGGCATAGGAAACTTCAGCATCTTGCATCATGGCTTGTATAATTTGCAAATCCAGCTTGTCAAGGCTTTTGTCAATGTTCAATTTTGGGTTCATTTTAGGCTCCATATTTATATGATTTTAAATAATATGGCAATTTATTAATATTTTTCTATATTTTAAAGAATATACTTAAAATATTTGCAACATAAAAGGCAATACTTTAGTTTTGATTTATCAAATGAGGGAAAAAATTAGATAAACCACTCAAATGATAAGTTCTTAAATACTGTGGGGTGATGAAATCTTGGCATACATGCCTCCTTGTCTCGGAGGTGAGGATAACGGGATAAACGAAACATAGAGCCGTCTAGCAATAGGCGACCAGGGTAGACCACTCAACTTTGTGTTTTAGCTAACTGCCTCTTGGAGGTTCGATCCCTCCCCCTACAGCACAATAAAACCCTTTAATTCATTGATTAACAATGTTTTAAAGGGTTTATTATTTTTACTAGTTTCACTAAAAGTTTCACTAATATTTGATTCAAATTGACGTTTTAATAAGAATTAGTTATAAAATAATATGGAAAATCTGCTAGATATTTAGTTATTCAATTTTGAATTATTCTTGATTGAATTATCCCAATTATAAAATAAATCCCACCAATCATTCACTCCGCTTATACCATTATTATATCCTGGGATACTTTGCATCCAAAATATTAGCCACTTATATTGAGGATCTTTATTATAATCATCTTTTGTTGAAATTAAACTAGGGTATTTTAGAAGCTGAGACCCAATCCATCTATCGCTATTAATTAATTTTTTAGTGCCCCCTAATGGTTTCCAATCTTCAATATCACTTTCTACTAAAGTTTTATTATCGTAATCATAATCAACGGTTGTATTTGGAGGAAAATGTGTCATACCAGCTCTACCTAAGGGTTTATTGTTATTTTGTCCAATTGTTATTCCTACAAATTTATTTAAAAACGTTGCAGTATTTAATCCAAAAATCCCAGAATCTAAAGATTGAAGTTGAGATTCAATTTGATGCCCTCTATTATGTATATTATTGCCAGGAGAAGTTTCTAAATTATAGCCATACACTACATATGTTTTATTATATATTGGCAATGGCAAATTATTAGTTTTAATACCACTCCACCAACTATTTGAAACGTTTCCTGTTGGACTTGCCATATTCGATTCAGGTAAATTTAAAAAATTAGCGGCTGTTAGTCCATTAGTTAAAGAGTCCTTCACAATAGGATATTCAGAGCTCAATGGCCTTAATGAAAACCAAACCTCCTTAACACCACTCCCTTCAACTAATGATTGTAAACTTATTTTAGAAAAAATATCAACATAATCAGGCTGAAAAACTGGTGTAAGTTTCTCTTGAGCACTTAAAGATGCATCTGGCTTATCTTTTAAACCTCTTTTTATCTCATATACATTAACATATTTTACTATTTTAAAACTTACGTTTGATGTTTGGGAAGGATTACTATAACCTCTATATTTACTTGCTTCCTCTAAACCATATTTAGTCAAGGTTATATAGTCAGTAGTTCTATTTTTTAAATCCTGTATTGTAATTGGTGATAAGCTGCCATAACCAGGTGCTCTTTTTGTATCAATATCTATACCATTTAAAGTAGGATAGTAATTAATTACAACAACAGGTACAATAATTTTTGCATTAGGATTTGAAGGAGTTGTTAAGAATGATAGAGTACTTAAATCAACATTTTCAATCTCAGAAACATACACTGTATCTTTTAAAGTAAGATTATTGAATGCTATGGTTACAACAACACCGCCTGATTGAGCACCTACAAGATTTTTATTAGTTAAAATATTTACTCCAGATGTTGAAGCTGTTATCTTAACACTATCACTTAAATCAATGGCAACTCCATTTGAATAAAGCCCTTTGACAATGTATTTGTGTGTTTTTGAAATAGTCAATGTATCTAAAAGATTATCAATTTTTAAAGTAGTTATTGCCATTTTTTCAAAAGTACAAGTTAGATTAGTAGCTTTTGATATGACTAAATCTAGTGGTGATGTTGTTGAAGTATTATCTCCAGACCATCCTTTAAATTGATATCCATCACTTGGCCCTGGTGTTAAACGCACTGTTGTACCCGATGTATAATTAGTTGATGCAGCAGCAACTTTAATAATTTCTTCCTTCACAGTTCCAGATCCAACAATAGTTAAACTAAGTGGATATTGTCTTTTCTCAAAAACACAAGTAACAGTTTTATCCGCATCCATTACAATATTTGCTGGATTCGTAGTTCCAGTATATCCTCCATTCCATTCTTTAAATATATATTCAGCAGAAGGTGTTGCTATTAGTTGTACAGTTGAACCCATACCATAAGACCCGGAAGTTGGAGTAACTGTGCCACCAACAGCTGGTGTTACATTTACTGTTAATTGTTTTTGAGGGATCTCTTTTTTGCAGGAAGCAAATAAAAATAAAATTCCCAAAGCAATAATTACTTTATTCATAGTTTAAGTTTTAAACTATCCTTTGGGGGTAATCAAATGTACGGTTTAAAAAATAGATACTATATGGGGAAAATATAAATTCCTAAGTAATTGGTTCTTAATAGCTTAAATATTTTAGCCCTCCCCCTACAGCAATTAAAAAGCCTTTTCGAATTATCGGGAAGGCTTTTTTTATACCTATTCATCACTTGACCGACCTACCCTTATCTCACCTTGTATAATATTTAATAGAAACTTAATACCACGCTAAGTAAGCATGGTATAGATTGTGGGACTAAATTACTTCAATGAAAAGTATATTATTATACTTGCAATTAATTGTACTATCCAATACATTGATTGCTCAAAAAACTTACAATTATTTATCAGTGCCTGGTGATAAAGAATACACCAATATTGATAAAAACAATCACACAGTTTTACCAAGTGGCAGATACATTACCCCAGCCGGTGCTACTATTCAAATCACACGTAGCCCTTTTGGGATGGCCGTTTCACCCGATGGAACTAAAACAGTGACCTTACACAATGGCGTCATAACAATTATCAACAATGATAATCTAAAAGCCATTAGAGTTCCTAGTTATGATAAAAAAATTGATACCATTTTAAAAAAGGGATCTTTTTTGGGTATCACCTTTGCAAGTAATAATAATGACTTAGTGTATTTAAGTGCCGGTGATGCAGGTGCCGTGATGGTTTATGATATCAAACAGTTCAAAAAAATAGATTCTATTTCCTTAAATGGAACTATTGATGGAATTAGTTACGACGACAGCTTTACTTCAGATATCATCTACAATGAAAAGGAAAATGAATTGTTGGTTTTAGATAGAGGCAATTTTAGATTGGTTAGGATTGACTTGGCAACAAAAAAAATAAAAGCTTCCATTAAAACAGGACGTCAACCTTTTAATTTAGCATTAAGCCCCAACAAAGAATTCGTCATGGTGGCCAATGTAGGCATGTATGATTACCCAATCATTCCAGATATTACCAAGGAAAATTATGATACCATGCTGATGCCTTGGCATCCTTATGGAAACAACACAAAAGAATCAATAAATGGTATTACGTATAATGGAAGATTGATACCTGGCGTTGGCGACCCCTTATCACCTAATGCAATGAGTGTTTTTAACATTGATCTTAGTACAAATCAAGTAGTAGATAAATTTAAAACAGGCTATCAAATTGGGGAAATGATTGAGGGCGCTGAGGTAGTAGGAGGCGCAAGTCCAAACTCAATAACAATAGGTAATGAATTGGCCTATGTATCCAATGCTACGAATGATAATATTTCTATCATTGATTATAAAAATCATAAAATAGTTGGAAGTATTCCTATTAAAATGAATGATGCCATTGATCAATATAGAGGCTATCTTCCTTTTGGCATGACCATGACCAAGGACGAGAAAACATTGTATGTTGCCTTATTAGGATTTAATGCAGTAGCAGTGATTGATCTTGAGAAAAGAAAGACTATTGGATTTATTCCAAGCGGATGGGGTACCTCAAAAATCAGGTTGAGTAATGACGAAAAAGAAATGTATGTCATTTCTTGTAGAGGTTATGGTGCAGGGCCTAATGGTGGTATTGGTTTTAAAAAACCAGAACAAGGTACTTATATTGGCGACATTCAATTAGGTAGTTTCCAAAAAATAAAAGTGCCCACTTTAGAGGAATTAAAAAATTATACCAAAACAACTTTAAACAATACGTATAAAACGATTGCTAAGGTAGATGATGTAAAAAACCCATTACCCATTAAAGCCGGCATTCGTAAAAGCCCCATTAAATATATAGTATACATCACCAAAGAAAATAGAACTTATGATGAAGTGCTAGGTCAATTAAAAACAGGCCGAGGTGATTCAAGTATAGCAAGATTTGGTAATCATGTAAGAATGGGCTTTCAAAGTAAAAATGCGGTAGGTTTTGACATTACACCCAATCATTCAAAGTTGGCACAAGAATTTGCCTTTTCGGATAATTTTTATTGTGATGGTGACGCTTCTATCCATGGACATCATTGGATGATGGGCGTGATTCCCAACGAATGGGTAGAAACCAATTCAAGTGTGAATAAATCGGCAAAAATATTTTCAAATGCTTCTGGTAGAAGATTCCCGGGAACCACTGGAAGCATAGATCCTGAGGATTATGCAGAAAGAGGTGGGCTATGGGAAGCATTGGAAAGAAAAAATGTTCCTTTCTATAATTTTGGTGAAGCCAATGAAACAGCGCACAATAGAGAAGAATGGAATGATACAGCCACTGGAAGTGGACATGCAGTAATGGTGCCCATGCAAAAAGCTTTATGGAAAAATACAAGTCATAATTACGCAGGATTTAATTGCAATATTCCAGATCAATTTAGAATGGAGCAATTCGAAACTGAGTTTAAAAAATTGTGGCTCAACAAACACAAAGCATTGCCAAGCTTAATCACCATGCAGGTACCCAATGACCATACTGCCGATCCAAGACCTAAAGATGGCTATCCCTATCATGAATCTTATGTTGCAGACAATGATTTAGCAGTAGGTAGAATTTTACATTTTTTATCTAGAACGCCCTATTGGAAAAATATGTTGGTGATCGTTACCGAAGATGATCCTCAAGGGGGTGTAGACCATATAGATGCGCACAGAAGTATTTTAATGATGGCAGGACCTTATGTAAAAAGAAATTATACTTCCAATACACATGCTAATTTTGGTTCAATATTAAAAGTAATTTATAATATTTTAGATGTTCCCTATGTGAATCAATACGATGCTACCGCTAGTTTATTGGAAGACTTTTTTACCGATAAACCTAATTATAAGCCTTACAGCTTAGTATTTCCCTCTAAAGATATATTCAATACGACCAACGCCATGAAGCGTTACAACAGAGATGTGGATTGGAGAAAAGTAGAGAAAGGTCCAGATATGGATGACGAAGAAGATATGAGAAAAGCACATTATAAAAAAGAAAAGAAATAATTCAATCAGCGGCTTAACTAAATAATGAATGAAAAATTCTATTTTAACTATACTTAGCTTTTTTATACTCAATGGATATGTAAATGCCCAGAATTCAAATGAATACCCTAAAGTAGCCGCTTATTTTAGCATCAATCATCCATTACTTACCATTTCTTCAAATTTACCTGCTTACAATTTTGACCATTCCTATACTGTTGGCTTTCCCATTGGAATTAATATTATTAAATCAGATAAGTTGGCTTATAGTATTGAAATAGTTCCAACACTCAATTCAACAAAAGGGATAACTAAAACAAGTAATTTGTCTATTCAACCGGGTCTTATCTTTAGATACCCCAAAGGTTTTAATGTACTTACTAGGCTTGCCTTTGAGACAGGAGGCCGATATGGTACCAATTTGGTTTTTAATAAGGTACTCTATAAAACCAAAATGAATAGTTATTGGGTTTCCGTCCCTATTCCAGCAAGATTTGGAAATAGTTCACCTGCCTCAGTAGGTATAGGATTACAATTTGGCGTTACATTTTAAATTAAAATTATGAAAAATTTATTAACATTTTTATTTTGTGTTCTATTTTCAATCAACCAGTTAGCAGCTCAAAAAGATTTTATCACTGCTCCTTATCTTCAAATTGGATATGATGCAAATCCTAAAAATTTGTCTTTGTTATGGCATTGTGCTGATACAACTAGTGAATGGAAAGTAGAAGTAAAGACAAAAAATAGTTGGATAAATAGTAAAAATATTTATTTCAATAAAGTAAATATAAAAAATTACAGTCCATTTGTAGTATATCATGCCACATTAGCACAACTAGAAAGTGGTATTGATTTTACTTATAGAGTATCTAAGAATAAAAAATTAGTATTTGAATCAACTGCACATGCGCCTAAAACTAAGAATCAAAATTATAAATTTGTGGTAATAGGTGATATTGGTGCATTAACCAAAAACCAAAAGAAATTAGCCAATATCATGTATGATCTGAATCCAGATTTTGTGGCAGTTCCAGGAGACATCGTATACAATAGTGGTTTGATTAAAGATTATACAACAAAATTTTGGCCCATATACAATGCCGATAAAAATGACAGCAGTGGTGCACCATTAATGAGAAAAATTCCATTCTTTGCCTCTGTAGGCAATCATGATGCCAATGATAGAGATATGGACAAAACACCTGATGCTTTGTCTTATTATTATTTCTGGGAACAACCTTTGAATGGTCCAGATTATAAAGAAGGTTCGCCACTGATACCAATGCTAAAAGGCAATGAAACAAATAAAAATGCTTTTTATACCGCTGCTCAAAAAGCCTACCCAAAGATGACTACCTATTCCTATGATTATGGCAATGCGCATTGGACCGTGATTGATGCAGATTATTATGTTGATTGGACTAATAAAGATTTGCAAGAATGGGTGAAAGAAGATTTAAAAAAAGCAGCCAGTGCACAGTGGCGTTTTGTGATGTTTCACCAACCAGGTTTTAACTCCTCCAAAGAACATTTTGAAGAACAACATATGAGGTTATTATCTCCTATTTTTGAAGCTGGCAAGGTAGATATAGTATTTAATGGGCATGTACATAATTATCAAAGATCATTCCCATTAACCTTTAAGCCAGATACATCTTCAAAAAAAGAGATAGCATCTACAACAAAAAGAAAAGGAGAACAAGTAGGCGGAGATTGGGTATTAGATAAAAACTTTGATGGGATTAAAAATAAAAAGCCAAAAGGAGTTGTATATATAGTAACAGGTGCAGGTGGTCAAGATTTATACAATCCAGAACAAACCAATATGCCCAATTCATGGCAGCCATTTACTGACAAATTTTTCTCAACAGACAATTCATTAAGTTATGTGACAATTGAAAAAAATATATTTACATTTAAACAAATTGCAAGCTCAGGTAAAGTGGTAGATAATTTTACAATTATAAAGTAAATTAGATACTTTTTACATACAATTTTTTAACTGGAATAAACTTTTTTTGTGAATAAAAGTTTTGTGTGGTCGTAGAATTTAAATTGCAAAGTACTTCTATCTTATCCATGCCTAATTGAATAGACTTTTCATAAATAAATAAAAATAAATCATCCGCAATATTTAATTTTCTATAGGCTGGAGAAATGTAAAATTCTTTTATTTGTATAATGGGTCTACTGGTTAAGAAACTTTCTTCCTTTTCACAGCAGATACAACCAATTTGGCTACCTAATGTAGTTTCAATTACATATAGTAAACAGTTTTTATTTTTTAACTTCTTTTTAAATTGTTCAGTAAATACATCAAACTGTATTTTCATTGAATGAATTTGTTCTATAGATTGATGGAAATAATTTACATCAATTAAGTTTGCCTTTCTAATTTTCCAATTTTTTACCAACATATATTAAATATTTAAAAAACTAATTAAATCGTTTAGGTTATCAATAATTTGATCAGGTTTTGCCTCAGCTAACTGTGCTTTAGTTTGTGCACCAGTAGTAATACCAATACTATATAAACAATGGGCGTTTTGGCCTTCTTCGATATCGATTTTGGAGTCCCCAATTTTTACTACCTCCTTAGGATCATTGATAGAAAATAAATTCATTGCAAAATGAATCATATCAGGTGATGGTCTATTGTTCTTAACATCTGTAGCGGATACCAATAAATCATAATGATATAGTTGTACCCAATTAATCTTATTTAAAATAAATTGTGCAGTAGCTCGGTCATAGCCTGTATTTAATACAACCAATATATTTTTGCTTCTTATATAGGTCAACACAGTTTCAGCATGCTGCATGGCTTGAATATCAAATTCTTCATAGGCAGTTTGAAGATGATTGATAAAATAATGATACATATCATTAGCCTTTAGCAAATCTTCTTGTGTGCCATACTTTGAAACAATGTCTTTGATGGCAGTTAATTTTTCTTGCCCTGCCCCTATCTCTAAAACAGCAGACAAATCAACTGTAACACCATATTGATTGATGCTTTTATGTAAAGTTTTATATACAATATTGTCTTCATCAATAGTCGTTCCTGCCATATCAAATACGATCATCTTTATGCTCATAAACTATTTTTTAATAATGATTGTTCTAATATGCTTCTATAAGTATAGATATCATCCACCTTTAAATTGGGGATTTTAGCTTGATCGTCCCATCTTCTTAATGCAACTGCTTCTTTAAAATATTCATTCAATTCAAAATTATTTTTCTCTTCCATGGACATAATGCCTCCTTGTAATATTAAACTTGCTTTTGAAACGGATGATAATGCTTCATAATATTCGGGATCTACCAAGCATAGGTATCTTTTAGCAGGTACATGCAACTTAACTGCTTCCACTACTTCTTCTTTGAAATATTGGATTAAAAATTCAGCACCTAAAGCTTCATGAACGTCATCAATGCCATTATTGGTGGCATCATCTGGTAAATCATGCAATAAATGTCCAATATCATGCATTAAGGCAGCAGCAATTAAATTTTCAGAAGCATTTGATTCTTTTGCAAAATGGGCAGCCTGTAAGCCATGCTCCAACTGTGTTACAGCTTCCCCGCCGTATAATTCATGCCCTTTTTTTAAAAATACATCAATAATAAAATCAACGATATTATTCATACGTTTAAAATTTAAATTTTGTTTACAGCTTCTTCTGCAAAACCAAAAGACAATGTCATACCATTTCCACCAATTCCATTGATAATGTATACGCCTGGCTCCACTTTTAAAAGCAAATCAGTTGTGCCATTGGTCATCATGGGATACACCCCATTCCATGATTGTTGCAATGTCCAATTATCAATATGAATTAACTTTTTTAAATATTTCAAAATCAATTCGTTGACAGTATGTTTGTCAAAGGGTTCAAAATCTAAAGCATATTCGTGTGAATCCCCTACGGTTAATTCCCCTTGATGGTTTTGTGATACCATGACATGAATTCCGTTTTTAATGTATTCTGGAAGTTCTAAGTCAATTTTTGCTTTTAAAATATCTAAAGATTTTGATGCGGTAAAACTTTTATAATGCAATAAGGATAGACCACCACAAATAGAAGTTCCAATTTTATAATTTGGGTCATTTGGCACAAATCGCATCATTTGCAATTTTGACTTAATAATGGGCAATTCTTTAAAATTTTCTGGATAAAGTGTTTCAAAATCGGCTCCAGAACAAATACAAATTAAGTCGGCATTGTATTTGGTTTTAAAAGACCATACAGTATTGGTTGTTACATTGGTGATGGCTGTGCCCCAAATAATTTTAATGTTATAATAATCTTTTAAATAAGCGGGTAAATTTTTAATGCCCTCTCTAGGATCTATAATGGTTTCATCACTACTAAATAAACCTGCTTTTAAATTTTCACCATTAATACCATTAAATTTTTCCAAGATGGTATTGGGTTGCATTAAAGTAACGGGCCTATTGTGTTTTGTAAAATGTTCATATAATTCTTCCAACACATCCTGCTCCTCTTTGTCATAGGCCAAATGCAAGCTACCACAAGGGTCAAAATTAATTTTTGCATTGGTTAAATATTCTTTCCAAATTTCTCTAGACCTGATGGCTCGATCATACAATTTTCCATCAGGTTGACCAATAGGCCATAACATACCAAAGTTTCTAATAGAGGCTCCAAGGGATTGTTGTGATTTTTCAAAAATCGTAACTTTGTACCCTTTTAAAGCCAAAGCACGGGCAGTAGCCATTCCCAAGATCCCAGCCCCTACTACGATTGCTGTTTTGTCACTCATGTATTAATAGTTTAATGTTTTAATTTTTTTGGCATAATATAAGTATGCTGCTAAAGAAGCCAATAAGCCAAGGATAGAAAAATATAAGACGCCCTTAGAATAAAATTCTGCCCAATTCAATTGTAAATGTGCAGTTCCTTTGATACTAATAACAATAACTGAAGCCAAATATCCAAAAGAATCCAATAAATAAATAAGAAAGCCAACATTGCCTTTGATTCTGAAAGTAGCAATCATTCGGTCAAATAACAATGAATTAAATGGTATATAACCCATATACAAGCCAAGGCCCACTAATAACATCCAATGGTATCCGTTTAAAATATTCATTTTAAAAAATAAGGTACTTAATCCAACTATTATAAATCCTAACATAATAATTACAATACTTATTAAAAAAGCAAGTTTATTTTTTTTGATAACAATCATACTTGCAATCAAAATCAATACAATAAAAGCAATGGGTAATTCGGTATTGGTAAATACACTTGCATTGTTTCCATAACCCAAATCGTTCCAAATATTTGCAGCAAAATTGTCTCTTAAATCTCTAAACAAAGTCAGTATTAAATAAATAAAAACAAAAGCAATGATGCCTATTTTAAATTCCTTAAAAAAAGAATGGCGATCCAATTTGGTCATGGGTAGCCTTGGTGCTTTTAATTCAATTTCTTCAGGGGTTGGGGCAGGAATTTTTTCAAGTAAATAAATAAATAAAATGATGGGCAAAATAAAAACTAAGCCAGTATAAAAAGGTACCCACATTTCCGAAATATTAAAACTCATTTGAATCCACTTTGCAATAGATTTAACAACACCAGACGATACAATAAAACTTACTGCCAATGCAGCACCAAGAAAATCAGTCGCTCTTCTGCCTTCCACAAAAGAAAATACGATGCCCCATATGATCCCTAAAGGGAACCCATTTAAAAAAAAGCAAAATATATTAAGAGGTGCTGGTAAAACAGGAAATAATAACAAAGGAATCCATGATAAAACAATCAATAGTAGAATTAATTTTCCCCTTCCAATATTTTTTAATTCTGAGATAAATTTGATGCCAAATACTTTACTGGCTGTATAGCCTAAGACCTGTGCAATGACTAATAAGTTTTTATATTCAATGCCCAAATAACTAGGCATATCTTCGTACAAACCAATGGTGAAAGGCTTTCTAAAGGCATACACACACGCATAGGTACAAAAGCATACAATAGCGATATAGATGGAAGCTCCAGCTTGATTGTCTTTTTTAAAACTTAGATTGATCATTGAAATTTGCTTATCAAACCTAAGTAACAATCTATTTATTTCATTTAAAACAATGTAATGAAATAGTTAACTATATATTAACTTAATGTTAAGCGTTTTAGATATTACTCTATTAATTAAACAAAATCAGATCCAATACTAATTGGTATAGATAGCTCTTAGCTTTTTAATTATTAGAGGTGTCAACCCCAATTCTTTTTCTAGATAAGTATCTATACTGCTATATTTACTTCTTATGGTAGCAAAAGTAGCTGCTATATATTCTTTTTTAGCTCCCATTAAATTATTCGCAGTTTTTTCATCCAAACCATAATATTTGGTCATTTGTGCTATGGATTTAGCATTTTCATTTCGTCTATAATAGTTAGTGGCTTCGTAGTCATCAAAAATGGTTTGTTCATCCACGCCTAAAGCATACAAAATTAAAGCAGCTGCAATACCTGTTCTATCCTTACCAGCAGTGCAATGAAATAGCATTGGACTTGCTTTAGTATTGGATACTAAACTATCAAACAAAGGTGTATAACGGTCTTTAAATGGTGTCAAAACAGTATAAAAACTAATTAAAAAAGAATCCGATTTCATATACTTACCCATATTCTTCATGTAGTTGCTATCTCCTACATTTTCACTACCCGCTGGTAAAGAAATACGCGTAGTGCCTGATGGTATTTTATCAGGTGCAGTTTTTACTTCATAAGGGCCTCTAAAATCAAAATCATATTTTATGTGCAGGGCTTCTAATTTAGCTAGGTCGGCATCTGTTAAAGTATTTAAGGCTGCGGAGCGGTATAATAGGCCCATTTTAACCTTTCTGCCATTCTTTGTAGTATAGCCACCAATATCTCTAAAATTTACGGCGCCTTGTAATTTTACTTCTCTACTACTACTGTCTGCAATTTGAGCATGGCTAGTAGAAGCAATAATAATCATTGAAAAATATAACACTATAATTTTCATAGTCCCGTTTTTATTATAAATTAAAAAAGTGGGGAGCTCAACACTCCCCACTGTAAACATTCTCCCTATACTTAAAACTATTTAATTAACCACATTTTACCAGTCAAATCGTCTGTACCTCCAAATTGAGATGAAATGGCTGCGTTTACATTTGTAGAATTTGAAGTTTTTTCATCATTAGGATATTGCCAACGATAAGGAATCATATTGTCTGTAGTTCCTATACCAGGACCATTCTGACTAAAAGTAGGAACACCAGTTCTTCTCCAATTGTAATAAGCTTCGAAACCAGAATTCATAAAAAATGCAACATATTTTTGAGTTAAAATTTGTGATAAACCTGTTGCATTATCTCCAGCATATGCAATTTTTGATTTAAAAGTAACCACATCTGCTGTTACCGTTCCAATATTTGTTTTAGTTCCATCACCATTTCCAATAGTTAACAATTTACCATCTGTAATACCATAGATAGATAATGATGCATCTACTCCTTTACCATACCAAGTGCTTGCAGATTGAGTTGTGATCCAACCTCTATTAGCAGCTTCTGCAATATTGAAACATAATTCAGCGTAACCTAAAATTGTATAAGGTTCAGCATTTGCCCCACTGGCAGATGAAAAATATCTATTCCAATTCAATGAAGCATGTTTGCCATCTGCTGTAAAATTACTCATAAAACTTTGAGATTTTGAGTTGTCCTCACCTACATATGCATTAAAATCTGCTACTGTTGTAGAAGATAATAGAGCACTAGCTGGTGTGGCAACAACAAATGTTCTTGGATCCTTATTTGTAGTTAACAAATTCATATACGTGGTACTTATGTTTTCACATAAATTGTATGGAACATACCCTGCTCTATTGGGTGGATAATAATTAATGGAATTATACTTATAAACTAAGTTATCGCTTGTAGAAGACATTATAGGATACTGAGTTGGATTATTGATGATAGTTGCAAATTGAGATTTAATATTTAAATCAGCATTGTCATCAGCTCTTTTACTTAAACTTATTAAAGTCCTTAATTTATAAGTATTAATAACTTTCTGCCATTGTAAATAAGTCAAACCAAAAATATCACCAGATGCATCCACTTTAGTGCTTGCGTTAGAACTTGTAATTTGTACTGATAATAAAATATTTGCACTATCCAGTAAACTTAATGCATATTTATACACATCATGTTGCGTATCATATTTAGGATTTGTATAATTAGAATTTACTGCTTGGCTTGCAGGAATATCTCCCACTCTTTGAGTATACCAAATTAAAGAATAGGCTTGAAAAAACTTACTCAATGCAAAATAAGGATTGTTTGTTTTGCTGTTATATTGTTTTAAAGCTTGTTCTTCTAATTTTGTACAATATTTGATTTGATCGTACATATTAGCACTTGGTCCAAAACTATATGAATTAGAACCAAAATAATAAGGGTAGTTGGAAACAATAAATTGATCTTGTTTATATACTTGAGAAATAATCGGCTCTTCTTCTTTCATTAAATTCGCAGTTATATGATTCAAAATTAATGAAGTAGGTATGGTTGAAGATTCAGCAGCCACATTTGGGTTTGATATTAAGTCGCCTTTTTGACAGCTGGTAAAGGCTACTGTAATAATTACTACAGAAAGTAGTAAATTTTTGAAATTTATTTTCATAAAATTATAATTTATCTTTTATTATTTAATTAGAAGCTAACATTAATGTTAAAACCAAATCTTTTAGAAGTAACACTTTGTAAAACACCTCCACCATTCTGCAATGATAAATCTCCTGCGTTATAACCAGAAGCAAATTGTTCAATATCAAAATCTTTTCTTGCAGCAAAATATAATAAGTTTTTGCCCACTAAAGAAAATGTAATTGATTTGATAGCTTTAGATTTAAGCATTGATTGAGGCATAGTGTAACCAAATGAAACTTCACGTAATTTTATGAATGTGCGATCTATCATCCATGGCTCTGTCATACCTCCAAGACCTGAAGAAAGATAGTTTTGAACAGTACTTGCAACATCATTATTAGCAAAAGTCAAAGCCGATAAGTTGGTGATTAATCCATTTTTATAAATTGGGGTACCCGATACAATTTTAACACCTGGTGCAATGTATTTTGGTACAACTGTTGTGGTTTGATTATTAGTAGATTGCCATTCTGCTAAACGAGCAGCACCAAAAGCACCTGTAGCACTTTCAATAGCGGTTCCTCCATTCATACCATCCTTGTATACTTCATCATAAATTTGACCACCAAATCTTCCATCAAGTTGGAAGCTGAAGTTAAAATTTTTATAACTGAATTTATTTGCAAAAGCTAATGTAAAATCAGGATTCATAAAACCTAAGAACTTATTGTTGTCAATATCAGATGGAGCTCTTAATGGAAGACCTCCACTTATGATGTTGTTACCTTTACCATCTGTAACATAACCAGTGCTATAAAATGCATCCAATCTTTCGCCAACTGTATAGTTATGTCCATTTAATGTTAAATATTTTTCAGTGCCATAAATTTCATTTAAAGTTTCCTTGTAAGTTGAATAGTTTAACATTACATCCCAGTTCAACCCATTAGCTGATTTCAATGGACTACCATTTAATGAAATTTCAAAACCATCTTTCTTAGTAGTAATACCATTTACATTTTGAGAACTATATCCAGTAGAAGATGGAACTGGTAATGCATAAATTTGAGGTCCATTCAAAGAAGAAAAATAAGTAAAATCTAAACCTAATCTATTTTTCAAAAATTTCAAATCAATACCGCCTTCATAGCTTGTTCTTGAAAATGGCTTTAAATTTGGATTTGCAATGGTATTAGAAAAGTTTACAGATGAAAGTCCATTATAATATGTTGCAATTGAATAAGAGTTTTGATTATTATAAGATGGGCCATCATAAGATGAATACAAATCAGTGCTATAACCTAATAAGCCACCATTGATACTTTGTCCAGAAATCATAGAGAAAGCACTAGGTACATTAGATTGAGTCAATCCACCTTTCACATTTGCATAAGATGCTCTAAGCTTAGCAAAAGAAATAAACTTTGGAATGTCTAAATAATCAGTTAATACTGTACTCAAAGAAACTGAAGGATAATAAAAAGTATTGTTTCCATTAGGCAAAGTAGACAATTGATCTACCCTACCAGTATGTGATAAAGTAAAGAATTTTTTATAGGTAAAATCCATAGAATAAAAAGCACTATATACTTGCATTCTAGAACCCCATGTATATTCCAATGCTGGATTAATGGAGTTAGATAATGCATATAAGCCGGGAACAGCTAATGCTTTAGTAGTTCCAAAAAATGAATTATAGTTAAAGGAACGATCGCTAATACCAGCGAAACCAGATACATTCCAATCCTTAAATCTATGATCATAATTAAGTGTCAAATCATTATTGTTTTCAAATAGGTTTCTTTTATCTAAACGATAATCACCGTACCAACCAAAATACCACCATGGAGTATATGTTTGTAAATTAGCTCCAGCAGGTACATCCTCTTGTCTTGTTTGATTCCAAGTTGTAATTTGAGATTTTAGATTTAAACTTAAAGAAGAATTAAATTTATATGTTGCTTTAACGTATCCATTGATATCTGTTTTGTCATGAGTACGTAACCAATAATTTGCCATATACACAGCACTGTTTTCACGACCATACTCTTGCGCATATGGCATTAAACCTTTCACACCAGTTGGTCCTTTAAATACATCTTTTAAATCATTGATATCATAATCTGATGAACCATAAACCTTAAACATGTAAATATATGAGTTAGGGCCATAGTTCACATCTGGAATATTTGGTGAATTTTGCTTGTTCAAGTTCAAACTAGCTTCTAATCTTAATTTATCAGAAATATTATACCCACCTTTAATTGCTAAATTATAAGTGTATAAATTAGTATTTGGTGCAGTACCTTTTTGATACATGTTTGACATTGAAATTCTGATATCAGATCTATCAGTTGCAGCAGACATGGAAATATTTGTATTGGTTGTTAAACCTGTCTGCATGAAGTTTTGGAAGTTATTGATACCCTTTGCAGTCCACGGAGTTGCTGTTCTAATACCAGTCAATGGATCGTAAGGACTATTGTATTGTTTAATCAATTGACCTTCAAATCGAGGGCCCCATTCTGGTAAACGTTGTGCATTATCATATAACCTATCACCATAAGAATATGTAAAAACTTTACCACGTCCATACTCATATTGACTTTCTGGTAATGTTAAGAAGCTTGGCTCAACAAAAGTGCTATTATTGAAATCAACTTGCCATCCTTTTTTATCTTTAGATCCAGATTTAGTAGTAATAACAATGGCACCGTTTAAACCTCTAAAACCATATACAGCTGAGGCGTTAGTACCTTTTAAAATAGTATAAGATTCGATATCATCTGGACTAATGTTCCAAGTATCAGAATTAATAGGAGTCCCATCTACAACAAATAAAAGATCCTTAGAGCCTCTTAAAACTAATTCAGGGCGACCTAACATTTCTGCGTTGCCACCAACAGTTAAACCTGCCACTTTACCTACTAAAGAATTAATTGGGTTTGCATCTCTTGATTGTGCCAAATCAGCCCCCTTCAATTCTTGAATATCATAGCCCAATCTTTTAATTTCCTTTTTGATACCAAATGCAGTTACAACTACATCTGTTAAAACATTTGGATCATCTTTTAATACAATGTTATAAGAATTTAAACTACTTATTGTGATTGTTTGACTGATAAATCCAATAGAACTAATTTCTAATGATTTATCAGAACCATTAATAGTAATTTTGAATTCACCAGTATTGTCAGAAGTAATCACCTTTCTTGAAGGCAATATTCTAATTACTGCACCTGAAATTCCACTTCCATTTGAATTTGAAATTTTTCCTGCAACCACTTTACTGTCTTGCGAAAAAACTTTTGTAAATAAAAAAGTTAATAGCATCACCCCTATTAACATTTTCTTGAAAAATACTTGCATATGTTAAATTTTTATGCAATTTTAACATGTTTAATATTACTGTAGTATTAATAATGGTACCTTTTTAACAAATTTAATATTGGGGTAATATTCACTTTATAATTTCATAACATTAGAAAAATAAAATTGAAATGTACATTAGAAAAGTAGAGCAAAAAGATATGTTAACTGTATATGAACAAATTTGTTTATTAGAAGATTTTACTTTCAATATCAATGAGTTTGAAAAGATATTTATACACAATATGAATAATGAAAACATATTGTATTACCTAGCTGAAAGGCTTAATGGGGAGGCCTTAGGCTTTATAAGTTGCTATATACAACCGTTACTTCATCACTGTGGAAAAGTAGCAGAAATTCAAGAGCTTTTTGTTAAACAAGAATACAGAGGACAAAATGTTGGCGCGCAATTGGTGAAATTTATTGAGCAAGAATTAATAGCATTAGATTGCATTTCTTTTGAAGTTACAGCACAAAATAAAAGATTAGATACACACGAATTTTATACAAAAATGGGCTTTCAACAATCACATTTAAAATTTACAAAAACACTTTCATGAAAATAAATAAACGAATTGCATTACTATTTACTATTGTAATTTTTAATACTGCTTTTGGTCAAAACTATACGACCTCCAATGCGCATTCTCATAACGATTACGAAAACCCCATACCCTTTTTTACAGCATATGAAAATGGTTTTGGATCTATAGAAGCAGATATCTTTTATTTTAATGATAGCTTATTTGTGGGCCATACTTTTAATGATATTCAAAAGAAAAGAACCCTTCAAGCATTTTATCTTGACCCGCTAAAAAATAAAATCAATGCAAATCATGGTTATCCTTATGCAGATAGTACAAAGCCATTACAATTACTCATAGATATTAAGACAGACCCCATTAGGACCCTACAAAAATTAGTAGTCCTACTTGATACCTATTCATCTATCATCAATGCTGGTAAAATTAAAATTGTCATCACAGGCAATAGACCTAAGCCCAATGAGTTTGCTAGCTATCCTAATTACATTTTTTTTGATGGCGATTTAGATAAACATTACTCGGTAACTGAATTAGCTAAAATTGGTTTATTCAGTGCAGATTTTACCAATTACGCGCATTGGAATGGTAAAGGCATCATGGTAAAAGCAGAGCGTATAAAAATTGATTCTATTATTAGTAGTACACATGAGAAAGGTAAAAAAATTAGATTTTGGGCCAGCCCTGATTATTTAAATGCTTGGCAACAGTTTATAAAAATGAAGGTAGACTATATCAATACAGATCATATCGTATCCTTGGCTAAGTTTTTAAATGAATGGAGTACGACCCATGTGCGTCTGTCAAACAAACAAGCAGTCTATCTACCTAAATATAAAAACGATGGTGTTGACCTTCCGGTTACTAAAATTATTTTATTGATTGGGGATGGTTGTAGTTTACCACAGTGGTATGCGGGCTATACCGCTAATGGCGGGGCTTTAACTACTTTTCATTTAAAGCATATTGGATTTTCAAAAACTAGCTCTGCAGATAATTATGTAACCGATTCGGCACCAGGTGCTAGTTCCATAGCTACGGGTGAAAAAATGGAGAACAGACATTTAGGTATTAACCCCAAAGGCGAACCCTTAAAATTAATTACCGATTATTTAGTAAATAAAAATTATAGTGTTGGATTAATTAGTAGTGGGGATGTATCTGATGCTACACCTGCAGCTTTTTATGCACATGAAAAAGAAAGAGATAGTTCCATACAAATTATTCAACAATTAAAAAATTCTGGGGTTCAAATTTTAGCAGGTGCGGGGAATAATAAAATAAATAAAATAAGCATTCTACAAAAAAAGCAAGTGGCTGTTTTAAACAACCAACTACTTGACAGCTTATTACCCAATTATAAAATAGAACATTCAATCAATGCATTGTCAACTCCAACCAATCATAAAATGTTGGTGCTTGATCCACAAGCTGGATTGTCCATGCAAGAAGGAAGGGGTAATTGGTTAAGCAATGCGTTTGAAAAAACAAAGGCTGCTCTTGAATTAAATAAAAGCAAGCAATTTTTTATGATGCTGGAAGCTGCTCAAATAGATTATGGAGGACATGCTAACAATATTGAGTATGTGGTTAAAGAAGTGATTGACTTCGATGCTTTAATTGGCAAAGCAATTCAATACGCAGATGAAAACAAAGGCACTCTTGTTATTATTACTGGTGACCATGAAACCGGTGGGCTTACCCTTCATGATGGAGATTATAAAAAACAAAGTCTTACTGCTCAATTTGCCACCAATGACCACACGGGTATTCCCGTGCCAGTATTTAGCTATGGTTATCAATCTTTCTTATTTGATGGCGTTTACGAAAACACTGAATTGTTTACTAAAATTAAAAAGGCCATTCAACCCAAATCTAAATAATTAGTCAGATCTTTAGTTGATTGATAAACAGAGCTATTTTTTCCCAGTAGCAGCCCAAATAATGCCAGCAGTAATATGACTTAAATAGGTTGGATCTGTAAAGTCGCTTGGCACATGACCAAGATTGGTATAAAATGCACGGCCTCCATCAAAATTATGGTACCATGCAATGGGGTGAAAGGCACCCATGCCTTTTCCTGATACCGCTGCTCTTTGTGGATTAGCTGCCCAATCTGCTTTAGGGTCATATGATTTTTCATCAACCGATAATATTGTTTTTAAATCTTTTACTTGATCTGGACCAAATTCATACCACTCGTCTGTCCATTGTTTATTATTCGCAAAACCTTCAAGCCCAGGGAAAGAAGCATCTAGCACATTTAAACGAGCCGACTGAATAGCAGGATGTATATGAAACATTCTTCCAACGAGTTGTGTATACCATGCCCAATCATACTCTGTATCAGAGGCACTATGAATGCCCATAAACCCTTTACCAGATTGAATAAAGCGCTCCATTACTTTTTGTTCCTCATTGTTTAAAATATCACCAGTGGTATTTAAAAATATCACTACTTGATAATTGGATAAAGTTTTATCTGTAAAACCATAGTTGTCTTCTAATAAGTTTACATTAAAATTATGTTTAACACCTAACTGTTGAATGGCTAGTACACCTGCATGTATAGATTCATGATGCCAACCTCTTGTAGTGGTTACAAGTAAAGCATTGAACTGTTTTTGTGCAAATGAATGATAAGAAGATCCAAGAATGAATAAACTTAGTAAAATTGTTTTTTGTATATATTTCATGGTGTTGATATTATAGATTTTGAAGCTTACTAAAAATAATCAATTTATGCTGTTTAATAAAATTAATATGATGAATCATGCAAGCACAACTTATATAAATGTAGATCTACAAAGATTCTGTAGTGCAAATCAATATTGCCTTTAGCTTTATACTTTTTCAAAAGCACCAGCTGTCAAACTAGTAGTAACCACTTCGCCTGCACTTAGGTGCAACCATTCTCCATTATTGATGGCTTCATTGGGCGCATTGGTAAATTTAGATGTCCAAGGTTCTAATGCTACCGTATAGCATTTGCCCCACCATGGAAAATCTTGCGTTGCATTTCTTTCTTGCCATAACCACAAACATTTAAAAACAGAGGCATCCCATTCTACTTTAAAACCCACTTTTTGTTTTGGATTGGTAATGGAATAAAAAGCTTTATTGTTATTTGTTTTAAAATTAGTTAGAAATGCAAGATCGCTATAAGCAGGGGCAGCTGTATCTGGAATAATGCTTGCATCCATCATTTTTCCTGAAGCATCTTCTACATGGGGCCATTGATATGTCTTACCAGACTTGAATCTCCGTGGTGCAGGAATTTCATTATGTACTTCCATTGTTTTAGCATTGGTTTCAATATGGGCACCTTCATTTAAAAAAGGAAGTCCAAATGCAATATGATGCCCCCACATGATGTCTAAATGAGTAGCACTTTCATTGGTGAGTTGTTCTGAGATATTTAATTGAGTACTGTTTTTCTTAATGCTTACTATTTTTTCGATAAGCAAGGGCATTCTTAAAGGACGTGTCCAAAATTTAACAGCAACTTCATCCGGAGTATCTTTTACAATAGCATAGTTCCATGGAATTAATGCAACTTCTCCATGCAATCCTAAAGAAGCACCTCTATAATTAAAAGCTGGACTATTAGGAAGCATCTCCTGCCAGCCTCCATAATAATAATCTTCAAATTGATTGCTCGTATTTCTCATTTGAGAAAATTCTTGCGCAGGATTGCTGATTCCTTTTTCCAATCTTAATAAAAAATCTAGTTGTAAAGGCTTGTATTTAAATTCAAAAATATCTGCACCGCGATCAGCCAATATACCAATGCGTAAAAAAGCATTTTCTAGATAAACCACTTTCATCCCTTTATAAGACCAATCATCGGTGATGCCACATTTTTGAATGATGTTATTATTTTGCATTGCTATTTATTTTATTTAGGCCCATGAAAAAGAAACGGGTGAATTTATATTTTCAACTATTTTAAACAAACTCAGCTTTCCATTGTATGAATTTACATTAAAAATGCTGATTGTATCTGAATATTGATGGCCCACTAAAAGCCAATTGCCTGTTGGATCTAAGGTAAAATCCCTTGGCGTATCGCCTCCTGTTGGATAGGCTTCGATAAAATCAAGAGATGCTTTTATTGGATCCAATGCATACAAGCTGATGGTATTGTTGGATCTAATACTTGTATATACAAATTTTCCATTGGCGGAAGCACGAATGGCGGCAGCACCCCTATCAACATTAGTTGAATTAGGTGCATTGTTTGGGAAAATATCTTTTATTAAATATTGATCTTGCTCGTGTATAATTAGGCAAATGGTGCCATTTAGTTCATTCAAAATAAATCCAAAATGTTGATTCCTATCAAAACAAATATGCCTAGGACCGCTTCCTGCCGGTGTATGCATGATTTGAATTTCGGTGGCTTCTATCTTTCCCTTATTGTTTTGTATCGAATACACTACAACTTGATCCAATCCTAAATCAGCTACCAGTAATTTATTCGTTGCTGCATCAAAACATACACAATGGGCATGTGCCGCTGTTTGTCTTGCAGGGTGTTGACTATGACCACTATGTTGAATTGAAATAGGTTCCATTTTTGCATGCACATCATAAACAATGATATTTCCAGTTTCATAACAAGCAATAGCTATAAATGCATCCCCTTCATTACTTTTAAAAAAAGTAAGCTGGCAGGGACAGCCTCCATTAATAGATGCTGTATAGGATGCATGCAGAGAATGGTCTTGATGGATGGAATAAAAATATAACGCTGGTTTTTTGGAAGCAACTACTTCAGCTACAGCAACCAAGCATGGTTCAGCAGCATTAGTTTCAGATGTATTATTTAAATTAAAAACTGTTAAATAACTTGGATTAATTTGAAATGTTTGATTTAATAATTTTAATTCACCAGTACTTGCATTAAATTCAAAACAATTGATGCCCGCACCATGCCCTCCAAAATTTTCATCAATCATTTCGGTATAAGTGCCCACATATAAAATATAAGTATCCTTCACTGTGTTCAATGCTAAATTATTTATTTTGAAATTGATAAGAGTTTTGATACCCTGCTTCTAATGTTTTTAAAAGCAATTCTGCAGAGGTATCGTGCAATAAAAAAGCATGTATTTTTTCACCTAACCACTGCTGAAAATGAGGCCAGCCTTGATATCTAGGCCTTACATAAGCATGGGTTAATGTATCAAGCGTTTGTGTAAAAAAATTATTTGTGTGTGCATTGGCAGCTGTATTTTCCCAGGCCATTTTATTACCAGGTTGACCCTGCGCTTGTACATAAATGGTGGATTGTATCAAATCGCCACATATCCAAGCAGCAAAATTGGCTGCTGCTGTTTTTTCTGTACAAGTACTTGTTATGGCAATGCCTGCACCTCCTAAAACGGTTTGTTTTGTTGTTGGTGCATTATGATAGGATAATATATTTTTTCTAAATCCATCTCTAGAATAATTGGTATAACAAAATGCAAGTGGGCTATAAGCAATTTCATTTTCATTAGACATATGATCATACAAAGCAATGGGATTCCAATCCAATGCTTTAGCATGAAATTGATTTCGCATCCTTCGGAGCATCTCCAATGCTTTGATGCCCAAAATTGGATCTACCAATTGTTTATTATTTTCAGTAATGGGCGAACCCAATTGTGCAGTAAGACTTAAAAAACTACATAAACAATCTGTTGGGCACAAAGCCATACCTACATATAAATTTTTAGTCTTTAAAAAATTAGCCAATGCAAAAACTTCTTCCCAATTAGTGGGCAATGAGGCTTCATTTAATAAATCTGGTCTGCTGCTAGCGCATTGCATGGCAGCATCAATGGGCAATGCCCATTGTTTATTACGATATTGATAACTCTCAAAGCTAGGGCCTGCTGAATGCTTTTGGAGTTGCTCCAATTGGGTAGCATCTAATAAATCATCAAAAGCTGTGATACAATTACTCGCTTCTGCAACACCCACATGCGGATGATCTATTATAATTAAATCAAATTGTTGAGCAAGTGTTTCTAAAGATTGATCTCCAAAATTAGTAAGGGATCTTTTTTGCCATTCTATTTGTATTCCTGTTTCCTTTAAATACAGTGCAGAAGCAACTATAAGCGGATCGTATCCTCTTGCATGATCCCAAGTAATGCCTTTGAGTTTAATCATTAGAAACGCTTGATTAGAAATTTTTGAAAAAATAGAGCCATGTTATTTAATGAAGTGATTTCTAAGATTTTTTATCCAGGCTCTTATTGTAAAAAGCTTGTATTTTTTCCTGCCCTTCTTTAGATTGATAAAATTTACCCAAAGCCGCTGCTTCTTTTGCTTGCAAGGTCGGCGTAATGCCATTCAATGCTTCATTAGACAATTCTTTGATGGCCTGCAATCTATCTGGCAATTGATTGGCGAAACTATTTGCAAATTCAGTAACACTTTCCATAAAGTTTTCTCTAGGATAGATGTGATTGATCAGGCCGCTTGCTTCCATTTCTTCTGCCAATAGTGTTCGACCTGTCATCACTATTTCATTGGTTAAATTGGTACCTATTTTTCTTGCCAATCGGAGTGTGCCACCACCACCTGGAATTAAATTTAAAAGTATTTCGGGTAAGCCCATTTTAGTTCCTGTGGCCGCTACCATCATATCACATGCCAAAGCAATTTCAAAGCCGCCACCAAAAGCATAACCATTTAAGGCAGCTATCATTATTTTAGAATTGTTTTCAATGGCAGCATACATACCATGACCTTTTTTTTGAAAAGCATCAAACTCACTTTGGGTTTGTTGTGCATATTCTTTAATATCGGCCCCTGCCATAAAAGCTTTACCCATGCCAGAGAGCACCACTACAGCTACTTCATGGCTACTTGTCTTATCCACTACTTGCAAGGCATCTATAATTTCATCCATCATCACTGCGTTCATGGCATTTAATTGATCAGGTCTGTTAAACTTAATCCAAGCAATTTTATTATTAATCTCCAAAAGTAAATGCTGATATTTCATTCTTTAAATTTCTTTATAATTTTTTTACTGTTTCACTTTTAATGTTTCAACTGAAATAATTTTATCGTTTAATAAAGCATCAATCATGGTTTGGTCATAGCCTAATTCTTGTAAAATTTCTGGGCCATGTTCACCAATCATAGGCGAAGGTCTAGTAATGGCCCCTGGTGTTTCACTCATCGTAAATGGAATATTGGTTACTTTTAAATTTCCTGCTTTAGGATGTTGAATGTTTACAAAAGTATTGTTATGGATCACTTGTGGGTCATTGGCCACTGCCGATTGACTGTTCACTTGCGAAACCCATAAATCATAACCCAACATAATTGTAAGCCACTCTTGAGTTGTTTTTGTAATGGTGACAGCTTGTATGCGGTAATAGATTTCATCTCTTTTATCAAACAAAACCTGACTGTCATTGTACACCAACAAACTTGGATCCCCTAGTGCTTCCACCAATGTCGCAAAGGGATTCATGGCAATGGCTAAATAACCATCTTTTGTTTTATACGTTCCAAAAGGTGCTGGATTGCCGGGATGACCAATACCCGATTCTGGTCTTTCAAATTGTACACCCATATTTTGAATGGTAAAATAATCCTGCATTTGAAAAGCAATGGCGGAAGAAAGTAAATTGGTTTGTATTTCCTGACCTATGCCTGTTTTTTCTCTAAAATAAAGTGCCGCTAAAATGGCATACACACAATTAAATGCATTGACTTGATCGCATAGTGCCGTACCCAATGCAACTGGACCATCCGATTTTTTTCCACTCGTCATAATCGCGCCGCTTACACTTTGTACCAATAAGTCTTGGCCTGGTCTTTTTAAATAAGGCCCATCACTACCCCAGCCTGATGCAGAACAATAAATAATTTTTGGATTTATTTTTTTTAACGCTTCATAACCATAACCCAAACGTTCCATCACACCGGGTCTAAAATTTTCAACTACGATATCGGCCTGTTCTATTAATTGTAAAATAATTTTCTTGCCTGCTTCTTTTTTCATGTCAATGGCAATAGAACGTTTGTTTCTATTCCAAGCCATAAAACAAGGGGACTCATCTCCTGCAATCCATTGATTAAAAAATGTCATGCCACGATAAATATCACCCGAACCATATCTTTCTATTTTAATAACATCGGCACCTAAATCGCCCAACATTTGTGTGGCGTATGGGCCTTGTAACAATTGTGAAAAATCAATCACTTTTAAACCTGCTAATGCCTGCTTCATTGTTTGTACACTTTATATTTTATTCTGTATAGCGTGGTAAGGTACATAAGCCCCCGTCCACTTTAATGTCTTCGCCTGTAATAAAACCTGCTTCATCCGATGCAAGGAAAACCGCAGTCATAGCCACTTCTGTAGGAGTGCCCAAACGATTCATGGCATGCTGCGCAGCACTTTTTTCTAAAAAAGCCGTGCCTTCTATCTCCGCTCTTTTTGCATTCATAGGTGTGTTGATGGCACCTGGTGAAATGCTATTAAAACGAACATTGCTTGCACCAAATTGTCCAGCCAATTGATTGGTCATGGCAAGCATGGCACCTTTTGCACCTGCATAGGCTGTCCAATTGTACCAACTACGAAAAGCTTGTGTAGATGAAATATTAATCACACTGCCCGATTTTTGTTGCAGCATATGTGGCAAGGATTCTTTGATGGTACGATACACACTTTTTAAATTGATGTTCATTAAAGTATCCCAATCCGATTCTGGCATCTCTACAATATTGCCTCCAATGGCTACGGCTGCATTGTTGACTAAAATATCTATTTTACCAAATTGCCCCATCACGGTTTGAATTAAATTTTTTACCGCTTCGGTATGGCCAACATCACATTTAATGCCAAGCGCAATGGCACCCGATATTGAAATTTGTTTGGCTTCTTCTAACACTTTTTTTTCATCAATATCTGCCAATACTACCACAGCCCCTTCCTTTGCGAACGCTTCTGCAATCGAAAGTCCAATGCCATTGGCAGCGCCCGTGATGATGGCTACTTTATCTTTTAATCTCATGCAATTATTTTTTTGCGTTTTTAGTTATCCAATAATTTTCAATTTCTTCTAAACTCTTCCCTTTTGTTTCAGGAATAATTTTAATGGACAAATATAAAGCAGGTGTAGTGACCAATGCAAATAACCAGAACGTACCTGCAGGATGTAGTTTTTCTAAAAGCAATGGAGTAAGTTGTCCTACCAATGCTGTTCCAATCCATAACGTGAAAGTAGCCAAGGCCATGGCCTGTCCCCTAATTTTAGCTGGAAATATTTCAGACAGTAAAACCCAAATCACAGGGCCATAAGAGAATGCAAAACAAGCAATAAAAAACAAAATAAAAGTAAGCAACAAATACGTATTGTTGATATTGAAATAAAATAAAGCACCTACAATAATTAAAGAAGATAAAATGCCTATCACGCCTGCTATCAACAAGGGCCTGCGACCCAGTTGATCTATTTTCCAAATAGCAATTAAAGTAAACAAGACATTCACTAAGCCAATAATCACCTGGCTCCCTAATGCATCTGCAATAGGCAATCCAGCCGATTCTAAAATACGTGGACCGTAATATATGATGGCATTGATGCCGCTAATCTGTGTTAAAAAAGCAAGAGACATGCCCATCAACATAGGTAATCTAAAACTGCCTTTAAAAACAATACTAAAGCTACCACTCTCTTTGGCTAAATTAGATTTAATGTCTGCAATTTCTTTACTTGCTTCTTCATTGGGTACTATTTTTTGTAAAATTGCAAGCGCTTCTACTTCCTTGTTTTGGATGGTCAACCATCTTGGACTTTCAGGCACTAATTGTAAAAGCAATAAGAATATAAATGCAGGAAGCGCAGATGTGCCTAACATGATTCTCCATACTTCTGCCACCATTATCTGATATACATTTCCTGTAGTGTGTTGTAAAAAAACAGAATGAGAAAGTTTGAGTAAATATGCATTGCTAAAATAAGAACAGAGTATCCCAATCGTAATGGCAAATTGATACAATGCCACCAAGCGTCCTCTTTTATGTGCAGGGGATAATTCTGAAATATACAAAGGTGAAACCATGGAGGCAACGCCAATGCCCAATCCACCTATAAAGCGATACACCACTAAGTCTTGAAATCCAACAGCGAATGTGCAACCAATGGCAGATACGGCAAAAAATAAAGCAGATAAAATAAGTACCTTTTTTCTTCCGTATTGATCACTTAAAATACCTGCCATAGCCACACCGCTGATGCAGCCGATTAAGGCAGAGCTCACATACCAGCCTGTACTCACCGCATCTAAATTAAATTGAGTCGCAACAAAATTAATTGTTCCTGAAATTACTGCAGTGTCATATCCAAATAAAAAACCACCCAAAGAAGCAATGATGGCTAATGTGTTGATATAATTTTTTTTAGATTGTTCTGATGACATAATTATTTTTTACAAAGTTTTTATTTTAACATTTCTAAAATAAATAGGCGCACCAGCATGTTTACCTTGCAATCCAATATGCCCATGCAATGCAAGGGTGGACATTGGATTGTACAACCATCCTGGGATGTTGCTACCATTAGGATTTTTTTTACTAGAAGTAAAATCATCCATATTGCACTCATTCACCAATCTTCCATTCAATTCGATGTTTATTTTTTTACCAATACAAGTAATGGTATAATGATTCCACTCACCGGGTCTTTTTAAATCTTTATTGGTCGCTGCTTGATGACCAAAAATGGCCGCACATTGCCAAGTAGCATCGGCCTTACCCCAAACTTCTGAATAATCATCTGCAATTTGTATTTCAACAGAATGTGGTATCCATTCTTTAATTTCTGTTGCATGTACAATCACGCCGCTATTGGTTCCATTGGCTGTTTGAAAATCTAAGTCTAAAATAAAATCGTCATACATATCTGTACTCCAAATAGATTCATCTTTAGAGGCAGTTAATACGCCTGCAGAATCTTTCCATATAGTAGGATCGTATTGCGCATGTTCTAATTTTTCACCAAATAAATTTTTCCAACCCTTGGTATTTGTTATTGAAGAAGTTGAATTGCTTTGGGACTGCACTTGAAGGCTAAGCAGTAGCGCAAATAAGAATAAAACCTTGGTTTTCATGATTGTATCGTTTCTCTAACTTAACACTATTTTTAATAGCATAAGTTAAAAAATGATAAAATAATTGATCTAGGTTATCTTATTGATTATCAATAAAGGAAGGGCTTAAAAGAAGCCCTACTTTTTAATGCCCTTTTACTTCAAATTCTAGATGCTTAACGCCCAATTGGCCGTCTTTGGTCATGCCTTGTAAAACTATTACATATTTACCTGCAATGTCAGAAGTGTAAAATGATAAGGATTTATTTCCAGTGCCAGAGGTGGTAATGGTTGGTTGCCAAAAAAGTAAATTTCTAAAATCGGGTAGCCTGTTGTCTATCTCTTTTTGATTTTCATACAAGGGTGCACTAAACTGTCTTTGTTGTTGCAGCCCTTCGTAATCAAGAACCAATGCAGAAGGATCATATTCATAACCTTCTGTCTTACCATTGTAAGTACTAAAGTTAGCAATTCCATTAAAACTTAAATTGCCTAAATAATAAGTACGAGATACTACTTCCAATTTTCTAATTTTTAAAGGATTGTATTCGATTAACTTATTTAAATCTGGAACAAATACACCATCTAACAATACCAAAGGTGGCGCATCAAAAAATTGTTTGTTTTCTTCGTCATAGACATTTAAATGAAACCTGCCATTACTCTTGGTTAAACTTAATGGCGTCACATACTCTCTGATGACTTCTTCTAATGTTGTAAATCTTACAAAATTATCTAACAAATAAATTCTGTCTGGATGGGAATAAAATGCATTGGTATCTAAAGTGGGTAGATTAAATTTATTTAAATCTGCATTTTTATAATTGTTTAAAACCAAATTGGCTACATGGTGTTGCGATAATGAAGTTGTGCTCATTTGATCATAAACAATCGGAGTCAATAAAGTTTTATTAGAGAATTTATTGGAGAAGGGAGAAGCTATTTCAATGGTAGAAGAATTTTTTTGAATGCTGTCTAGCTGCACTACAATTTGACCTTTATTGTAAAAGTCTTTCATTTCAAATTTGATATTCCCCGTTTCATTGCTTGAAGTGGATCTAAACTGTGTATTTAAACCAGGCACTGAAACAAATACAGCTTTGTCTTTTAGATTTGAAGCATTGGTTTTATTATTTATTTTACCGTTAATAAAATGTCCTGCATATTCAGGTAAAAATTCAAAATATGTTTTCTTATTTGCTAAAATATTTTCCCAACTAAATCTTCTCCAGCCATGTGTTAGCATTAAATTATCTAAGGCAAGCGCATTATTGGCATCTGTAGTATTAAAATAAGAACTGGCCATTTCTACAGCGCCTGCTAAATCAGCGCTTATTAATAAATAGCTGCGAATGTCCATGGCATCTATTGACTGTAATGAATCTGTTTTATATACCGCCATAGATAAATTAGCCGAAATACCAGCACCAGCTTCATTATTGCTATTAATTTGTACATTCACTTTTTTTCTAAATTCGTATTCAGAAGATTCTATTTTTACACCCAGGTCAAGTGCTTGTGTAGGTTGTTTAAAAAACAATCTTTCGCAAATGGGTTGCTTTTGTTGATCAAATAAAGTAAAAGTAGCAATGCCATCTCCTAGTTCATTTTTATCCAACATAAATTCTATATTTCCATTTTGCAAGATTAAACTTTGTACTTTTTTTACAATACCTCTAGTATGCACCAATAAATAAATTACATCATTTGACTTTTGGCTAGATTGAACGCTTAGCTTTAATTGATTGTTGTTGTCTTCTAAATGTAAAACCATCCCATTGGTATAAATGGTAGGTAGGTCCTGTTTCAAAACGCTTCCGTCTGCAAAATTAATAATGGCTTTATATTGATGTGCTATATCTGGTTGAAAATTAAATCGCCCAATGCCTAATTTTGTTGTGTTGAAATTTGTAATGGTTTCATTTTTCTCATTAACAATAATCCCGGCAGCATCCAGGCCTTTTCCATATTGATTGGTAACATGAAAAGCAACGGTACTTTGTATATGATGGACCAAGTTGCCCCCTTCTGGGAAAAAGCGTATTGTACGTTCCTCTTTTTTTATTTCGGAAATACTTGAAAACTTTGTAAGCGTATTGATAATCGTTATGGATTTTTCAAAAAAGAAATTGGCGCTGCTGTTCTTCATCCAATTGGTATAAGCGCGTAAAACATAATTGCCTGTTGTAATGGTAGCAGGTATTTGAAAAGAACCATCTCCTTCGCCTACTGATAAATTAATTTTAGTTTGTATGACAGCGCTATTTTTTGCATCCAATAATTCTACATAAGCTATTTTACTAATGCCCAACGGATGATGAAAAAAGGCATCTACATTGTATATTTTAAACCAACATATTTCATTTGATAAGTACACATTCTTGTCTACATGTAAAAATAATTTTTCTTGTAAATGTTGTTGTGAATAAGCTTCCAGATCAGCTTGTATTTTATTACCAGTAGTTTCTTGCGCATTAGCCATTGTAAGCATAGTAAGCAATAGCATCACAGTACCCAATACGCATTGAGTTAATTTATTAATAGCTGATGTATAAAAAGAATGGTTCAAATGTTTTTTCATAATTACTTATTCTATTTATTGCCAAAAAGCTGGTTTGACATTGCTACCACGTAATCTACAATCCACGCAATCAGGCGGCGCCGCATAAAAACTAATAATGGCCCCTGTCATAGGATTGCTTTTTACATAGTTAGTGGGTAATAAATCAATGGCTTTGATATGAATGCTATCACTATTGTTGGGCACTTCAATTTGAGTACAATAGGGATTGTAGGTCCAATCTGGAACCTCCTTGCTATTAATAAAAATTCTTTTTTCTTGTACCGCACAAATATTCACATAGCCAATGACAGGTTCTGTAGGATTGCTTACACAATGAATATTCCCATTCAATTCAGAAGGTTGTGCATCAAATATAGAACCCGTACCTTCTGTGTTTTTTTTCATTCTTTGTAAAAATTCATAGCCATCCTTGCTTAAACTATATTGTTTTGCATTGATGCTGTATTTCACACCCAATTTCCATGAAGAAGGTGGAATATATGTCAAAGGTACATTTACTACATCCTGAGATAAAGTTGCTGTAGAACTAATTAAAAGTTGGGTAGAAGGTTCCGTTCTCCAACAAAAATATTTGCCAAGATCATAGGAGAATCTGGTAGAATCGCTAAATACAACACTGTAAATATCACCCCCTGTTTTTTTAACAATCTGATATTTTAAATAAGAAAGATAAGCAGAATGGATTTCCCAGGTTTCGTCATACTCCCATTGATAATATTGGGCCTTGTTGGAAGGGTCATGTGCATTCACAAAAATCTGTACCCCATTGTCTTGAATTCTCCAGTTCAAACTATCAATGGCTGGATTGTTTTGAATGGCCGCAAAATCTGATAAATATTTTTTACCATCATTGGTAGCAATATTCAAACGATATTTTTTGGTGCTATTTAAATTTAAACTCACTACCGTGTAATGACCTGGAGTAACTTCCTTAAGTGCATGCGTTGAATTGTCTTCTCCTTCTACTATTACTTGCGCTCCTGTTTCGTATTGTACACTTAAATTATCCAATGGCGTGGTTCTGCTTAAAACAATATTGGTATTGCCTGCGCCACTGTTTACAATTCCTTCCACTACTAAGTATCCAGTCTTAGGCGATACCACAGGCGAAATGTATTTTTCCTTACAACTAAATGCAAATAAAATAAAAATGTAAAAAATATATTTTGTTTTCATTATTTCTATTTAAATCTGATATTTAAATTCACATAAGGAATGGCATTGCCAAAAATAGAAAGCTTGTATCCATTCACACTCCCATTCTCAGAAACATAATACACCGAATAAGGATTCCTTCTGCCTGTTAAATTGTATACACCAATGGACCAAGAATTATGTGTCAATTGATTTACTTTATGATTGCCATCAATATTCATAGAAAAATCTGTTCTAAAATAATCTGGTATGCGGTAAGCATTTCTATCTGCATACAGGGTTCTCACCGAGCCCCCATAATTGAATAAGCCTATAGGCAATGTAATGGGCCTTCCAGTACTATAGGTACTGTTAAATGAAATACTAAAACGATGACTAAAGCGATAGTTGCCAATAAAAGTAACATCATTGGGTTTATCATAATTGGCAGGATAATATTGCCCTTTATTAATGATTTCGCCAGCAGAAGGATCGTCCATTTTTAATAAAATGCGAGACCAGGTATAACTAATCCAACCATTTAATTTACCTGTTAATTTCTTGATTAAAAATTCAACGCCATAAGCTTTTCCTTGCGTGCCCACTACATCGGTTTCAATGTGATGATTCATGATCAACACTGCGCCACTCTTATAATCTAAATAATTATCAATATTCTTATAATACACTTCTAATGAAGTTTCAATGGTATTGGATTTTAAATTTTTATACAAACCAAGTGAGATTTGATCTCCAAATTGTGGTTTGATATTGGGGTCACTTAATTTCCAAACATCGGTAGGTGCCATTGCCGTTGTATTGGAAAGGGAATGGATGTATTGACGTTGGGTATTGTAGCCAGCTTTTAAAGACAGGGTTTCATCTATCACATACCTTAAAGAAACTCTATACTCCGGACCCCCATAGGTTTTAATAATATCGCCGTTATTGTAGGGGACCACTTTTAAAATATCATCTGGCGTTCGGGGCATACCTGCTGCATACGTATTTACATTTAGTGGGCCTAAAACATTAAACATAGACAAACGAACACCTGCATCCAATTTCAATGCGCTGGTAATGGTATAATGATCACTCATGTACAAAGCACTTTCCAAAGCATGTTCCGCTTGCAATGCATCAGGCACCACCAAAGATTTATTGCCCAATGGATCAAAATTACCTGGATGTAAAGCGTAATACAATGAGTTTAAACCAAAGTCAATACTATGTTTGTTGTTCATGTAATAATTAAAATGCGCTTTAAAATAAGTTTGATTGATGTCAAAACTTAATTTGTATGCACTCAAAGGAAGTGCATCGCTACTCACATTGTATTCATACTTGTCATACCCTGTAGTAACAATGCTATTTAATTTATTGGTAAAAATATGTTTCCATTTTAGAGAAACATTTTGATTTCCGTATCCATACAAAGTATCGCTGTTCAAATTAAAATGGTCATTGCTTAAATAACCTGTTAGATACAAAGTATTCTTCTTATCAATTTCATGCGTTACGTTTAAGTTTAAATCGTAAAAGGAAGCACCGCTATTTTTAAATTGATCAGGTAATAAATTAAACAACCAATTTGAATAAGTAGTACGCCCACCTAAGATAAAAGACGATTTATCTTTTACCAAAGGGCCTTCAATGTCAATTCTGCTGGTCAACAAACCAATACCTGCAGAGCCCGTCACTTCTTTTTTATTGCCCTCTCTACTGGTGATGTCTAATACCGAGGACAACCGGCCCCCATAACTAGCAGGAATGCTGCTCTTGTACAATTCAACGTTGTTGATAATTTCAGGATTAAAAGCCGAGAACATTCCAAAAAAGTGAGAAGGATTGTAGATGGTGGCATCGTTCAATAAAATTAAATTTTGATCCGCAGCACCTCCACGCACATTCAAACCCGTGCTTGCTTCACCTACCGTCTTAACACCTGGTAAAGTGGTCACCACTCTTAATATATCTGCTTCTCCAAAAATTACAGGTACTTGTTTGACTGTTTTAATGTCTATCTTTTGAACGCCCATTTGTGTACCTCTTACATTGCTTATTTTTTGTGCTGAAATCACTACCTTTTTTAAAGACAACATACTGCCTTGTAAATCCACATTCATTTTACCATCACTGTACAAAGCCACTTGTCTTTTAACATCACGCATTCCAATACTTTGAATGTTTAAGATGTGACGTCCTTTGGGTAATGAAATGGAGTAATAACCATATTGATCTGTGGTGGCACCAATGCGTGGCTTATCAATATAAATAGAAGCGCCAGCAATAGGCTCACCAGTTTTACCATCTTTAATGTATCCGGCAACAGCAATAATTGATTGCGAACCTGCTAATGACTTCTCACCTATCTCGTATATTTTTTTATCAACCAGTGCTTCCTGCACTGGATTTAATTCTTCTGGCTCAGACAATAAATTAGACAATTCTTGTTTAATTTTTTCTTTACCTAATTTTCCATTTTTTACAAATTCATCAGGCAAACTAAAATTAAGAATGACGCCTTTGGTGATAAAGACATGAAAAAAGTCATCAGCAGCATAATAAATAGCCAAATTTGTAAAAACCTGATCTAAGACTTTGGCTAATTTTTGATCTTTAATGTTGATGGAAAAGGTATTGCTTACAAAAAGAGTGGAATCGTAATAAAAACGATAATCCGTCTGCATTTCAATTTGAGTGACCAATTCTTTTATAGATACATTAGAAAGATTCAAAGTCACCAATGTGCTTGAATCTTTTTGGCCAAATCCGGGCATGGCAATTTGTAAAAAAACAATCAACCAAATAATAGTTCGAAGTTGTTTCATATTATTTTGTGAATTGATCGTAATAAGTAACAACTTTAGTAAGCATATTGTCTTTGTCTTTTCTGAAATTTAATTGCTCTTCGTCTATATAACGCTCGATTTCTTTTTGTTTGTTTTTAAACAATCTAAGTACATCCTTTTTTTTATCAATGGTATAAAAAACATTGTCCTTCTTGATGTAATAGTAATTGGTAACTTCAAACAAAGCAGTGAGCTCATTGGTATTAGAAATTTTTTCTCTAATCCTTTTAACTACTTTTTTATATAACCCTATATTACCTACATACATTACATTGTAAAAACCAGTAGCAATAAGGGCTGAGCGACTTTCCTTTTTTTCAATTCTTATAAAGCGATCTCCATACAAATTAAATTCATTGATTCGCTCATTCACCAATTGTATGCGATGCGTGCTGTCTTGTACAACAATTAAATCACGAACCAAATCATACAACATGCCTACATTTTCATAAGCTACATGATCGTAAATGATATTACCTTTTTCTAAAACATCATTTTTATAATAAGGATGTCCATCATTGAAAGAAACTTTGTAACCCTCATATTGACTGCCATTAAAAATTCCAGATTGATCTGTTAAATTTTGATGGTAAACATCTACTACATTTTTTACCGCATGCGTATACAGCAGGCTGTCATGCACCGATAATTGAGCATTTGCAGTATTGATGAACGCTGCAAATAAAAAAAAACAAGATGCAAAAATGATTTTTATAAACCGCATAAGCAAAAATTAAACAACCATTTAGAACAGTTACTCTAATTCAATATAGAACTATTTGTATGAATACCAAGGCATTCGATTGAAATAATACCAGAAATTGGATAAATGGCGAGAATAGAAATATAGATATTAAGTTATTTTTAAGTTACTTTGAAAAAGGCTGGTGATTGCTTAATGAAGTGCGTACATTATTGCTTAATTAATTTAACGAAGAACCCTCCCCCAGGAGCCATTTGCAAATTCAATACCGTAGTAGGATCTACTATTTGACTGTCGATGGTATAATCAGCAGCAAATTTATCTGCATTCACGCCATCTTTACATAGGGTAGCTAAGTATTTGCCAGCGGGTAAAAATGATAAATTGATGGCAGCGGTTTTACCAGACCAATCGCACATGCCTCCAATAAACCAATCTTGATTTTTTCTTCTTGCACTAATAATATAATTACCCACTTTAGCATCTAGGATATTTGTTTCTTCCCATCCTGCAGGTATGCTACCCAATAATTCCATGAATTGAGGTTCTTGAAACCCTTGAGATGGATTGCCCGAAAAAAATTGCATCGGATTGTCATACACAATATACATGGCCAATTGATTGCTCCTAGTTCCTAAACTCATTGGATTGCCTTCTACATTTCTAAAAGATTTTTGTGTTGCATTGTTTAAAAAGCCAGGTTCATAATCCATTGGGCCCGCCAACATTCTTGTAAATGGAAGCACTAAATTATGTTCCATACTTACCTTGTCACTCCAAATATTGTATTCCGATCCTAGAACACCTTCACGTGTTATGGCATTGGGATAAGTTCTGTTAAATCCTTTAGGGGCATATGCTCCATGAAACATGATCATTATTTTATGTTGCGCACAAGCTTGAGCAATTCTTTCATAAAACTGAACCATTTTTTGATCGTCACGATCAATAAAATCGGTCATGATAAAATCAACTCCCCATTTATTAAATTGTGTAAGCGCAGCTTCTAATTGTTTGTCCAATGTAAGTGCAATGGTCCACATGCTAATTTTAATATTTTGTTTTTTAGCATAGTCTACTAAACTGTCCATATTGATTTCTGGAATCACTTTAAACAAATTTGTATAATCACTCCAACCGGCATCCATCATAATTCTATCAAAACCAAAACGCTTGGCAAAATCAATATAATATTTATAGGTCGCTGTATTGACCCCCGATTTAAAAGGCACATTAAATACATTGGTGTTGATGATCCACTCGTCTGTTATTTTACCGGGATGCACCCAACTGGCATCAGCCACTTTGGTCTTACTGGCCAACAAATAAACCATATTGTTGTTGGGCAACAATTTATCTTGCTCAGCTACCATCAAAATACGCCAGGGCAAGGTTCTTGTGCCTTTGGTATAAGCAATATAATCTTCTCTTTTGGTAACAATAATTTCGGGATAAAGCTCCCTTGTTGTACTGTCTTTTGCAGGATAAGGTGCAAAACCAGCTACCAAAGAATTGTTTTGATAGCCCGTCAAAAACATGCCTGGATAATCTAATAAATCAGATTCTGTAATGGCAATTTTCGGACTGTTGTTGGGACAAACCAATACCGGATTGTACGCCAAGTCAGTATTGGAAATTTTAGTAAGCGCGGTTAAAGGATATTGTTCTTCGAAAGAAGTATGAAAAATATCACCATCAGCTCTTTTATGAATCAGCGGAATATATGCACTGGCTTGATTTTCAAAATTAAATTGTGCTATTTCGTTTTCTATATAGATGCTGTCTTTAAACTGCGTAGCCAGTTGATAAGCAACCCCTTCGTTGTATGCCCTAAATTTTATTCCATAAGCTTGCTTAAATAAAATGGCCACTTCATTGTACTCGTCTTTCATGAATTGATTGCGCTCTGGCACCTGTGATTCAACAATCGTATTGTTTTGAGCATAATAAGATTTAACAATGCTGTTATGATCAGAAAGCGCCCCCTTGTTTTTTATTTTTAAATCGACCAGCGCCGCTTTTACAAGCAACTGCCCTTTAAAATACATATTATAATAAAGTGCATGATTCATCCAAATAGTAAGCACTAGGTTTTTGTTGGGAGAACTTAAGTGTATGCTGTCTTTATTGCTCGCAAAAGAAAAATAAAAACCAAAACACAAGCTAGCAAGCAGAAAATATTTTTTCATTCATGTATTTTTATTGTCAAACCTAATTAAAGATAATAAATAAGCTTAAATTGAAAGTATAAACTAAGAACTATGAAAACGAATGCTCTATCAACTTGGCTCATTGCCTCTTGCTTATTTTTAAACATCGCTGTTCAAGCACAAACTAAAAAGACAGGTGCTGTAAGAGTGGTGGTGGCTGGAACCTCCCATGGACATGCTGCCTGGATATTAAATAAGCCCATCCGACCCGAAATGGAAATTGTAGGTATTTACGAACCCGATAAAGCCATCGCCGAAAAAAATGCAAAAAAATACCATTTGGATCCTGCTTTGTTTTATAACAATTTAGGTAAAGTATTGGATGCTAAAAAACCAGAAGCAGTTGTGGCATTTGGTTCCATCAAAGAGCATTTATTGGTCGTGCAAGAAGCTGCACCAAGAGGTATTCATATTATGGTAGAAAAACCTTTAGGAGCAAGCTTATCAGATGCATTGCAAATGGAAGCTTTAGCAAAAAAATATCATGTTACACTGTTAACCAATTTTGAAACTTCTTGGTATCCATCTACCTACGAAACTTTTAGAATGATAAAGGATAGTAATTATGTAGGACAAATAAGAAAAGTAGTATTTCATCATGGACATCAAGGACCAAAAGAAATTGGGGTGAGTGATGAGTTTTACAATTGGTTAAGCGATCCTATCAAAAATGGTGGCGGTGCGATTGTTGACTTTGGCTGTTATGGTGCCAATTTAATTACTTATTTGATGCATGGTCAGATGCCTCTATCTGTCATAGCAGTAACCAATCAATTCAAACCCAAATTGTATCCTAAGGTAGATGATGACGCTACCATCATTTTAAACTACCCAAAAACACAAGCCATTTTGCAAGCCTCTTGGGATTGGACTTTTGCAAGAAAAGATATGGAAGTATATGGAGATAGCGCTTATATGATTGCAGTGAATGCCAATAGAATGCGTTTTAGAAATAAAGAAGCTTTGCCTGAATATGAAAGAAATGTAACCGACAAAGACATTCATGTATTTACAGACCCATTTTCTTATTTACATGCTGTGCTAAGAGGGAATGAAAAAATAGAACCCTTTGGGTTGTACTCGATCGAAAATAATATTGTGGTAAATCGAATTTTAGAAGCTGCCAAACTTTCAGCAAAAACTGGAAAAACAGTTTATACTAAATAAATGGTAATTTTTTAATCGATAGATTTTGTCTGTTTATTTCTAAAATCAATATTATTGAAAATTGAAATTCTAATTACATCTAAGTTAGAAAATTTATTTTTAGCACTTAATTGCTGATATACATTGGTATAGCCAAACTGAAAAATATTGTCTTTATTCAAATAATAATAAAATCCAGCCGATAACCTGTTTTGATCAAAAGTGTTGTAAACAATACCTTTCCCAAAATTAAAATA
>CAIPJS010000001.1 GCA_903865435.1 uncultured Bacteroidota bacterium | reverse complement strand
GATGACGAAAATAAATACCAACTAAAACAATGGAAAACTATAAATTTGTTGCAAACAAAAAGCCACTTACATCCTCGTCAGCCACACACAAGGCTATGCTTCAGACGAGGACGAGCAAAAAAACATTTTTTAATCATGAAAAAAATAATATTTTTATTACTGTTATTCCTGTCTAACAAAATGTTTGCCGGTAATATTGCTGTAAAAGATACTATTCATCTGATTATGCCAATGATTAAAAGTGTATCATTGAATTGGCCTAGTAATAATGAATTTCCTGTACCAAAATATTCATGGAAAAATTACCGTAATTATTGGGCGAAGACTACTCAGAAATTTGTTATGAATTATTGGTCTGTAAATAAACTACCAAAATGTTCTAAAAGGCTTATGGAAGATGAAAAAAGAATAAAATCTCAACTAGTTAATCTGATATATGGTAAATTAAATGATAATTTTGAAGTTGTTATTGACTCTAATATTCAACAAGGAAAATTAATTGATAGTATAGAATCAATTTTAAAACATTTGGAGCTGCAATCAATTTCAACGCAGAATAATGATAGTACAATGAATGTGATGATAAATAAAATGGATACTCTTCTTCAGCAGTACAGCAACAAGAGATGTATGATTATTCATATTTTAAGTATAGGGTTTAGTCAAGCTTTTTTTACTCGGGCTTTGCATGGCGAAGATGAAATACAAATTATTTACAAACCAAAATCATCTACTAATCAATTGAAATATTATCACGAATCAAATTCAAATGTTGGAATTCAAAATTTATATGATTATTTAGGGTATATTTCAAGAAAATGCTTAAGAATAACAAATAGGAAATTTAATAAGTCAACAATTTTAAAATGTGGATTTTGGAGAAATATTAAAATAGAAAAATGACATGTGATGTTAAATTGGAAAAATTGTAATCATTGACCACCTTTTTTCAGTGGCGATTGACCATCAAATTTAATTTTAGATTGCAAATGAAACAACTGAAAAAATCTGTTCTGTATCATTTTGACTTTAAGGCTTTTATAGTATTTGTTTTGTTCGCTTTAAACTAAAAAAGGGTGGTCAATTTTGAATAAAATTGAGTGGTCAGTTTAAAATGAAAATTGGTGGTCAACTTCCCCAGCTCGTCCTCGTTTGTAGCCAAGGCACTAGCGCAGGAAACGAGGATAGCAGTGGTGTTTCGTCGATGACGAAAATAAATACCAACTAAAACAATGGAAAACTATAAATTTGTTGCAAACAAAAAGCCACTTACATCCTCGTCAGCCACACACAAGGCTATGCTTCAGACGAGGACGAGCAAAGAATTTTTTTCTTCATTGTATTTTGGTTTATTTTTGTTGAAATTAAGATTGCAATAATAAAAAATTTTATGAAGAAACATAAGGTGGTTTTTATTTTTATTTTTTGTATTAGCTTGTGTAAGGCACAGCCAATGCATTGGATATTTGCAAAGTCAATCAACTGCAACCCATATTTATATCAAAATATATCAAGTGGTTATTCCAACAACTCTATCTATACAACGGGAAGATTTTACAATACTTTGATTGTTGATACAACTACAATAAATCTGGATGGGATTTATATAGCCAAATTTGATTCTTTGGGAGCTTTGTCAAAGATTAAAGCAATTCAAACCTATTGCTTAAGCAATGCTATTGAAAATAAAAATGGAATTACTTTGGTTGGCTATTTCGGGTTTGATTCACTTGATTTTGGTAATGGTATTAAGTTGTATAAAAGTCCTTCAGTTTTGAATGGGCAAGAAACTTTTATTGCCAAGTTTGATTCGGACTTAAATATAAAATGGGCAAAAAAATCAATTGACTTTGCCAGTTATGCTTTTACTGGAAGCCAAAGTAATGCCGTTACAACCGATGTTTTTGGTAGTTCTTATTTGAGTGGTTCTTTTTCTTGCGATTCCGTCCAATTTGGCAGCAATATGTTACGTGCATCTAATGGCAGCAATTTTCTTGTCAAATATGATTCAATAGGTAATATCCGCTGGGTAAAACAAATGGATTACACCGTTGAAAAACTCACCACTGATAGCAAAGGTAATATTTTCATGGCAGGTAGCTCTGATTCTATCCTTATTGATAATGTGCCATTGCCCAATAACAATATTTTTGATGGTACTGTTTTCGTGGCTAAAATGGATACGAATGGCAATGTTCTTTGGGCGAATGGCTTGGGTGGTGGAAGTTCGTATGGTGATATAGCTGGGCTTAAAGTATGGAAAAACAAAGTGTATTTGGGTGGTGATTATTCCGACCAATTGCAGGTAAATAGTACGACTATTTCAGCTTTCGGAAATGACCCTTATGTGGCTGCCTTTGATACTGCAGGCAATGGTTTATGGCTAAAGACTGGCTCTCAAACCAATGACCATGATTATGGCAGCGGAATGGATGTAGATACTTTGGGCAGAGTGTATTTAGCTGGTGAATCTTACAGCAATTATATGCAATTTGATGCTACGCATAGTATGAATGGTGGTGGCTATGTAGTCAGCTATGATTCGGCAGGTAACGTATTGTGGCTCAAAATAGGCTTCACCTATTGCGAAAGGGTAAGCTGTGATGCTACTGGCAGAAATATTTATGTTACTGGTCATTATTTCCCGGGAGGAGGTATTTTTGGCAATACCCATTTAGCAGCTATAGGTAATTATAATTACTTCATCGCCAAGTTATCCCCCGATAGCTGTGTAGTTACCCCACCCACAGTGAATTATAGCCGTTTAAGTTTTTGCCAAGGTGATACCATACATTTATCAGCCACAGGCAATCATGCCATTTGGAGCAATGGGGTTGCAGGCAATAGCATTGTCGTAAACGATTCGTTAAAAGCATGGGTAACGGTAACACAAGCAAATGGTTGCACGGTATCATCCAACCCAGTGCAAGCAGCAGTGCATCCTATGCCTAATGATACTTTGCTTGCCAATCCAGCCAAACATGATTTATGCAAGGGCAGCAGTATGCAATTGGCTGTACAAGCAGGTAATTTGTATACTTGGAGCAACGGCTTGCATACCAATTTTATTAATGTGGATACCACAGGCAATTATTCGGTTATCATCCGCAGCACTTTTGGTTGTGTAGATACCAGTCAGGTGTATGTTGTAACCCAACGCCCCATACCAACTGCGCCTGATTCCATTGCTTTGCATGGCGGCAGGTTGTATGCTTACCCCAGCGGCGCATACATATATAACTGGTATCGCAATGGTACTTCTATTTATCTATCAACCACCAACGAATGTGCG